>NZ_JBIAIK010000051.1:0-1312 GCF_042871385.1 Streptomyces sp. NPDC005808 | reverse complement strand
GACGAACTCGGCGAGTTCGTGGTGGTCGCGGGTGAGTTCGTGGAGGTTCCAGGCCGCGTCGGCCTTGGGACGCAGGACCGTGTCGATACGGCCGGCGTCGAGTTCGGAGATCACTCCGTCGTCGAGGACGCCGGCGGTGTGGACGATGCCGGTGAGGGGGTGTTCGGCGGGGATCGTGGCCAGGGCGGCGGCGAGGGCGTCGCGGTCGGCGGCGTCGCAGGCGAGGAGGGTGACACGGGCGCCGGCGGCCTCCAGGTCGGCGATGAGTTCGCCGGCGCCGGGGGCGGCGGTGCCGCTGCGGCTGAGGAGCAGCAGGCTGCGCACCGCGCGTTCGGTGACGAGGTGGCGGGCGACGAGTGCGCCCAGGGTGCCGGTGGCCCCGGTGACGAGGTACGTGCCCGCCGGGTCGGCCGTACGCGGCATGGTCAGCACGACCTTGCCCACGTGCCGGGCCTGGCTTACGTACCGCAGGGCCTCGGGGGCCTGGCGGATGTCCCACGCCCGGGTCGGCGGCAGGGCCAGCGCGCCCTGGCGGAACAGGTCCAGGAGCTCCAGCAGCATCTCCTGGATCCGGTCCAGGCCCGCGTCGAGGAGTTCGAACGCCCTGTATTCCACGCCCTCGTGGCGCTGCGCCACCTCGGCGGCATCCCGGATGTCGGTCTTGCCCATCTCCAGGAATCGCCCACCGCGCGCCAGCAGGCCGAGGGAGGCGTCCACGAACTCCCCGGCCAGCGAGTTCAGCACGACGTCCACGCCGCGGCCGCCGGTCTCGGCGGCGAATACTTCCGCGAAGTCGAGGGTGCGGGAGGAGGCGGTCCGCTCGGCGGGGATACCGAGCCCGGCGAGAACCGGCCACTTGGCCTGGCTCGCCGTGCCGTACACCTGCGCACCCAGGTGCCGGGCCAGCTGAACCGCCGCCGTACCCACACCACCGGCCGCCGCGTGCACCAGCACCGACTCACCCGGCTGCACGTCGGCCAGTTCGACGAGACCGTAGTAGGCGGTGAGGTACACCGCCGGAACGGCGGCGGCCTGGGCATATGACCAGTCGTCGGGGATCGGGGCGAGCATTCGGCGCTCGGTGACCGCACTGGGCCCGAACGAACCCGAGAACAGACCCATCACCCGGTCACCCGGAGCCAGATCCGTCACACCCGGACCGACCTCCACCACCACACCCGCACCCTCGGCACCCATCGGCACCTCAGGACCCGGATACATCCCCAACGCGTTCAGCACATCACGGAAGTTCACCCCCGCCGCACGCACCTCGACACGCACGAACCCCGCAGCAAGCTCCGACCGCTCCGAC
>NZ_JBIAIK010000050.1:0-1414 GCF_042871385.1 Streptomyces sp. NPDC005808 | reverse complement strand
ACACAGTGGACGCGAGCAACTGAGGACAAGCCCTCGGCCTATTAGTACCGGTCACCTCCACACCTTGCGGTGCTTCCAGATCCGGCCTATCAACCCAGTCGTCTACTGGGAGCCTTAACCCCTCAAAGGGGGTGGGAATACTCATCTCGAAGCAGGCTTCCCGCTTAGATGCTTTCAGCGGTTATCCCTCCCGAACGTAGCCAACCAGCCATGCCCTTGGCAGGACAACTGGCACACCAGAGGTTCGTCCGTCCCGGTCCTCTCGTACTAGGGACAGCCCTTCTCAATATTCCTGCGCGCGCAGCGGATAGGGACCGAACTGTCTCACGACGTTCTAAACCCAGCTCGCGTACCGCTTTAATGGGCGAACAGCCCAACCCTTGGGACCGACTCCAGCCCCAGGATGCGACGAGCCGACATCGAGGTGCCAAACCATCCCGTCGATATGGACTCTTGGGGAAGATCAGCCTGTTATCCCCGGGGTACCTTTTATCCGTTGAGCGACGGCGCTTCCACAAGCCACCGCCGGATCACTAGTCCCGACTTTCGTCCCTGCTCGACCCGTCGGTCTCACAGTCAAGCTCCCTTGTGCACTTACACTCAACACCTGATTACCAACCAGGCTGAGGGAACCTTTGGGCGCCTCCGTTACTCTTTAGGAGGCAACCGCCCCAGTTAAACTACCCATCAGACACTGTCCCTGATCCGGATCACGGACCCAGGTTAGACATCCAGCACGACCAGACTGGTATTTCAACGACGACTCCACACGGGCTGGCGCCCGCACTTCACAGTCTCCCAGCTATCCTACACAAGCCGAACCGAACACCAATATCAAACTATAGTAAAGGTCCCGGGGTCTTTCCGTCCTGCTGCGCGAAACGAGCATCTTTACTCGTAGTGCAATTTCACCGGGCCTATGGTTGAGACAGTCGAGAAGTCGTTACGCCATTCGTGCAGGTCGGAACTTACCCGACAAGGAATTTCGCTACCTTAGGATGGTTATAGTTACCACCGCCGTTTACTGGCGCTTAAGTTCTCAGCCTCGCCACCCCGAAGAGTGACTAACCGGTCCCCTTAACGTTCCAGCACCGGGCAGGCGTCAGTCCGTATACATCGCCTTACGGCTTCGCACGGACCTGTGTTTTTAGTAAACAGTCGCTTCTCGCTGGTCTCTGCGGCCACCCCCAGCTCACGGAGTAAATCCGATCACCAGTGATGGCCCCCCTTCTCCCGAAGTTACGGGGGCATTTTGCCGAGTTCCTTAACCATAGTTCACCCGAACGCCTCGGTATTCTCTACCTGACCACCTGAGTCGGTTTAGGGTACGGGCCGCCATAAAACTCGCTAGAGGCTTTTCTCGACAGCATAGGATCATCCACTTCACCACAATCGGCTCGGCATCAGGTCTCAG
>NZ_JBIAIK010000049.1:0-1439 GCF_042871385.1 Streptomyces sp. NPDC005808 | reverse complement strand
GTCCTGGATCTCGTCGCCCGCGACCGCGACCGCGCCACGGGTCACCACAACCAGGCGGGCGTTCGTCTCGCGTTCCGCGTCCAGCCACTGCTGCAATTGGGCCAGCGCGTGGCTGACGTGCTCGTGGACACTCGAACCGGCGCCGTCCAGGACGAGGACGGCCGGCTCGGGGGCGCCGTCCGGCAGCTGGGCCGGGGCAGCGGTCGGAGTCCATTCGAGGCGGAAGAGCGAGTCGGCGCCTTCGCCGGGCGCGGCGCCGTCCAGCTGCTGCGCGGCCACCGGCCGCAGCACCAGCGAGCCGACGCGGCCCACCGGGGCGCCCGTGCCGTCGGCGAGGTCCAGCGAGACCTTGCCGCCGTCGCCCACGGTCATCCGTACCCGCAGCACCGGCGAGCCGACCGCGAACAGTTCGACGCCGGTCCAGGCGAACGGCAGACCCGGGCCCTCCATGCCGGACAGACCGCCACTCAGGCCGATGGCGTGCAGGGCGGAGTCCAGCAGGGCCGGGTGGAGACCGAACCGGCCCGCCTGCTCGGCCGCCTCGCCGGCCAGCTCGACCTCGGCGAACAGCTCACCCTCACGGCGCCACACCGTCCGCAGCCCCTGGAACGCCGGACCGTAGCCGTAACCGAGCTCGCCTAGGAACGCGTACATGCCCTCCACGGAGACGGCTTCCGCCTCGCGCGGCGGCCATTCGACCAGTCCGGCGGCGGACTGCCCGGCCTGCGCGTCACCTTCGGCGACGACACCGGAGGCGTGCAGGACCCAGGCTGCGTCCTGGTCGGCGGCGGAGGTCGAGTGGACGGTGACCGTACGACGACCGTCCGCCTCCGCGGCGCCGACGACGATCTGCAGGATGCGGGCGCCGCGCTCGGCGAGCACCAGCGGGGCCTGGAGGGTCAGCTCCTCAAGGACTCCGCAGCCGACGCGCTCACCGGCGTGGAGCGCCAACTCGACGAACGCGGTGCCGGGCAGCAGTACCGAACCCAGGACGGCGTGGTCGGCGAGCCACGGGTGTGAATCCAGCGACAGGCGGCCGGTGAAGAGGGAGACGTCCTCGCCGGCGAGGGCCACCGAACCCACGAGCAGCGGGTGCTCGGAGGTGCTCAGGCCGACGCTGGTCACATCACCGGTGCGGTTGAAGTTCGTGGGCCAGTAGTGCTCGTGGTCGAATGCGTAGGTGGGTAGGTCGACGCGGCGCGCGTCGGTCCCTTCGTAGTACGCCGTCCAGTCGACGGAGGCGCCGTGCGCGTGGAGTTCGGCGAGGGCGGCGGTCAGGGCTTCGGTTTCGGGGCGGTCCTTGCGCAGGACGGGAACGAACGCCGCGTCTTCGGTGACGCAGTCCTGCCCCATCGCGGAGAGGACTCCGCCGGGGCCCAGCTCCAGGTAGGTGGTGACGCCCTGGGTCTCCAGGTGCCGCATCCCGTCGAGGAAGCGGA
>NZ_JBIAIK010000048.1:0-1537 GCF_042871385.1 Streptomyces sp. NPDC005808 | reverse complement strand
CCAGACCCCACACCGCGGCCGCACCAAGATCCACGACCTCCCCCACCGCACCACGCGTCACCACCACCAGGCGGGCACTCGCGTCCCGCTCGGCCGCGAGCCACTCCTGGACCTGCGCCAGCACCTCGACGACGGCCGTGTGCACGCCGTGAACGACGTCGGTGCCCGCCTCGGTGGCCGGCGCCGACAGGACGTCGTACTCCGGAGCGCTCTGTGGAGCCTGCGCGTCGCCGACCGGGACCGGGGTCCACTCCAGTCGGAACAGGGAGTCGGAGCTCTCGTTGCGCGCGGCTCCGTCCAGCTGCTGGGCGGTGACCGGGCGCAGGACGAGGGATCCGATCCGCCCCACTGGCGCACCGGTGCCATCGGCCAGGTCGAGGGAGACCGTACCGTCGGTGGCGGTGATCCGGGCACGCAGGACCGGGGAGCCGACGGCGAACAGGCTCACGCCCGTCCAGGCGAACGGCAGCCCCGGGCCGTCCAGTCCGGCAAGGCCACCGCCCACGCCGATGGCGTGCAGGGCGGAGTCCAGCAGCGCCGGGTGCAGCCCGAAGCGGCCCGCCTGCTCGGCGGCCTCCTCCGGCAGGGCGACCTCGGCGAACAGCTCTCCGCCGCGCCGCCACACGGCTCGCAGGCCCTGGAAGACGGGGCCGTAGCCGTAGCCGATCTCGGTCATGGACTCGTACATGCCGTCGACCGGCACCGACTCGGCGTTGCGCGGGGGCCATTCCGCGAGCCCGGCGCCCGGGACGAGCGCCTCGGCCGCCACGACGCCCGAGGCGTGCAGGGTCCACGCCTCGTCCTCGGCGCCGTTGGCCGGGCTGGAGTGGACGGTGATCTGGCGGCGGCCGTCCGCGTCCGCCGAGCCCACGATGACCTGGAGCACCATGCCGCCGCGCTCGGGGATGATCAGCGGGGCCTGCAGCGTGAGCTCCTCCAGCGCCGCGCAGCCGACGCGCTCGCCCGCGTGGAGCGCCAGCTCGACGAAGGCGGTGCCGGGCAGCAGGACTGAACCGAAGACGGCGTGGTCGGCGAGCCACGGGTGCGAGTCGAGGGACAGCCGGCTTGTCAGCACGATCCCGTCGCCGTCGGCGAGCAGCACCTCGGCCCCCAGCAGCGGGTGCTCGGCGTGGTACAGGCCGAATCCGGTGACGTCACCGTTCAGGCCCGGCAGTACCTCCGGCCAGTAGTGCTCGTGCTGGAAGGCGTAGGTGGGGAGGTCGGTGCGCTGGGCGCCGGTGCCTTCGTAGTACGCCGTCCAGTCGACGGAGGCGCCGTGCGCGTGGAGTTCGGCGAGGGCGGCGGTCAGGGCGTGAGCCTCGGGACGGTCCTTGCGCAGGACCGGGACGAACGCCGCGTCTTCGGTGACGCAGGACTGCCCCATCGCGGAGAGGACTCCGCCGGGGCCCAGCTCCAGGTAGGTGGTGACGCCCTGGGTTTCGAGGTGCCGCATCCCGTCGAGGAAGCGGACCGCCTGACGGACGTGGTCGACCCAGTAGTCCGCCGACAGGATGTCCTCGCCCGCAACTTCACCCGT
>NZ_JBIAIK010000047.1:0-1586 GCF_042871385.1 Streptomyces sp. NPDC005808 | reverse complement strand
GGGCGAGCCGCAGCTCGCGGTCCACGCCGGCGAGGTGCTCGTGCCCCGTCTGGCCCGGGTCGCGGTCCCGGCCGAGGAGCAGCCGGTAGGTGAGCCTGCCGAGGGCGCGGTGCTGGTGACGGGTGCCGCAGGCGCCCTGGGCGCGCTGGTGGCCCGGCACCTGGTGACCGAACGAGCGGTACGCAATCTCGTACTGGTCTCCCGGCGTCCGTCGACCGGCCTGGTGGCCGAGCTTGAACAGCTGGGTGCGTCCGTCCGCTGGGCGTCCTGTGATGTCACCGACCGCGACGCTCTGGCCGAACTCGTCTCGCAGGTCACCGAGACGACTGGTCTGGCGGGTGTCGTTCACGCCGCCGGTGTCATCGACGACGGTGTGCTCGAGTCCCTCACCCTGGAGCGGGTCACCGCCGTTCTGCGTCCGAAGGTCGACGCGGCCTGGCACCTCCATGAGCTGACCGCCGGCCTTGACCTGTCCTTCTTCGTCCTGTTCTCCTCCGCCGCCGGAGTCCTCGGCTCCGCGGGGCAGGCCAACTACGCGGCCGGCAACGCCTTCCTCGACGGCCTCGCCCACGCCCGCCGGGCCCAGGGCCTGCCGGCCACCTCACTCGCCTGGGGCCCCTGGGCCCAGGGCGGAATGCTCGGTCGTCTCGAAGCGGCCGACATCGCACGTATGCGGCGCGGCGGTATCCCTCCGCTGTCGGCGGAGGAGGGGCTGGAACTCTTCGACCAGGCCCTGCGCTCGGACGAGGCGGCGCTCGCGCCGGTCCGGCTCGACCTCGGTGTGCTGCGTAAGGCGCCGGTGGTTCCGCATCTGCTGCGGGGCCTGATCCGTACCACCAACCGCCGCACCGCCCGAGCCGGGAACGGACAGTCCTCCGCCTTCGTCCAGCGCCTGCTCGCCGCCGGCACGCACGAGCGCACCCAACTCGTCCTGGACGCCGTACGCACCGAGGTCGCCGCCGTCCTCGGCCACGCCTCCGCGGACGCGGTCCCCGCCCAGCGCGCGTTCACCGAACTCGGCTTCGACTCGCTGACCGCCGTCGAACTCCGCAACCGCCTCGCCCCCCTTACCGGCCTGCGGCTGCCCGCCACCCTCGTCTTCGACTACCCCTCCGCCGGACAACTCGCCGACTTCCTCACCCACGAACTCGTCGGCGACACCACCAGCACCACCCACACGACCACCACCACCGCCATAGGCGACGACGAACCCATCGCCATCATCGGCATGGCCTGCCGCTACCCCGGCGGCATCACCTCACCCGAAGACCTCTGGCACCTCGTCGCCACCGGCACCGACGGCATCACCCCCTTCCCCACCGACCGCGGCTGGGACCTGGAGCGGCTGCTCGACACGGACCCCGATCACCAGGAGCTCACCCTCGAGGGCGGCTTCCTCCACGACGCGGGGAAGTTCGACCCTGCGTTCTTCGGAATCTCGCCGCGCGAGGCCCTCGCCATGGACCCGCAGCAGCGCCTCCTCCTGGAGACCTCCTGGGAGGCGCTGGAGCAGGCGGGCATCGACCCGGCAACCGTCCGGGGCAGCCGGACCGGCGTGTTCGCCGGCCTCATGTACCACGACTACG
>NZ_JBIAIK010000046.1:0-1978 GCF_042871385.1 Streptomyces sp. NPDC005808 | reverse complement strand
ACATCCCCAACGCGTTCAGCACATCACGGAAGTTCACCCCCGCCGCACGCACCTCGACACGCACGAACCCCGCAGCAAGCTCCGACCGCTCCGACCGCTCCGACTCCTCCACAGGCAGCAACGCCAGATTCTCCAGCGTCCCCTTCCCCGTGCTCCGCAACGACCACAAAGCCCCGGCACCCGCCGGAACCACCAGCTCACCACCCGCAGCCCGCACCAGCCGCGGAACGAACACCTTCCCCCCACGCACCGCCACCTGCGGCTCACCCATCAAAGCCAACACCGCACCATTCACTGCGCTGTCACCACCGACATCGACGGCGACCTCGGCGTCGGCGTCGGCGTCGGCGTCGGTGTCGGTGTCGGTGTCGACCAGCACGATCCGGCCCGGGTTCTCCGACTGCGCCGACCGGATCAGACCCCACACGGAGCCCGCGCCCAGGTCCTGGATCTCGTCGCCCGCGACCGCGACCGCGCCACGGGTCACCACAACCAGGCGGGCGTTCGTCTCGCGTTCCGCGTCCAGCCACTGCTGCAGCCGCTCGAGGACGTCCACGATCCGCGCACGTACGCCCGCGATCACAGCCGTACCGCTCTGCGCGCCGTGAGCCGCGCCGGGAACCGTCAGGACCTCCAGATCGGCGTCCTCGTCCCGGACGGTCTCCGGGGCACCCGCGGCCGGGACCCACTCCAGACGGAAGAGCGACTCCGCCGCGGCCTGGTGCTCCGCCGCCCGCAGCTGGTTCGCGCTCACCGGCCGGAAGCTCAGCGAGCGGACGGTGGCGACCGGGGCACCCGTACCGTCGGCGGCCTCGACCGAGAGGGACCGGCCGTCCGCCGACGCCAGGCGCACCCGCAGTGCCGCCGCGCCCGCCGCGTGCAGCTCCACGCCCTCCCAGGCGAACGGCAGCTGGAGTCCTGCCTCGTCCGGGAAGAGTCCCCCGGCGCTCACGGCATGCAGGGCGGAGTCGAGCAGGGCCGGGTGCAGGCCGAACCGGCCCGCCTGCCCGGCCGGCTCCTCGCCCAGCGTGACCTCCGCGAACACCTCGCCCGCGCGCCGCCACGCCGCCCGCAGCCCCTGGAAGGCCGGGCCGTAGCCGTAACCCGTCGCCGCCAGTTCGGCGTAGAAGTCGGACACCTCGACGGTCTCGGCGTCCTGCGGCGGCCACACGGCGGCCCACGACGCGTCCACCGGCTGCTCCGTGCCGCTGTCGGCCGTCAGCCCGCCGGCCGTCGGCCCACCGGTCGCCAGCACCCCCGCCGCGTGGCGGGTCCATGTCTGCGAGCCCTCGGGCTGCCCGTACACCATCAGCGGGCGCATGCCGGATCCGACACCGTCCTCACCCTCGCCGCCGACGACCACCCGGACGACGACCGCGCCGCTCTCGGGCAGCACCAGCGGGGATTCCAGGACGAGTTCGGACACGAGGGGGTGACCCACCTGGTCCCCGGCGCGGACCGCGATGTCGACGAAGGCCGTCCCGGGCACCAGGACCCGCCCGTCGACCACGTGGTCAGCGAGCCAGCCGTGCGTACGAACGGCAAGGCGGCCGGTGAGCACCACGCCGCCCGTGCCGGGCAGGTTCACGACGGCACCCAGGAGCGGGTGCTCCGCGCCCTCCAGGCCCACGGAGGCGACATCGCCTGCGAACTCGGCGGCGCGCGGCCAGTACCGCTCGCGCTGGAAGGCGTAGGTCGGCAGGTCGACGGTTCGGGCGCCGCTGTTCTCGAAGACGCCCGCCCAGTCCACGTCGACGCCCAGCACCCACAGCTCGGAGGCGGACTGGAGCATCCGGTCGAGGCCGCCTTCGTCGCGGCGCAGGGTGCCGAGGACGGCGGCGTCGGCGCCTACGTCCTCGGCGGTGCCCTGGAGGCCGAGGGAGAGGACGGGGTGGGGGCTGACCTCGATGAAGACGGAGTGGCCGTCGGCGAGGGCGGCGCGGGTGGCCTGCTCGAACTCGACGGTCTCGCGGAGGTT
>NZ_JBIAIK010000045.1:0-2605 GCF_042871385.1 Streptomyces sp. NPDC005808 | reverse complement strand
CCCTCCACCCCCCGCACGACATCGAGCAACGACCAACCGGTGAACGGCTCCAGCGCAGCCCCGCATTCGGCCATACGGGCGGCGAAGACCGGCGATGAGTCCAGCAGACCCACCGCCATCCCCACCCACTGCGCACCCTGACCCGGGAACACGAACACCGGACGGGGCGAGGGCTGGGCCTCGCCGCTGAGGACGTTTCCTGCCGGGCGGCCCTGGGCGAGCGCCTCAAGGGCCGCGAGGAACTCGTCCCGGTCTCCCGCGACGACGGCCGCGCGGTGGTCGAACCGCGCCCGGGTCAGCGCCAGGGAGTAACCGATGTCGGCCGGGGTGACGCCGGCGTTCGCACGTACGTGTTCCAGCAGCCTCTCGGCCTGCGCCCGCAGCGCCGACTCAGACTTGCCCGACAGGACCCACGGCACCACGGCCGAGGACGGGACGGCGGGGGACGGCACGGGCGGCGCGGACTCGGTGCGTCGCGGGGCCTCTTCCAGGATCAGGTGGGCGTTCGTGCCGCTCATGCCGAACGAGGACACACCCGCCCGGCGCGGGGTGCCGGTCTCGGGCCACGGGACGTGGTCCGTCAGGAGCTCCACCGCACCTGCCGACCAGTCGACGTGGCCGGAGGGGGCGTCGACGTGCAGGGTCTGCGGCAGTACCCCGTTGCGCATCGCCAGGACCATCTTCATCACGCCGGCGACACCGGCGGCGGCCTGCGTGTGGCCGATGTTCGACTTCACCGAGCCCAGCAGCAGCGGACGGTCCTCTGCACGGTCCTTGCCGTACGTCGCCAGCAGGGCCTGGGCCTCGATCGGGTCGCCCAGCCTCGTACCGGTGCCGTGCGCCTCGACCGCGTCCACATCGGCCGTGGTCAGACGGGCGTTGGCGAGCGCCTGCTGGATCACGCGCTGCTGCGAGGGACCGTTCGGTGCGGTCAGGCCGTTGGACGCGCCGTCCTGGTTGACCGCCGAGCCCCGGACGACCGCGAGGACCTCGTGGCCGTTGCGGCGGGCGTCCGACAGACGCTCCAGGAGCAGGACGCCGACGCCCTCGGCCAGCGCGAAGCCGTCCGCGGCCTCGGCGAACGCCTTGCAGCGGCCGTCCGCGGCCAGCGCCTGCTGGCGGCTGAACTCCACGAACGACGTGGGCGTTCCCATCACCATCACGCCGCCGGCCAGGGCCATCGTGCACTCGCCGCCGCGCAGCCCCTGGACCGCCATGTGCACGGCGACCAGGGAGGAGGAGCACGCCGTGTCCACGGTCATGGCGGGGCCTTCCAGCCCCAGGGCGTACGAGATGCGCCCGGACACGACACTGCCGGCCGTGCCCGTCAGGAGGTGGCCCTCGAAGCCGTTCGGGCGGCCGCGGGTCGCTCCGCCGTATCCGGAGGCCGCGGCACCCGCGTACACGCCGGTACGGGTCCTGCACACGGAGGCCGGGTCGATGCCCGCGTGCTCGAAGGTCTCCCAGGAGGTCTCGAGCAGCAGTCGCTGCTGCGGGTCCATGGCGAGGGCCTCGCGCGGCGAGATCCCGAAGAAGGCCGGGTCGAACTGCCCCGCGTCTCGCAGGAATCCGCCCTCGCCCACGTACGAGGTGCCCTGGCTGTCGCCCTCCGTGTGCCGGAAGACGTCCAGGTTCCATTCGCGGTCCAGGGGTACGCCGCCGATGGCGTCGCGGCCTTCGACGAGGAGCCGCCACAGGTCCTGCGGCGAGCGGACCCCGCCCGGGAAGCGGCAGCTCATGCCGATGATCGCGATCGGGTCGTCGGCGTCGGCGTTCGCGGGGACCGGCGTGCCCGCCGCGGTCGCGCCGGCGTCGAGGCCGAGCAGTTCGGACCGCAGATGGGCGGCGAGGACCTCGGGGGTGGGGTAGTCGAAGACGAGGGTGGTCGGCAGCCGCAGACCGGTCGCGGAATTGAGCCGGTTGCGGATCTCGACGGCCGTGAGGGAGTCGAAGCCCAGCTCGCGGAAGGCCCTGCCGGTCTCGACCGAGTCCGGGGTGGCGTGGCCGAGCACCGCCGCGACGTGCGTACGGACGAGGTCCAGCAGCGTGCGCTCGGCCTGCTCGGGTGCCAGCGCGGCGAGCTGCTGGGCGAACGAGGATGCCTCGACGGCCTGCCCGGCGCCCAGGGAGCGGCGCGCGGGAGCCCGTACCAGCGCCCGGAACAGCGGCGGCAGGCCCGTGCCCTCGGCCTCGCCGTGCCGGCGTACGGCGGTCAGGTCCAGGCGCGCGGCGACGAGCAGGGCGTGGCCGGTGGTGCCGGCCGCGTCGAGCAGGGCCAGACCGAGGGCGGTGGGCAGCGGGTGCATACCCGAGCGGGTCATGCGGGCGATCTCGGCGTCGCCGAGGTGCGCGGTCATGCCGCTGCGCTCTTCCCACATGCCCCAGGCGATCGCCTGCGCGGGCAGGCCCTGGGCCTGCCGGTGCTGTGCCAGGGCGTCGAGGTAGACGTTGGCGGCCGCGTAGTTGCCCTGGCCGGGGCCGCCGAACGTGCCCGCTCCACCGGAGAAGAGGACGAACTCGGCGAGTTCGTGGTGGTCGCGGGTGAGTTCGTGGAGGTTCCAGGCCGCGTCGGCCTTGGGACGCAGGACCGTGTCGATACGGCCGG
>NZ_JBIAIK010000044.1:0-2835 GCF_042871385.1 Streptomyces sp. NPDC005808 | reverse complement strand
AGGGTGTCGTAGAGGCCGTCGGTGTCGATGGCTTCGGCGCCTGGGGGCGGCCATTCGGTGAGGGCGGCGCCGGGGGCGGTGTGCTCGGCGGAGACCGTGCCTGTGGCGTGCAGGGTCCAGGTGTCGGCTTCGGCGGAGTCAGAGTCGGTGTGGGTGTGGGTGTGGGTGTGGGTGGAGTGGATGGTGACGGGTCGGCGGCCGTCGGCCTCCGCCGCGCCCACGACGACCTGGAGCGCGACCGCACCGCGCTCGGCGAGCACCAGCGGCGCCTGGATCGTCAGTTCGTCCAGGACGCCACATTCGATGCGCTGGCCGGCGTGGAGCGCGAGCTCGACGAAGGCGGTGCCGGGCAGCAGGACGGAACCGAAGACCGCGTGGTCGGCGAGCCACGGGTGCGAGTCCAACGACAGACGGCTCGTCAGGACCAGCCCGTCGCCGTCGGCGAGCAGCACCTCGGCACCGAGGAGCGGGTGATCCGCCGCGCTCATACCGAAGCCCGTCGGGTCACCGGCTGCGGCGCCCGAGAGAAGCCAGTAGTGCTCGTGGTCGAATGCGTAGGTGGGGAGGTCGACGCGCTGGGCGCCGGTGCCTTCGTAGTACGCCGTCCAGTCGACGGAGGCGCCGTGCGCGTGGAGTTCGGCGAGGGCGGCGGTCAGGGCTTCGGTTTCGGGGCGGTCCTTGCGGAGGACGGGGGCGAAGGCCGCGTCCTGGGTGAGGCAGTCCTGGGCCATGGCGGAGAGGACTCCGCCGGGGCCCAGCTCCAGGTAGGTGGTGACGCCCTGGGTCTCCAGGTGCCGCATCCCGTCGAGGAAGCGGACCGCCTGACGGACGTGGTCGACCCAGTAGTCCGCCGACAGGATGTCCTCGCCCGCAACTTCGCCGGTGAGGTTGGAGACGACCGGGATACGGGGGGTATGGAAGGTCAGGCCCTCGGCGACCGCCTTGAACTCGGCCAGCATGGGCACCATGCGCGGCGAGTGAAAGGCGTGGCTCACCCGCAGTCGCTTGGTCTTCTCGAAGCGGGAGGCGATGGCGAGTACGGCGTCTTCGTCGCCGGAGATGACGACGGAGTCGGGGCCGTTGAGAGCCGCGATCGACACACCGTCGACCAACAGCGGCAGCACCTCGGCCTCGGTGGCCTGGACGGCCACCATCGCGCCGCCGGTAGGCAACGCCTGCATCAGACGGCCGCGAGCCGCGACCAGCGAGGCCGCGTCCTGAAGCGACCAGACACCGGCCACATGCGCGGCCACCAGCTCACCGATCGAATGCCCGAGCAGGAAGTCCGGCGTCACACCCCAGTGCGCGAGGAGCCGGAAGAGCGCCACCTCGATCGCGAACAGGCCCGCCTGCGTGTAAACAGTCTGGTCGATCAGCTCCGAGCCACCGAAGACGATCTCCTTGACAGGCTGGTCCAGATGCCGGTCGAGCTCCGCGCAGACGGCGTCGAAGGCATCGGCGAACACCGGGTAGGACTCGTACAGTTCACGGCCCATCTCGGCCCGCTGCGCCCCCTGCCCCGAGAACAGGAACGCCGTACGACCACCCCCGACCACACCACGCACCACACCCGCGGCCGTGCCGCCGGAGGCCAGGACCTCGAGTCCCCGCAGGAACCCGTCCCGGTCGCCGGCCACCACCGCGGCTCCGTGCTCGAAGCGCGCACGGGTCGAGGCCAGCGACCAGGCGACATCGAGCGTCGACGTCTCGGCGTCCTGGCGGACCCGGGCGAGGAGTCGCTCGGCCTGGTGGGCCAGCGCCTGCGGCGACTTGGCCGAGAGCACCCAGGGGAGCGCCGGGAGTGACGTGGCGGCTTCCGCGGCCGGCTGCGGCTCGGTCTGCGGCTGCTCGATGATCACGTGCGCGTTGGTGCCGCTCACGCCGAACGAGGAGACGGCGGCGCGGCGCGGACGGTTGCCCTGCTGCGGCCACTCCCGGGCCTCGGTCAGAAGTCCCACCGCGCCCGATTCCCAGTCCACCTTCGTGGACGGGCGGCCGACGTTCAGGGTCTGCGGCATGACGCCGTGCCGCATCGCCATGACCATCTTGATGATGCCGGCGACGCCTGCGGCGGCCTGAGTGTGGCCGAGGTTCGACTTCAGCGAGCCCAGCCACAGCGGACGGTCCTCCGCGCGGTCCTGACCGTACGTGGCGATGAGCGCCTGCGCCTCGATCGGGTCGCCGAGCGTGGTGCCGGTGCCGTGGGCCTCGACGACGTCGACATCGTCCGGGGAGACGTTCGCGTTGGCGAGGGCCTGGCGGATGACGCGCTGCTGGGACGGTCCGTTGGGGGCGGTGAGGCCGTTGGACGCGCCGTCCTGGTTGATCGCCGATCCCGAAACGACCGCCAGGACCCGGTGGCCCTTGCGACGGGCGTCGGAAAGGCGCTCGACCAGAAGCACTCCCACGCCCTCGGACCAGCCCGTGCCGTCCGCGTCGTCCGAGAACGACTTGCAACGGCCGTCGGAGGCGAGACCGCCCTGGCGCTGGAAGTCGAGGAACGCGGTGGGCGTGGCCATCACGGTCACGCCACCGGCCAGCGCCATCTCGCACTCGCCCGACCGCAGCGCCTGAGCCGCGAGGTGCAGGGCGACCAGCGAGGACGAGCAGGCCGTGTCGACGGTGACGGCCGGGCCCTCCAGACCCAGGGTGTAGGCGATCCGGCCGGTCACGACGCTGCCGGTGTTACCGATCCCCAGGAACGCCTCCACGCCCTTGGGCACGGAGTTCGGGGACATCGCGTAGTCGTGGTACATGAGGCCGGCGAACACGCCGGTCCGGCTGCCCCGGACGGTTGCCGGGTCGATGCCCGCCTGCTCCAGCGCCTCCCAGGAG
>NZ_JBIAIK010000043.1:0-2906 GCF_042871385.1 Streptomyces sp. NPDC005808 | reverse complement strand
CCCGAACGGCTCCACGCCGTACTGCGTCCAAAGGTCGACGCCGCCTGGCACCTCCACGAACTCACCGCCGGCCTCGACCTGTCCTTCTTCGTCCTCTTCTCCTCCGCCGCCGGAGTCCTCGGCTCCGCCGGTCAGGCGAACTACGCGGCCGGCAACGCCTTCCTCGACGGACTCGCCCAGATACGCCAGGCCCAGGGCCTGCCCGCCACCTCCCTCGCCTGGGGCCCCTGGGCCGAGAGCGGCATGGCCGGCCGGCTCGACGCGGCCGATGTCGCGCGCATGAAGCGTGCGGGTGTGCCGCCCCTCTCGACGCAGGAGGGCCTGGAGCTCTTCGACGCGGGCATCACGGCCGACGCGGCCGCGGTGGTGCCGGTGCGCCTCGACCTGTCCGTGGTCCGCAAGTCCGCGGCGCAGGGCGGGGAGATCCCGTACCTGCTGCGCGGCCTGGTCCGTGCGCCGCAGCGGCGGGCGGCGGCGCAGGCGGCTGCCGAGGCGTCCGGTCTGGCCGGCCGTCTGGCCGGCCGTCTGGCGCCGGAGCGCCTCGAGCTGGTACTGGACGTCGTACTCTCCGAGGTCGCGGCCGTCCTCGGCCACGCCTCCGCGGACGCCGTCCCCGCCCAGCGCGCCTTCACCGAACTCGGCTTCGACTCCCTCACCGCCGTCGAACTCCGCAACCGCCTCGGCAAGGTCACCGGCCTCCGCCTGCCCGCGACACTCGTCTTCGACTACCCGTCGGCCACCGTTCTGAGCGAGTTCCTGACCGGCGAACTGGTCGGTGAGAGTGGCGCCCAGGGCGCGGGCACGATCGTGACCGGGACCGCCGGAGCCGACGATCCGATCGCGATCGTCGGCATGGCCTGCCGCTACCCCGGCGGAGTGGCGGGCCCCGAGGACCTGTGGCGACTGGTCGCCGGCGGCGGCGACGGCATCGCCGCCTTCCCCACCGACCGCGGCTGGGACGTCGAGGGGCTGTACGCGGCTGCCGTGGCCGATGACGCCGAGGGCCGTTCGCTCACGCTGGAGGGCGGCTTCCTGTACGACGCGGGGCTGTTCGACCCTGCGTTCTTCGGGATCTCGCCGCGCGAGGCCCTGGCCATGGACCCACAGCAGCGGCTTCTCCTGGAGACCTCCTGGGAGGCGCTGGAGCAGGCGGGCATCGACCCGGACTCGCTCCGGGGCAGCCGGACCGGCGTGTTCGCCGGTCTCATGTACCACGACTACGGCTCCGGGGCGGATTCGATTCCGGCCGGCGTAGACGCCTTCCTGGGCCTCGGCACGTCCGGAAGCGTGCTCTCGGGTCGCGTGGCCTACGCGTTGGGTCTCGAAGGCCCGGCCGTCACCGTCGACACCGCCTGCTCCTCGTCACTGGTCGCGCTGCACTGGGCGATCCAGGCCCTGCGCACCGGCGAGTGCGACATGGCTCTCGCGGGCGGTGTCACCGTCATGTCGACGCCCACGACGTTCGCCGAGTTCAGCCGCCAGCGGGGCCTCGCCTCCGACGGCCGTTGCAAGTCGTTCTCGGACGACGCGGACGGCACCGGATGGTCCGAGGGCGTCGGTGTCCTGCTCGTCGAGCGGCTCTCGGAGGCCCGGCGCAAGGGCCACCAGGTCCTCGCCGTCGTCGCCGGCTCCGCCGTCAACCAGGACGGCGCGTCCAACGGCCTCACCGCCCCCAACGGACCGTCCCAGCAGCGCGTCATCCGCCAGGCCCTCGCCAACGCGAACGTCTCCGCGGCCGAGATCGACGTCGTCGAGGCCCACGGCACCGGCACCACGCTCGGCGACCCGATCGAGGCGCAGGCGCTCATCGCCACGTACGGTCAGGACCGCGCCGAGGACCGTCCGCTGCTCCTCGGCTCGATCAAGTCCAACATCGGCCACAGTCAGGCCGCCGCCGGCGTCGCCGGCATCATCAAAATGGTCATGGCGATGCGCCACGGCGTCATGCCGCCCACGCTGCACGTCGATGAGCCGTCCACGCACGTGGACTGGTCGGCGGGTGCGGTGGAGCTGTTGACGGAGGCGCGGGAGTGGCCGGAGGCGGGCGATCGTCCGCGTCGGGCGGGTGTGTCGTCGTTCGGTATCTCCGGTACGAACTCGCACGTGATCCTGGAGCAGCCGCAGGAGTCCGAGCCGGCCGAGGTACCGGTCGTGGAGTCGGTGCTGCCGGTGGTGCCGTGGGTGCTGTCGGCCAAGTCGGAGCGGGCGCTGGCCGGCCAGGCCGAGCGGCTCCTCGCGCAGGTGCGGTCGGAATCCGGTCCGTCGCTCGTCGACGTCGGATTCTCCCTGGCCCTGACGCGTTCCCGGTTCGAGCACCGGGCCGTGATCGTGGCGGGCGAGCGCGCCGACTTCGAGGCCGCGCTGGAGACGATCGCCGGTGAGGGCTCCTCGTCGGGCAGGGTCTTCGTGTTCCCCGACCGGGAGACGCAGGACGCCGAGCTGATCGCCCTGGCGGAGGACCATGCCGCGGGCGGGTCCGTGGACTGGGCCGCCGTGTTCGCCGGTACCGGGGCGCGTGCCGTGGATCTGCCGACGTACGCGTTCGACCACGAGCACTTCTGGCTGGAGTCGGCGCTGGGCGGCGGCGGCCGTACAAGCCTGTCCTCGGCAGGCATGGTGCCGGCCGACCACCCGCTGCTGGCCGGTTCGGTGGGCGTGGCGGGCGAGGACGTCTCCGTCTTCACCGGCAGTCTGTCGCTGGACTCGCACCCGTGGCTCGCCGACCACGCGATCTTCGGTTCCGTCCTGCTGCCCGGCACCGCCTTCGTCGAGCTCGCGCTCCACGCCGGTGAGCAGCTGGGCTGCCCGGTACTGGACGAACTGACGATCCAGGCGCCGCTGGTGCTCGCCGAGCGCGGTGCGGTCGCGCTCCAGGTCGTCGTGGGCGCGGCGGAGGCCGACGGCCG
>NZ_JBIAIK010000042.1:0-3441 GCF_042871385.1 Streptomyces sp. NPDC005808 | reverse complement strand
GGGGGGGGGGGGGGTGGGGGGGGGGGGCGCGGGGGGGCCCCCCCCCCCCCGGGGGGGGGGCGCGGGGGGCGCGGGGGGGGGGGGGGGGGGGGGGGGGGGGGGGGGGGCCCCCCCCCCCCCCGGTACGGGACGGGTAGGGGCGGAGGGGGCGAAAACCCCACCCCCGGCACCCACCCCCTGCGCGCCACCTAGCCCCCAACCCCACCCGGTGCTAGTAGCTCACCCATGGCAGACGAAACGGGTTTTCAGCTCAGCGGCAGCGCGCCTGAGCGATACGAGTACTACGCCGCGCCGATCATGGCGCCCTTCGTCGCGGCGATCCTCGACGCAGCGGACCTGACCCCGGGTGCCAAGGTCCTCGACCTCGCCTGCGGCACCGGCTTCGTGGCCCGCGCCGCAGCCGCCCGGGTCGGCCCCGCCGGCCGCGTCTCGGGCGCGGACATCAACGAAGGCATGCTGAGGGTCGCGAAGGCACGCGCACCCCGCATGTATCCGGACATCGAGTTCACCTCGGCCCCCGCGGCCGAACTCCCCTACCAGGACGCCACCTTCGACGCGGTCGTCTGCCAGCAGGGAGTCCAGTTCTTCCCCGACCTGCGCGCGGCGCTCACGGAGGCGGCCCGGGTCACCCGCCCCGGAGGACGATTCGCGGCCACCGCCTGGGCGGACAGGAAGCTGATCCCGTACTTCGTGGCCCAGTACGAAGCGGTCAAGAAGTACGTGGCTCCACATCTGGTTCCGGAGGTCGCCGCGAGCTACGAAGCCGCCTTCTCCGGCACCCCCGACCGCCTCGGCACCACCCTCCGCGAGGCCGGCTTCCACGACGTCACCGTCCACGAGGTCACCTTCGGCATCGCTCTCCCACCCCTCGGCGACTACGCCGCAGGCCAGCTCTCCTCGGTGCCCTGGGGCCAGGCGATCGTCGACAACGGCGGCCACGAAGCCCTCGTACAGGCAGGCCGCGCGGTCCACAACCACCTCAAGGACCGCACCGCCCCGGACGGCAGCGCGACCCTCCCTTTCGCGTCCAACCTGGTGACGGGGATCCGCTGACTACAAGCGAAAACGGCCACAGCCACGTCTCGAAGTGGCGGCGGCCGTCGTAGGTCCGTCCGTCAGGCCCCGGCCCGCACGGGCTCCTCCTGAGCCCCGCCCCGCGCGACCACCCGGCTCCGCGCGAGCGACGGCTGATCCTGTACGGGCGTGAGCTGCCGGCCCAGCCGTACCGCGAGGCAGGTGATGCCCAGCGAGAACAGCAGGAACGTCACGATGTACGGTCCGTGCAGCGAGGCCCCCATAGGACCGCCCACAGCCGGGCCGACCGCCAGCGCGAGCTGCTTCACCAGGGCGAAGGCCGAGTTGTACTGCCCCGCCATGCCTGTCGGCGCCAGATCGGCGACCAGCGGAGCGACGGTCGGCGACAGCATGGCCTCACCGAGACCGAAGAGGGCGTACGTCGAGACGAACGCGGCGGTGGCCATGGTCTGGCTGCCGTGCCCGAGGCCCGCATAGCCGGCCGCGAGCCATGCGACCGCCCAGATGAGCCCCACCGCGGCGATCACCCGCGACCGCTTCCGGCGCTCCACGAACTTCAGCACCGCGAACTGCGCGACCACGATCATCGCGGTGTTGGCCGCCATCGCCGTACCGAGCGCGGAGGTGGAGATCCCGGCCGCCTCGACTCCGTACGCCGAGAGCCCCGACTCGAACTGTCCGTAGCAGGCGAAGAACAACACGAAGCCCAGCACGGACAGCTGCACCATGGCCCGGTTGCCGAGCAACTGCTTCCAGCTGCCGCCCCTGCCCTGCGGCGCACCCTCGACCTTCGGCGTGCGCGGCAACCGAACGGTCGACATGATCACCACCAGCAGCAGGAACATCGCCGCCTCGATCGAGAACAGCAGCGTGAACGAGCTCGCACGCGAGGTGTCGACGATGTGGCCGCCGATGAGTCCTCCGACGCCGAGTCCCAGGTTCTGCAGGAAGAACTGCGTGGCGAAGGCGCGCGACCGGGTGTCCGCCGAGGAGCAGTCCACGATCATCGTCGCGAGCGCCGGCGACATCACGGCCTGGCCTGCACCGAGCGTGGCCGCCGCCGGCAACACGGTCGTGGCACTGTTCGCGAGCCCGAGACTCAGCGCCCCGAGGGAGGCAGTGACCAGGGCGACGAGCAGGACCGGCAGCGGACCGCGCCGGACGATGGCCCGCCCGGCGAACGGCAGTACGACCAGAGCGGCCACGGCGAAGACAGCGAGCACGATGCCCGCCGTCATGGAACCGAGACCCCGCACCTGCGCCACGTAGACGTAGAGGAAGGGGACGGTAAAGCCGAGCCCGAACGCGCTGAGCGCGTTGCCCGCATGGATCCGGCGCATCGCTGCGCCCATCGCCCTGGTCACTTTTCACCTGCCCTGGTCATGAGGTCCTCAGAGCGCAGAACCGTGCAAGGGTGCAGACCTGAAGACTTCAAAGCTAAAGTTAGAATCTAAACAATACACATCGAAGGACTTCAACGGCAAGTGAGCCCGTGCGATACTTCGCCCATGGGCGACACCCCCGACGTCAGCGAGCCGACACTCGACGAGCAGATCGCCGCGTACCAGCGAGAGTTCCGGGACCTCGATCCCCAGGTCGAGAAGATCGTCTCGGCCCTCTCCCGCCTCAACCGGCGGATGAACGTCGCCTACGGACGCCAGACCGCGGCACTCGGCATCAGCAACGCCGAGTGGGAGGTCCTCAAGGCGCTGGTCGTTTCCGGGGCCCCCTACCGCATGGGCCCGAGTGACCTCGCCAAGCAGCTGGGTCTGACCCCGGCCGCGATGACCCACCGCATCGACCGCATGGTCGGGGAGGGGCTGGTCACCCGGGAGCGCGACGAGTCGAACCGCGTGCGCGTCATCGTGGGGCTCACCGACGAGGGCCGCGAGAAGTGGCTGGAGGTCATGCGCCTCGCGGCCGGCTTCGAGGAGGACCTGCTCCAGGACCTCTCCACCGAGGAACGCGGTGTCCTCGGCGAGGTGCTGACCCGCCTACTCCGCCGCGTGGAGCACGCCCAGCCGGATGCCGGCGGCCGGCTCACGGACCTGGATTAAAGATCTTGACAGCGAAGGTTGACACCCCCTTGCCGTACGCGTAGGGTTCTTCGAGTTGCCACGGAGCCGTAACGGTTCTGCGACAGCACCTCCGCCGCAAGAGCGGCAACCAAACCATCAGCATGATCTCCCAACGGGGTTGAATTTCGGCGTGCCCGAATTCAATTCGATTTGGGGCCTGGCAGCCCGATTAGGAACTGCCGGGAGGATCCGCTAAAGTTTGAGACGTCGGAAGGGCCAAACGGCCTCGAAGACAAATCCCGCCGACTGGGAATCAGGCCCGAAAGGATCTGATAGAGTCGGGAATGCAAGACCGAAGGGAAACGCCCGGAGGAAAGCCTGAGAGAGT
>NZ_JBIAIK010000041.1:0-3511 GCF_042871385.1 Streptomyces sp. NPDC005808 | reverse complement strand
GGGGGGGGGGGGGGCGGGCCCCCCCCCCCGCGGGGGGGGGGGGGCCCCGCCGGGGGGGGGGGGGGCGGGCGCGGGGGCGCCGCGGGGGGGGGGGGGGGGGGGGGGGGCGGGGGCCGCGGCGCCGGCGGGGGGGGGGGGGGGGGGGGGGGGGGGGCGGCCCCCCCCCCCCCCCCCCCCCGGAACAAGGGACGGGCAGGGGCGGAGGGGGCGAAAAACCAAGGCCCTCACCCCCACCCCCACCTACGGCAACAACCCCCGCAACGGAAACACCGCCCGCCGAGTAGCCAGAACCGCCTGATCCAGCCGATCGGCCGGGTCATACCCGGACTCCCAGCCCGCCCAGGACACCGGCCACCGCCCATCAGTCATCCGCCCCGGCGCCAACTGCCGCGTACGAGCGAACACTTCCTGCCGCCACCCCTCGGGAACCACCGTCTCGGGCGCAATCTCCCGCCCCGCCGCGATGGCAACCAAGTGCGTCCAGGACCGGGGCACCACATCCACCACCGCGTACCCGCCCCCGCCCAGCGCGACCCACCGCCCCTCGGCGTACTCGTGCGCCAACTCGTGACAGGCGACCTGAACAGCCCGCTGCGCATCCAGCGACACCGCGAGATGAGCGAGCGGATCCTCGAAATGCGTGTCGGCCCCGTGCTGGGTGACCAGCACCTGCGGCCGAAAGTCCGCGATCAGCTCAGGCACCACGGAGTGGAACGCCCGCAGCCATCCCGCGTCCCCCGTCCCGGCAGGCAGCGCGACGTTGACGGCGGCCCCCTCCGCGCTGTCGCCCCCGGTCTCCTCCGGCCACCCCGTCTGCGGGAACAACGTCCGCGGATGCTCGTGCAGCGAGATCGTCAGAACCCGCGGATCGTCCCAGAACGCCGCCTGCACTCCGTCCCCGTGATGCACGTCCACATCGATATAGGCGACCCGCTCGGCCCCCAGCTCCAGCAGCCGCGCGACAGCCAACGACGCGTCGTTGTAGATGCAGAACCCGGACGCACCCCCCGGCATCGCATGGTGCAGCCCTCCCGCGAAGTTCACCGCGTGCACCGCGTCCCCGCGCCACACCGCCTCCGCCGCGCCCACCGACTGCCCCGCGATCATCGCGGACACCTCGTGCATCCCGGCGAAAGCGGGATCGTCAAGGGTCCCGAGCCCGTACGAGGGGTCGGCAGCCTCCGGATCCACGGAGGCGGCCTTGACCGCCTCCACGTAGTCCTCACGGTGCACGAGCCGCAACGTCGAATCCCCGGCCGGCTTCGCCGCGACCACATCCACGTCGCGATCGAGCCCGAACGCGTCGACGAGCTTCCTCGTCAGCACCAGCCGGACCGGATCCATCGGATGGTCCGGACCGAAGTCATAGCCCGTTACTGCCTCGTCCCACATCAGCTGTGCGCGGCCGCTCATGCCCTTCACCGTATCGGTCCGGTTCAACGGCGAACGACCGGGCGTACCTCAAGGTCAGCAGAACCAGCACCATGGGGACGAGCATGGCGCCCCGGTAGTTCCAGACGTCCCCCAGCGCCCCGACCAAGGGCGAACCGATCAAGAACCCCACGTAATTGAAGATATTGAGCCGCGCGATGGCCGTATCCGAAGCCCCTGGAAAGAGCCGCCCAGCGGCCGCGAACGTCTGCGGCACAATCACACACAGCCCCAGCCCCAACAGGGTGAACCCGACCATCCCCACCCAGGCGCCCGGCGCCGCTGCCACTACACCGAACCCCAGCGCCGCGACCACCGCCCCCGCCCGCACGACCGCCACGGCCCCCAGCCGCCGTACCCCGAAGTCCCCGACCGTCCGCCCCAGCAGCGTCGTGACCATGTAGACGTTGTACGGAACGGTCGAGAGCTGCTCCGAACTGCCCAGCACATCCTGCAGATACTTCGCGCTCCAGTTGGAGACGGTCGAGTCCCCGATGTAGGCAAAGGTCATCACCAGACACAGTGGTAGCAGCAGCTTGAAGACGACAGGACCGGCCTCGCCGGCCTCCTGCTTCGCGCCCGAGGCTCCAACCGCTCCGCCTCCGACGCCCCCATCGACGTACCACCGGCTACCGACAAAGCCCGCCGGCAGCAGGACCGCCACGACCGGCAGATACAACACGAACAGCGACAGATGCCAGTGCGCCCCCGCCCACGCGAGCGAGGCCCCGATGATCCCGCCCAGGCTGTACACGGCATGGAACCCGAGCATGATGCTGCGCCCGTACGTCCGTTGGAGGCTCACCCCGAGCATGTTCATGGAGGCGTCGAGCGCACCGACCGCAAGCCCGAAGGCGCCGAGCGCCACCGCCAACTCGGCCACATGGTCACCGGAGGCGACGCCGAGCAGAGCAAGGAGTACGACGGGCTGGGACCACCTCAGTACGCGACTGGGCGGCACCCGCTTGACCAGTTTCTCGGTGACCACACTCCCGACCCCGGCCAGCACCGGCACGGCGGCGAGGAAGGCGGGCAGCAGCGCGTCGGATATCCCGTAGCGGTCCTGGATCGCGGGGATACGCGTCACGAGCAACGCGAAGGCGACACCCTGGGCGAAGAAGCTGAACGCGAGCGAGGCCCTACCGCGCCGCAGCACATCTGTCATGGCCGCGAGCGTAGGGCCCCTGCCTACCCGTGGGTAGATCCAACCGAAGATGAATTCTGCTCAGCTCTTCCGTACGGCCCGACCCGCCACTGCTGGAAGACAGGGACGCCCGACGGCAACCCACCACCGTCTGCGGTCATACAAGCAGCTCAGCCAGCTGATCCATGTAGGAGAAGAGACGAGTGGCCCCCACAAGCCGACCGGCGGGCGTCATGGCCGTGAACCCGTACACATCCATCCCTGCCGCGACGGCCGCCCTCACCCCCAGCGGGCTGTCCTCCACGACGGCACACTTCTCCGGCGCTACGCCCATCCGCTCGGCCGCGTACAAAAACAGATCCGGCGCCGGTTTCCCCCGCCCGACATCCTGCGAACTGAAGACACGCCCCTCGTCGAACCACCGGTCGAGCCCGGTCTTCCGATGCCCCACCCGAATCCGCTCATGGCTCCCGGACGACGCCACGCAGTACGGCACCCCGTCCGCGGCCAGCTTCTCCAGCACCTGCACCGCACCCGGAACCGGCTCCAACTCCCGCGCGAAGGCGGCGAAGACGCGAGCATGGAAGACATCATCGAAGTCCGCGGGCAGCCGCTCCCCCGTGCGCTCCTCGACGAGGTCGTGTACGCGGTGCATGGCGGCGCCCATGTAGTCGTGGAGGGACTCCTCGTACGAGGTGGGATGCCCGAGCTCGGTGAGGTATGCGGCAAGGAGTGCGTTGGAAATCGGCTCGCTGTCCACGAGGACGCCATCGTTGTCGAAGATGATCAATTCATAGCGCATGCTGCAACATTAAAACGAAGCGACCCTGAACGCAGAATGCCCCCGTACCGTTTTCCCGGTACGGGGGCATTCTCCAAAAATAGTTCGGCGGCGTCCTACTCTCCCACAGGGTCCCCCCTGCAGTACCATCGGCG
>NZ_JBIAIK010000040.1:0-4969 GCF_042871385.1 Streptomyces sp. NPDC005808 | reverse complement strand
CCCGAACGGCTCCACGCCGTACTGCGTCCAAAGGTCGACGCCGCCTGGCACCTCCACGAACTCACCGCCGGCCTCGACCTGTCCTTCTTCGTCCTGTTCTCCTCCGCCGCCGGAGTCCTCGGCTCCGCGGGGCAGGCGAACTACGCGGCCGGCAACGCCTTCCTCGACGGACTCGCCCAGGTACGCCAGGCCCAGGGCCTGCCCGCCACCTCCCTCGCCTGGGGCCCCTGGGCCGAGAGCGGCATGGCCGGCCGGCTCGACGCGGCGGACGCGGAGCGGATGAGCCGGAGCGGGATCACGCCCCTCTCGCCAGAGGAGGGCCTGGAGCTCTTCGACACCGCCCTGCGCTCGGGCGCGGCGACGCTCGTGCCGGTCCGCCTGGACCTCGCGGCGTTCCGCTCGGCGCCGGTCGTCCCGTACCTGCTGCGCGGCCTGGTCCGTACGCCGAACCGGCGCACGGCCCGGGCGGGCACCGGCCACTCCTCCGGCTTCGTCCAGCAGCTGCTGGCCGTCGGTGCCGAGGAGCGGGTCCGGCTGGTGCTGGGGATCGTGCGCACCGAGGTCGCGGCCGTCCTCGGCCACACCTCCGCGGACGCCGTCCCCGCCGAGCGCGCCTTCACCGAACTCGGCTTCGACTCCCTCACCGCCGTCGAACTCCGCAACCGCCTCGGCAAGGTCACCGGCCTCCGCCTGCCCGCGACACTCGTCTTCGACTACCCCAACCCGGCTGCCCTCGCCGTGCACATCGCGGTGGAGAGCACGGGCGGCGCCGAGGCGCAGCGGAGCGGTGCCTCGGTTCCGACGGCCGTCGGAACCGACGACCCGGTCGTCATCATCGGCATGAGCTGCCGCTACCCCGGCGGGGTGGCCGGCCCCGAGGACCTGTGGCAGCTGGTGGGCAATGGCGGCGACGCCATCTCCCCGCTGCCGACGGACCGCGGATGGGACGTCGGACGCCTCTTCGAGCAGGGTGAGGACCGCACCGGTACGTCGTACGCGACGGAGGGCGGCTTCCTGCACACGGCAGCCGAGTTCGATCCGGTGTTCTTCGGGATCTCGCCGCGTGAGGCCCTGGCCATGGACCCGCAGCAGCGGCTGCTCCTCGAGGCGTCCTGGGAGGCCGTCGAGTACGCGGGCATCCACCCGGCGACTCTGCGCGGCAGCCAGACCGGCGTGTACGCGGGTCTCATGTACCACGACTACGTCGCGCAGTTGGTCGAGGTCCCGGAGGGCGTCGAGGGCTTCCTCACCACCGGGTCCGCGGGCAGCGTGGTCTCGGGCCGGGTCTCGTACACCCTGGGCCTGGAGGGTCCGGCGGTTACCGTCGACACGGCCTGCTCGTCCTCGCTGGTCGCATTGCACCTGGCGGCGCAGGCGCTCCGCTCGGGCGAGTGCTCGCTGGCCCTCGCCGGCGGCGCGACCGTCATGGCCACGCCCGGCAGCTTCATCGAGTTCAGCAAGCAGCGGGGCCTGGCCCCGAACGGCCGGGTGAAGGCGTTCGCGGACGCCGCCGACGGCACCGCCTGGTCCGAGGGCGTGGGCGTCCTGCTGCTCGAGCGCCTGTCCGACGCCCGGCGCAACGGTCACCGCGTCCTCGCGGTGGTCCGTGGCTCGGCCGTCAACCAGGACGGCGCGTCCAACGGCCTGACCGCCCCGAGCGGTCCCTCGCAGCAGCGGGTGATCCGCCGGGCCCTTGCCAGCGCGGGACTGTCCGCCGACCAGGTCGACGTGGTCGAAGCGCACGGCACGGGCACGAAGCTGGGCGACCCGATCGAGGCCCAGGCGCTGCTCGCCACCTACGGCCAGGAGCGACCTGCGGACAAGCCGCTGCTCCTCGGCTCGATCAAGTCGAACATCGGCCACACCCAGGCCGCCGCGGGCGTCGCCGGCATCATCAAAATGGTCATGGCCATGCGCCACGGCGTGCTGCCGCAGACGCTCCACGTCGACGAGCCGTCCACGCACGTTGACTGGTCGGCGGGCGCCGTGGAACTGCTCACCGAGCCGGTCGCGTGGCCGGCGGGCGACGCGCCGCGCCGGGCCGGCGTCTCCTCGTTCGGCATCAGCGGGACGAACGCGCACGTGATCGTCGAGGAGTCGCCCGACGGATACGACCAGGGACTGGCTCTGCCGGCCCCGGCCGTTCCGACGGCCGCCGGCCGGACCGCGTTCCTGTTCTCGGGCCAGGGCGCGCAGCGCGTCGGCATGGGCCGCGAACTGTACGAGGGCTTCCCGGTGTTCGCCGAGTCCTTCGACGCCGTGTGCGCGGAGCTCGACAAGCACCTGGACCGGCAGGCGAAGGAGATCGTCTTCGGCGACTCCGAGCTGCTCGACCAGACTGTCTACACCCAGGCGGGCCTGTTCGCCGTCGAGGTGGCGCTCTTCCGGCTCGTCGAACACTGGGGGATCACGCCCGACTACCTGCTCGGCCACTCCATCGGTGAGCTGGCCGCCGCGCACGTCGCCGGCGTCTGGTCCCTGGAGGACGCGGCATCGCTCGTCGCGGCCCGAGGCCGACTCATGCAGGCGCTGCCGGCCGGCGGCGCGATGGTCGCGCTCAAGGCGCCGGAGGCGGACGTACTGCCCCTGCTGACCGAGGGTGTCTCCATCGCGGCCGTCAACGGCCCGTCGTCGGTGGTCGTCTCGGGCGACGAGGACGCGGTCCTGGCGGTGGCCGCCCGATTCGGCCGGTCGGCGCGGCTGCGGGTCAGTCACGCCTTCCACTCGCAGCGCATGGAACCCATGCTCGCCGAGTTCAGGACCGTCGCCGACGGTCTGACGTTCCACACCCCCCGTATCCCGATCGTCTCTAACGTCACCGGCCATCTCGCCGACGAGGACCTGCTGACCGCCGACTACTGGGTGCGGCATGTCCGCCAGGCCGTCCGCTTCCTCGACGGAATGCGTTCCCTCCGCGACCTGGAGGTCGGGCAGTTCGTCGAGCTCGGCCCGGACGGTGTGCTCACCGCTCTGGGCAGGGCCTGCCTCGGCGAGAGCGAGGCGCTGACGGTGTCGGCGCTCCGCAAGGACGGCCCGGCCCTCGCGCAGCTGACCGCCGCCGTGGCGGCGCTGCGGGAGCGTGCGGTCGGCCTCGACGCGGACCTCGCCGTCCGGGAGCTCAACGAGGCCGCGGCCTCGGCGCTCCCGATGGTGCCGTGGGTGCTGTCGGCCAAGTCGGAGCGGGCGCTGGCCGACCAAGCCGGGCGACTGCTCGCCCGGGTGGGCGGTGCCTCGCCGGTCGACATCGGCTGGTCGCTGGTGTCCTCACGCAGTCTCTTCGACCACCGTGCGGTCGTGGTCGGTGAGGACCGCGAGGCGCTGCTGCGGGCGGTCGCGGAGGGCCGCTCGGTCCCGGGTGTGGTGCGTGGTGTGGTCGGGGGTGGTCGTACGGCGTTCCTGTTCTCGGGGCAGGGGGCGCAGCGGGCCGAGATGGGCCGGGAACTGTACGAGGCGTATCCGGTGTTCGCGGATGCTTTCGACGCGGTGTGTGCGGAGCTGGACCGGCATCTGGACCAGTCGGTCAGGGAGATCGTCTTCGGTGGCTCGGAGCTGATCGACCAGACTGTTTACACGCAGGCCGGCCTGTTCGCGATCGAGGTCGCGCTCTTCCGTCTCCTCGCGCACTGGGGTGTCACCCCGGACTACCTGCTCGGGCATTCGATCGGCGAGCTGGCGGCTGCGCATGTGGCGGGTGTCTGGTCGCTTCAGGATGCGGCCGCGCTGGTCGCGGCTCGTGGTCGTCTGATGCAGGCGTTGCCGACGGGTGGCGCGATGGTGGCCGTCCAGGCCACCGAGGCCGAGGTGCTGCCGCTGTTGGTCGAGGGTGTGTCGATCGCCGCTCTCAACGGCCCTGACTCCGTCGTCATCTCCGGCGACGAAGACGCGGTTCTCGCCATCGCCTCCCGCTTCGAGAAGACCAAGCGACTGCGGGTGAGTCATGCCTTCCACTCGCCGCGCATGGAACCCATGCTGGCCGAGTTCAAGGCGATCGCCGAGGGCCTGACCTTCCACACCCCCCGTATCCCGATCGTCTCCAACCTCACCGGCGACCTCGCGGGCGAGGACATCCTGTCGGCGGACTACTGGGTCAACCACGTCCGCCAGGCCGTCCGCTTCCTCGACGGGATGCGGCACCTGGAGACCCAGGGCGTCACCACCTACCTGGAGCTGGGCCCCGGCGGAGTCCTCTCCGCGATGGGGCAGTCCTGCGTCACCGAAGGCGCGGCGTTCGTTCCGGTCCTGCGCAAGGACCGTCCGGAGAGCGATGCCTTGGTCACCGCCCTGGCCGAGCTCCACGTCCGTGGCACGGCCGTCGACTGGACGGCGTACTACGAAGGGACCGACGCGCGCCTCATCGACCTGCCCACGTACGCCTTCCAGCACGAGCGTTACTGGCCGGCGCCGCCCGAGGCGGCCCCCGGGGCCACGGCCGCCGATCCGGTGGACGCGGACTTCTGGGATGCCGTCGAGCGTGCGGACCTCTCGGCGCTCTCCAGTGAGTTGGAGCTGTCGGCGGACGCCCCGCTCGGCGAAGTCCTCCCCGCTCTCTCCTCGTGGCGGCGCCGTCGGCGCCGGGCTTCGGAGGTCGATGGGTGGCGTTATCGCGTCGCCTGGAAGCTCGTACAGCCGCCGGCCGGCACGCTGTCCGGCCGTTGGCTGCTCGTCGTGCCCGAGGCCGGTGCCGCGGACGTCGCCGACTGGTGCGAGGAAGGTCTCGCCACCGCCGGAGCCGAGGTCATACGTCTCACCGCCGGGGCCGCCGACCTGTCCGCCCATACCGGTGCATCGGGTGTCGTGTCCCTTCTGGGCATCGACGAAGCCGCCCTGGGCCGGGGGGTCTCCCCCGGCCTGGCCGCGAACCTCTCGTTGATGCAGCGGCTGGGCGCGGCGGGGGTCGAGGCGCCGCTGTGGTGCCTGACCCGGGGTGCGGTGTCGGTCGGTGCCTCCGACCAGGTACGCAGTGCTGCGC
>NZ_JBIAIK010000039.1:0-8064 GCF_042871385.1 Streptomyces sp. NPDC005808 | reverse complement strand
CCACCGACGCCCGCAACTACCTCCACAACGCCCTCTCCACCAACAGCCGCACCACCCTCAACCACACCAAAACCCACGCCGAAAACACCCACTGAACCCACTGACACAAATCGACGGAGGAGGGGCCGGGGATTTCCCCGGCCCCTCCTCCGTCGTGACGCACCGGCCGTTCAGGCGGCGCGCGGGGTCGGCCGTTCGGCGTTCCGCCAGGTGCGGGGCCCGTCGAATCCGGCGACGCGCTCCGGCCGGCGCCAGAGCGCGACGGCCTGCTGACGTCGCGCCAGGTCGTCCGGGACGGCACCCGCCCCCGCGGCTCGCACCATCAGGACCACGGTCAGTGCCGCGAGTTCCTCCGGGGAGACGCTTCCCTGGACGACACGCACCAGCTGCTCGATCTGTGGGTCCGTCATGTCTGCTTCTCCATGGCTGGTTTCGGGCTCACTGTGGCGGGTTGCCGTGCTTGCGGCGCGGCAGGTCGGCGTGTTTGGCGATCAGCATCGACAAGGAGCGGGCCAGGACGGCCCGGGTGTCCTCGGGGGCGATGACATCGTCGAGAAGGCCGCGCTCGGCGGCGTAGTACGGGTGGACGAGTTCCCGCTTGTACTGGTCGATCTTCTCCTGGCGCATGGCATCCGCGTCGTCGGCCGCGGCGATCTCGCGGCGGAAGACCACGTTGGCGGCTCCCTCCGCCCCCATCACCGCGATCTCGTTGGTCGGCCAGGCCAGCGCGATGTCCGCCCCGATGGAGCGCGAGTCCATCACGATGTAAGCGCCGCCGTACGCCTTGCGCAGCACGACCGAGACCCTGGGGACGGTCGCGTTGCAGTACGCGTACAGCAGTTTGGCACCGCGCCGGATGATGCCCTCGTGCTCCTGGTCGACACCCGGCAGGAAGCCCGGCACGTCCACGAGGGTGACCAGGGGGATGTTGAACGCGTCGCAGAACTGCACGAAGCGCGCGCCCTTCTCGCTCGCCTTGATGTCCAGGACGCCCGCCATCGCCACGGGCTGGTTGGCCACGACGCCGACGGTGTGGCCGTCGACGCGGGCCAGCCCGCAGACGATGTTCTGCGCCCAGGCCGCGTGCACCTCCATGAAGTCGCCGTCGTCGACGATCTCCTCGATCACCGCCCTCATGTCGTAGGAGCGGTTGCCGTCGAAGGGGACCAGGTCCGCGAGCGCGTCTCCCGGACGGTCGGCGGGGTCGGAGGTGTTGACGGCGGGCGGCAGTTCACGGTTGTTGGAGGGCAGCAGCGAAAGGAGATGGCGGACGTCGGCCAGGCAGCTCTCCTCGTCGTCGTGCACGAAGTGCGCGACGCCGGACGTCTCGGCGTGTACGTCGGCGCCGCCGAGGCCGTTCTGGGTGATCTCCTCGCCCGTCACCGCCTTGACGACGTCCGGGCCGGTGATGAACATCTGGGAGATGTCACGGACCATGAACACGAAGTCGGTGAGGGCGGGGCTGTAGGCCGCGCCGCCCGCGCAGGGGCCGAGCATCACGCTGATCTGCGGGATGACACCGGAGGCGCGGGTGTTGCGCTGGAAGATGCCGCCGTACCCGGCGAGCGCGGACACGCCCTCCTGGATACGGGCTCCCGCACCGTCATTGAGGGAGACCAGCGGCGCCCCGGCCGCGATGGCCATGTCCATGATCTTGTGAATCTTGGCGGCGTGGGCCTCGCCCAGCGCACCGCCGAAGACGCGGAAGTCATGGGCGTAGACGAAGACCGTACGGCCCTCGACGGTGCCCCAGCCGGTGACGACACCGTCGCCATAGGGCTTCTTGTTCTCCAGTCCGAACCCGGTGGCCCGATGCCGGCGCAGTGCCTCCACCTCGGAGAAGCTGCCCTTGTCCAGCAGCAGCGCGATGCGTTCGTGGGCGGTCAGTTTGCCCTTGCCGTGCTGGCGTTCGGTGGCCGCGGGGTCTGTGCCGTGCCGGGCCTCGTCCTTGCGGTCCTGGAGTTCGGTGATCCGCGTGGTCAGTGAGTCGGTTGCCGCAGGGGGCATGGGACGTGCTCCTGTCCATGGTCGTCAGTACGTGGATGGTGGCGGCCGTCACGCGGCGCCCGCGGGCCCCGACGGCCCGGGAGCCAGACGCGCGGACAACAGGGCGGCGAGTTCGGCGACACTGCCGTCGAGGAGTGCCTGCGCCGATATCTCGGTGCCCAGGTCCCGGCGGAGTCCGCGGGACAGGCGCAGGGCGTCCAGCCGGTCCAACCCCTGGCTGCGCAGAGGCCGTTCGGATCCGGTGCGGTGGGCGGGGGGCACATGGAGGATCTGGTCGAGGTGGAGGCGTAGGCACTGGACGAGGACGGCGGTGCGGGAGGCCGGGCTCATGGCCCGTAGCTCGGACAGGTCCGGAAACTGCCCGAGCACCGTGGTGGGCGCGATGTCTGTCATGGCGTTCCTTGTCATCGGGGCGGGACGGTCCCGCGGTAGGTCATGGCCGGCCCGCGGCCCGGGAGGGTGAGGGAAGACTGTCGGCGGCCGTACCGGCGGCCGCGGCCGTCCGTCGCCGCCGGTGCCCTCGCAGCCGCTCCACGGACAGGGCCGCGAACGCCGCCGCGAACGAGGCGGCGCCTCCGGCCCACAGCCCGGAGCGGGCGCCGTAGCGGTCCGCGAGCCAGCCGACGAGCAGCGCTCCGAGCGGGGTGAGCCCCTGGAGGATCAGCGTGTAGAGGGCCAGCACCCGGCCCCTGAACCTCGGGTCGCTGCCGAGCTGGACATGGTGGTTGGCGGCCTGGGTGAAGTAGATGGCGACGAATCCGGTCAGGGCGAGCAGCACGGCCGCCGAGGCGTAGTCCGGTGCGAACCCGGACGCAGCCTCCACCAGGCCGAACAGCAGCGCGGAGACCATGACCGTCCGGCCGGCGGGCCTGGAGCTGCGCCCGGTCGCCGCGAACGCGCCGAGCAGTGAGCCCGCCGCGAAGACGGTGGTGAACAGCCCGAACGCCGTCGCGTCCGCGTGGAAGACGGTCCTGGCGAGCAACGGCAGGGTGAGCTGGAAGTTGAACCCGAACAGGCCGACGGCGGCGAGCAGACCCAGTACCAGCATCAGGTCGGGCCGGGTGCGGACGTACCGCAGTCCGTCCACCACGCCGGAGGCGCGCTCCGAACGCCCGGCCCGGATCAATTCCCCCGGCCGCATCAGACGCAGACCCACCAAGGTCCCCAGATAGCTGAGCGCGTTGAGCGCCATGACCGGTCCGGTCTCGACAGCGGAGATGAGCAGACCGGCGACGGCCGGCCCGACGACCCGGGCGATGTTGAAGTACGCGGCGCTCAACGCCGAGGCGTTGGGCAGCAGTTCGGGGCCCACCAGCTCGCTGACGAACGCCATCCGGGCGGGCACCTCGACGGCGTTGACCGTGCCGAGCGCGAGCGCGAACAGGTACAGGTGCCACACCTGCACCACGTCGGCCAGGACGAGCACCGCCAGGGCGAGGGCCAGGACGGCGGAGACGGCGTTGGCGAGGGTGAGCAGCAGCCGCTTGTCATAGCGGTCCGCGAGCCGGCCGCCGTACAGGGTCAGCAGGAGCATCGGGGTGAACTGCAGCGCGGTCAGGGTGCCGAGGGCGGTGGCGGACTCCCCGGTCATGTCCAGGACGAGCCAGTCCTGGGACACGACCATCATCCAGGTGCCTGCCACGGACACCACCTGGCCGGCGGCGAACAGACGGAAGTTCCGTACGGCGAGTGAGCGCAGGGCGCGGGGGCGGGGGCGGGTCTTGTCCATCATGGGTGGAATGCCTCGCCTTCGTGGTCTGCCCGGTCGGGTCGCCGATGCGCTGCTACGTCGTCAGATGCCTGAGTCGGTACGGGCCAGGCACTCCTCGAGGAATGCCAGGGCGCGCAGATGGTAGGAACGTGCGGTCCAGCCGAGGCTGATGTTGTGGCCCGCGCCCGGCTGCCGGTCGACGTTGACGAACGGTGCTTCGGTGAACAGACCGGCGAGCTCCGCGAGGTCCTCGTCGGCGTGCCGCCACCACCACTCGTACTCCGCGAAGGTGAGCCGGACCGGTACCGTCACGCGGGCGGCGGCAGCGGTGAAGCTCTGAGGCCAGCGCGCCGCCTCGGCCACCTCCTGGGCGGGCATGGGGGCGACGAGGGCCGCGGCATCGCGGAAGGTGTTGGGCGGGTAGAAGCGCAGGGCGCCCCAGTTCCGCTTCCACTGGCCGTCCCGGTGGGGATCGCTCCGCCCGTCGGGGGCGACGGCGTAGTCCCGGCCGCAGCCGGAGACGTCCAGTCCGAGCAGACGGGGCGGCGTGGCGTCCCGGCCGTGTTCCGCGGCGTAAGTCAGTGCCAGTTTGCCGCCGAACGAGTGGGCGAGCAGGAACACTCCGGCGCCGGTGTCGATCCGGTCGGCCAGGTGTGTGATCGCGACCCGCAGTGAGGCGGACTGCCCGGACAGGCCCTGGCCGTTCGGCAGGTGCGCGGCGGACAGGCCGTAGCCGGGCCGGTCGATCGCGACGACGTTGTAGCCGAGGCGTGCGCCGAGCGAGAGAAGGGACACATCGGGATGGGCCTGACCGTCGAAGTAGCCGGCGCGCATGCCGCCGCCGTGCACGGCGACGACGGTCGCGCGAGGTGCGCCCTGCGGCTGGGATACGAGGGCGGACAAGCGGCAGGGGCCCGCTTCCAGGACGACCGGTCGCACTCCGGGGGACATCCCCGTCGGAACGAGGGTGGCGGCGGTGACACTCACGGGGTGCCCCGAGGGCCGGCGGACTGGACGGGGCTCATGTTCTCCTCCTGCGACGGGCGGGGAATGACGTCGGACGGACGTGGAGTGCGGATGACGCAGCGACTGTGTGGTCTGCGACGTCGGGCCGGGGGCGGCCGCCGGGCGCCGTCGCCGAGGCCCGGGGCGGCCGCCCCGCAGGTCAGGCAATTCACGCGGGCGGCCCGAACCAGCGGTTGAGCGCCGGGACGAGTCCCGACGGGTCCTTCCCCGCCAGGGCGACGTAACCGTCGGGGCGCACCAGTACGGCCGTGGCTCCCGCGAAGATCTCCGGTTCCTTCGGCACCGCGGTGACCGTGAGCACCCGGTCCTTCCAACCGGCCGCCGCCTCGCGCACCGCGGGGTCGTCTCCCAGGTCCAGGAGGACGCCCCGCGCGGAGTGCAGCAGTTCGGCGGTGCCGACCGGTCCGTCCGCCGTGGTGAGGACGCGCGGGGGCAGTCGGCGGCCGAGCAGCGGGTGGTCGCCGTCACCGACGTCGTAGCGGACGTCGAGGTGGCTGACCACCCCGGCGAGGAACCGCTTGACCGAGTCCAGCCCGATGAGTTCGGCGAACATCGCCCGCAGCGGCTCCGAGTCCTCGCCGCCGAGGAAGACCGTGCCCTGCGCCAGGGTGTTGGTGAGCAGCCGGGCCCCGGCCGCGTGGCGCTCGCTGTGATAGGTGTCGAGCAGGTCTTCCGGGGCGCGGCCCCGGACGACGGCAGCCAGCTTCCAGCCCAGGTTGACGGCGTCCTGGACGCCGGTACTCAGGCCCTGACCGGCGGCCGGCAGGTGGATGTGGGCGGCGTCGCCGGCCAGCAGCACCCGCCCGCGCCGGTACTCACTCGCCTGCCGGGTGGCGTCCGTGAACGAGCTGACCCAGTCGGCGCCACCACCCGAGATGTCCTCGCCGGTCAGCCGCTGCCAGGCCGCCGCCACCTCGGCGAAGTCGGGTACCGCGCTGCGGTCGGTGGGCGGGGCGCCGTGCTCGCAGATGATGATGCGGTCCACACCCGCGGCGAGCGGCGCGGCCATCACCATGCCTGCCGGCACCCGCTCACCGAGGAACCGCGGCGGTATCGCGCAGCCGACGACATCGGCCAGGTACATACCGCGGGTCGCGTCCGTGCCCGGGAAGGAGAAGCCGCCCGCCTTGCGGACCGGGCTCTGTCCGCCGTCGGTACCCACCAAGTAGCGCGCCCGCAGCCGCTGTTCGCCTTCGGGCGTGTCCAGTGTGACGGTGACTCCCGCGCTGTCCTGCGCGAGGCCCTGGAACTCCCAGCCTCGCCGGATGTCGGCGCCCAGTTCCCCGGCCCACTCCTCCAACACCGCCTCGGTCTTGGACTGCGGAATGCCGCGCGCCCCGAAGTGGGCGTCCTCCAGTACGGAGTAGTCGAACTGCACCCCGCCGAAGTGCCCCATGGGGCTGATCTCCAGTCCGCCGAAGCGGGGTACGAGTCCGCGCTGTTCGAAGGACTCCAGGGCGCGGGCGGTGAAGCCGAGGCCGCGGGACTGGCCGGTGGGTCGTTCCAGGCGCTCGGCGACGATGACGTCCGCCCCGCCGAGCCGCAGTTCCCCGGCCAGCATCAGGCCGGTCGGTCCTGCGCCGACAATGATGACGTCCGCGTCGATGACGTCGGCATCCATGGGTATACCTGTGCCTTCCTCGTATCCGGCGCCCTCAGCGGGCGGCGACTGGTACGACGTTTTCGGTGGTGTGCTGCGGGGCGGGGGCGGCGGGCGCGGGGAACCACCGGCGGAGCGCGATGCGCAGCCCGTCGAAGTCGGTGGAGGCGCCGGTGTCGTCCGGGCCGGCGGCCCAGCAGACATGGCCGTCCGGCCGGACCAGGAGCGTGTCCCCGGCGCGCAGCGGCGCGTCGGGCGCGGGGCGTGCGCCGACCAGGTCGACCCGGTGCTCCGACCACGGTCCCCGGTCCGGGCCGGGATCCGCGCCGAGACACAGGAGCAACCCGCGTCCGCCGCGCAGCAGTTCCGCCGTGGTGGTAGTGCCGCCGCCGACGAGTTCGAGCGCGGCGGGCGGCAGGCGGCGACCGAGGAGCGGGTGGCCGCCGTCGGTGTCAGCCACGTCGTAGCGGATGCCGAGCCCGCTGATCATCCCCGCCAGATGGGCCCGTACGCCGTCCAGAGCGATCAGCTCCGCGAGCACAGCGCGTACCGGCTCGGTCTCCGGTCCGCCGAGCAGCAGTTGGGCCTGGGCCCGGATGTTGGCGAGGACGGCGGCGCCGACGGCGTGGCGTTCGGTGTGGTAGCTGTCCAGCAGGCCCTCGGGTGCGTCGCCGCGGACCTCGGCGGCGAGTTTCCAGCCGAGGTTGAACGCGTCCTGCACGCCCAGGTTGAGGGCCTGCCCGCCGCTGGGCATCTGCTGGTGCGCGGCGTCGCCCGCGAAGAGGATCCGGCCGTGCAGGTAGCGGGCGAGCTGCCGGTTGGCGTCGCCGAACGCGTTGACCCACAGCGGTGTGCCGTGGCTGATGTCCTCGCCGGTGACCCGCTGCCAGGCGTCCACGATCTCCGCGAACTCCGGCGCGCCGGAACGCTGTTGGGCCGGACGGCCGAACTCGTGCACCATCACGCGCGTGATCGCGTCCCGGGTGGCGGAGATGGCGAGGCCCTCGGGCAGCCGTTGGAAGCGCCGGTCGGGGGTGTCGATCCCGGAAACGTCCGCGCGCAGCAGTTCGCGCTCGGCGTCGCGGCCGGGAAACTCGGCACCGATCAGGCGCCGTACGGTGCTGTCCTCACCGTCGCAGCCGACGAGATGGCGGGCGGTGATCCGGACCGGGCCACCGGGACCCAGCGCCTCCGCGGTGACGTCGTCGGGTCCCTCGCTCAGCGCGACGAGCTGGTGGCGCCGGAGCAGTACGGCGCCGAGCGCTACCGCCCTCCCCTGGAGGAGTTCCTCCGTCCGCCCTTGCGGGACCTTCCACTGGCCCGGGTGGGAGCTGGGCAGCGTGAGGTCGAGGCCGATGCCTCCGAAGTGGCCCTTCGGATCGCGGGGCACGGTGGTCAGTTCTTCCAGCAGCCCGCGGGAGTCGAAGATCTCCATGGTGCGCGCGTGCAGGGTGGAGGCCCGGGATTCGGTGGTCGGGCCGGGGCGCTGGTCGAGCACGAGCACGTCGGCCCCGCCGGTTCTGAGCTCACAGGCGAGCATCAGGCCGGCGGGGCCGGCGCCGACCACGAGGACGTCGGTGGTGAGGAGGGCGTCCGCGGCGGTGTCCCTGTGGTCCCTTCTCATGTCAGTGGGTGTTTTCGGCGTGGGTTTTGGTGTGGTTGAGGGTGGTGCGGCTGTTGGTGGAGAGGGCGTTGTGGAGGTAGTTGCGGGCGTCGGTGG
>NZ_JBIAIK010000038.1:0-8132 GCF_042871385.1 Streptomyces sp. NPDC005808 | reverse complement strand
CGAACTCCACGTCCGCGGCGGGCAGGTCGACTGGGCGACGTACTACGCGAGCACCGGCGCCCAGCGCACCGACCTCCCCACCTACGCCTTCCAGCGCCGGCGCTTCTGGCTCAACGCCTCCTCCCGCGCCCGTACGACCGTCGACGGCCCCGCCATGGACACCGCGTTCTGGGACGCCGTCACCCAAGGCGACGTGGACGCCCTCGCGCAGGCCCTCGCCGTCGGCCCGGACGCCCCCTTCAGCGAGGTGCTCCCGGCCCTCTCCGACTGGCGGCGACGCCGGGACGAGACGGACACCGTGGACTCCTGGCGATATCGCACCACCTGGCAGCGGCTCCCCGGCCACGGCTCCGCCGTACCGGCTCTCCCGGGCGCCTCCCTGCTCGTCGTACCGGACCACGCGGCAGGCGATTCCCTCGCCGACGCCTGCCTCCTCGCCCTCGGCGCCGACCGGGCCACCATCCTCCGGGTGCCGGCCGGACACACGCGTGAGGCGATCGCGCGGCAGCTCCGCGAGCTGCTCGCGGCCCAACCCGCCGGTATCGCCCGCGTACTCTCCCTGCTCCCGCTCGACGAAAGCGATCACCCCGAAGTCCCGGGCGTCCCCGCGGGCTTCGCCGCCTCCGTCGCCCTGGTCCAGGCACTCGGCGACACGGGCCTCGACGCGCCCCTGTGGACCGCCACCCGCGGCGCCGTCGCGGCCTGGTCGTCCGAGCCCGTCGCCAGCGCCGTCCAGGCCATGGCCTGGGGCCTCGGCGGCGTCTTCGGCACGGAGTACCCGCAGAGCTGGGGCGGACTCGTCGACCTCCCCGAGGAGCTCGACCAGCGCGGCCGCGCCGCCCTGCGCCGCGTCCTCGCCCGCACCGAGGACGAGGACCACGTCGCGATCCGCGCCACCGGCACCTACGCCCGCCGCCTCGTCCGCGCCCCGTTCGGCGACGCGGCCGCCGAACTGCCGTGGACCCCGAGCGGAACCGTCCTGGTCACCGGCGGTACCGGCGCTCTCGGCGGGCACGTCGCACGCTGGCTGGCCCGCAATGGTGCCGAACAGCTCATCCTCACCAGCCGCCGTGGTGCCGACGCGCCCGGCGCCGGCGCACTCGTCGCCGAACTGGAAGCCACCGGCTGCCGCGTTCGCCTCGCCGCCTGCGAGGTCGAGGACCGCACCGCCCTCGCCGAACTGCTCGCGTCCGTCCCGGCCGACACCCCGCTCACCGCGGTCGTGCATGCGGCAGCCGCCCTCGACGACGGCCTCATCGACTCGCTGACCCCCGAGCGCCTCGCCTACGCGCTGCGCGCCAAGGTCGACGGCGCGCGCAACCTGCACGAGCTCACCCGCGACCTCGACCTGTCCGCGTTCGTGCTCTTCTCCTCCCTCAGCGGCATCGTCGGAGCACCCGGCCAAGGCAATTACGCCCCGGGCAACGCCTTCCTCGACGCGTTCGCCCGGCAGCGCCGTGCCGCCGGCCTGCCCGCCACCTCGATCGCCTGGGGCCGCTGGGCCGGCGCCGGCCTCGGGGTAGGAGACGCGGAGGAGCGCTTCGAGCGCATCGGCGCGGGCGCGATGGCACCCGAAGCCGCCCTGACCGCGCTGCAGCAGGCGCTGCAGCAGGACGAGACGTTCGTCGTCGTCGCGGACATCCAGTGGCAGCGCATGGTCGCGCACACCCCGACACGCCGCCCGAGCCCGCTGATCCGCGACCTTCCGGACTTCGCCGGCCCGTCCGCGACCGGCACGGCCGACCACGCGCCCGGCGGTCCGGCCCAGCCCTCCCAGACCGCCCGTCTGCTCTCCCTCGCCGCGCCCGAGCGGGCCCGCGCCGTACTCGATCTCGTACTGGCCGAGACCGCGACCGTCCTCGGCCACACCGACGCGGGCAGAATCCCGAGCGACCGCAGCTTCCAGGACCTCGGCTTCAACTCCATGAGCGCCGTGGACCTGCGCAATCACCTGGGCGCCGCCACCGGAATGGTGCTGCCCACGACCCTCGTCTTCGACTACCCCACGCCGAATGCCCTCGCGGCCCACCTCCTCGGTGAACTGGGCGGCTCCGATGCCGAAGCCGGGCCCGCGGGGATCCCGGCCGACGGCGGCCCCGGCGACGACGAGAAGATCGCCATCGTCGGCATGAGCTGCCGCTTCCCCGGCGGAGTCGGCTCCCCCGAGGACCTGTGGAGGATGCTCGCCGCCGGTGCCGACGGCATCACCGGCTTCCCCACCGACCGCGGCTGGGACCTCGACGCCCTGTACGACCCGGAGCGGCGCAGGCCCCACACCTCATACGTCGGCGAGGGCGGATTCCTGCTCGACGCGGCCCGGTTCGACCCCACACTGTTCGGGATCTCGCCGCGTGAGGCCCTGGCCATGGACCCGCAGCAGCGGCTGCTCCTGGAGACCTCGTGGGAGGTGTTCGAGCGCTCCGGGATCGACCCGCTGTCGCTGCGGGGCAGTCGGACCGGCGTCTTCGCCGGCACCAACGGCCAGGACTACGGCGACATCGTCCAGAATGCCGACGACGCGCTCGCCGGACACGGCGTCACCGGAAACCTCGCCAGCGTCCTCTCCGGCCGCGTCTCTTACGCCTTCGGTCTGGAAGGCCCGGCGGTCACCGTCGATACGGCCTGCTCCTCCTCCCTCGTCGCCCTGCACTGGGCGATCCAGGCGCTGCGGGCGGGGGAGTGCGACCTGGCCCTCGCCGGCGGTGTGACGGTGATGTCCACCCCGGCCGGTTTCGTCGAGTTCAGCCGCCAGAACGGCCTGGCCGCCGATGGCCGGGTGAAGGCTTTCGCGGACGCCGCCGACGGCACAGGCTGGGGCGAGGGCGTCGGCCTGCTCCTCGTCGAGCGGCTCTCCGACGCGCGCCGCAACGGCCACCCGGTCCTCGCGATCGTCCGGGGCTCCGCGATCAACCAGGACGGTGCGTCCAACGGCCTCACCGCCCCGAACGGGCCGTCCCAGCAGCGCGTCATCCGTCAAGCCCTCGCCAACGCCGGCCTGACGGGCGGCGACGTCGACGCGGTCGAGGCGCACGGTACGGGTACGAAGCTGGGCGACCCGATCGAGGCGCAGGCGCTGCTCGCCACCTACGGCCAGGACCGTCCAGCGGGGCAGCCGCTGTGGCTCGGCTCGATCAAGTCCAACATCGGCCACACCCAGGCCGCCGCCGGCGTCGCGAGCATCATCAAACTCGTGCTGGCGATGCGGCACGGCGTTCTCCCCCAGACGCTGCACGTCGACAGCCCGACCTCCAAGGTGGACTGGTCGGCGGGTGCGGTGGAGCTGTTGACGGAGGCGCGGGAGTGGCCGGAGGCGGGCGATCGTCCGCGTCGGGCGGGTGTGTCTTCGTTTGGTATCTCCGGTACGAACTCGCACGTGATCCTGGAGGAAGCGCAGGAGGAGTCCCAGTCGGCCGAGGTACCCGTCGCGGACTCGGTGCTCCCGGTGGTGCCGTGGGTGCTGTCGGCGAAGTCGGACCAGTCCTTGTCCGGTCAGGCCGAGCGGCTGCTCGCCCGGATACGAGAGGACGCCGAACTCCCGCTCACAGACGTGGGCCTCACCCTCGCAACGAGCCGAGCCCACCTGGACCGCCGTGCGGTCGTGGTCGGTGAGGACCGCGAGGCGCTGCTGCGGGCGGTCGCGGAGGGCCGCTCGGTCCCGGGTGTGGTGCGTGGTGTGGTCGGGGGTGGTCGTACGGCGTTCCTGTTCTCGGGGCAGGGCTCGCAGCGGGCCGAGATGGGCCGTGAGCTGTATGAGGTGTATCCGGTGTTCGCCGATGCCTTCGACGCCGTCTGCGCGGAGCTGGACCGGCACTTGGACCAGTCGGTCAGGGAGATCGTCTTCGGTGGCTCGGAGCTGATCGACCAGACTGTTTACACGCAGGCGGGTCTGTTCGCGATCGAGGTCGCGCTCTTCCGTCTCTTCGCGCATTGGGGTGTGACGCCGGACTTCCTGCTCGGGCATTCGATCGGTGAGTTGGCGGCTGCGCATGTGGCGGGTGTCTGGTCGCTTCAGGATGCGGCCGCGCTGGTCGCGGCTCGCGGTCGTCTGATGCAGGCGCTGCCTACCGGCGGCGCGATGGTGGCCGTCCAGGCCACCGAGGCCGAGGTCCTTCCCCTCCTCATCGAGGGTGTCTCCATCGCAGCCCTCAACGGCCCCGACTCCGTCGTCATCTCCGGCGACGAAGACGTGGTTCTCGCCATAGCGGCCCGCTTCGAGAAGACGAAGCGGCTCCGGGTCAGCCACGCCTTCCACTCGCCGCGCATGGTGCCCATGCTGGCCGAGTTCAAGGCGGTCGCCGAGGGCCTGACCTTCCACACCCCCCGTATCCCGGTCGTCTCCAACCTCACCGGTGAACTCGCGGGCGAAGAGATGCTGACAGCCGCCTACTGGGTCGACCACGTCCGCCAGACCGTCCGCTTCCTCGACGGGATGCGGCACCTGGAGACCCAGGGCGTCACCACGTACCTGGAGCTGGGTCCGGGCGGGGTCCTCTCCGCGATGGGGCAGTCCTGCGTCACCGAAGACGCGGCGTTCGTTCCGGTCCTGCGCAAGGACCGTCCGGATAGCGATGCCGTGGTCACCGCCCTGGCCGAGCTCCACGTCCGTGGCACGGCCGTCGACTGGACGGCGTACTACGAAGGGACCGACGCGCGCCTCATCGACCTGCCCACGTACGCCTTCCAGCACGAGCGTTACTGGCCGGCGCCGCCCGAGGCGGCCCCCGGGGCCACGGCCGCCGATCCGGTGGACGCGGACTTCTGGGATGCCGTCGAGCGTGCGGACCTCTCGGCGCTCTCCAGTGAGTTGGAGCTGTCGGCGGACGCCCCGTTGGGCGAGGTGCTGCCCGCGCTGTCCTCGTGGCGGCGCCGTCGGCGCCGGGCTTCGGAGGTCGATGGGTGGCGTTATCGCGTCGCCTGGAAGCTCGTACAGCCGCCAGCCGGCAGGCTGTCCGGTCGTTGGCTGCTCGTCGTGCCCGAGGCCGGTGCCGCGGACGTCGCCGACTGGTGCGAGGAAGGTCTCGCCACCGCCGGAGCCGAGGTCGTACGTCTCACCGCCGGGGCGGATGTCTCGTACGGGAACGACGCAGCGGGTGTCGTCTCGCTGCTGGGGCTGGAGGACACGACCCTTGATCAGGGTGTGTCTCCGGGGCTTGCGGCGACGTTGACGCTGGTTCGGCAGTTGGGCGCGGCGGGGGTCGAGGCGCCGCTGTGGTGCCTGACCCGGGGTGCGGTGTCGGTCGGTGCCTCCGACCCGTTGCGGAGTCCCGCCCAGACCCAGGTCTGGGGGCTGGGCCGGGTGGCGGCGTTGGAGTTCCCGCGCCGCTGGGGTGGACTCATCGATCTGCCCGAGGCGCTCGATGCGCGGACGTGGACACGTACGGCCGCCGTTCTGGCCGGAGAGTCGGGTGAGGACCAGGTCGCCGTGCGCGCGTCAGGTGCCTTCGCCCGCCGTGTCGTACGCGCCGCGGCCGGCGGTGCTCGCGCCGACTGGCGGGCCCGTGGCACGGTCCTGATCACCGGTGGTACCGGTGGCCTGGGCGCCCGGGTGGCCCGCTGGGCCGCCGCCAACGGCGCCGAACACCTGGTACTGACCAGCCGCCGCGGACCCCACGCACCCGGCGCCACCGAACTGCGCGACGAGCTCGCCGCCGCGGGCGTACGGGTGACAGTCGCGGCCTGCGACGTCACCGACCGCGCGGCCCTCACCCGCCTGGTCGCCGGCCTCCAGGCCGACGGCACCCCGGTCCGTACCGTCGTCCACGCCGCCGGCATCGGCCAGATCATGCCGCTCGCCGAGATCGGTACCGCCGAACTGGCCGATGTGCTGCACGCGAAGGTGACCGGAGCGGCCAACTTGGACGCCGTCTTCTCCGACCCCGAGTCCGACCTCGACGCGTTCATCCTCTTCTCTTCCATCGCGGGAGTCTGGGGCAGTGGCGGGCAGGCCGGTTACGCCGCCGCCAACGCCTATCTCGACGCCCTCGCGGAGGAGCGCCGAGGCCGCGGCCTCACCGCCACCTCCCTCGCCTGGGGCCCCTGGGCCGGTGGCGGACTGGTCACCGCCGAGGGCGAGGAACAGCTCGGCCGTCGCGGCCTGCCCGTCATGGACCCGGAGAGCGCCCTGACGGCGCTCGGCCAGGCGCTGGCCGGCGACGAGACCAGCCTGGCCGTCGCCGACGTCACCTGGGACCGCTTCGCACCCGCGTTCACGGCCATGCGGCTCAGCCCGCTCCTCGGCGGGATCCCCGACGTCGCCCGCCTGTACGAGACGGCCGACGCGGCCGCCGGCGACGCCGGCACGCGTACGACGGGGAACGGCCGCCCGGAACTCGTCGACCGGCTGCACGGACTCGACCCGGCAGACGCCCACGCGGCCCTTCTCGACCTGGTCCGCACACACGCGGCAGCCGTCCTGGACCACAGCGACCCTTCCGCCATTCCCGTCACCACCGCCTTCCGCGACCTGGGCTTCGACTCCCTCACCGCCGTCGAGCTGCGCAATCGCCTGGCCCACGAGACCGGGCTTCAGCTGCCCGCCACCCTGGTATTCGACTACCCGGCTGCCAACGGCCTGGCCGGCCACCTCGTCGACCAGATCCTGGACCAGGGCGCCGCCCCCGAGGCGCCCCAGGCGGCACAGAGCCGATCCGACGACGACCCGATCGCGATCGTCGCTATGAGCTGCCGCCTGCCGGGAGACGTACGGTCCCCAGACCAGCTGTGGGAGCTCGTCCGTACCGACGGCGACGGCATCACCGGCTTCCCGACCGACCGCGGCTGGGAGAACGCACCCTCCGGCGGCCTCGGTACGGACGTCGAGTTCGCCCGCGCCGGAGGATTCCTCCACGACGCCGGACACTTCGACCCGGACTTCTTCGGGATCTCGCCGCGCGAGGCCCTCGCGATGGACCCGCAGCAGCGGCTCCTCCTCGAGACCTCCTGGGAGGTCTTCGAGCGGGCCGGCATCGACCCCGTGTCCGTACGCGGCAGCCGGACAGGCGTCTTCGCCGGTGGTTGCAGCCAGGGTTACGGTGCCGGAGCCCTCGCCCAGGGCGAGGAAGGCGTCAGCGGGCAGCTGCTGACCGGAACGGCCACCAGCGTGCTGTCGGGCCGCGTGTCCTACGCCCTCGGCCTGGAAGGTCCTGCGGTCACGGTCGACACCGCCTGCTCGTCCTCGCTGGTCGCGCTGCATCTGGCGGCGCAGGCGCTGCGGGCGGGGGAGTGCGACCTCGCCCTCGCGGGCGGTGTGACCGTCATGGCCACGCCCAGCGGCTTCGTCGAGTTCAGCCGGCAGGGCGGCCTGGCCGCCGACGGCCGCTGCAAGTCCTTCGCGGAGGGCGCGGACGGCACGGGCTGGTCCGAGGGCGTCGGAATGCTCCTCGTCGAGCGGCTCTCGGACGCGCGCCGCAAGGGCCACCAGGTCCTCGCGATCGTCCGGGGCTCCGCGATCAACCAGGACGGTGCGTCCAACGGCCTGACCGCCCCGAACGGCCTCTCGCAGCAGCGGGTGATCCGCCAGGCGCTGGCCAACGCGGGTCTGGCCGCGGGTGACGTGGACGCGGTGGAGGCGCACGGGACGGGTACGAAGCTGGGCGACCCGATCGAGGCGCAGGCGCTGCTGTCGACGTACGGTCAGGACCGTCCGGTCGACCGGACGTTGTGGCTGGGGTCCTTGAAGTCGAACATCGGTCACACGCAGGCGGCGGCGGGTGTCGCCGGGATCATCAAAATGGTCATGGCGATGCGCCACGGCGTCATGCCGCCCACGCTGCATGTCGATGAGCCGTCCACGCACGTGGACTGGTCGGCGGGTGCGGTGGAGCTGTTGACGGAGGCGCGGGAGTGGCCGGAGGCGGGTGATCGTCCGCGTCGGGCGGGTGTGTCTTCGTTCGGTATCTCCGGTACGAACGCGCATGTGATCCTGGAGCAGCCGCAGGAGTCCGAGCCGGCCGAGGTACCGGTCGTGGAGTCGGTGCTGCCGGTGGTGCCGTGGGTGCTGTCAGCCAAGTCCGAAGGGGCCCTGGCGGGCCAGGCCGGGCGACTGCTGGCACAGGTCCGGGAGAACGCCGGTCTGTCGCCGCTGGACATCGGCTACTCGCTCGCTGTGACCCGGACGGCGTTCGAGCACCGTG
>NZ_JBIAIK010000037.1:0-8154 GCF_042871385.1 Streptomyces sp. NPDC005808 | reverse complement strand
TTCGAGCAGGCCACCCGCGCCGCCCTCGCCGACGGCCACACGGTCTTCATCGAGGTCAGCCCCCACCCCGTCCTCTCCCTCGGCCTCCAGGGCACCGCCGAAGACACCGGCGCCGACGTCCTCGGCACCCTGCGCCGCGACGAAGGCGGCCTCGACCGGTTCCTCACCTCCCTCGCCGAAGCCCACTGCCATGGTGTGGCCGTCGACTGGACGGCCGTCTTCCACGGCACCGGCGCCACCCGGACCGAACTCCCCACCTACGCCTTCCAGCGCACCCGCTACTGGCTCGCGGACGAGCCGGAGGTCCCCGCCGACAGTGCTGTGCCGGCAGAGCAGTCCACCGCCGAGGCGGAGTTCTGGAAGGCCGTCGAGCAGGGTGACGCGGAGGCGCTCGCCGAGCAGCTGGACGGCGTCGAGTCCGGGTCGCTGAGCGCCGTGCTGCCCGCGCTGGCCGCATGGCGGCGGGCCGCCACCGCCCGCGCCACGCTGGACTCGTGGCGGTACCGGATCACCTGGAAGCCGCTCGTGGCCTCCGGTGCCCGGGGCAGCCTCTCCGGTCACTGGTTGCTGGTCGTCCCGGAGGCGCTGGCCGAGGGGTGGCCGGCGGCCGACTTCCTCCGGCAGCTGACCGGGAGGGGCGCACAGGTGACGCCGCTGGTGCTGACCGGGCACCAGAGCGACCGGGCGGGGATCGCCAAGGCCCTCACGGCCCTCGGCGACGTCGACCCGGCCACGTACACCGGTGTCCTGTCGCTGCTGGCGCTGGACGGGCAGGCGGGTACGGCGCTCGGGACGGAGCTCCCGGCCGTGACCGCCCACACGCTCGCCCTCGTGCAGGCCCTCGACAACACCGCCGTGCGAGCACCGCTGTGGTGCCTCACCAGTGGCGGCGTCCAGATTGGGCAGGCCGGACATGCGGATCCGGCGAGCAGTCCGGTGCAGGCACAGCTGTGGGGCATGGGCCAGGCCATCGCCCTCGAGGCGCCGGGAAGTTGGGGAGGTCTCGTCGACCTGCCCGGCACGGCCGCGGAGGGGGGTGACGCATCGGTGGTGGAGCGGGTGTGCGCCGTACTGTCCGGCGGATACGGGGCCGAGGACCAACTCGCCGTGCGCGGCGAGGGCGTCTTCGCCCGACGGATCGGCCGGGCGTCGCTGGGCGAGGCCGTCCACCGTTTCGAGCCGCGTGGTTCCGCGCTGGTCACCGGCGGCACCGGCGCCGTCGGCGGGCATGTCGCCCGCTGGCTGGCGGCTCAGGGTGCCGAGCACATCGTGCTGACGAGCCGTCGCGGCCCGGACAGCCCGGGCGCTGCGGAGCTGGTGGAGGAGCTGACCGCGGCCGGCGCCACCGCGACGGTCGTGGCGTGCGACGTGGCCGAGCGAGAGCAGGTGGAGGCGCTGGTCGAACGGCTGCGGGCAGAGGGCCGCCCGGTGGGCAGCGTCTTCCACACCGCGGGCGTCGACGACACGGCGGCCGTGCAGGACACGGATGCGGCCGCGTACGCGACCGTCCTGTCCGGCAAGGTCAATGGGGCCCTGCACCTCGACGAGGCGCTGGGCGGGTCCGTGGACGCCTTCGTGCTCTTCTCGTCGATCTCCGGAGTGTGGGGCAACGCCCGGCACTCGGCGTACGCGGCGGCGAACGCGTCCCTCGACGCGCTGGCCCACCGGCGTCGGCTCCAGGGCCGGTCCGCGACCTCCGTGTCCTGGGGCTGGTGGGAGGGTGACGGGCTGGCCGACGGCGCCGGTGTCGGGGGCGCGCTCAGCGGCCTCGGCCTGTCGGCGATGGCACCGGAGCTCGCGGTCTCCGCGATGCGGCAGGCAGTGGAGCACGGGGAGACGGCGGTCGTCGTCGCCGACATCGACTGGCGGGATTTCGCCCCGGTGTTCACCGGGCTGCGCCCGAGCGCGCTCATCGGCGATCTGCCGGAGGTGCGCGGTGCGGTGCGGGCCGCCGATCCGGCGGAGGCGGAGAGCGGGGAGGACACCGCGCAGGACGCGGCGGCCGCGCTGCGCGCCGAACTCGCCGAACTGCCGGGGCCCGAGCAGGAGTACACGCTGCTGGAGCTGGTCCGGGACCACGCGGCGGCGGTGCTCGGTCTGGCCGGGCCCTCGGACGTACGGCCCGACAAGGCGTTCCGGACGCTGGGCTTCGACTCGCTGACCGCCGTGGACCTGCGCAACCGGATCACCCGGGCGACGGGGCTACGGCTGCCCGCCGCGCTGGTCTTCGACCACCCGACCCCGGTGGTGCTCGCCGCGTTCCTGCGGACCAAGTTCGACCTGCCGGCGGCGGCCGGCGCCGCCGATCCGACCCGGGGCGCGGCCCCGGTGCCCGCTGAGGCACCCGCTCCGGCCCCGGCCGTGGCGGCAGACGACTCGATTGACGACATGGACGCCGAAAGCCTGATCCAGCTGGCACTGGGAGACAACGGCTCATGATGACGTGCGAAATGTGGAGTGCATGATGGCTACTTCGGCGGACAAAGTTCTCGAGGCTCTGCGGGCGTCGGTCAAGGAGACCGAGCGGCTGCGGAAGGAGAACGCCCGGATCACCGAGGCGGCCCGGGAGCCCATTGCGATCATCGGTATGAGCTGCCGGTACCCCGGTGGTGTCGCGAGCCCCGAGGACCTGTGGCGGCTGGTGGACGAGGGCCGCGACGCCGCGGGTCCGTTCCCGGCCGACCGCGGGTGGGACATCGACGCCCTGTACGCCACGAGTCCTGCGGGCTCGGGTGCGTACGAGGGCGGGTTCGTCCCCGATGCCGCCGAGTTCGATGCCGGGTTCTTCGGGATCTCGCCCCGTGAGGCCCTCGCGATGGACCCGCAGCAGCGGCTCCTGCTGGAGGCCGCCTGGGAGGCTGTCGAGCGGGCCGGGGTGGCGCCGTCGGCGCTGCGGGGCACCCGTACCGGTGTGTTCGCCGGTGCGGCGGTCTCCGGGTACGAGAGCAAGCTGCAGAACGCGTCCGACGACGTCGAAGGCTACTTCCTGACCGGTACGGCGGGCAGCGTGGTCTCCGGCCGCATCGCCTACACGCTGGGCCTCGAAGGCCCGGCGGTCACGGTCGACACGGCCTGCTCGTCGTCGCTGGTCGCACTCCACATGGCCGTCCAGGCGCTGCGATCCGGTGAGTGCGAGCTCGCGCTCGCCGGCGGTGTCGCCGTGATGGCGGTGCCCGAGGCGTACGCCGAGTTCAGCAAGCAGGGCGGGCTCGCCGTCGACGGGCGCTGCAAGTCCTTCGCGGCGGCCGCCGACGGTACGGGCTGGGCCGAGGGTGTCGGTGTGCTGCTCGTGGAGCGGCTCTCGGACGCGGTGCGCAACGGGCACCAGGTGCTGGCCGTCGTCCGCGGTACGGGCGTCAACCAGGACGGTGCCTCCAACGGGCTGACCGCCCCGAACGGTACGGCACAGCAGCGGGTCATCCGCCAGGCGCTGGCGAACGCGGACCTGACGTCGGCGCAGGTCGACGCGGTCGAGGCGCACGGCACGGGCACCGTCCTCGGCGACCCGATCGAGGCGCAGGCCCTGGTGGACACGTACGGGCAGGAGCGCGCCGCGGACCGGCCGCTGTGGCTCGGCTCGATGAAGTCCAACATCGGTCACGCGCAGGCCGCCTCGGGTGTGGCCGGTGTCATCAAGATGGTCATGGCGATGCGCCACGGCGTGCTGCCGCGCACGCTGCACGTCGACGAGCCGACCCCGCACGTCGACTGGGCGGCGGGAGAGGTGGAACTGCTCACCGAGGCGCGGGCCTGGCCGGAGACCGGCGGGCCGCGCCGGGCCGCCGTGTCGTCGTTCGGTGTGAGCGGCACCAACGCGCACATCATCGTCGAGCAGGCGCCGGAGGCGGTGCCCGCTCAAGAGGCCGTGGAGGGTCCGGCGGGTTCGGTCGCCGTGCACCCGTGGCTCGTGTCCGCGGCGTCCGCGCAGGGCCTCGCGGCCCAGGCGGACCGGCTGCTGGCGCACGTCGTCGCGGGCGGCGACGCGGAGGACGGCGGTGACGGCGTCCTCGATCTGGGCTTCTCGCTTGCCACCGGACGGTCGGCGCTGGAGCACCGTGCCGTCGTCCTGGGCGAGGACCGGGACGCGCTGCTGGGCGGCCTGCGGGCGCTGGCGCGGGGCGAGAACACTCCGGCCACGGTGCGGGGCCTCGCGGTGCCGGGCCGGCTCGCCCTGATGTTCTCGGGACAGGGTTCGCAGCGTCCCGGCATGGGCCGGGAGCTGTACGAGAGGTACCCGGTGTTCGCCGAGGCCTTCGACGCGGTGTGCGCCGAGCTCGACAGTCACCTGGCGGGGCATGTCGAACGGCCGGTGCGCGAGGTCGTGTTCGCGGAGGCGGGCAGCGCCGAGGCGGAGCTGCTCGACGCCACCGTCTACACGCAGTCGGGCCTGTTCGCGGTCGAGGTGGCCCTGTTCCACCTGGTCAGCTCCTGGGGCGTCACGCCCGACCACCTGCTCGGCCACTCGGTCGGCGAGATCACGGCCGCCCATGTGGCGGGTGTGCTCACCCTCGAGGACGCGTGCGCGCTGGTCGCGGCGCGCGGCCGGCTCATGCAGGCGCTGCCCGCGGGCGGCGCGATGGTGTCCGTGCAGGCCACTGAGGAGGAGGTGGCCGAGCTTCTCGACGGCCGCGCGGACGTCTCGGTCGCCGCGGTCAACGGGCCGCGCTCCCTGGTGCTCTCGGGCGCCGAGGACGCCGTGCTCGCTGTCGCCGCCGTCCTCGGCGAGCGGGGCCGCAAGACGCGCCGGCTCCAGGTCAGCCACGCCTTCCACTCGCCGCTCATGGAGCCCGTGCTCGACGAGTTCCGCCGTGTCGCACAGGGCCTGACGTTCCACCCGCCGCGGCTGTCGGTGGTCTCCAACGTGACCGGCCGGATGCTGCGCGCGCAGGACGTCCGCGACCCCGGTTACTGGGTGCGGCACGTCCGAGAGGCCGTCCGCTTCGCGGACGGTGTGCGGACCCTGGCCGACCAGGGCGTCACCGCGTTCCTGGAGCTCGGACCGGGCGGTGTCCTCACCGCCATGGGCCAGGACAGCGCCGCCGGCGCGGAGAACGCCGACGCCGTCGCCTTCGTGGCCGCCCTGCGCAAGGACCGGCCCGAGTCCCACGCGCTGACCGCCGCCCTCGCCGCACTGCACGTGCGGGGTACGGCCGTGGACTGGGCGTCCTTCTACGCGGGTACGGGCGCCCGCCGGGTCGAGCTGCCCACGTACGCCTTCCAGCGCCGGCGCTTCTGGCCGACCCCCGCCGCGGCGCAGGACGCGGCCGAGGTGCTGGCCACCTTCCGTAACGAGGCCCGGTTCTGGGAGGCCGTGGAGCGCGAGGACCTCACCGCCCTCGCCGACGCGATGCGTCCCGTGGACGTCGATCCGCTGGCCGCCGCACTGCCCGCGCTGGCCTCGTGGCGGCGCCGCAACCGCGACCTCGACATCGTCGACGGGCTGCGCTACCGCATCGACTGGAAGCCCACCGCCCTCACGAACACCACTTCCCCGACGGGCCACTGGCTGGTCCTGACGCCCGCGCGGACCTCGTACGGGGCGCTCGCCGCCCGCGTATCGGAGGCGCTCCGCGAGCGCGGCGCCTCGGTCACCGCCCTCCCCGTCGACACCCGTGACGTGGACCGCGCTTCGCTCGGGCAGCTGCTGGCCGAGCAGGGGGAGAGCCGGCCGGCGGGCGTGCTCTCGCTGCTGGCGCTCGCCTCCGACGAGTCCGCGGATGAGTCCGGGGACGGGTCTGCGCACGGCGCCGGCGGCTCTGAGGCCGTCGACGCGTCTGCGGGCCGGCCCTTCGACGCGTTCGCCGTCGGCGGCGTCCCCGCCGGCACCCGCGCGACCGTACTCCTCGCCCAGGCTCTCGGCGACGCCGGACTCGACGCGCCGCTGTGGATCGCCACCCACGGCGCGGTCACCATCGGCCGCTCCGAGTCCCTCCACCAGCCCGCGCAGGCACCCCTGTGGGGCCTCGGCCGGGTCATCGGACTGGAGCACGGCGAGCGTTGGGGCGGTCTCGTCGACCTGCCCGGCGAGCTCGACGCGCGCGCCGCCGACCGGCTGTGCGCGGCCCTCGCCGACGGCACCGAGGACCAGATCGCCCTGCGGTCCTCCGGCCTGTTCGCACGCCGCCTCACCCACGACCCGCGCAGCACCACCCCCACCGGGCGCCCCGCGTTCACCCCGCGCGGCACGGCTCTGATCACCGGCGGCACGGGCGCCCTGGGCGCGCACACCGCCCGCTGGCTCGCCGCGAACGGCGCGGAGCGGATCATCCTGACCAGCCGGCGCGGCCCCGAGGCCCCCGGCGCGGCCGAACTCGCCGCCGAACTGGAGGCGTTGGGCGCCCCTGCGACCGTCGTCGCCTGCGACGTCGCCGACCGGGAGGCGCTGGCGGCGCTGCTGGAGACCGTACGTACGGACGGCGGCCCGGCCCTGCGCTCCGTCTTCCACACGGCCGGCATCGCCAGCGACACCCCCCTGAGCAACATCGACCTCGACACGTTCGGGGACGAGATACGGGCCAAGGCGGCGGGCGCGGCGCACCTGGACGAGCTGCTCCGCGACCAGGACGCCGAGCTCGACGCGTTCGTCCTGTTCTCCTCCATCTCCAGCGTCTGGGGCAGCCGCGGCCAGGGCGCGTACGCCACCGGCAACACCTATCTCGACGCGCTCGCCCAGCGGCGCCGGGAGCGCGGCGCCGCCGCCACCTCGGTCTCCTGGGGTGCCTGGGGCGGCGGCGGGCTCGCCGACGGCCGCGAGGGCGAGCGGCTCGCCCGCCGGGGCATCCGCACCATGGCCCCCGAGCACGCCGTCGGCGCGCTCAAGCACGCCCTCGACCACGACGACACGCACGTCGCCGTCGCCGACGTCGACTGGGACCGCTTCCTGCCGGCCTTCACCGCGGTCCGCCCCCGGCCGCTGCTCGGCGACCTTCCCGAGGCCCTCGCCCTGGCCGCCGGGGACGCCGCGGACTCCACGTCCGGCGGCGAGGCGGACGACACCCGGTCCCGGCTGCGCGAGCGACTGACGGGGCTCTCCCCCGCCGATCGCACCACCGTGCTCATGGAGCTCGTACGCACCGAGGCCTCCGCGGTGCTCGGCCACGGCACCGTGGACGAGATCCGCCCCGACCGGGCGTTCCGCGACCTGGGCTTCGACTCGCTGACGGCGGTCGACCTGCGCAACCGGCTGGACCAGGAGACCGGCGTACGGCTGCCCAGCACCCTGGTCTTCGACCACCCCAACCCGGCCGCCCTGGCTCGCTTCATCGAGTCCGAACTCCTGGCGACCGGCGCGGTCTCCGGCGAGGGCCCGTCCGCCGCGGCCACGGCACGCGACGAGGACGAGCCGATCGCCATCGTCGGCATGGCCTGCCGCTACCCGGGCGGCGTGACCGGCCCGGAGGACCTGTGGCGGCTCGTCGCGTCCGGCGGCGACGGCATCTCCCCCTTCCCCACGAACCGCGGCTGGGACCTCGACGCCCTGTACGACCCGGACCCCGAGGCGCACGGCACCTCGCACGGCACCTCGTACGTGCGCGACGGCGGGTTCCTGCACGACGCCCCCGGCTTCGACGCCGACTTCTTCGGGATCTCGCCGCGCGAGGCCCTCGCGATGGACCCGCAGCAGCGGCTGATGCTCGAAGCCTCCTGGGAGATCTTCGAGCGGGCCGGCATCGACGCCGGATCCGTACGCGGCCACCGCATCGGCGTCTTCGCCGGCGCCTCGGCCTCCGGCTACGGCGCCGACCTCGGCCGCACCGCGGAGGGCACCGGCACCGAGGGCCACCTGCTCACCGGCATGGCCACCAGCGTTCTCTCCGGCCGCGTCGCGTACGTCCTGGGCCTGGAGGGCCCGGCCGTCACCGTCGACACCGCCTGCTCGTCCTCGCTGGTCGCCCTGCACCTCGCGGCCCAGTCGCTGCGCTCGGGCGAGTGCACGATGGCCGTGGCCGGCGGTGTCGCCCTGATGGCGACGCCGACGGGATTCGTGGAGTTCAGCCGCCAGCGGGGCCTCGCCACCGACGGCCGCTGCAAGTCCTTCTCCGACGACGCGGACGGCACCGGCTGGTCCGAGGGCGTCGGCGTCCTGCTCGTCGAGCGGCTCTCCGACGCGCGCCGCAACGGCCACCAGGTCCTCGCCGTCATCCGCGGCTCCGC
>NZ_JBIAIK010000036.1:0-8925 GCF_042871385.1 Streptomyces sp. NPDC005808 | reverse complement strand
CGGCGGGCAGGTCGACTGGGCGACGTACTACGCGAGCACCGGCGCCCGCCGCGTCGACCTCCCCACCTACGCATTCGACCACCAGCACTACTGGCTGGAGTCCGCCGCCTCCTCAGGGGACCCCAGCGGTCTCGGTCTCGACGGGGCCGGACACCCGCTGCTCGGCGCGACGACCGAAGTTGCCGGTGTCGGTCTGGCCCTCTTCACCGGGCGCCTCTCCGCCACCTCTCACCCCTGGCTCTCCGACCACGTCGTCATGGGAACGCAGCTCGTTCCGGGCACGGCCCTGGTCGAGTGGGCCCTCCACGCGGGCGGGCGCGTCGGCGCGTCCGTCCTGGAGGAGCTGACGCTTCACGCCCCGCTCGTCCTGCCCGAACAGGGCGCCGTCGCCGTACAGATCGCCGTGGACGCACCGGCGGCGGACGGCAGGCGCGTCGTACGTGTCCATTCCCGTGGCGCCGCCGACATCGGCGGCAGCTGGGTCCTGCACGGCTCGGGCGTCCTCGCGGACGCCCCGGCGGCGGACGGCGAGTCCCTCGCCGACTCGGACTGGCCGCCGGCCGATGCCACCGAGGTCGCGGTCGACGCCGTCTACGAGGAACTCGCGGGCCTCGGCCTGGAGTACGGGCCGTCCTTCCGCGGCCTGCACGCCGTCTGGCGGCGCGGTGACGAGACTTTCGCCGAGGTGGCCCTGCCGGAGCCGCTGCGCAACGGCGCCGACGGCTTCGGGCTTCACCCTGCGCTCATGGACGCCGCCCTGCACCCCCTCGGTCTGGGCGCCGCACCCGGTCTGCCCTTCGCGTGGAGCGACGTACGGCTGCACGCGGTCGGTGCCGAGCGGCTGCGTGTACGCATCACCGCGGCCGCCTCCGAGGGCGCGGGTGCCTCGGTCGTCCTCGCCGATGGCACGGGGGCGCCCGTGGCCTCCGTCGGCTCGCTGGCGCTGCGGCCCGTGCCCCGGGAGCAACTGGTGGCACCGGCCCACGGCTCGGCCGCCGCGAACGCCCTGTACCGCATCGACTGGACCCCGCTGGACGAGGCGCCGGCGACCGGCGGCGCGGCCGCCGAGGTCGAAGTCATCGAGGTGCCGGGCCCGGCCGCCACCGAGGGCGCGGACGCCGTGACCGACGTACATCACCGGGTGACGCGCGCCCTGGAACGGCTGCAGGTGTGGCTGTCCGAGGAGCGTCCCGAGGGTGAGCGGGTGGTCGTGGCGACCCGAGGCGCCGTCGCCACCGGGGACGGAGCGGTGCAGGATCTCGGCGCGGCCGCCGTCTGGGGTCTCGTGCGCTCCGCCCAGTCCGAACACCCAGGCCGTATCGTCCTCGTCGACATCGACCCTGACACCGACCTCCACGCCGACCTCCACGCCGACTCCGACGTAAGCACGGAAAACACCGAGACCGACACAGCCACCGCGTCCCGTGCCGCCGTCCGGCGCTTCGCCGAACTGGCCGCCGTCGGCGAGCCGCAGCTCGCCGTGCGCGGTTCGCGGCTCCACGCCGCCCGTCTGACCAGGGCGGTCCCGACCGGATCCGACGCTCCCGCCAGGCGTCCGGACGTCGAGGGGACCGTCCTCGTGACCGGCGCATCCGGCACCCTGGGCGGTTTGATGGCCCGGCACCTCGCGGGGAGCTGGGGCGCGCGGGACCTCGTTCTCGCGAGCCGCCGAGGCGCTCAGGCTCCGGGCGCTGCCGAACTAGGCGCCGAACTGGAGGCCCTCGGTGCCTCGGTCCGCTTCGAGGCATGCGACGTGGCAGACCGGCAGGCCCTCGCCGCACTCCTCGGCGGAATCCGCGCCACGGGCCGGCTCGTCGGTGTCGTGCACACCGCGGGCGTGCTCGACGACGGGGTGTTCGGCTCGCTGACCGGGGACCGCGTCTCGGAGGTCTTCCGTCCGAAGGTGGACGCGGCCTGGCGGTTGCACGAGTTCACCGCCGATCTGGACCTCTCCTTCTTCGTCCTGTTCTCCTCGATCGCCGGCGTGGTCGGGCAGCCCGGCCAGGCCAACTACGCGGCGGCGAACTCCTACCTGGACGCGCTGGCGCGGCACCGCAGGGCACGAGGGCTGCCCGCCGTGGCCCTGGCCTGGGGGCCCTGGGCCGAGGGCGGCATGTTCGGCAGGATGAGCGAGTCCGACGTACGCCGGATGAAGCGGTCCGGCATGGTGCCGATGTCGGCGACCGAGGGCCTGGAGCTCTTCGACACCGCGGTCACGGCGGGCGCTCCCGCCGTCGTCCCGGTCCTGCTCGACCTGCCCGAATGGCGTCGGACGGCGGCCGACAGCGGCGCCGTCCCGCACCTGATGCGGTCGCTCGTACGGGCCGCTCCGCGGCGGGCCGCGAGCGACTCCGGTCCCGCCGGGCGGGAGCAGTCGCGGCGGACCCGGCTGGACGCGCTGGCCCCCGAGGAACGGGCGGGCGCCGTCCTCGAGATCGTCACCACGGAGGTCGCCGCGGTACTCGGGCACGCACCCGGATACCGGATCAAGCCGCAGCAGACCTTCAGCGAACTGGGCTTCGACTCCCTGACGGCCGTCGACCTCAGGAACCGGCTCGGCGCCGCCACCGGTCTGCGGCTGCCTCCGACGCTGATCTTCAACTACCCGACGGCGGAGGCCCTGGCCGCGCACGTCCTCGCTCAGGCCGCCCCGGCCGGCGCGGGCACAGGCCCGGGAGGGGGCACCGGTACCGGCGCCGTCCCCGGCCGGTCCGACCTCGGCGCGGAACTGCGCCGGCTGGAGGAGGCGTTCGCCGCCCTCACCCCGGACCTCGTACGGGAGCTGGCTCCCGACGGCGACGCGATGGACGAGGTGGCCGACCGTCTGAAGTCCCTGGCGTCGCGGTGGCGCGAGGCCCGGGACGAAGCGGCCGGTCCGGGACAGGACGGCTCGGGCGCCGGGGAGTCCACGCCGCAGGACATGCGTGAGGAGCTGGACTCGGCGTCGGACGACGAGCTGTTCGCCTTCATCGACCAGCGCTTCAGCGCCTCCTGAACGACGAAGGGCCTGCCCCGCCGGGAACGGCGGGGCAGGCCCGAAGGCGCTCGTGTGCGCGGTGGGTCACTCGGCGATCTTGGTACGTCCGACCCATCGGAAGGTCATGGGTCCCGGTCCGATCCCGGTACCGGCCTCGACCGTGGTGTCGAGGGGCGTGTAGTGCTCGTAGCCGTTGCCGTAGCGGATCTTGATCTTCTCGTCCGAGTAGATCACCTCGTGGCAGTCGGCCAGATTGACGGTCCCGGAAAGGTCGACAGGCCCTCCTTCGAGTCGGACGGGGTCCTTCGCCGTAACGGCGGAGATAGCGATGACATGTGCCATGGGAACACCTCTCGTCTCGATATCGATTCTTCTTCGGGCCCCTCGTCCGGGGGCACCCCTGATTCCCCCCTATAGGGGGCCAGAGATTTGGGCAGGGGCCACCCTCTCCTGATCTGATGGAGATAACTGTCGTTAATTCGCAAGCCGTTCGGGCCGGTTTCCCGGGCGCCGGGAATTGGCTGGAAGGGAATCTTCTGGTGGAAACCTTGGGGATAGACGCCCGAATGCAGCCCGTGTACCGCGCGCTCCTGGAGCAGGGCGGACAGCCGGCGGCCGAACTCGCCGCCCGCCTCGGCCGGGACGAGGTCTCCGTCCGCGAGTCCCTCGCCCGGCTCGCCGAGCTCTCCCTGGTCCGTGCCCTGCCCGGCACACCCGCCACCTGGTCCGTCGTCGCACCCGAACTCGCCCTGGGGGCCCTCCTGGCCCGCCAGGACGCCGACCTCGCCCGCCGCAGCCAGGAGGCCCGCGAGAGCCGCGCCGCCGCCATGTCGCTGCTGGCGGCCCACGAGGCGCGCCGCTCCGAGACCGCCGACGCGGGAGTGACCCGCCTGCACGGACACGAGGAGATACGGCTCGGACTCGACCGGCTCTGCCGCCAGGCCGCCGGGGAGATCGCGTACGCCCTGCTCGCTGCCCCCGGGCCCCAGCACGTCCGCGAGGGCGAACAGGGCACCGCCGAACGTGCCCTGGCCCGCGGCGTCCGCATCCGCGCCCTGCATCTCACCGGCGCCCGCAACAGCGCGGTCCGCAGCGCGTACGGCCGCAGGCTCGCCGACTCCGGCGCCGAGATCCGCACCGCCGCGACCCTGCCCGTCCCCATGATCGTCGTCGACCGGTCCGTCGCCGTCGTGCAGAGGACCCCCGACGACGAAATCGGCACGTCGAGCGAAGCCGACCTCGTGACCTCGCCGGTCCTGGTGACCGCCCTGTACGCCCTGTTCGAACGTGAATGGGCCGCGGCACTGCCCGGCGACGCCCCGCCCCAGCGCCGCGAGAACGGGCTCAGCGACCAGGAACACGCCCTGCTGGAACTGCTCTGCGAAGGACTCACCGACGAGATGGCCGCCCGCCGGCTCGGCGTGTCCCTCCGGACCGTCCGCCGCACCATGTCGGACCTGCTCACCCGCACCGGCGTCAAGAGCCGCTTCCAGATCGGCATGGTCACCGGGGCCAACGGCTGGCTCGACAGCCCGCCCGGCGGCCTGCGTGCCGTACCGGGCCCCGGCGCGAACGCGGACGGGGCCGCCCAACGGCGGACCGCCTGACCTCCACCCCGGGACGTACCAGAACCACCGTCACATCCGTGCAAGAACCAGCGATCGACTCAAAGGGCAGGGACATGGCAGAGAAGTACGACGTGATCGTGGCCGGCGGCGGGTCCGCCGGCGTGGCGGCGGCGGTCGCCGCCGCCCGGACCGGGGCCCGCACCCTGCTCGTGGAGCGCGGACCGTGCCTCGGCGGCGCGGCCACCCTGCGCAACGTCCTCACGTACTGCGGGATCTACACCCGCGAGAGCCCGCCCCGCCAGGTGGTCTTCGGCATAGCCGAGGAGGTCCTGTCGGCGCTGCGCGCCGAAGGCGCCGTCACCGGCCCCCAGCGATTCAACGGCGTCTGCGTGGTCTTCGATCCCGAGGCCGTCAAACGCGTCCTCGACGCCCTGTGCGCCGAAGCGGGCGTCGACGTACGCCTCTACGGTCACGTCGCCGAGGCCCGCCGCGACGACCGCCGCATCACCTCCGTCCGCATCGCCGACCACCACGGCATCACGGAGGTCACCGCCGACGCCTTCGTCGACGCCACCGGAGAGGCCGACCTCGCCGCCTTCGCCGGCTCCGCCGTCCGCTACGGCAACGACGGCATGGTCCAGAACGGCTCCCTCGGCGTCCGCTTCGGAGGCATCCCGCCGCACGCCGACGTATCCCGCGCCCGCGTCTCCGCCGCCGTCCACGCCGCCCGCGAACGCGGTGTCAGCCCGCTGGTCTCCGCCAACGGACTCGTCGCCCGGCTACCGCTGTCCGGGGACGTCATCGCCTACGTCGTCGACGAGGGCTACGACGCCCGCGACTCCGGCGAGGTCAGCCGCGCCGAGGCCAGCGCCCGTGTCCAGGCCCGCGCCTACCTCGACGTCATCCGCTCCCTCCCGCACTGCGAGGGCGCGTACATCGTCAGCACCGGGCCTGAGATCGGTACCCGCGAATCCCGTCACATCATCGCCCGCTACCAGCTCAGCGTCGGCGAAGTGCTCGGCGGCGCCCGCTTCGACGACGCCATCGCAGTCGGGGCCTGGCCCATCGAGTACCACCCCGCCCCCGGCATCCCCTCCGAGTGGCTCTTCATCGACGACGACGGGTACTTCGAGATCCCCTTCGGCGCCCTGTGGAGCGCCGACACCGACAACCTCTTCGCCGCCGGCCGCAACGTCGACGGAGACCGCATGGCCGGCGGTTCCCTGCGCGTCATGGGCACGGCCTTCGCCACCGGCCAGGCCGCGGGCGTCGCCGCCGCACTCGTCGCCCGTGACGGCACCGCGTTCAGCACGGACGACGTCCGCGCGGAGCTGTTCCGCCAGGGCGCCCGCCTCCCCGAGCCCGCCCTCACCTGACCACCCGAACGGCGTCCCGAACCCCTACCGGCATCCCGAACATTAGGGGGAATACCGAGGACCGGAGGGGTTGGGGTACCGGGTCCCGCCTTCTACGGTCGTCATCAAGTGGCTGGAAAATCGGAAAGGACCGATCTCGACTATGGCTGTCCCGGACGTAGACCTCGGGCTGTGGATCCGCAATTTCCACGAAGCACCCGGCCGGAGAACCAGACTCGTCTGCCTGCCGCACGCCGGCGGCTCGGCTTCTTTCTTCTTCCCGGTATCACGGGCGCTTTCCCCCGGACTTGACGTCGTCGCGGTCCAATACCCGGGCCGGCAGGACCGCCGCCGGGAAAAGTGCGTCGAGACCATCCGCGAACTCGCCCGCCAGATCGTCGACGTCCTCGACCCCCGGCCGGGCGGACAGCCGACCGCTCTCTTCGGCCACAGCCTCGGCGCCACCCTCGGCTTCGAGATCGCCCGCCTGATGGAGGAGCGCGACGCCGCCCCCGTTCACCTCTTCGCCTCCGGCCGCCGCGCCCCCTCCAGCCACCGCGACGAGTCCGTGCACCTGCGCGATGACGAGGGCCTCCTCGCCGAACTGCGTCAACTGAGCGGCACCGATCCGCGCGTCCTCGGCAGCGAGGAAGTCCTGCGGATGGCGCTCCCCGCCATCCGCAGCGACTACCGGGCCGCCGAGACCTACGTCTACGAACCGGCCCCGCCGCTGTCCTGCCCCATCACCGTCTTCACCGGCGACAACGACCCCAAGGTCACCTCGGACGAGGCACGAGCCTGGGCCGGCCACACCTCCGCCGACTTCCAGATGCACACCTACACCGGCGGGCACTTCTTCCTGACGGACCACCAGCCGGCGATGCTCAAGACGATCTCCGACCGACTGGCCCCCGTAGCCGTCGGCGCGACGTAACGACAGCCGGGCAACGAGACGGGCGGGCGGCGTGGCCGGGGAGGCCGCTCCCCGCCCGCTTTCGCTGTGGCCCCGCCCCCCTCCCACGCCTGCACCCGCGCCCCACCCCGCAGGCGCCGACCCATGAACTCCCAGCTCGTCGGTTACTCGGACAGGTGACGCTCTGATGGCGAACGAAGACAAGCTCCGCGAATACTTGAAGCGAGTCACGGCTGACCTGCACGAGACCAGCGAGCGGCTGCGCCAGGCGGAGGCGAAGGACCGCGAACCCATCGCGATCGTCGGCATGAGCTGCCGCTACCCCGGCGGCGTCACCGACCCCGAAGGGCTGTGGCAGCTTGTCGCCTCCGGCACCGACGCGGTCGGCGGCTTCCCCGACGACCGCGGCTGGGACGTCGAGAACCTCTACGACCCGAAGGGCGCCCAGCCCGTCACCCCCGGGATGAGCGCGGGCGGATTCCTCTACGACGCCGGCGACTTCGACCCCGACCCGTTCAGGATCTCGCCCCGCGAGGCCCTCGCCATGAACCCCCAGCAGCGCCTCCTGCTCGAAACCGCGTGGGAGGCCGTCGAGCGGGCGGGCATCGACCCGACCTCCCTGCGCGGCAGCCGCACGGGCGTCTTCGCCGGGCTGATGTACCACGACTACGCCGCCCAACTCGCCGGCGCGGACATCCCCGACGGAGTCGCCGGCCTGCTCGGCATCGGCAACATCGGGAGCGTCGCCTCCGGCCGCGTCGCGTACACCCTCGGCCTCGAAGGCCCCGCCGTCACCGTCGACACCGCCTGTTCCTCCTCCCTGGTCGCCCTCCACTTCGCCGTCCAGGCACTCCGCTCCGGCGAGTGCACGCTCGCCCTGGCAGGCGGCGCCACCGTCATGGCCACCCCCAGTGCCTTCGTCGACTTCCAGCGCCAGGGCGGCCTGTCGTCCGACGGCCGCTGCAAGTCCTTCGCGGACGACGCGGACGGCACCGGCTGGTCCGAGGGCGTCGGCATGCTGCTGGTCGAGCGGCTCTCCGACGCGCGCCGCAACGGCCACCAGGTCCTCGCCGTGGTCCGCGGCTCCGCCGTCAACCAGGACGGCGCGTCCAACGGCCTCACCGCCCCCAACGGGCCCGCGCAGGAACGCGTCATCCGCCAGGCCCTCGCCCACGCCCGGATCTCGGCCGCCGACGTCGACGCCGTCGAGGCGCACGGCACGGGCACGACGCTGGGCGACCCGATCGAGGCGCAGGCGCTGCTCGCCACCTACGGCCAGGAGCGCCCCGAGGGCCGCCCGCTGTGGCTGGGCTCCCTCAAGTCCAACATCGGCCACTCCCAGGCGGCCGCCGGAGTCGGCGGCGTCATCAAGATGGTCATGGCCATGCACCACGGGGTGCTGCCCCGCACCCTGCACGCCGAGACGCCGTCCACCCGGGTCGACTGGGAGGCGGGCGCGGTGGAGCTGCTGACCGAGGCCCGCGACTGGCCGGACACCGCCGAGCGGCCGCGCCGTGCGGGCGTCTCCTCCTTCGGAGTCAGCGGTACGAACGCCCACGTCATCCTGGAACAGCCGGAGCCGGAGCCGGAGACCAAGCCGGCGATCGAGCCCGAAGCCCGGCCGGCCGCGCGGGGGCGCAGCCTCCCCGCGGTGCCGTGGATCCTGTCGGCCAAGACCCCGGAGGCCCTGGCGGGCCAGGCCGGCCGCCTCCTCGACCTGGTACGCGACAACCCCGCGCTCACACCCGCCGACGTGGGCTGGTCCCTGGCCACGACCCGGACCCGCTTCGAGCACGGCGCCGCAGTCGTCGCGGGCGACCGCGAGGGCTCCCTGTACGCCCTGGAGGCACTGTCCGAGGGCCGCTCGGCGCCGGGTGTGGTGCGCGGCTCGGCGACGACCGGAGCCACGGCGTTCCTGTTCTCGGGGCAGGGCTCGCAGCGGGCCGAGATGGGCCGTGAACTGTACGAGGTGTATCCGGTGTTCGCCGATGCCTTCGACGCCGTCTGCGCGGAGCTCGACCGGCATCTGGACCAGTCGGTCAGGGAGATCGTCTTCGGTGGCTCGGAGCTGATCGACCAGACTGTTTACACGCAGGCGGGTCTGTTCGCGAT
>NZ_JBIAIK010000035.1:0-15703 GCF_042871385.1 Streptomyces sp. NPDC005808 | reverse complement strand
TAAACAGTCTGGTCGATCAGCTCCGAGCCACCGAAGACGATCTCCCTGACCGACTGGTCCAGATGCCGGTCCAGCTCCGCACACACCGCGTCGAAGGCATCCGCGAACACCGGGTAGGACTCGTACAGTTCACGGCCCATCCCCGCCCGCTGCGCCCCCTGCCCCGAGAACAGGAACGCCGTACGACCACCCACGACCGCACCACGCACCACACCCGCGGCGATCGCCTCCAGACCGCGCAGGAGGTCCTCGCGGTCCCCGGCCACGACCGCCGCACGGCGGTCGAAGGTCGTGCGCGTGAGGGCAAGGGAGTAGCCGATGTCGACGGGCGACAGGTCGGCGTTCTCGCGTACCCGCGCCAGCAGTCGGGCGGCCTGGCCGGCCAGGGAGCGCTCCGACTTGGCTGACAGCACCCACGACACCACCGGCAGGGCGGACGTCGACGTTCCGGCCGGTTCGGGCCGTGCCTGCGGCTCCTCGAGGATGACGTGTGTGTTGGTACCGCTCACGCCGAACGACGAGACCGCGGCGCGGCGCAGCCGCTCGGCCGAGGCGGGCCAGCTCCGGGCCTCGGTCAGGAGCTCGACCGCGCCCGCCGCCCAGTCCACCTTGGTGGACGGCTGGTCGACGTGCAGGGTCTGCGGGAGGACGCCGTGGCGCATGGCCATGACCATCTTGATGATGCCGGCGACACCGGCCGCGGCCTGTGTGTGGCCGAGGTTCGACTTCACCGAGCCGAGCCAGAGCGGCGCGTTGTCCGCGCGCTCCTGACCGTACGTGTTGATGAGCGCCTGGGCCTCGATCGGGTCGCCGAGCCGGGTGCCCGTGCCGTGTGCCTCGACGACGTCGACATCGGCCGCGTTCAGTCCGGAGTTGGCCAGCGCCTGGCGGATGACGCGCTGCTGGGAGGGGCCGTTGGGGGCGGTCAGACCGTTGGAGGCGCCGTCCTGGTTGATGGCGGAGCCCCGGACGATCGCGAGGACCTCGTGGCTGTTGCGTACGGCGTCCGACAGCCGCTCGACGAGCAGCACGCCGACGCCCTCGCCCCAGCCCGTACCGTCCGCGGCGTCCGCGAAGGACTTGCAGCGGCCGTCGGAGGCGAGGCCCTGCTGGCGGCTGAACTCGGTGAACGACATGGGCGTCGACATGACGGTCACGCCGCCCGCGAGGGCCAGGTCGCACTCGCCCTTGCGCAGTGCCTGGGCCGCCAGGTGGAGGGCGACCAGGGAGGACGAGCAGCCGGTGTCCACGGTCGCCGCCGGGCCTTCGAGGCCCAGGGTGTAGGAGATGCGGCCCGAGAGCACGCTGGCGGCGTTGCTGGTGAGGGTGGTGTCCGCGGCCTCTGCGGAGGCCATCAGCAGGGGCGCGTAGTCCTGCCCGTTGGTGCCGGCGTAGACGCCGGTCAGGCTGCCGCGCAGGGTGTCGGGGTGGATGCCAGCCCGCTCGAAGGCTTCCCAGGACGCCTCGAGGAGCAGCCGCTGCTGCGGGTCCATGGCGAGGGCCTCGCGCGGCGAGATCCCGAAGAAGCCCGGGTCGAACTCGCCCGCGTCGACGACGAATCCGCCCTCGTTGACGTACGAGGTGCCGGGGCGGCCGTCGGGGTCGTACACGACGTCCATGTCCCAGCTGCGGTTCGCCGGGAAGACGCTCATGGCGTCGGTGCCGGAGGCCACGACCTGCCACAGGTCCTCGGGAGAGCCGATGCCGCCGGGGAAGCGGCAGCTCATGCCGACGATGGCGATCTGCTCGTCGTCCTCGGACCAGGCGGCGCGCACGACGGTGGGAGCGGCGTTCTCGAGGCCGAGGAGTTCGGTGCGCAGCAGCTCGGCGAGCCGGGCGGCGTTCGGGTGGTCGAAGACGAGGGTGGTGGGCAGCTTGAGGCCGGTGGCCTCGGTGAGCCGGTTGCGCAGTTCGACCGCGGTCAGCGAGTCGAAGCCGAGCTCCTTGAAGGCGCGGCCGGGCTGGACCGCGTCGGTGCTCGCGTGGCCGAGTACGGAGGCGGCCTCGCCGCGTACGAGGTCGAGGAGCTGTTGTTCCTGTTCGGCGGCGGGGAGTCCGCGGAGCCGGGTGCGCAGCGCGGAGCCGTCCTGGTCGGTGCCGTGCTCGGTCTCGTCGTCGGCGGCGAGGGCGCGGGCGGCCTCGGGGATGTCGCCGATGAGCGGGCGCGGCCGGGACATGGCGTAGACGGGTGCGAAGCGCTCCCAGTCCATGTCGGCGATGCTCACGCAGGTCTCGTCGTGCTCGACGGACTGGCGCAGGGCCGCGATGGCGAGGTCGGTGGGCATGGCGGCCAGGCCGCGGCGGGCGAGCTGCTCGCCGGCGTCGCCGCCGGACATGCCGCCGCCGTCCCAGGCGCCCCAGGCGATGGAGGTCGCGGTCAGGCTGCGCGAGCGGCGGCGGACGGCGAGGCCGTCGAGGTAGGCGTTGGAGGCGGCGTACGCGGCATGGCCGCCGCTGCCCCAGACACCGGAGTTGGAGGAGAAGAGGACGAAGGCGTCGAGCGAATCGTCGTCGAAGATGTCGTCGAGGTGGGCGGCGCCGAGTGTCTTGGCGGCCAGGACCTCGTGGAGCCCGTCGGCGTCGAGGGTGAGGAGTTCGCCGGTGCGGTCGACACCTGCGGCGTGCAGGACGGCGGTGATCGTCTCGCCTGCCGCGCGCAGCCCGTCGACCAGCGCCTGAAGGCTGCCGCGGTCGGCGACGTCGCAGGCGGCGACGGTCACGCGGGCTCCCAGGGCGCTGAGTTCGTCGCGCAGCTCCGGCGCGCCGGGGGCGTCGAGGCCGCGGCGGCTCGTCAGGACGAGGTGCTCGGCTCCGCTCTCGGCCAGCCGGCGGGCGACGTGCGAGGCGATGGCGCCGGTGCCGCCGGTGATCAGGACGGTGCCGCGCGGGGTCCAGTCGCGGGTGCCGGGGCGGCTGCCGAGGGGGGCTCGGGTCAGCCGACAGGCGTGCGCGCCGGAGTCGCGGAGGGCGATCTGGTCCTCGTCGCCGCCTGCGACCAGGCCGGCGAGGCGGGAGGCGCCGCGCTCGTCAAGCTCTGCGGGCAGGTCGACGAGTCCGCCCCAGCCCTCGGGGAGCTCGAGTCCGACGACCCGGCCCAGGCCCCAGACGGCGCTCTGCGCGGGATCGACGTCGCGGTCGGAGGCGCCGACGGAGACCGCGCCACGGGTGAGGGTCCACAGCGGCGCGCTCGCCCCGGCGTCGGCCAGGGCGCGGATGAGCGCGACGGTGCCGGCCAGGCCGGCGGTGACGCTCGGGTGGCCCGGGTGGGGTGCGGTGTCGAGGGCCAGGAGGGAGAGGAACCCGTCGGCGTCCGAGAGGTCCTCGGTGTCGGCGAGTTCGGCGAGGGTGGTGAGGACGGCCTCGGCGCCGTGCCGGGTCAGGGCGGTGGTGAGCGTCCGGGCCGGGGCGGCCCACGTGTCGTCCGGGGTCTCGGGTACGACGACCAGCCAGCGGCCGGACAGGGTGGCGTCCAGCGGTGTGGCGACGGGCTTCCACGTGACGCGGTAGCGCCACGAGTCGATGGTGGAGTGCTCGCGGCGCCGGCGGCGCCACGAGGCCAGGGCGGGCAGTGCGGCGCGCAGCGGCTCGGCGTCGGCGGGCTCCAGTGCGTCGGCGAGGGCTTCGAGGTTGCCCTGTTCGACGGCCTCCCAGAAGGCGGCGTCCACGGGGTCGGCCGCGCCGGCGAGCACAGCGGCCGGGGACTCGGGCCAGTAGCGGGTGCGCTGGAAGGCGTAGGTGGGGAGTTCGGTCCGGGTGGCGCCGGTGCCCTCGAAGACAGCTGCCCAGTCGACGGTGGCGCCGTGGATGTGGGCTTCGGCGAGGGAGGTGAGGAACCGGTCGAGGCCGCCTTCGTCACGGCGCAGGGTGCCGAGCGTCGTGGCTTCGGCCTCGGCCGCCTCGATCGTGCCCTGGAGGCCGAGGGAGAGGACGGGGTGGGGGCTGACCTCGATGAAGACCGTGTGGCCGTCGGCGAGGGCGGCGCGGGTGGCCTGCTCGAACTCGACGGTCTCGCGGAGGTTGTTGTACCAGTAGGCGGAGCCCATCTCCCGGCCGTCGAGCAGCTCGCCGGTGAGGGAGGAGTACAGCGGGGTCGTACCGGCCTCGGCCTCGATACCGGCGAGCAGTCGGGCGAGTTCGGGCTCGATCTCCTCCACGTGGGCGGAGTGCGAGGCGTAGTCCACATCGACCTTGCGGGCACGGATCTCGGCCGCCTGGCAGTCGGCGACCAGCTCGTCCAGGGCCTGCGGGTCACCGGAGACGACCACGGAAGAGGGTCCGTTGACGGCGGCGACCGAGATACGACCGTCCCACGCCGCGATCTTCTCCCGCACCCACGCGGCGGGCTGAGCCACCGACACCATGCCACCACGCCCGGCCAGGGCGATGATCGCCCGGCTCCGCAGCGCCACGACCTTCGCCGCATCCTCAAGCGACAGCACCCCGGCGACAGCGGCCGCCGCGATCTCACCCTGCGAGTGACCGATGACGGCCGCGGGCTCCACACCGTACGAACGCCAGACCTCGGCGAGGGACACCATCACGGCCCACAGGACGGGCTGGACGACATCCACCCGGTCGAAGCCGGGCACGCCCTCCACCCCCCGCACGACATCGAGCAACGACCAACCGGTGAACGGCTCCAGCTCAGCCGCACATTCGGCCATACGGGCGGCGAAGACCGGCGACGAGTCCAGCAGACCCACCGCCATCCCCACCCACTGCGCACCCTGACCCGGAAACACGAACACCGGACGCACCTCGGTGGCCGCGGCCGTGCCCCGTACGGCCCGGGGGGCCGGGCGGCCCGCCGCGAGCGCTTCCAGGGCGGCGGTGAACTCCTCGCGGGAGTCGGCCACGATCGCGGCGCGATGCTCGAAACGGGAGCGGGTCAGGGCCAGCGAGTAGCCCAGGTCGGCCGTGGAGAGCCCGGCGTTGTCGCGGACGTGCGCCAGCAGGCGTCCGGCCTGGGCGCGCAGCGCCGCCTCGGACTTGCCGGAGAGCACCCACGGGACGGACGCGGTGGCCGGTGCGTCCGTCTGTGCGACCGCCGTGGCCGCACCCGCCTCGTTCTCCGGCGCCTCCGGGGCTTCGGGGGTCTCGGGGACGGGCTCCTGTTCGAGGATCACGTGGGCGTTCGTGCCGCTGATGCCGAAGGAGGAGACACCGGCACGGCGCGGGGCGCCGGTCTCGGGCCAATCCCGGTGCTCGGTGACGAGTTCGACGGCGCCGGCGGTCCAGTCGACGTGCGTGGAGGGCTCGTCGATGTGGAGGCTCTTGGGCAGCACGCCGTGCCGCATGGCCAGGACCATCTTCATCACGCCCGCGACGCCCGCCGCGGCCTGCGTGTGGCCGATGTTCGACTTCACCGAGCCGAGCAGCAGCGGCTTGTCCGCAGCCCGCTCCTGGCCGTAGGTGGCGAGCAGCGCCTGGGCCTCGATCGGGTCGCCGAGCGAGGTGCCCGTGCCGTGCGCCTCGACGACGTCGACCTGGTCCGCCGAGACCTTCGCGTTGGCGAGGGCCTGGCGGATGACGCGCTGCTGGGCCGGGCCGTTGGGGGCGGTAAGGCCGTTGGACGCGCCGTCCTGGTTGACCGCCGAGCCCCGGACGACCGCGAGGACCTCGTGGCCGTTGCGGCGGGCGTCCGAGAGCCGCTCCAGCAGGAGCATTCCGACGCCTTCGGCCATGCCCATGCCGTCGGCGGAGTCGGCGAACGCCTTGCAGCGGCCGTCGCGCGCGAGACCCTGCTGGCGGCTGAACTCCATGAGTCCGGTCGGACTCGGCATGATCGAGGCGCCTCCCGCGAGGGCCATGGCGCACTCGCCGTTGCGCAGGGCCTGCGCGGCCAGGTGTAGGGCGACCAGCGAGGAGGAGCACGCGGTGTCGAGCGTGACGGCGGGGCCTTCGAGGCCGAGCGTGTACGAGATGCGTCCGGACAGCACGGACGTGACGGTGCCGGTGAGGATGTAGCCCTCGGATCCGGCGGCGCCGCTCAGGTCGCCGCCGTAACCCTGGCCGGCCGCGCCGACGAACACGCCGGTGGAGCTGCCGCCGACGGTCGTCGGGTCGATGCCGGCCCGCTCCAGCGCCTCCCAGGAGGTCTCCAGGAGGAGCCGCTGCTGCGGGTCCATCGCCAGGGCCTCGCGCGGCGAGATCCCGAAGAACGCCGGGTCGAACTCGCCCGCGTCGTGCAGGAAGCCGCCTTCGAGGGCGTAGATCTTGCCCGCGGCGGACGGGTCGGGGTCGTACAGGTCCTCGATGTTCCAGCCCCGGTCGGCAGGGAGGCCGGAGATGGCGTCTCCGCCCGAGGACACCAGCTTCCAGAGGTCCTCGGGCGTGTTGACGGCCCCCGGGTAGCGGCAGCTCATGGAGACGATCGCGATCGGCTCCGCTTCCTGGGACTCGACGTTGCGCAGGTGCTGACGGGTCTGCTGCAGCTCCGCAACCACACGGGTCAGGTATTCCCGCAGCTTCTCTTCATCCGCCATCGAAACGTCGCTCCCGTCGGGTTCTAACTAAAAAATGACTGCATGCTGCCGGGTCGGAGGGTCAGGAGAGCCCGAGGTCCCTGTCGATCAGATCGAACAGCTCGTCGTTAGTGGCAGATTCGAGTCCCGCCACAGCGCCGTCCCGGTCGGACGACACTTCTTCGGCCCGCTGGTCGCGGCTGAGCTTCGAAAGCAGCGACTCGAGCCGCATGACAACCCTGACCCGGCCGATGTCGTCGGTGTCGCGGGCGGCCAGCGCCTGTTCGAGGCGGTCGAGTTCCTCCACGGCCGGAAGCACGTGCTCCGCGGCGGCCGGCAGGATCTCGGCCTTGAGGAGGGCGGCGAGCGCGGCCGGCGTGGGATGGTCGAAGACCATGGTCGCGGGCAGCTTGAGACCGGTGGCCGCGCCGAGCCGGTTGCGCAGTTCGACGGCGGTCAGCGAGTCGAACCCGAGGTCCTGGAAGGCCCGTCGGGCCTCGATGTCCTGGGCCGACGCGTGGCCGAGGACCCCGGCGGTGTGCTCCCGTACGAGGTCCAGGACCAGCTGGTCCTGCTCGGCCGGCGACAGCTCGGCGAGCTTCGCCCGCAGGGCGGGAGCCGAGCCGGCCGCCTCGGAGGCCGCGGCCTCCTGCTGCTCGTTGACCCTCTTGACCTGGGGGATCTCCCCGATCAGCGGGCGGTCGGCGCTCATGGTGAAGACTGGTGCGAACCGCTCCCAGTCCATGTCGGCGAGGACCACCGCGGTGTCCTCGTGGTCGAGGGCCTCCTGGAGGGCGATCATGGCCGGCTCGGGCTGGAGGGCCAGCACCCCGTGCCGGGTCAGCGCGCCCTCGCCCTCGCCCTCGCCGACGCCGGCGGCCATGCCGCCGTCGGCCCAGGGGCCCCAGGCGACGGCCGTGGCGGGCACCCCGCGGGCCCGGCTCTGCTGGGCGAGCGCGTCGAGGTAGGCGTTGGCGGCGGCGTACACGCCGTGGTCGCCCACGCCCCAGACACCGGCGACAGAGGTGAAGTAGACCACCGCGTCGAGTCCGGCCGGGTCGAGGAGTTCGTCGAAGTGGCGGGCTCCGGAGACCTTGCCGTTCGCGACGTAGGCGGCCGCTTCGGGACCGCATTCGGTCAGCGGCGCCAACAGGCCGACACCAGCCGCGTGGAGGACCGTACGGACGTGGTGCCCGTCGGCCGCGAGACCGTCCAGGAGTGCCTTGACGGAATCCCGGTCGGCCACGTCGCAGGCCGCGACGGTGACCTTGGTGCCGGTGGCCTCCAGTTCGGCCTTCAGCTCCCGGACCCCGGCGGCCTGTTCGCCGCTGCGGCTGGTCAGGACGACGTGCTCGGCGTCGTTCGCCGCGAGCCAGCGGGCGACGTGCCCGCCGATGGCTCCGGTGCCGCCCGTGACGATCACGGTGTCTGTGGGCCGCCACTGACGGCGCGCCTTCACGCCCGCCGTGGAGGCGGGGACGAGCCGCCGGGTGAAGACCCCGGAGGCCCGCACGGCCACCTGGTCCTCGACGCCGCCGCGCGGCGGGCCGGCGGCGGCCGTGCGCTGCGCCAGTACGGAGACCATCCGGCCGAGTGCGCCCGCGTCGGGGGTCTCGGGCAGGTCGACGAGTCCGCCCCAGCGCTTGGCGTGTTCGAGGGCCGCGACCCTGCCGAGGCCCCACATCTGGGCCTGGACGGGGCGGGCGGGCCCGTCGGTCTCGCTCACCGCGACGGCGGTCCGGGTGACGGACCACAGGGGCGCGTCCAGCTCCGCCTCGGCCATCGCCTTGATCAGGGCGAGCGCCTCGGTCAGACCCGTCGGGAGCACCTCGTACCCGCTGTGCGGCCGCTCGTCCATGGCGAGCAGGGACAGCACGCCGCCGAGCGGCCGCCCGGCCGCCACGGCGGCGCGCAGTCGGACGGCGAGGTCGGGCTCCTCGGCGGGCCGCAGGAGTTCCACCTCGGCGCCGTGGCCGGTGAGCGCGTCGGCGCAGGCCCGTACGAGTTCCTCGTCGGCGCCGGCGGCCGGGACGGCGAGCAGCCATGTGCCGGTGAGCGCGGGCACCGTCGATTCTGTGAGGGGCCGCCACACCACCTTGTAGCGCCAGGAGTCCACGGCCGAGCGCTCGCGGCGCTCCTGGTGCCAGGTGGCGAGCAGGGGCAGGACGTCGCCCAGCGCGGTGACGCGGGCGTCGTCGCCGCCGAGGTCGAGCGTCTCGGTGAGGGCGGTCAGGTCCTCCTGGTCGACGGCCTGCCAGAAGGCGGCGTCGACGGGGTCGGCATCGGAGCCGGTACGGGTGCCTGCGCCCGTACCGGTGCTCTGGTGCCCGTCCGGGCTGCCGAAGGACACCTCGGGCCAGTAGTGCTTGTGCTGGAAGGCGTAGGTGGGCAGGTCGGTGCGGCGGGCGCCGGTGCCTTCGTAGTACGCAGTCCAGTCGACGGCCGTGCCACGGACGTGGAGTTCGGCGAGGGCGGTGACCACGGCATCGCTCTCGGGGCGGTCCTTCCGCAGGACCGGGACGAAGCCGGCCTCATCGGTGACGCAGTCCTGGCCCATGGCGGAGAGGACCCCGCCGGGGCCCAGTTCGAGGTACGTGCTGACGCCTTGGGACTCCAGGTGGCGAATGCCGTCGAGGAAGCGGACGGCCTGGCGGACATGGTTGACCCAGTAGTCGGCGGAGAGCAGCTCCTCGCCCGCGAGCCGACCCGTCAGGTTGGAGACGACGGGGAACTTCGGGGCGTGGAAGGTCAGGCTTTCGGCGATGGCCCTGAATTCGGGGAGCATGGGTTCCATGCGCGGCGAGTGGAAGGCATGGCTGACCCTCAGACGCTTGGTCTTCTCGAAGCGGGAAGCGATGTCCAGTACCGCGTCTTCGTCGCCGGAGATGACGACGGAGTTCGGACCGTTGAGGGCTGCGATCGAGACACCGTCGACCAGGAGCGGCAGAACCTCGTCCTCGGTGGCCTGGAGGGAGACCATCGCGCCGCCCGTCGGCAGTGCCTGCATCAGACGGCCGCGAGCCGCGACCAGCGCGGCCGCGTCCTGAAGCGACCAGACACCGGCGACATGCGCGGCCGCGAGCTCGCCGATGGAATGGCCGAGGAGATAGTCCGGGGTCACCCCCCAGTGCTCCAACAAGCGGAACAGGGCCACCTCGACGGCGAACAGGCCCGCCTGCGTGTAAACAGTCTGGTCGATCAGCTCCGAGCCACCGAAGACGATCTCCTTGACCGGGTGGTCCAAGTGCCGGTCCAGCTCCGCACACACCGCGTCGAACGCATCCGCGAACACCGGATACGCCTCATACAGTTCCCGGCCCATCTCGGCCCGCTGCGACCCCTGACCCGAGAACAGGAAGGCGGTTCCGCCGCCGAGGGCAGCGCCCCGGGCCAGGCCGTTCACCGTGTTTCCGCGCGCCAGCCCGGCCAGGGCGGCGACGAGTGCGGCGCGGTCGCGACCCTGGACGACGGCACGGTGCGCGAGTGCCGCGCGGGTGGTCGCCAGGGAGTAGCCCGTGTCGAGCAGGTCGGGCTCGGCGGCGCCGGCCGCGTAGGAACGCAGCCGCTCCGCCTGGGCGCGCAGCGCGTCCTCCGTCACGCCGGAGACCGGCCAGGACAGCAGCAGGCCGTCCGCGTCGCCCGCACGGGTGACCGCCGGTGCCGGGGCCTCCGCCGGAACCTCCTCGATGATCACGTGGGCGTTGGTGCCGCTGATGCCGAACGAGGAGACCGCCGCGCGGCGCGGCCGTTCGTACTCCTCCCACTTGCGGGCCTCGGTGAGCAGTTCCACCGCGCCCGCCGACCAGTCGACGTGCGTGGACGGCTCGTCGACGTGGAGAGTCTGCGGGAGGACGCCGTGGCGCATGGCCATGACCATCTTGATGATGCCGGCGACACCCGCGGCGGCCTGCGTGTGGCCGATGTTGGACTTGACCGAGCCGAGGAGGAGAGGCTTGTCCGCCGGCCGCTCCTGGCCGTAGGTGGCGATCAGGGCCTGCGCCTCGATCGGGTCGCCCAGCGTCGTGCCCGTGCCGTGCGCCTCGACGACGTCGACATCGCCACCGGTCAGGCCCGCGTTGGCGAGGGCCTGGCGGATGACGCGCTGCTGGGCCGGGCCGTTGGGGGCCGTCAGACCGTTGGACGCCCCGTCCTGGTTGATCGCGGAGCCCCGGACGACCGCGAGGACACGGTGGCCCTTGGCGCGTGCGTCGGAGAGCCGCTCGACGAGCAGCATGCCGACCCCCTCGCCCCAGCCCGTACCGTCCGCAGCCTCGGCGAACGCCTTCACCCGGCCGTCCGCCGCGAGCCCGCCCTGGCGGGAGAACTCGATGAACGCGCCCGGAGTCGACATGACCGTCACACCACCGGCCAGGGCGAGTTCGCACTCACCCGACCGCAGCGACTGGATGGCCATGTGCAGGGCGACCAGCGAGGACGAGCAGGCCGTGTCGACCGTCACGGCCGGGCCTTCCAGACCGAACGTGTACGAGATACGCCCCGACACCACGCTCGCCGCGTTGCTGGTCATCGAGAGGCTGTCGGCGTCGGTGACGCCCAGCAGGAGGGTGGCGTAGTCCTGGCCGTTCGTACCGGTGAACACGCCGGTACGGCTGCCGCGCACCGACGCCGGGTCGATGCCGGACCGCTCGAACGCCTCCCACGAGGTCTCGAGCAGCAGCCGCTGCTGCGGGTCCATGCCGAGCGCCTCGCGCGGCGAGATCCCGAACAAGGCGGGGTCGAAGTACCCGGCCTCGTAGAGGAATCCGCCCTGGTCCGTGTAGGAGGTGTTGGGCGTGGAGCGCTCCGGGTCATAGAGCAGCTCCAGGTCCCAGCCGCGGTCGACGGGGAAGCCGCCGACGGCGTCGCGGCCCGCGGCAACGAGATCCCACAGCTGCTCGGGCGTGTTCACGCCGCCGGGGAAGCGGCAGCTCATCCCGACGACGGCGATCGGGTCGTCGTCGGATCCGGCGCCGGCCGCGGCCGAGCCGTCCCGTGCGGTGCCCTGGGCCGTGGCGCTGTCGTCGCCGACGAGGCTGGTACGGAGGTGGCGCGCGAGCGCCTCGGGCGACGGGTGATCGAAGGCGAGGGTCGCGGGCAGGGCAAGGCCGGTCACGGCCTTCAGTCGGTTGCGCAGCTCGACGACCGTGAGGGAGTCGAAGCCGAGGTCCTGGAACACCCGGCCCGGCTGCACCGCTTCGGCGGTCGCGTGGCCGAGGACGGCGGCGGCCTCGTCGCGGACCAGCTTGAGCAGCGTCTGGTGCTGCTCGGCGGCCGAAAGGGCCCGCAGGCGGCCGAGGAACGCGGAGCTGTTCCCCTCCTCGCCGTCACGAGCCCGCTCGACCGCGGCCAGCAGGTCGCGGACCTCCGGGATCTCGGAGATGAGCGGCTGCGGGCGGGCTGCGGTGAAGCGGGGGGTGAAGCGCTCCCAGTCGACGTCGGCCACGGCCACCCAGGGCTCGTCGCCGGCCGCCGCACGCTGGAGGGCGAGCAGGGCCAGATTCGGGTCCATGAGCGGCAGGCCGCGCTGGCGCATCAGTTCGCCGGCCTCGCCGTCGGCCATTCCGCCGCCGCCCCAGGCGCCCCAGGCGATGGAGGTGGCGGTCAGGCCGCGCGAGCAGCGCTGCTGGACGAGGGCGTCAAGGTGGGCGTTGGCGGCGGCATAGGCACCCTGGCCCGCGCTGCCCCAGACACCGGCGCTGGAGGAGAAGAGGACGAACGCGTCCAGCGCGAACTCCTCGGTGAAGTACGCGTCGAGCAGCGCCGCTCCACGGACCTTCGCCTCCATGACGGCGTCGAGCTCAAGGGCGCTGAGATCGGTGACGGCACGGGTGGGGCCGATGCCCGCGGTGTGCACGACGGCGGTGACCGTGTCGCCCGCCTCGCGCAGCCCGTCGAGCAGCCGGTACAGAGCCGTACGGTCGGCGACGTTGCACGCCGCGACCGTCACCCGTACGCCCATGGCGGCGAGCTCGTCGCGCAGTTCGGCGGCGCCCGGGGCGTCGAGCCCTCGGCGGCTGGTCAGGACGAGATGCCCGGCGCCGTTGCCGGCCAGCCAGCGTGCGACGTGCCCGCCGAGGGCGCCGGTGCCGCCGGTGACCAGGACGGTTCCCCGCGGGGTCCAGGCGGGCGCCGGCTCGCTGAACGGCAGGCGGGCGAGTCGGCGTACGAAGACCCCGGAGCCGCGGACGGCCAGCTGGTCCTCGTCCTCCGCGGTGGCCAGCACCGCGCAGAGGCGGGCGGCGGCGCGGTCGTCGAGTTCGGCCGGGAGGTCGACGAGACCGCCCCAGCGCTGCGGGAGTTCCAGTCCGGCGACCCGGCCGAGGCCCCAGACGGCGGCCTGCTCGGGACTGCCGACCCGGTCGGCCGCGCCGACGGAGACGGCGCCCCGGGTCAGGCACCAGAGCGGCGCCTGTACGTTCGCGTCGGCCAGCGCCTGGACGAGCACGACCGTGCCGTGCAGGTCCACGAGGGAGACGACACCTTCGACCGCGGTGCCGGGCGTGGTCTCGGGCGTGGTATCGGCGGGGGCCTCCGTGAGGGCCTCCGCGAGCGAGGAACGGTCGCTCAGTGCGATCCGGGCGACCTCGGCACCGTGAGCGGCGAGCGCGGCGGCGACGGCGTCCACGTGCGTGTCTCCGGCGGCGGCGCCTTCTGGGACGACCAGGAGCCAGCGGCCCGACAGAGCACCGCCCGACATCGCGACGGGCTTCCAGGTGATCCGGTACTGCCAGTCGTCCAGGGTGGCGTGGCTGCGCCGTTCGCGCCGCCACTCGGAGAGCAGCGGGAGCACGGTGGCCAGGGATGCCTGGGCGGTGTCGTCCCCGTCGGCGATGTCGAGGGTGTCGAGCAACTGCGCGACGTCCTCACGTTCGACGGCGTCCCAGAAGCTCGCGTCGACCGGATCGGCGGAGGCGGCTGCCCCGGAGGGGGCAGTGGGGGCGTCGGGCCAGTAGTGCTGGTGGTCGAATGCGTAGGTGGGGAGGTCGACGCGGCGGGCGCCGGTGCTCGCGTAGTACGTCGCCCAGTCGACCTGCCCGCCGCGGACGTGGAGTTCGGCGAGGGCGGCGGTCAGGGCGTGAGCCTCGGGACGGTCCTTGCGCAGGACCGGGACGAACGCCGCGTCTTCGGTGACGCAGTCCTGGGCCATCGCGGAGAGGACTCCGCCGGGGCCCAGCTCCAGGTAGGTGGTGACGCCCTGGGTTTCGAGGTGCCGGATGCCGTCGAGGAAGCGGACGGTCTGGCGGACGTGGTCGACCCAGTAGTCCGCCGACAGGATGTCCTCGCCCGCGAGTTCACCGGTGAGGTTGGAGACGACCGGGATACGGGGGGTGTGGAAGGTCAGGCCCTCGGCGACCGCCTTGAACTCGGCCAGCATGGGTTCCATGCGCGGCGAGTGGAAGGCGTGGCTTACTCGGAGTCGCTTAGTCTTCTTGAAGCGGGCCGCTATGGCGAGTACGGCGTCTTCGTCGCCGGAGATGACGACGGAGTCAGGGCCGTTGACGGCGGCGATCGACACACCGTCGACCAGGAGCGGCAGCACCTGCTCTTCGGTGGCCTGGACGGCCACCATCGCACCACCCGTCGGCAGCGCCTGCATCAGACGGCCGCGAGCCGCGACCAGCGCGGCCGCGTCCTGAAGCGACCAGACACCCGCCACATGCGCAGCCGCCAACTCACCGATGGAGTGGCCGAGCAGGTAGTCCGGGGTGACACCCCAGTGCGCGAGGAGCCGGAACAGCGCCACCTCGATCGCGAACAGACCGGCCTGCGTGTAAACAGTCTGGTCGATCAGCTCCGAGCCACCGAAGACGATCTCCCTGACCGACTGGTCCAGGTGCCTGTCCAGCTCCGCGCAGACGGCGTCGAAGGCATCAGCGAACACCGGGTAGGACTCGTACAGTTCACGGCCCATCTCGGCCCGCTGCGCCCCCTGCCCCGAGAACAGGAACGCCGTGGCTCCGGTCGTCGCCGAGCCGCGCACCACACCCGCGGCCGAGCGGCCCTCCGCGACCGCCCGCAGCAGCGCCTCGCGGTCCTCACCGACCACGACCGCACGGTGCTCGAACGCCGTCCGGGTCACAGCGAGCGAGTAGCCGATGTCCAGCGGCGAGGCGCCGCCATCACCCACCCGGGCGAGGAGCCGCCCGGCCTGACCGGCCAGCGCCCGCTCCGACTTGGCCGACAGCACCCACGGCACCACCGGCAGCACCGACTCCACGACCGGAGCCTCGGCCGGCTCGGACTCCTGCGGCTGCTCCAGGATCACATGCGCGTTCGTACCGGAGATACCGAACGAAGACACACCCGCCCGACGCGGACGATCGCCCGCCTCCGGCCACTCCCGCGCCTCCGTCAACAGCTCCACCGCACCCGCCGACCAGTCCACGTGCGTGGACGGCTCATCGACATGCAGCGTGGGCGGCATGACGCCGTGGCGCATCGCCATGACCATTTTGATGATGCCGGCGACGCCGGCGGCGGCCTGAGTGTGGCCGATGTTGGACTTGATCGAGCCGAGGAGCAGCGGACGGTCCTCGGCGCGCTCCTGACCGTAAGTGTTGATGAGCGCCTGGGCCTCGATCGGGTCGCCCAGCTTCGTACCCGTACCGTGCGTCTCGACCACGTCGATCTCGGCCGCGGAGACGTTCGCGTTGGCGAGGGCCTGGCGGATCACACGCTGCTGCGAGGGACCGTTCGGGGCCGTCAGACCGTTCGAAGCACCGTCCTGGTTCACGGCCGAACCCGAAACGACCGCCAGGACCTGATGGCCCTTGCGCCGGGCCTCCGAGAGCCGCTCGACCAACAGGACGCCGACGCCCTCGGACCAGCCCGTACCGTCCGCGTCGTCCGAGAACGACTTGCAACGGCCGTTGAAGGCGAGGCCGCCCTGGCGGCTGAACTCGGCGAACGTCGTGGGCGTCGACATGACGGTGACACCCCCGGCCAGGGCCATCTCGCACTCGCCGGTGCGCAGGGCCTGGATCGCCCAGTGCAGCGCGACCAGCGAGGACGAGCAGGCGGTGTCGACGGTGACGGCCGGGCCTTCGAGACCCAACGCGTAGGCCACGCGACCCGAGACAACGCTGCCCGCGTTGCCGGTGCCGAGGTACCCCTCGGTGTCGTCGGCGCCGGAGAGGTGGGTGACGTAGTCGTGGTACATGAGGCCGGCGAACACGCCGGTCCGGCTGCCCCGGACGGTTGCCGGGTCGATGCCCGCCTGCTCCAGCGCCTCCCAGGAG
>NZ_JBIAIK010000034.1:0-17941 GCF_042871385.1 Streptomyces sp. NPDC005808 | reverse complement strand
CGGCCATACGGGCGGCGAAGACCGGCGACGAGTCCAGCAGACCCACCGCCATCCCCACCCACTGCGCACCCTGACCCGGAAACACGAACACCGGCTTGGCGTACGCGCCGACCGTGCCGCGGGCCGTGTCGGCAGGCAGGCCGCCCTCGGCGAGGGTCCGCAGACGGTCCGTCATGTCCGCGAGGGTCTCGGCGATCACGACCGCCCGGTGGTCGAACGCCGTGCGCGTCAGAGCCAGCGACAGACCGATGTCGGCGAGTTCCGGGGCCGCGGGGGAGGACAGCACGTGCGCGTGCAGGCGGTCCGCCTGGTCCTGGAGGGCCTGTGCCGACCGGCCCGAGACGAGCCACGGCATCGGACCGGCAGCCTTCGACCGGCCCTCGGCCGAAGGCTCGGCGGGCTCGGCGACGCCCGCGGCCTCGGCCGGGGGTGCCTCGATGATGGCGTGGGCATTGGTGCCGCTCATGCCGAACGAGGAGACGCCCGCGCGGCGGGGACGGCCCAGGTCCTCCCAGGCCCGTTCCTCGGTGAGCAGTTCCACGGCGCCGGCCGACCAGTCGACATGCGTGGAGGGCTTGTCGACGTGCAGTGTCCGGGGCAGTACCCCGTGCCGCATCGCCATGATCATCTTGATGATGCCGCCGACACCGGCCGCCGCCTGGGTGTGTCCGATGTTCGACTTCAGGGAGCCCAGCCACAGCGGCCGGTCCGCCGGGCGGTCCTGGCCGTAGGTGGCGAGCAGCGCCTGCGCCTCGATCGGGTCGCCCAGCGTCGTACCCGTACCGTGCGCCTCGACCGCGTCCACGTCCCCGGCCGACAGGCCCGCGTGGGCGAGCGCCTGACGGATCACCCGTTGCTGGGCGGGGCCGTTCGGGACGGTCAGACCGCTGCTCGCGCCGTCCTGGTTGACCGCGGAGCCCCGTACGACGGCCAGGATCTTGTGGCCGTTGCGCTGTGCGTCCGACAGCCGCTCCAGGAGCAGCATCCCGACGCCCTCGCCCCAGCCCGTACCGTCCGCGGCCTCCGCGAACGCCTTGCACCGGCCGTCGGAGGCCATCGCCCGCTGCCGACTGAACTCCTGGAACGTGCCCGGCGTCGACATCAGCGCCACACCGCCGGCGGCGGCCAGCGAGCACTCCTGTTCGCGCAGCGCCTGGCATGCCCAGTGCAGGGCCACAAGGGAGGACGAGCAGGCCGTGTCCACGGTCGCGGCCGGACCTTCGAGGCCGAGCGTGTACGAGATGCGCCCGGAGATGACACTGGCCGAACCGCCGACGACGAGATAGCCCTCGACGTTCTCCGCGCTGTTCGGCAGCAGCGTCGGGTAGTCCTGGCCGTTCGTGCCGACGAACACGCCGGTGCGGCTGCCGCGCAGCGACTCCGGATCGATTCCGGCCCGCTCGAAGAGTTCCCAGGAGGCTTCGAGGATCAACCGCTGCTGCGGGTCCATCGCGAGCGCCTCGCGCGGGGAGATGCCGAAGAACCCGGCGTCGAACTCCGTCGCTCCGTAGAGGAATCCGCCCTGGTCGCTGGTGGATGCCCCGGGCCCGTCCGGGTCGCCCACGGTCAGCGCCTCCAGGTCCCAGCCGCGGTCCTTCGGGAACGCCGCCACGGCATCGGTGCCCGCGGACACCAGACGCCACAGATCCTCGGGGGAGTCCACCCCGCCCGGATAGCGGCAGCTCATCCCGACGATCGCGATCGGTTCCTGCTCGCCCGAATCCACCTCGCGCAGGCGTTGTTTCGCCTGGCGCAGCTCAGCGGTCATCCACTTCAGGTGATCAAGCAGTTTCTCTTCGCTCGTCATGGAAAATTCCCGCCCTCTTAGGAACCGTCGCTCTTCGTCCGCTCATGGCGATCACGCTTTGTCCGGATCGATGCCGATGGATTACGGACACGGCGGCCGACAGGCGGCGTCATCAAAAGCACCCATGATCGCCCTCAATGGTGGAAGCTATGCGGTCGCACCGGTGCCGACAACCCCTAACAACAGGCCCGTGGAAGTCCCCTAAGCAGCTCCGGAGCGGCCATTCCATTAATCGTCGACCGGAATTCGAGGGCCTCTGGATCAAATGTGTGGCGATTGTCATCCGTTCGGCAGGACGCTGACAGCGCCTGCTGGTCCGGCCGGCGTACGTGACTTCCCTGCGACATGACGAGGCCGCCTGATGCATACCTCCCCAGTCCGTCATCCCGTTGCCCAGCAGCCCGGCTGGCCCGACACGGAGGCGCTCGGCACGGTCAGGCACCGCCTGGCCACGAGCCTCCCCCTCGTCATGCCGCGCGAGAGCGACCTGCTCAAGCGCCGGCTGGCCGCGGTGGCCGACGGCCGGGCACTGCTGCTCCAGGGCGGCGACTGCGCAGAGACGTTCCGCACCTCCCTCCCCGTGCTGGAGGCGCGGCTCGACACCCTGGCCCGGATGGCCGCCGCGCTGTCCGGCCCCACCGCCCTGCCCGTCGTCGTGCTCGCCCGGATGGCCGGGCAGTACGCCAAGCCCCGCTCCAGCGCCTTCGAGGAGCGCGGCGGGATCACCCTCCCCTCGTACCGCGGCGAATCGGTCAACGGCCAGGAGTTCACCGAGGTGGCCCGCACACCGGACCCGCACCGGATGCTGCGCGCCCACGAGGCAGCGTCGGCGACCCTGAACCTCACCCGCGCCCTGGTCGGCGGCAGCCCCACGACGACCGCAGCGTACGTACCCGAGGAGCTGTTCGTCTCCCACGAGGCGCTGCTCCTCGACTACGAGACACCACTGACCCGCATCGACCCGTACTCGCGCCGCCCGTACGCCGGCTCCGGCCATCTGCTCTGGGCCGGCGAGCGCACGCGCGACCCCGACGGCGCCCACATCGCCTACCTGGCCGGGATCCGCAACCCGGTGGCGGTGAAGATCGGCCCGACGGCCGAACCCGACGAACTGCTCGCGCTCATCAAGCGGCTCGACCCCGACCAGGAGCCGGGCCGGCTCACCTTCGTCGTCCGCATGGGCGCCGCCGCCGTACGCGAGAACCTGCCCCCGCTGGTGGAGAAGGTCGCCGCCTCCGGCGCGCGGGTCGGCTGGGTCACCGACCCCATGCACGGCAACACGTACACCGCGCCCTCCGGCCACAAGACCCGCGGATTCGACGCCGTCCTCGACGAGATCACCGGCTTCTTCGAGGTTCACCACACGCTCGGCAGCCACCCCGGCGGCATCCACCTGGAGATGACCGGAGAGGACGTCACCGAGTGCGTCGGCGGCCTCGCCGGAATCCGCCACGAGGACCTGCCCGCCCGCTACGAATCGGCCTGCGACCCCCGCCTCAACCGCGAACAGTCCCTGGAACTGGCCCATCTCGTCGGCGAGATCGCGGCCCGCCGCCGCGCCCCCTCCTGGAGATGAACGCTCGAGTCAAACTCGGGAAACGATCCTGGCCGACCCTATAGGGGGTCCCCGAGCCCCTTCAGGGGTTGAAGGCCGCTCGCCGGCTGGAATAGCTTCACGTCGAGAGTTGTATTGAGGAGAATAATGCGGACTTGAGATCTGGGTCGATGTCCTGAATCCCCTTCGCGTTGTCCCTCGATGGAGAAACTCCCAAAGAAGCGATGCGCTGGCTGCTGCCCAGGGTGGGGATGAATGGCGAACGAAGAGACGCTTCGGGATTACCTGAAGCTGGTTGCGGCGGACCTGCACCAGACACGTCAGCGCCTGCGGGAAGTGGAGGCCCGCGACAGCGAGCCGATCGCCATCGTCTCGATGAGCTGCCGCTACCCGGGCGGTGTACGCACCCCCGACCAGCTGTGGCAGCTGGTGGACTCCGGCGTCGACGCGGTGTCGGACTTCCCGGAGGACCGGGGATGGAGCCGCGGCGACACCGGACCCCAGGAGGGTGCCTCCTTCCGTGAGGAAGGCGGCTTCATCTACGACGCCACGGACTTCGACCCGGCGTTCTTCGGCATCTCGCCGCGCGAGGCCCTCGCCATGGACCCGCAGCAGCGCCTGCTGCTGGAGTGCGCCTGGGAAGCCCTCGAGACCGCCGGGATCACCCCCGGCTCCCTCGCCGGCAGCCGCACCGGCGTGTTCACCGGAACCACCGGCCAGGACTACTCCCACCTGCTGGCCCCGCCGCCCGCGGGCACCGAGGGCTACATCCTCACCGGCACGGCGGCGAGCGTCGTCTCCGGCCGCATCGCCTACACGCTCGGCCTCGAAGGCCCCGCCGTGTCCGTCGACACGGCCTGCTCGACGTCCCTCGTGAACATCCACCTCGCCGCCCAGGCCCTGCGCAACGGCGAATGCACGCTCGCCCTCGCCGGCGGCGCGACCGTCATGTCGACGCCCAGCGCCTTCGGCGGCTTCAGCGAGCAGGGCGGCCTGGCCGCCGACGCCCGCTGCAAGGCCTTCTCCGCCGCCGCGGACGGCACCGGCTGGAGCGAGGGCGTCGGCATCCTCCTGATGGAGCGGCTCTCCGACGCCCGCCGCAACGGCCACGACGTCCTCGCGATCGTCCGCGGCTCCGCCGTCAACCAGGACGGCGCCTCCAACGGCCTGACCGCCCCCAACGGGCCCGCCCAGCAGCGTGTCATCCTCGACGCCCTCGCCAACGCCCGGCTGACCGCGGCCGACGTCGACGCCGTCGAGGCCCACGGCACCGGCACCCGCCTCGGCGACCCCATCGAGGCGGAGGCCCTCCTCGCCACCTACGGCCAGGAGCGCACCGACGGTCGCCCCCTGTGGCTCGGCTCTCTCAAGTCGAACATCGGCCACACCCAGGGCGCCGCCGGCGTCGGCGGCGTCATCAAGATGGTCATGGCCATCCGGAACGGCGTACTGCCGAAGACCCTCCACGCCGACGAGCCCTCGCCGCACGTCGACTGGTCGGCCGGCGCCGTGGAACTGCTCACCGAGGCCCGGACCTGGCCCGCGACGGGCGCGCCGCGCCGGGCGGGTGTGTCCTCGTTCGGCATGAGCGGCACCAACGCGCACGTCCTCGTCGAGCAGGCCCCGGAAGGTGCCGAGACGGCGGGCGAGAACGGGGACGCCCCGGCCGAGGACTCCGCCGCGACCACGCCGCCCGCGACCCCTGACGCCGCAGCCCCCGCGCTGCGTACCGCCTTCGTGCCGTGGGTGCTGTCCGCCAAGACGGAGCAGGCCCTCGCAGCCCAGGCCGAGCACCTCCACGCGCATCTGCGCGACCACGGCGACGTACCGCTCGCGGACGTCGGCTACTCCCTCGCGCTGACCCGGACGTCGTTCAACCACCGGGCCGCCGTGGTGGCCGGTGAGCGCGGGGACTTCCTCGCCGCCCTGGAGGCGATAGCGGCGGGATGCCCTTCCGCCGCAGTGGTGCACGGGAGCGCCGGCCGGGGTTCCCGTCCGGTGTTCGTGTTTCCGGGTCAGGGTGCGCAGTGGGTGGGGATGGCGGTGGGTCTGCTGGACTCGTCGCCGGTCTTCGCCGCCCGTATGGCCGAATGCGGGGCTGCGCTGGAGCCGTTCACCGGTTGGTCGTTGCTCGATGTCGTGCGGGGGGTGGAGGGCGCGCCCGGCTTCGACCGGGTGGATGTCGTCCAGCCCGTCCTGTGGGCCGTCATGGTCTCCCTCGCCGAGGTCTGGCGTTCGTACGGTGTCGAGCCCGCGGCCGTCATCGGCCACTCGCAGGGCGAGATAGCCGCTTCGGCCGTGGCCGGGATTCTCTCTCTTGAGGATGCGGCGAAGGTCGTGGCGCTGCGGAGCCGGGCGATCATCGCCCTGGCCGGGCGTGGTGGCATGGTGTCGGTGGCTCAGCCCGCCGCGTGGGTGCGGGAGAAGATCGCGGCGTGGGACGGTCGTATCTCGGTCGCCGCCGTCAACGGACCCTCTTCCGTGGTCGTCTCCGGTGACCCGCAGGCCCTGGACGAGCTGGTCGCCGAGTGCCTGGCGGCCGAGATCCGTGCCCGCAAGGTCGACGTGGACTACGCCTCGCACTCCGCGCACGTGGAGGAGATCGAGCCCGAACTGGCGAAGCTGCTCGCCGGGATCACCCCACGCAGTGGTGAGACCGCCCTGTACTCCTCCCTCACCGGCGAGCTCCTCGACGGCACGCAGATGGGCTCCGGCTACTGGTACAACAACCTCCGCGAGACCGTCGAGTTCGAGCAGGCCACCCGTACCGCCCTCGCCGACGGCCACACGGTCTTCATCGAGGTCAGCCCCCACCCCGTCCTCGCCCTCGGCCTCCAGGGCACCGCCGAAGACACCGGGGCCGCCGTGCTCGGCACCCTGCGCCGCGACGAAGGCGGCCCCGCGCGCCTGCTGACCTCCCTCGCCGAAGCCCACTGCCATGGTGTGGCCGTCGACTGGACGGCCGTCTTCCACGGCACCGGCGCCACCCGGACCGAACTCCCCACCTACGCCTTCCAGCGCACCCGCTACTGGCCCGAGCTCCGGCCCGGCGCAGCCGTCGGCGCCGTACAGACCGTCGACCCCGACGAGGCCCGCTTCTGGGAGGCCATCGAGCAGGGCAACGTGGAAGCCCTCGCCGGCGCCCTCGACGGAGCCGACGCCGAACCGCTGCGCGCGGCCCTCCCCGCGATCGCCTCCTGGCGGCGCGGCCGCCGCGAGCGCTCGACCATCGACTCCTGGCGCTACCGCGTCACCTGGAAGCCCGTGGCCTCGACCACCGAGGCCGCCCTCAACGGCCGTTGGCTGCTCGTCGTACCCGAGAACACCGCCGATGCCGACACCCAGTTGGCGGACACCCTCGCCGACGGTCTGGCCCGGCACGGCGCCGAGATCGTCCGAACGACACTCCACGACCTGCCCGGAGCCGGCGCGGCGGACGCCGACGGCGTCATCTCCCTGCTTGGCCTGGACGAGACCCCGCACAGCGAGTTCGCGGCGCTGCCGACCGGTCTCATCGACACCGTCGACCTGGTCAAGTCCCTGATCCGGGAGGCCGGTACGGCCCGGCTGTGGACCCTCACGCGCGGCGCCGTGGCCGTCGGCAAGTCGGACCCGCCGGCCGGCCCCGCCCAGGCGACCGTCACCGGCTTCGGCCGTGTCGTCGGCCTGGAGCACCCGGGCCGGTGGGGCGGCCAGATCGACCTGCCCGCCGCCCTCGACGACCGCGCCCTCGCGCGGATCGCCGCGATCCTGGGCACCACCGGCGACGAGGACCAGGTCGCCGTCCGGGCATCCGGCGTCTTCGCCCGCCGTCTCGTCCGGGCCTCCTTCGGCGAGCCCGTACAGCCCTGGAACCCCCGCGGCACGATCCTGATCACCGGCGGCACCGGCGCCCTGGGCACCTTCATCGCCCGCTGGCTCGCCGACCAGGGCGCCGAGCACCTGGTCCTGACCAGCCGACGGGGCCCCGACGCGCCCGGGGCAGCCGAGCTCGAGGCCGAACTCGCCGCCAAGGGCGTCCGCGTCACCATTGCCGCCTGCGACGTGAGCGACCGTACCGCCGTCGAGAACCTCGTCGCAGGGCTGCGCGACCAGGGCGACCCCGTCACCGCGGTCATCCACACGGCCGGCGTGAGCCAGCTCAGCTCCATCGAGGACACCGACCACCTCACGTTCGCCGACGTCATCACCGCCAAGGCGGCCGGCGCACGCAACCTCGACCACGCACTCGGCGACGACCCGCTCGACGCCTTCGTCGTCTTCTCGTCGATCTCCGGCATCTGGGGAAGCGGCGGCCAGGGTGCCTACGCCGCCGCCAACACCTACCTGGACGCCTTCGCCGCGGACCGCCGCGCCCGCGGCAGGACCGCCACCGCCCTCTCCTGGGGTGCCTGGGGCGGCGCCGGCATGGCCAAGGGCGAGGCGGAGCAGCTGCTCAGCCGCCGCGGCCTGCCGGTCATGGACCCCGACCTTACGATCAAAGCGATGCGCCAGGCCGTCGAGCACGGCGAGACCGCCCTGACCGTGGCCGACATCCGCTGGGACCGTTTCGTCCCCTCCTTCACCGTGGCGCGCCGCAGCCCGCTCCTCGAAGACCTCCCCGAAGTACGGGAGATCCTCGACGCCGCCGAGGCCGAGGCGGGCGGCGCCGAAGCGGGCGTTACCTCCGCCCTGCAGAGCAGGCTCGCCGGGCTCACTCCGGCCGAGCAGCGGAGCCGAATGCTGGAACTGGTCCGCGGAGAGGCGGCCGCCGTCCTCGGCCACGCCGACGCCGGGGAACTCGACACCTCGCGGCCCTTCCGTGAACTCGGCTTCGACTCCCTCACCGCCGTGGACGTACGTAACCGTCTGAACACCGTCAGCGGCCTGCGTCTGCCCGCCACCCTGGTGTTCGACTACCCCACGGTCGCGGAGCTCGCCGGCCACCTCCTCACCCTCGTCCTCGACGAGCCGGCCGGGGACCTGCCGGCCGAACCGCCCGCGGTACGCGGCGGATCGGACGAGGACCCCGTCGTCATCGTCGGCATGAGCTGCCGCTTCCCCGGAGGGGCGAACTCACCCGAGGACCTGTGGCGGGTGGTCTCCCAGGGCGTCGACACCGTGGCCGACATCTCCGCCGACCGTGGCTGGCCGGGCGGCGAAGCCGCCGAACGGCCGGCGGCGGCCGGCGGCTGGCTCGCCGGAGCCGGTGACTTCGACGCCGCGTTCTTCGGCATCAACCCGCGCGAGGCCCTCGCCATGGACCCGCAGCAGCGGCTGCTGCTCGAAGCGTCCTGGGAGGTCCTCGAACGGGCCGGGATCGCTCCCTCGTCGATGCGCGGCAGTCGTACGGGCGTCTACGTCGGTGCCTCCTCGCAGGGGTACGGCAGCGACGTCAGCCGGGCCCCCGAGGGCACGGAGGGCTACCTGATGACCGGCACGGCCACCGCCGTGCTCTCCGGCCGCGTCTCTTACGCGCTGGGCCTCGAGGGCCCAGCCATCACCGTCGACACCGCCTGCTCGTCCTCGCTGGTCGCCCTGCACCTGGCCGTCCAGGCCCTGCACGGCGGCGAATGTTCGGCCGCACTCGTCGGCGGGGTCGCCGTGATGGCCACCGGCACGGTCTTCGCCGAGTTCAGCCGGCAGGGCGGGCTCGCCACCGACGGCCGCGTCAAGGCGTTCGCGGACGCCGCGGACGGTACCGGCTGGGGCGAGGGCGTCGGAGTGCTGCTCGTCGAGCGCCTCTCGGACGCCGTACGCCACGGCCACGAGGTACTGGCCGTGGTCCGGGGCTCCGCCGTCAACCAGGACGGGGCGTCCAACGGACTGACTGCCCCCAACGGCCCCGCCCAGCAGCGCGTCATCCGCCAGGCCCTCGCCCACGCCCGGATCTCGGCCGCCGACGTCGACGCCGTCGAGGCGCACGGCACGGGCACGACGCTGGGCGACCCGATCGAGGCGCAGGCGCTGCTCGCCACCTACGGCCAGGAGCGCCCCGAGGGCCGCCCGCTGTGGCTGGGCTCCCTCAAGTCGAACATCGGCCACACGCAGGCCGCCGCCGGCGTCGCGAGCATCATCAAGATGGTCATGGCCATGCGCCACGGCGTCCTCCCGCAGACCCTCCACGTCGACCAGCCGTCCACCCAAGTGGACTGGGAGGCGGGCGCGGTGGAGCTGCTGACCGAGGCCCGCGACTGGCCGGACACCGCCGAGCGGCCGCGCCGTGCGGGCGTGTCCTCCTTCGGAGTCAGCGGCACCAACGCCCACACCATCCTCGAAGCGCCGCCGGCCATCGAGCGCGCCACCGCAGGCGAGGCGGCCCCCGGCCGCCCGGCCCCCGCGGTCGTGCCGTGGGTCCTGTCCGGCCGCGGCGAGAGCGCCCTGCGCGCCCAGGCCGAGCTGCTCGCGGCGCACCTGAGCGGGCAGGCGGACACCGACCCGGCGGCGCTGGACATCGCCTGGTCGCTGGCCACGGGCCGCGCGCACCTGGAGCACCGGGCCGCCGTCGTCGCCGGCGAACGGGAGGAGTTCCTCACCGGCCTGAAGGCGATCGCCGCCGGCACATCGGCCGCGGGTGTGGTGCGTGGTGTGGTCGGGGGTGGTCGTACGGCGTTCCTGTTCTCGGGGCAGGGCTCGCAGCGGGCGGGGATGGGCCGTGAACTGTACGAGGCGTATCCGGTGTTCGCTGATGCCTTCGACGCCGTCTGCGCGGAGCTGGACCGGCATCTGGACCAGTCGGTCAGGGAGATCGTCTTCGGTGGCTCGGAGCTGATCGACCAGACTGTTTACACGCAGGCGGGTCTGTTCGCGATCGAGGTGGCGCTCTTCCGGCTCCTCGCGCACTGGGGTGTGACGCCGGACTTCCTGCTCGGGCATTCGATCGGCGAGCTGGCGGCTGCGCATGTGGCCGGTGTCTGGTCGCTTCAGGATGCGGCCGCGCTGGTCGCGGCTCGTGGTCGTCTGATGCAGGCGTTGCCTACCGGCGGCGCGATGGTGGCCGTCCAGGCCAGCGAGGCCGAGGTGCTGCCGCTGTTGGTCGACGGTGTGTCGATCGCCGCCGTCAACGGCCCCGACTCCGTCGTCATCTCCGGCGACGAAGACGCCGTACTCGCCATCGCCTCCCGCTTCGAGAAGACCAAGCGGCTGCGGGTGAGTCATGCCTTCCACTCGCCGCGCATGGTGCCCATGCTGGCCGAGTTCAAGGCGGTCGCCGAGGGCCTGACCTTCCACACCCCCCGTATCCCGGTCGTCTCCAACCTGACGGGTGAAGTTGCGGGCGAGGACATCCTGTCGGCGGACTACTGGGTCGACCACGTCCGTCAGGCGGTCCGCTTCCTCGACGGCATCCGGCATCTGGAGACCCAGGGCGTCACCACCTACCTGGAGCTGGGCCCCGGCGGAGTCCTCTCCGCGATGGGGCAGTCCTGCGTCACCGAAGACGCGGCGTTCGTTCCGGTCCTGCGCAAGGACCGTCCCGAGGCTCACGCCCTGACCGCCGCCCTCGCCGAACTCCACGCGCACGGCGCCTCCGTCGACTGGACTGCGTACTACGAAGGCACCGGCGCCCAGCGCACCGACCTCCCCACCTACGCATTCCAGCACGAGCACTACTGGCTGCGGTCCTCCGGAGCCGCGCTCGGCGACCTCGGCCTCATGGGCATGGAGACCGCCGAACACCCCTTCCTCGACGCCTCCGTGAGCATCGCCGGCTCGGACGGGCTGCTGCTCAGCGGCCGTATCGGGCTCGACACCCACCCCTGGCTCGCCGACCATGCGGTCATGGGCACGGTGCTCCTGCCGGGCGCCGCGTTCGTCGACCTCGCCGCCCACGCCGCGGCCGAGGCGGGCTGCGACCGCGTCGAGGAGCTGACGATCGCCGCGCCGCTCGTCCTGGGTGCCGCGGACGCCGTCGTCCTCCAGCTGTGGGCCGGCCCCGCCGACGACAACGGCCGCCGCCCGCTGGAGATCCACTCCCGGCCCGTCCGCGAGGCCGGAGCCCAGTGGACGCGGCACGCGAGCGGCGTCCTGGCCACCGACAGCGCCGACGGCGTTGGTGCCACCGGTGGCCGGTCGGGCCTGGCCCTGACGCAGTGGCCGCCGCAGGACGCCGAACCGGTTCCGGTCGACGGCGTGTACGACTTCATGAACGAGATCGGCTATGGCTACGGGCCCGTCTTCCAGGGTCTCCGAGCCGTCTGGCGCGGCGAGGACGAGGTCTTCGCCGAGGTCGCCCTGCCCGAGGCCGTGTGGGACGAGGCGGGCCGCTTCGGCCTGCACCCGGCGCTGCTCGACTCCGCCCTGCACGCCATCGGAATCAGCGGCGGCTCCCTCGCCGAAGGAGGGCAGCTGCCCTTCGCCTGGACGGGCGTGACCGTGTACGCGGTCGGCTCACCGGTGCTGCGGGTCCGTATCACGACCGCCGACAGTGGCGCGGTGTCGCTGGACCTGGCCGATGCCGCCGGATCCCCGGTGGCGCGGATCGACTCACTCGTCATGCGGCCGCTGAGCGCCGGACAGCTGGTGGCCCCCTCCCACGGCGGATCCGACTCGCTGTTCCGCCTGGAATGGGTGTCCGCGGGAGCCCCGCAGACCGGCGGCCCCGCCGCAGACGGCACGGTCGCCGAGGAAACGGTCCCCGACGTCACGGTCTTCGACGTCCCGCCGCTTGGTGCCGCGTCCGGCGCCGACGTGGTGGCAGGCGTGCACGAGCGGGTCTGCGACGTCCTGGACCGGCTCCAGGAGTGGCTCGGCGCCGACCACGACGACCGGGTGCGCCTGGTCGTCGTCACCCGCGGCGCGGTCGCCGCCGACGGCTCCGAGGTTCCGGACCCGGCCGCGGCCGCCGTCTGGGGGCTGGTGCGTTCCGCCCAGTCCGAGCACCCGCACCGGATCGGCCTGGTCGACACCGACGGCTCGGTCGAGGGCTACGAGTTCCTTGCCGCCCTCGGCGAGCAGCAGGTCGCGGTCCGCGCCGGCGAGGTGTACGTACCGCGCCTGGCGCGCGTCACCGTCCTGGAGGAGCAGGCCGCCGTCCCGACAGTCGACGGAACGGTGCTCGTCACCGGTGCGAGCGGCGGCCTCGGCGCCCTGCTGGTCCGCCACCTCGTCGAGAACTGGGGTGCGCGCGACCTCGTGCTCGCCGCCCGCCGCCCCGGCGGCGGGCCCGGCGGAGCCGAACTCGTCGCGGAACTCGAGAACCTGGGCGCCACCGCCCGCTGGGTGGTCTGCGACGCCGGCGACCGCGAGGCGCTCGCCGGCGTCATCGACACGATCGTCGAGCGGGACGGCGGCCTCGCCGGCGTCGTGCACGCCGCCGGCGTCGTCGACGACGGCGTCCTCGAATCCCTCACCTCCGAACGGGTCGCGGGCGTCCTGCGTCCCAAGGTCGACGCGGGCTGGCACCTGCACGAACTCACCGCCGGCCTCGACCTGTCCCTCTTCGCCCTGTACTCCTCGGCCGCCGGAACCTTCGGCGGCCCCGGCCAGGCCAACTACGCGGCGGCCAACGCCTTCCTGGACGCCCTGGCCGCCGTACGCCGGGCCCAGGGCCTGCCCGCCACCTCGCTCGCCTGGGGCCCGTGGGGCGAGGGCGGAATGCTCGGCGAACTCGGGGCGGGCGACATCGCCCGCATGAGCCGCGCCGGCATGGTCCCGCTCACCGCCGAGCAGGGCCTGGACCTCTTCGACGCCGCCGCCCGCGCCGACGAGCCGCACCTGCTCCTCACCCGGCTGACGCCGAACGAGTCGCAGGTACGCGCCGACATGCTGCCGCCGCTGCTGCGCCCGTACTTCCGTACGGCCACCCGCCCGCAGGCCGCGGCCGGCCGGCCCGGTGCCGAAACGGCCGCGTCCCTCAAGGAACGGCTGTCCCGGCTCACCGACGACGAGCGTTACCGCGCCGTCCTCGACCTGGTCCGCGACGCCATCGCCACCGTGCTCGGCCACTCCTCGTCCACCGTGGTCGAGGTCGGCCGCGGCTTCCTGGAGATCGGATTCGACTCCCTCACGGCCGTCGAACTCCGCAACCGCGTCAATCAGGTCACCGGCCTCAAACTGGCGGCCACCCTGATCTTCGACCACCCGTCGCCCGAGGCACTGGCCCGCCACCTGTCCGAGGAACTCGCCTCGGAGAGCAAGGTGTCCGCCCTCTCGCTGCTCAGCGAACTGGACCGGCTCGAAGCCTCCCTGGGCGTCGTGCCCCCGGACGACGACGACCGCGCCAAGGTCACCGAACGGCTGCGCGGTCTGCTCTCGGCCTGGACCGACAGCCGGCCCGCCGCCGACGGCGGCCAACGCGACACCACCGACCTGGAATCCGCGACCGCGGACGAGCTCTTCGACCTTCTCGACGGCGAGCTGGGACTTTCCTGACCCTCGTGCCCGTCCCCGCGCACACCGGCGCGGGGACTTCCGCGACCCCCGCGCCGATCCCCGCCTCGCTTCCAAGGAGTGCCACGTCATGCCGAACGAGGAAAAGTTCCTCGAGTACCTCAAGCGCGCCACGGCGGATCTGCGCGAGGCCCGCACCCGACTGCGCGAATTCGAGGACCGAGACCGCGAGCCAATCGCCATCGTCGCCATGAGCTGCCGCTACCCCGGCGGCATCGGCTCCCCCGAGGACCTGTGGCGGCTCGTCGAGGCGGGCGGCGACGGCATCTCGGAGTTCCCGACCGACCGGGACTGGGACGTCGAGCGGCTCTTCGGCGTCGACGAGGCGGGCACGTCCAACGCGTGGGCCGGCGGCTTCCTGGACGGGGCCACCCGGTTCGACCCCGGCTTCTTCGGGATCTCCCCACGCGAGGCCCTCGCCATGGACCCGCAGCAGCGGCTGCTCCTGGAGGCGTCCTGGGAGGTCTTCGAGCGCGCGGGCATCGACCCGGCCACGGTCAAGGGCAGCCGCACGGGCGTCTTCGCGGGCCTGATGTACCACGACTACCTCACGCTGATGCAGTCCCTCCCCGAGGGAGTCGAGGGCTACCTCGGCACCGGCACCTCCGGCAGTGTCGTCACCGGCCGCATTGCCTACACCCTGGGCCTGGAAGGCCCCGCGGTGACGGTCGACACGGCCTGCTCCTCCTCGCTGGTCGCCCTGCACATGGCCATCCAGGCGCTGCGCTCGGGCGAGTGCACCATGGCCCTCGCGGGCGGTGTCACCGTCATGTCCACGCCGGGTACCTTCGTCGACTTCAGCCGGCAGGACGGTCTCTCCTTCGACGGCCGCTGCAAGTCCTTCTCGGACGACGCGGACGGCACCGGCTGGTCCGAGGGCGTCGGAATGCTCCTCGTGGAGAAACTGTCCGACGCGCGCCGCAACGGCCACCAGGTCCTCGCCGTCATCCGCGGCTCCGCCGTCAACCAGGACGGCGCGAGCAGCGGCCTCACCGCGCCCAACGGGCCCTCGCAGCAGCGGGTGATCCGCCAGGCGCTGGCCAACTCGCGCGTCTCCGCCGCCGACATCGACGTGGTCGAGGCGCACGGCACGGGCACCACGCTGGGCGACCCGATCGAGGCCCAGGCCCTGATCAACACGTACGGCCAGGAGCGCGCCGAAGGCCGGCCGCTCTGGCTGGGCTCCCTGAAGTCCAACATCGGCCACACACAGGCCGCCGCGGGCGTCGCCGGCATCATCAAGATGGTCATGGCCATGCGCCACGGCGTCATGCCCCGGACCCTGCACGCCGACCGGCCGACCTCCCAGGTCGACTGGGAGGCAGGCGCGGTGGAGCTGCTGACCGAGGCCCGCGACTGGCCCGAGACCGGCGAGCGCCCGCGCCGCGCAGCCGTCTCCTCGTTCGGCGTGAGCGGTACCAACGCGCACGTGATCATCGAGCAGCCATCGGCGGAACACCCGGCGGGCGGGGAGACTGACGCGGAGGTGGACGGAGCGCCGGCTTCCGCCGCCCAGGGTGACTCTTCGGCCCACGCTTCGGGCGGCACCGCGGAAGACTCTTCCGGCGGCTCTCCCGCCGTTTCGCTGCCGGTGGTGCCGTGGGTGCTGTCAGCCAAGTCCGAAGGGGCTCTGGCGGGCCAGGCCGAGCGACTGCTGGCACAGGTCCGGGAGAACGCCGGTCTGTCGCCGCTGGACATCGGCTACTCGCTCGCTGTGACCCGGACGGCGTTCGAGCACCGTGCGGTCGTGGTCGGTGAGGACCGCGAGGCGCTGCTGCGGGCGGTCGCGGAGGGCCGCTCGGTCCCGGGTGTGGTGCGCGGCTCGGCGACGACCGGAGCCACGGCGTTCCTGTTCTCGGGGCAGGGGGCGCAGCGGGCGGGGATGGGCCGTGAACTGTACGAGTCCTACCCGGTGTTCGCCGATGCCTTCGACGCCGTCTGCGCGGAGCTGGACCGGCACTTGGACCAGCCTGTCAGGGAGATCGTCTTCGGTGGCTCGGAGCTGATCGACCAGACTGTTTACACGCAGGCCGGTCTGTTCGCGATCGAGGTGGCGCTCTTCCGTCTCTTCGCGCATTGGGGTGTGACGCCGGACTTCCTCCTCGGGCATTCGATCGGCGAGCTGGCGGCTGCGCATGTGGCGGGTGTCTGGTCGCTTCAGGATGCGGCCGCGCTGGTCGCGGCTCGCGGCCGTCTGATGCAGGCGTTGCCTACCGGCGGCGCGATGGTGGCCGTCCAGGCCACCGAGGCCGAGGTACTGTCGCTGTTGGTCGACGGTGTGTCGATCGCGGCTCTCAACGGCCCCGACTCCGTCGTCATCTCCGGCGACGAAGACGCCGTACTCGCCATCGCCTCCCGCTTCGAGAAGACCAAGCGGCTGCGGGTGAGTCATGCTTTCCACTCGCCGCGCATGGTGCCCATGCTGGCCGAGTTCAAGGCGGTCGCCGAGGGCCTGACCTTCCATACCCCCCGTATCCCGGTCGTCTCCAACCTGACGGGTGAAGTTGCGGGCGAGGACATCCTGTCGGCGGACTACTGGGTCGACCACGTCCGTCAGGCGGTCCGCTTCCTCGACGGGATGCGGCACCTGGAGACCCAGGGCGTCACCACGTACCTGGAGCTGGGTCCGGGCGGAGTCCTCTCCGCGATGGGGCAGTCCTGCGTCACCGAAGACGCGGCGTTCGTCCCGGTCCTGCGCAAGGATCGCCCCGAAACCGAAGCCCTGACCGCCGCCCTCGCCGAACTCCACGTCCGCGGCGGGCAGGTCGACTGGGCGACGTACTACGCGAGCACCGGCGCCCAGCGCACCGACCTCCCCACCTACGCCTTCCAGCACGAGCACTACTGGCCCAAGAACTCAGTCCTGGCCGGTGATCTGACCAGCGTCGGCCTGAGCACCTCCGAGCACCCGCTGCTCGTGGGTTCGGTGGCCCTCGCCGGTGAGGACGTCTCCCTCTTCACCAGCCGCCTGTCGCTGGATTCCCACCCGTGGCTCGCCGACCACGCCGTCTTCGGTTCGGTCCTGCTGCCCGGCACCGCCTTCGTCGAGCTGGCGCTCCACGCGGGCGAGCGCGTCGGCTGCGCGGCGCTGGAGGAGCTCACGCTGCAGGCCCCGCTGATCATCCCCGAGCGCGGCGGCATGGTGCTCCAGGTCATCGTGGGCTCGGCGGACGCGGACGGCCGCCGCCAGATCACCGTCCACTCCAGCCCGGCCAACGGCGCCGAGGACGAGGCGTGGACCCTGCACGCCTCCGGTGCCGTCACGGCCGAGGCCAGGGGCCACGCCGCTGTCCGGCTTGCCGAGTGGCCGCCGCGCGACGCGAAGGTCGTCGAGACGGGCGGGCTGTACGAGAGCATGGCCGCCGCCGGCTTCGACTACGGTCCCGTCTTCCAGGGCTTGCGGGCCGTGTGGCGGCGCGCGGACGAGGTCTTCGCCGAGGTCGCGCTGGACCAGGACTTTTGGAGCGAGGCGGGCCGCTTCGGGCTGCACCCGGCGCTGCTGGACTCCGCCCTGCACGCCATCGGCGTGGGTGGTGGCCTTGCCGGACTGGACGGCCCGGGGCTGCCGTTCGCCTGGACGGGCGTGAGCCTGTCCGCCGTCGGCTCCCCGGTCCTGCGCGTCAGGATCACGCAGGGCCATGGCGGCGCGGTGTCGCTGGACCTGGCCGACGGCACCGGCGAGCCCGTCGGGCGCGTCGACGCGCTCATCCTGCGTCCCGTGTCGGCCGAACAGATCGACGGGGCGTCGCCGCGCGGCGGCGGTGCCGACTCGCTGTTCCGGATGGACTGGGTCGCGGCCCCGGCGGCGCCGGCCACCGGCGCGGACGCGGATGTCGACGTCCTGATGGTGCCCGGCCCCGGTGCCGACGCCGACATGGCCGCCGACGTCCACGGTCGTGTCACCGACGTGCTCGCTCGGCTTCAGCACTGGCTGGCCGAGCGGGACGCGAGTGCCCGCCTGGTGGTGGTGACGCGTGGTGCGGTGGGGGAGGTCGTGGATCTTGGTGCGGCCGCGGTGTGGGGTCTGGTGCGTTCCGCGCAGTCGGAGCACCCCGACCGGATCGTCCTCGTCGACGCGGATGAGGATGTCGAGTCGTACGACTCCCTGGTGGCGTTGGGCGAGCCGCAGCTCGCGGTCCACGCCGGCGAGGTGCTCGTGCCCCGTCTGGCCCGGGTCGCGGTCCCGGCCGAGGAGCAGCCGGTAGGTGAGC
>NZ_JBIAIK010000033.1:18020-26477 GCF_042871385.1 Streptomyces sp. NPDC005808 | reverse complement strand
CCCAACAACCGCCCCTAGGGATCCCTCCGGCCCGACCTGACTTACACCACCACCCGCCCCCCCCCCCCCCCCCCCCCCCCCCAGGCGGGGCGCCCCCCCCCCCCGGGGGCCCCCCCCCTTCCCTATGCCCTAAAGGAGAGCAGACCCGATGATCAGCCTCGGACCCCTGCGCGGCCGGACAGCCCTGGCCCGCAACGCTGTTGGCCGCGCGGCGACCGTGGCCGGCACCGGCGCACTCACCGCCGGAATCTTCACCCCCGACCTCTACAGCACGTCGATGACCTGCACGATGCTGTGCGCCGGATGGGGAACGCTGTGGTCGGCGACCCTGCCCCGCGACATCAACGGCAACACGGCGATGACCCTCTACCTCACCCCGTCGGCGTCCCTGGCCGTGATGCTCACCGCGCAGCACATCGTGTCCGGCATCGACTGGTGGTGGCAGCTGCTCGCCGACGCCGTGTGGACCGCTGGCGTCTTGCGGGTGCGCCCGGCCCGGCTCGCCCGCATCCTGGTCGGCCGCGAGAAGTCGCTGACCCCGGACGCGATCGAGCAGACCAAGGAGGTCCTCGCCTGGGACACCGTCCAGGACGGCTCGCAGCACCCGCAGGCCGTGTTCTGGGCCAAGCACGTTGCCATCGAGGGCGGCGCCGCCCCGAACACGGTGCTGGAGCAGATCGAGCAGACCGGCCCGGAGTCGATGGCCGCCGTCATCCGCTCCACCATCCCCGGCAAGCCGGTCCCGAAGATCGACCTGCTGGAGTTGTCCGCGGCCATCAACTGGCCCGAGGACGACATCAAGATCACCCCCGTGCCCCGGCAGGGCGCCGGAGTCCGGCGACTCACCGTCGGCGTGGCCCCGGCGGACGCCATGGACCTGCAGATGGCCTGGCAGACGCTCATCGCCCCCAAAGGCATGCCCGGCACCGTCATCACCGCGATCCGCGCCGTCGACGTCCCCGACACCGACGGCGACAGCAAGGAGCTCCCGGCATGAGCAAGATCTACGAACTCACCGTGGAAGCTGTCGAAGCGGGCGACGTCATCACCTACCACCCGGTGAGACTCGCCAACGCCCTGCGCATCACGGACGTCAACCGGCTCGCGATCGAGGTCAACACGGCCCTGTCCAAGGCCCTGGTGACCATCTACCCCCACGACCCGCTCGCCCGGGTTATCCTCGCCGACCCGCAGATGCTGGTCATGGACAGCCGCGGGCGCATCTACATCGGCCGCTACCACAACGGCCGGCCCTCCCTGCTGCGCCTGTACGACCCGGCATCCGGCTCCGCACAGCGCCTGCTGCTGTTCGGCACCACCGGCGCCGGCAAGTCGACCGCGGGGCAGATCATCCTCGCCGCGATGAAGCGCTCCGGGATCGCCGTCCTGTACGCCGACCTCAAGGGCGGCCAGTCCGCTCCTGAGGCGTACGGGCAGACCGGGCGCGGCGCGGACGGCAACGTCGCCTGGCGCGTCACCACGCAGGAAGGCACCATGGCGCAGCTGCGCACGACGTGGCTGACGATGATGGACCGCCAGGAGCGCTACTCCCGGATGGGCCGCTCGAAGTTCCTGATCGGCCGCCCCGACCCGCTGATCTACCAGATCATCGACGAAGCGAACCGCCTCCTGGAGAAGGGCGCGCCCTACCGGGACGAAGCCACCTTCTACATCAAGGACATCGGCCGCACCGGCCGGAGCCTGGGCGTCGGCATCGGCCTGTTCGCACAGGCCGGCCACCTCGAAGAGATGGGCGGCAGCGACACGTTGAGGGCGATGCTCAAGGAAGGCGAAGTGATCCTGCTTCGCTGGACCAGCTCGATGATGAAGCAGCTGGTGACCGACGGCCTGCTGCCCACCGGGATGGTCCTCGCCCCGATCCCGAAGTACGCCGGCGAAGTCGACCTCGTCTCGCAGTTCGACGAGGAACACGAGGACGACGACCTGCCCGGCACCCAGGGCACCGCGTACAACGTCAACGGCCGCTACCCGTCCAGCAAGATGCGCTTTTGGAACATCGGCTCCGACATGCCCACCGAGGGCCTGGACCCGATGGTCCTGGACCTCTATGGGCCTGGCGCCCCGGCCGAGATCGAAGAGGCCGCCTGGGACCTCATCGGTGACGCCTACGCCCAGCGCCTGGACGGCATGGAGGCGTACCGCGCGGTCTTCCCCGAACCCGAGGAAGACGAGGACGGCGAAGGCGGTGGCGGCAGGAGCAAGAAGAAGAGCGGCGGCGCCCTCCGGACCGCCACCCCCGTCCCGGCGTCGATGCCGGCGGAGTCCAAGCCTCGCTCCCGCACCATCCGCGACCGCGTCCAGGCCGTCCTCGACGCACACGACGACCCGCTGGACGCACTCCAGATCCTGGAGCTGGTCAACGCCGACGGTGACCGCGCGGTCAAGCTCGGCAGCATCCGCAACGCCCTGACCACGCTCAAGAGCTGACCGCCCCCTTCACCGGCCGGGCCGCGCCCCGCGCCCGGCCGCCGGCCCTCCCAAAGAAGTTTTTCGCTGTGGCACTGACCGTCTCCCTGGTCGTCCTCGCCGGAATCGTCGTGCTGATCCTGCTCCGCACCGGCTACCTGCGGCTCTGGCCCGCTCTCGCTGCCGTCCTGTTCGGCTTCACCCTCGCCTCCACCGGCATTGCCCCCACCATCACCAACGGGATCAGCAACGCCGCCGGATGGATCAGCAGCCTCTGATAGCCCGCCCCGCTCCCCCACGCGCCGCGCCCTCCCCGCCACCACGGCAGGGAGGGCGCGCCCGCGCCTGCCCCGAACGGAGAACCCCGTGGACTTCCAGCCCACCCCCGGCCGCCCGATGTCCGACTCCGAGGCCGCCGCCGAAGCCAAGCGGATCATCGCGGAGGCGTGCCGTCCCGAGCGGCAGTTCGCCACCTCGTTCCGTGATGAGACCGAGTCGCCCGCCTACGGCGACGCCCCGCCCGTGAAGCAGGACGACAAAAGGATCGTGCCCGCCTGGGCGGCCGGGATCGCCGTCGCCTCCATCGGCGTCGGCGCCGGATCCACGGGGCTGGGCTGCGCGGCCTGGCTCATGTTCAAGGGCCTGTCCCTCGTCAGCGTCCCCGGTCTCGAACGCTTCGCGCTCATCGTCATCGCCCCGTTCGCCGGGCTGGCCATGGTCGCCACGGCGGTCGGCACAGCGATCGCCAAGGTGAAAGAGGGCAGCACGACGAATGTTTTCGAGGGCCCCGTCACCCACAACACCGAGATCAACAACAACAGCAGCACGCGCGGGATGTTCTTCGCCCGCACCCGTAACGACGTCCGCTGACGCCGGGCCCCCTGCGTCGTACTCGAACCCCGCCCGCGTGGCCGGGAGTTGAGTACGGGGCAGGCCGCCCGGAGCAGCACGCGATCAGTCGTCGTCCAGGTAGATCAGCAGGCGGCCGTACTCATCGACCTCCGCCTCATAGATCACGCCGTCGACGACCGCATGGTCGACGACCACCTCGAAGTCCTCTTCGTCGTCGATCCACAGCACGCCGACGTCGTCGGTGAACGCCGGATAGATCACCCCGTCGGCGATCACCGAATCGAACTCGACTGCCATCGCGTCCCCTTGCTGCCCCTGTACGGCCGTGCCGTCCCAAGCCTGCCGCACCACCAGGCCCCGGCAACAGATCCATTCCCATCCCGTACGCACCGTCACCATCTCTCGAAGGAGAAGCCGACCGTGGCTGACCACGACAGCGGCACGCCCATCCCCGCCCAGCGCCAGGAGTCCACGGCCGCCGACAGCGGCCAGGCCCTCAACTTCCCGCCGACCCCGCCCCTGGCCGCGAAGCACACCGACAGGACGACGTCACGGCGTGCCGCCCTGAGCGAGTGGTGGGAGGACGCCTGGACCGAGGGCGGCGTCCTCCACCAGCGCTGGGAGGACCTGCGCCAGGCCCACGAGCTCGGCTGGCACGAGATGGCCAACTGGATCAAGACGGTGCTGGCCCTCGCCGGATTCGCCGTCGTCGCGCTGTTCCTGGACGGCGCGGCCGGAGTCCTCGCCGACGCGCTCCACCGCCTGCTGACCGCCGCGCCCCGCGTGCAGATCGGTACCGATACCTTCACCGGCGTGCTCGCGGTCGTCGACCAGCCGGTCCGCTCCTACATCGCCCAGCACTCCGCCGGCCTCGCCGTCAGCGGCTCCACCCTCTACACCCTCTGGCAGGTCGCAGGCCTTGTCGGCCTGGTCGGCGGGTTCCTCCGTAGCACCGCCGCCCGCCTCCTGTGGACAGCGTGGGGTACAGGCAGCGCCGCCATGATCTGGTCGGCCGCTCCCGAACTGGGCCGCACTCTCGCCACCGGAATCGCCGTCGCCGTCTGGCTGCTCGCTTCCGCGTTCGCACTGCGCGGCCTCCAGCTGCGCCGCGCAGTGGTCGTCCATGTGGCTCCCCGGATCCACAACGAGATCCGCGAGATCCACGTCCCGGCCGACCGGCCTGCCGACGACACCCCCGACAACGTCCACCAGCTCCAGCGCTGACATCCCGTCGACCCGCCTGGTCCTCGAACGCAAACACCCTGCGTTCGAGGACCTCACCGGCCGACCGGCCACCCGCGTACCACCACAACCAACACCACTGATCCGCAAGGAGATTCGTCATGCCGGAGAACACCCCGCAGCAGCAGCCGGTCCAGGGCTGGTTCATCCCCTCGCAGCCCACCGCCCCCGCCAAGAAGAAGATGCCGCTCGTGCTGCGACTCGCGCTGATCGCCGCAGCCCTCACCGCGATTGTCCTCGCCTCCCACGACAACGCGGACGGCCAGCCCGCCACCCCCTCCCCGAGCCCGTCGGCCACGACCACCGGGCGGTGACAGTCGTGGACATCAAACTCCCGTGGATGAGCCGCTCCGACCGACGCCGCTGGAGGTCCGCCGGGACCATCACCGACCTCGGTGAGCTGATGGCCCTCTGGCTGGAGGGGAAGATCGCCTCCCGCCCCGGATACCAGCCGCGCTACGGCCCCGACGATGAGACCGCGCATCTGGTGCCCACACTCGCCGCCCTGTGCCGGGCCGGATACGTCACCACCTGCTCGCAGCCCGGGTTCGCCGGCACCGGTGCGGACGGTCTGTGGTGGGAGCAACGCGCCGCAGTCGAGCTGGTGGTCACCAACCCGAAGCTGTTCCAACGCCTGGTCGGCGCCGCGTGCGCCGCCGGGCTGGTCGTCCGGATCAACGAATGCCGCCCCGACGGTGGCGTGCAGGAGCCGCCCGTGGTCGCCACCACCCGTGACGGTGAGCCGGTCACCGCGTTCGGCGGACGAATCAGCCGCGCGGACATGGCCATTCAGTGGCCAGGACTGGACCGCGACCTCTACCGCGAGGTCCGCACCGGCACGTACGTCTCGATCATCGCCCCCGAGTACGGGACCCCGGGCGAGCGGCTGTGGGTCGTGCTCGACTTCCTCACCGGCCTGCGCCAGCACGACCCCAACAGCCCCTGGAACGGTTCTGCCCCGGCGAGCCCGCCCGCGAACGCTGACAAGGAGCGACCCTCGTGACCCGCAGCGTCGACACCGACAAGCTCTTCACCGACCTGAACGTCGACCAGTACAGCAACACCCTGGAACGCGACGACGCGTACAGCGCGCTGCTGGACCTCCTGGACCACATCCGCGATCTCGGACAGCACCTGGTCACGATCCCTGAGTTGTGGACCACCCTGCGCTCGTTCCCCGACGCAGAGAAGTTCGGAACCCGCGCCCGGATGCTCACCCTGCTCGCCACCGCCGAACGCGATCACATGATCCGCCGCACCCCCACCGGCCGGATCCTCCTGCGCTTGGACGCGCCGTCCTGCGGCGGCCCGGAACACGTTTGGATCCGTCTCGATGGCCGCAGCGCATCCGAAGTGGAGATCGCGGGCGCCGACCCGTGGCCGGACCACCAACTGCACGCCCCGGGCCCGGCCTGGTGGCGCTGCACCGGGTGCCGCACCACCAGCGGCATCCGAGCCCAGGACTTCCAGCTGATCCGCGAGCAGGCCACCGAGCACGCCAGCACCTGCCGTGCGCTGCCCGCACCTCCGGCCTGCCACTGAAATCCGGTCACCCTGTCCGGGGGGGGGCCCCCCCCCCCCGGGGGGGGCGCCCCCCCCCCCCCCCCCCCCCCCCCCCGCCCCCCCCCCCCCCCCCCCCCCCCCCCCCCCCCCCCGGCGGGGCGGGGCGCGCTGCTTGCTGCCCACCGACGTCTGGAGGAACAGCCCGTGCTCATCCCCCGACCGCGCCGCCGGATCGGCCGGCCCCGGCCCTTCCGCCCCGGCCGTCGCCACCCGCAGCGCCCCGCCCCGTTGCCCGGCGCCTGGAGTGCGTGATGGACAGCCCGGACGAAGACGACCTGGTCGACGTCGACCTCTACGACGACGACGGCTTCCCCGAGTTCGGCAACAATCAGGCCCCCGGAGCCGTGGCCGTACGCGCCGCAGCACGAGAGAAGAAGCCCGCCCCGGAGACCGGACTTGCCACTCGCCGCCAGTTACGAGCGATGGGCCTGAGCCCCGGCGGCCACGACCCCGTCGCCCGGCTCATATGCCGGGGCGGAAACCGGTGGGCCTGGCTGTACCGCGTCGATCTTGCAGTTCCCAAACGGACACCCACCCTCGCTCAGGAACTCGCCCTGGACCGGGCGATGGCGGCGAGGCAGACCTGCCCCACGTGCCGAAGGCGGTATTACGCGTGCCTCCCGCTGCGCACCCAGGGCCAGTGCGAACCGTGCGAGGGGGGCTACGAGCCCAGTCCCGACACCGTCATGACCTACCCGGCGCCGACCGGCCACGGCCTGGCCGCCTGACCCCGGCAGCGCCTGAGCGCTGACGGCTGCCTGATCCGCCCGTACCGCCGTTTGGCGGGCCGGGCGGTGAAGGGGAGCCGGAACACCCCGGTCACCCACCAAAGCACAGGGGGAAAGCCCATGATCAGCATCATTCGCCGGTCCACCCGCCGCACGTACGAGGAAGCGGTGGAGACCGCGAAACGTGTCCCTGGCCTGGAAGGCGAGCTCACCCAGGAACGCGGCCGGGCAGGCGACTTCGAGCGGAAGAGCTCCAACCTGGAGCAGCTCCTGGAGGTGCGCGACGGGACGATCGAGAAGCTCCGCACCACGCTCGACAGCCTTCGCAGGGCCAGTGACGAGATCGCCGCGCTGATGGCCACCGCGCCTTCGCCCGCAGCCGCTGGCTACCACGCCGCCCGTGTCCTGCTCGCCCACGCTGACCAGTTCCGCCTCGCCGACACGGCTGAAGGCCGTGCCGGTCTGGAAGCGATGCGCGAGCTGACCGAGCCGCAAACGGTGACTCTCCTCTACCGCTACCGGCGCCCTCAGTCCGTCCACGCGACCATCGAAGCCGCCCGGCAGGCCGCTCAACGGCAGGGCGCCAGCCCCGACGGGTGGAAGCCCGCCACTACGTTCACGGACCGGCAGGAATTCGCCGACACGCTGTGCGGCGCCCCCTGGAGCACCACCACGCTCGCCGTGGATGCGGCCGCCCCGTGGGTCACCCCGCGAGAGCCGCTGGCCAGCGTGTACGTCCTGATGAGCGGCGGAGCGCCGTACGCCGCGTTCAGCGCCCCGGACGACGCGATCCGTGAGCAGGACCGCCAGGGCATCCCGCGCACCGCCGACAGCCTGATCCGCATGGAACTGGCGACTGACGACGCCACGGCCGCCGCGTAACCCGCGCCCGCCTCACCATTCCGTACGACGAACCCCCGTTCTGACGGATCCCCGTGCTGCCCCGGCCAGTTGACCAGCGCTGGTCGGGGAGGCGCGGAGGACCGGACAGCCCGGTCGCTCCCGAACCCCTGAAGGAGCTGTACGTGACCGAGACCCTCACCCCGCCCACCGTCGCCGCCGGCGCGGACTCGCCGCTCGCCGTCCTCTTCGACATCGCCCTTGAGATCGGCGTGCAGGGCGAGGACGAACAGCGCGACGATGCCGAGACGGCCGCCCTGGACCACGTCTGGAACGCCTACCCCGACACTCTCGGCAGGGCCCTGAACGACGACGGCTGGAGCGGCCAGCCCTCCCTGGCCGGAGCCGGACTGGAGCCGAGCGCCGTCGCCTACCTGGACGGCGGCCTGTGGCTGCACCACTCCAGCGACGGCGACCAAGAGCGCGACGTCCTCACCCTCATCGCGCCCTGCACCTGCGGAAACGGATACATCGACACCGCCCTGGGCGGCGAGTCGGACTTACTGCAGGTCCTCAACGACCTGCGCACCACCGGAGGCCGCTTCCCGCACAACAGCGACGACCCCGACTGCGACAGCCAGCGCCGTCTGCGCGACTGGAGCGACGCCCAGCCGTGACAGCACAAATGGGGTGGCTGGCGCGCTCGAACCCCCCCCCCCCCCCCCACAACCCAACAAAAAAATCGAGGAGAAGGGCTTACGCCAGAACACAAAACGGAATAACCCCCAGCCCCCGCGCGGGCCGG
>NZ_JBIAIK010000033.1:0-18012 GCF_042871385.1 Streptomyces sp. NPDC005808 | reverse complement strand
CCCCCTGCCCGTCCCGTATCGGGGGGGGGGGGCGCCCCCCCCCCCCCCCCCCCCCCCCGCCGGGCGCCCCCCCCCCCCGCCGGGGGGGGGGGGCCCCCCCCCCCCCCCCCCCCCCCCCCCCCCAACTCCCCTTCACTCTCTGCGAGATCAGGAGATTCCGCATGACCTCACTCGTCTATCCGCAGCTGCCGGAGAGCTGCCTGGTGGTACTGATCGGCGCGTCCGGCGCGGGCAAGTCGACGATCGCGCGCACCTGGCCCGCCTCGCAGGTCCTGTCCCTGGACGCCCTGCGCGAAGCGGTCAGTGACGACGCGGGTGACCAGGACGCGACCGACGACGCCGTCGACGCCCTGCACTTGCTTCTGGAGCGCCGGATGGCCCGGCGCAAGTTCACCGTCGTCGACTCCACGAACGTCGCCAGGTCGGCGCGGGAGCCGCTGGTCGCCGCCGCCAAGCGGTACAACGTGCCCGTCATCGCGGTCGTGGTGTCGACCCCGGCCTCCGTATGTGTGGAGCGCCAGGGCCCGCGGCCGGCCAACCGGACCGTGCCGGACGACACGGTCCTTGCGCAGCACCAGGCGATGGTCCACGCCCACCCGCAGCTGCGCAGCGAGGGCTTCAACGATGTCGTCTTCGCCGACAGCATCTTCCGGCTGCTGCCCTACCTGGAGCGCCTGAGCGACGCCCGGACCGCAGACCTCGGGCTGGACGGTGGCGGCGGCCTGGGCGACCTGCTGCTCGTACGCCGCACCTTCGGCCCGGAGATCCTGCCCTTGTGGCGGTGGAGGCCCGGCTCGAACCTCGCCGGCGGCGACCGGGTCGGCGAGATCCGCCTCGGTCAGATGTACCTCACCCTCGCGCTCCGGCACGACATCGACGGGGAGGGCGACATCGGGTTCGAGGTGATGCTGCCGTGCCCGCACGACGACGAGTGCACCGGCTACGCGTGGGCGCCCGCCTACAGCGTCACCTGCCTGTTCCGGGCGCTGAACGGCGACCTGGACGGTGACGAGGACATTGTCTGCACTGTCCACGGTGGGGCCGACGACGTCGACCAGGAGGCCGACGACCACGCCAGCAACAGCGATCAGGAGGACGACCCCGACGGTCGCGCCGACCTCGAAGCGCAGGCGATGGAGGCAGTCCGAGGATGAGCACCGAGCCCGACACCCCTGCCGCTTGCGGCTGGGACCAGGCCACCTACCGGTGCGGGAGGTGCGGTGCCGAACACACCGTCACCACCGAGGACGAGGACGCCTACCTGAACGCCGTCGGCGTCCATACCGACGCGCACGGCGTGTGGGACCGACTGGACCCCATCGAGCGGGACGGCTTCGCCTCGATCCTCCGCGTGATCCTGTCCGCGCCGGAGCTCGGAGCCGAATTCCTGGCCCTCGTCGACCGGATGAAGGCTCGCTCGGGAGCCGGCACCGGGTGAGCAGCCCTCCCCCGCACACCCTGGTCGATCTCCCGGCCGGTGACGAGTGGTGGCACGGCTGTCCGGCCTGCCGCCTCCCGATCCTGGGCGGCTCCGCCGGCCTTGCCGCGCACCGCCGCACCGTCCACACCAGCGCGGGCGACCCGCGCACCTAGATCACCATCCGATTCCGGGCGGCCCGGCCGCCCGACGCCACCACGGAGGAACATATGGCCAGCACCAAGCCCGTCGTCTACTACATGGCGGCTCGGCCCGACGGTACCGTCCCGCCCACCTGCGAGCACCTCGCCCGCTACTACAGCGCCCAGGGCGAGACCATCCCGACCGTCAACCTCGCCGACCACATCGGCGAGACCGTCGACCACCCCAGCCCCGGGCAGAAGTGGTACACCGACAGGCCGTTCTCGTACTTCCACATGTACACCAAGCCCGGCGAGATCCTGGAACGCCTCGAGGACGGCTGGCCGATCAGGCTGTTCGCGGTGGAGCCGCGCGGCGAGACCGGCAACTGGGGCGAGGACACCTACCCGTACTGGGTGATGTCCCACCAGGTGCACATCCTGGAGGAGACCGACGCCTGGAGGGCCTTCGGGCACCGCGGCGAGAAGGTCCTCAGCACCATCGCCCAACTGCCCGACCTCGCCCGGCAGTGGGCCGAAGCGTGGGCCGCCGACCCCGACGGCACCCGCCGCAGGTACGACGCCTGGGACGAGCGTCTGGACGACACCCGCGCCGTCAGCGACTGGGCACACTTCAAGGCGCAGTACTCCCGACGTGCGGCCGGCCTCAAGATGGCCTACACGCTCGCCGGGGACGCTGCCGAGAAGGCCGCGACCGACGCCGGCGCCGACACGGACGCCGTCACCGCGATCCGCCTGCGCGCCCGCTGCCTGGTCGCCGGCCAGCTCCTCCACGACCGGATCCGCTCGGGCGAGTACGAGAAGTCGATCCGCGCGCTGCTGCTCGGTACCCAGCTCGACACCCCCACCCTCGTCGCCGTCTGACGGGCTTCTGTGCCGCCCCGGCCCGCTCACCACGCGGGCCGGGGCGGTGCGGTGGCTCTTCACGCAGAGCAGGAAGGAGGAAGGGACATGCCTCAGTTCTGGGAGGTCGACGTCCCGACCAAGAACAACGACCAGCCGGGGCGGCGTGTCCACGTATTCGTCGGCTTCGCCGACAGCCCCCTCACCGCCCGCACGGCAGCGCATGACGCGTACGAAAAGGCGCTGCTGCTCCACCGGGCCGGACAGGAGATTCCCCGCTCCACCAGCTGGTGCGCGCGGGGGCTGCGACCGGACTGGGAGCTCGACTGGGCGCATGCCACGGCCGCGCCCTGGGTGAACCCCTACGGCCTGACAGGCACGGTCCGCCCGAATTGAATCCGCCCCGAGGCAGGCGTCAAAGGCGTCCAAACCAGCCGCCTGCCCCGGGCCCATCCATCCCGTACGAGACGAGAGGGAGGACACCAGTATGGCGTCCCACCTGCGCGCCCACGCCCTGATCGGGCAGCGCGCACTCTTCCTGACCACGGCCGTACTTCCGTTGACCGGATGGGCCGTTCACGCCGCGACACTGCACCGGCGCCTGGCGGCCGCCCGCCGCGACCCGCTCACCGGACTGCACGCCCGCCCCGGCTACGAACAGCACGCCACCCGCCGCCTGAACCGCCACGGCGAGAAGGTGCTGCTGGTCTTCCTGGACATGGTCGACTTCAAGGCCGTCAACGACAGCCTCGGCCATGACGCGGGCAACACGGTACTCATCGCGACCGCCACACTCCTGCAGCAGTGGGTCGGCCCCAGTGGCGTCGCCGCACGGCTGTCCGGTGACGAGTTCGCCGCCGTCCTCACCTGCACCGCCGCCGACCGCGACCAGCGCCTGCAGCAGCTGCACCACCTGCTGCACCAGAGCGTCGACATCGACGGCCAGGCGGTCGACGTCGCGGTGTCCATCGGCGCGTCCAGCCCCAGCGACCTGCACTCGCGTGACTACACCTACGTGCTGCGCGGCGCCGAAGGCGCGATGTACGAGCACAAGCGGGAGCGCACCGGCCTCTACCGCATCGCCACCCCGAAGCACGCCAACGAGCCGACCGTCAACGGCCGGCGCCTCGGGCGTGCGGGCACCACCGCTCACCCTTTGGCCCCGGAGGACCTGCGATGACCCTCTCTCCTGTCGCGGACACCGCCCTGCTTGCCCGGCTGTCCCGCGAAGCAATCCCCACCGGCGAGTACTTCCGCACCCGCGCCACCGCCGGGACGCTGCCGCTGACCCCCCAGCAGCGGCACGCCAACTACGAGCTGCTCGCCACGGTCTCCCGTCGGCCTCAGACCGCGCCGGACCACGACCTCACCCCGATCCGGTGCATCACCATCCGGCCGCCCTGGTCGGACCTGATCGCCATCGAGGACGACCAGGTCGCCAAGCGCATCGAGAACCGCGTCTGGAGCACCCACTGGCGGGGCACCCTGCTCATCCACGCCGGAGCAGAGGTCGACATCCGGGCCCTGGCCCTGGACGCCGTACGCCAGATGCTGGGCGACGACTACCAGCTGGTGCGCGGTGCGGTGGTCGCCGTCGCCGACCTCATCGGCATTCACGCCGACGACGGCGCATGCACGCCCTGGTCCGAAGAGGGCTGCTTCCACTGGGAGCTTGCCCGGGTGCAGCGGCTGACCACTCCGGTGGCGGCCCGCGGTGCACAGCGCCTGTGGAAGCCCACCCCGAAGCTGCTGCGCCAGGTCGTCGACGCCAACCCGCACCTGCGCGGCCGGCTGGCCGCCTCGAACGCGGAGGTTGGCGCGTGACCGCCACCGACACGACGACGCGGCACACCCCAGGGGCAGAAGAGTCGGTGGAGGACATCGTCGACCGGGCCCGCGGCGGCGACCGCGAGGCCTTCGCCGACCTGTATGTCCGCTACCGGCCGCAGATCTACACCTACCTGCTGCGCCGCACTCACGACCAGCAGTTGAGCGAGGACCTGACCGGTGACGTGTTCGTGCGGGCCCTGGACCGGATCGACTCGTTCACCTGGCGCGGCAGCGACTTCGGGGCCTGGCTGGCCACCACTGCCCGCAACCGGCTGCTCGATTACTACAAGAGCGCCCGCTACCGCCGGGAAACGCCGACTGCGGACATGCGCGACCACGACCAGGCAGCCGACACCGACGACCAGGTCATCGAGAAACTGGCCCGGGCCCCCGTCTACCGGGAGCTCCAAAAGGCCATCACCGGGCTGACCCGCGATCAACAGGAGTGCCTGCGGCTGCGCTACTGGCACGACCTGCCGCACGCGGAGATCGGCCGCCGCATGAACCGCACCCAGCACGCGGCCACGATCCTCCACCAGCGTGCGCTGCGCAGCCTCAGTGCCCCGGACATCAAAGCCGTGCTGTCCGTGCTGTCCGGGGCCGGTGCCACCACCTCACCCCCGCTTCCCGACCAGAACACACCTGGAAGGACCCGCCGCATGGCGACCCCCGCGATACCCACCGTGCCCGCCGCGCTGACGGCCGGCCAGGCAGTGGCCCTGGTCCTGCTGCGCGACGGCTGCAGCGAGCGCAGCATCACGCAGCGCACCGACGTTCCAGGCGGCACTCTCTACCAGCTCGCCGCCGCCCACCACATCAGCGCCCCGCACGGCACGGTGGAAGGCCACCGTTGCCACGAGGCTGCCGGCACCGAGCCGTGCCACGAATGTGGTCTGGCCGCCGGCCGCGACCAGGCCCGCGCGCTTGCCCGGCACCGCAAGTCGCTGGGCTCTCTGCCCCGCGTCCTGCGGCGCCAGGCCACCGCCCGCAGGAAGGCGGCACGCTGATGGAACCCCTTCCGTACGCGCTCACCGGCTACCTGGACCGCATCGCGGTCCCCGGCACCGGCCTCGGAACCGCAGCCTGGCGGCTGACCTCCTCCCCCGACAACTGCACGGAGGAACAGGAAGCGGTCATCCCCTGCGTCACCAGCAACCCGGACCTCGCGCACACACTGCTCACCGAGTGCCAGCCCGGCGACCTACTCCGCGTCACCGGCCACCTCACCCTCCCCGACACGGCCGAAGGCCACATCCGGCTGGACGCCGACACGCTCGAAGTCCTGCCGGAGACGGAACTGGACCTGGAACTGGAGGAACTCCTGCAGGAAGAGGGCGAGGACGACGCCCCGGAGACCGAAGAGCACGACGAGAGGGCCCGGTCGATCCAGGTCCTGGCCGAAGCCCTGTACGAACTCACGCGCAACTCGCCCGGGCGGACCATTGGCATCCACATCAGCCCCAACGGCCCCCTCAGCTCGGACCCGGAGCACGCGCACATCCTCGACATCAGCCCGGCCCTGGCCCACCAACTCGCCGACCACGTCAACGCCCTGAGCTGCCACCTGCACAGCCAGCGGCCCGACGCCACCGTCGTGGACCGGCAGACCGTCGCGGATCTGACCGACCTGTTCGCGGCCCTCGACCTGACCGACCTCACCAACAAGGTCCTCAAGGCCACCCGGCCCGAGAACCGGGCCGCCGTCACCCGCGCCCTGGACGACATGTTCGGCGACATCCCCGTCCCCGGCATCGAGGACACCGACCAGTAACCCGCCACCGCGCAACCCCGGCACCAGCCCCGTCAGGCCCGGGCGGGCCGCCCTACGCAGGGCGGCCCGCCCGGGCCCTTTCACGCTCCTGCAGCCGAGACCGAAGGCCCTGATGAAACTCACCATCGACACCGGCAAGCTCGCCGACGCCGCGCAGTGGGCGCTGCGCGCCGTCCCCGTCAACCCGCCCGCACCGGTCCTGGCCGGCATGCGGCTCGAAGCCGACGACAACACCCTGCTCCTGGGCGGCTTCGACTACTACCGCTCCGCCCGTGCCCGCGAGGACTGCGAGGTGTCCGAGCCCGGCACGCTGCTAGTGTCCGGGCGCGTCTTCACCGACCTGGTCCGCGGTTTCCCCAAGTCCAAGCCGACCACCCTGGCCCTGGACGGCACCGACGTCACCCTGTCCTGCGGCACCGCGCACATCAGCCTGCCGACCCTGCCGCTGGACGACTACCCGACCCTGCCCACGATCCCCGGCGCGAGCGGCACGGTCGACGGCGCCGTCCTGGCCGAAGCCGCCGCCAAGGTCGCCGCAGCCGCCAGCACCGACGAGACCATCGCGAACCTGACCGGCGTGGAGTTCACCCTCAGCGACACCACGATCGTGCTCTCCGCGACCGACCGCTACGCCTTCCACGTCGCCGACGTGCCCTGGACCCCCAACAAGTCCGCCAAAGGCAAAGGGAGGAACAAACCCCGCACCGAGGGCCGCGCGCTCATCCCGGCCGACGTCGTCCGCAACGCTGCCCGCATCCTCGCCGCCGACGAGCAGGCAGAACTCACCATCACCGAGTCCATGTTCGCGGTCAGCGTCCCGGGCCGGTGGGCCAGCGGCAGCATCATCGACGGCGAAATCCCGGGCTATGCCGCCCTGTTCCCCACCGAGTTCGAGTCCGTCGCCACCACCGGCACCGAGGCACTGGCCGACGCCATCAAGCACGTCATGCCCCTGCTGGGGAAGGCCGACCCGATCGTCCTCGACATCACCGACAGTGAAATCACCGTGCGCGCCGGCACCGACGACAAGGGCCGCGGCCGCGACCAGGTCCAAGCCGACCTCGAAGGTGACCCGCTGGCCATCGCCTTCAACCCCGGCCTCCTACTCAAGACCCTCCAACAGATCGACGCGCCCTTCACCCAGTTCAACTTCACCACCCCGACCAAGCCCGCCCTGCTGCACGCCCCCGACCAGGCCGACACCTTCCGGGGGCTGGTCATGCCGATCCGCCTCTCCAGCCTCAGCGGCTGAACCACTCAGTCCAGCCCACGGTCTCCCTGTCCTGCAGCACCACGAAGCGGCTCTTCCCCATCGGGGGGGGCCGCTTCTCCTATGCCTCCCCTGGAAGGGCACCGCCTTGACGACGTCGTACACCCTCGCCTTCGACCCACCCGTCCTCACCGCCACGGGACACGCCCGGACGCTCACCACCGCGGCTGGAACTCCCGCCGATCTGGCACAGGAAGTACACCGGCACGCACGCGGCGCCCTCGGCTCACGCACCGTTGATGTCCGCCTGGACGCCGACCTGCTGACCGGAACGGTCCTTCGCGCCCACGCGCCCGTCGCGGCGTTCACCCTCACACCTCACGCCGCAGCCCGGGGCGAAACGCCCGGCGGTCACCGAGGCCGGCACAGTGAGCCCGCGCTGCACGGCTACACCCTGGACGACCTGCACCACCTCTCGCGGCATGTCGTCCACTCCGACCGCTGGCACACCGCCGGCGACATCGAAGACCGCTACGACACCGCCTGGCACGCCATCGTCGAGCACCTGCTCACCGCCGAACAGCCGCCCACCCGCCACGCCCTGTTCCAGGCCGGACTACGGGGCTCCGACCAGTCCGTGAGACAGCGCCAGCAGGCACACGGCTACAACCACCACCAGCCCGGCACCGGGACACGGCCCCGCTTCGAGGGGTACTGGACCACCACCGCCGCGCCCACCCCTTCCCCAGAGGACCGGGTCGTCGACCGGCACGCCCTGGCCCAGATCTGGCCTCAGCTCACCCCACGCCAGCAGCAAGCACTGACCGCGCTCGCCGCGACCGACGACTACCAGCAGGCCGCCGCCCTGCTCGGGGTCACCCCCGGCACCTTCAACGTCCTCATCTCCAAGGCCCGCAGGCGATTCCTGGCCCTGTGGCACGAGGGCGAGCAGCCCTCCCGTATCTGGGGTACGGATCGCCGGGTCGGTTCCCGGACCGCCACCACACCCGCGGCGGCGAAGCGGCGCCCGCCGACCCGCGCGGTCACCCGCCGCACCGGCCGCCCCGAGCACCAGCTCGTCCACGGCCGGGCCTCCACCTACAGCAACCACGCCTGCCGGTGCACGCCCTGCACGAAGGCCGCCACCGACGAGGCCAGGGAACGCAGCCGGGCGAACGGCGCCACGGCGCGCCGCCGCATCACCGTCTCCCAACTCGCCGACATCCGACGCCGCCGCGTCGCCGGCGAATCCGTCACAGCGATCGCCGCCGAGCTCCAGTTCGCTGACACCTACCTCTACCGGCTCCTCAACGGAACCCGACAGCCCGCACCGGACCCCGCATGAACATCACACCCCGCACCCTTGAGGCACTCACCGCAGAAGCTCCCGGAACCGACGGCCACCGCCAGATCCTCCGGATCGCCGTGAACACCGTCGCCGCCGCCCGCCAGCTCACCGAACCCTGGCCCATCGACCTGGACGACGACACCGCGCACCGGACCCGCAAACTCCTCCAGGACATCGACGGCATCACCACCTGGGGAGTGAAGGAACTCGGCAGCCTGCACGAGCAGTTACTCGCCACCGACACCCGCAAAGCCTCCGGCAGCTGGTACACCCCGCCCGAGATCGCCCATCCCCTCACCCGGGCTGCCCTGAGCACGATCACCGACCTGAACCTGGACGACGACCTCACCGACGTCCTCAACGTGTCCGTGCTGGACCCGGCCTGCGGCGCAGGCGTGTTCTTGGTCTCCGCCGCCCGGCTCCTCGCCTCCGCCTACGTGGGCCTGCTGTTCCGCACCAACAAACCTGCGCCGCTCACCGTCCAGGCCGTCATGGCCGACGTCCTGAAATCCTGCGTGTACGGCATCGACACCGACCCGGTCGCCGTCGACCTCGCCAAATCCGCGTGCTGGCTGGAGACCGGCGGCTACACGCCGATCGACTGGCTCGACAACAACATCGTCATCGGCAACGCCCTCGAAGGAGACCTTCCCCCGGCACTGGCCGGGCGCCTCAACTCCGCTAGCCCGCTGGCGATCGTCGGCAACCCGCCGTACAAGGACAAAGCCAAAGGGGCCGCCCCCTGGATCGAGGCCCGCAGACCCCGCCCGCGCCAGGCTCGGGCCGAAGACGAACTGTGGCGGCCCAGCCTCGATGAGTTCCGCCTCCCAGGACAAGGCCGCCTGGAATACGCCCTGTCCAACCTTCACGTCTTCTTCTGGCGGTGGGCACTGTGGCGCGCCTTCGAAACCCGCCTGCACACCGGCGTCGTCGCCTTCCTCTCCCCCGCTGCGTGGCTCACCAGCCCGGCCTTCGCAGGCATGCGGGCCGAGATGCGCCGGGCCGCCGACCAGGGGCTGATCATCGACCTGACACCGGAGGGGATGCAGCCTCCTGTGCAGACCCGGCTGTTCCCCGGTGTCGCGCGGCCTCTGTGCGCGGCTCTGTTCTCACGCAAAGCCGGACCCGACCCCAACCGGCCGGCTCAGGTGAGGTACGCGACCGTCACCGGCACCCGCGAGGACAAATTTCAGCAGTTCGACGACCTCCTCACGCCGAGCCGCCCCACGAACTGACCTCCAAACCCCAGCCTGCGGGGCGGCCGTCGACACAGCTCCGGCCGCCCCGCAGCCCAATTCCCTGTCCACACAGAGGAGACCGAGACCACCCATGCCAGTCTTCACCAATGCCGAACCCGGCTCCGCCATCACCCTCTCTGGCAGCCCCGAGGAAGGCTTCACCACGCTCTACGGCATCCCGACCGTCCCTTTGGGCGTGGACGGCGAAGGCCTCATGGCCTTAGGACACGTCGCTGACCGCGCCGTCCTCGCCGTCACCAACAGCTACTACCGGCGCGTCTACGGCCACCGCATCCTGCCCAGCAGCGAACTCACCGACCTGACCCACCGCGGCACACAGCGCATCTGGATCCACGTGACGCGCTGCGACGACGATCACGACTACGCCTGGGAGTTCGAAGAAGCCGACGCCACCAGCCCCGGTGCCCAAGTCGCGACGACCATCGCCGTCGAATGGCTCACCTACGAGGACGTCGCCGTCCAGTCTCAATGCCCCGCCTGCGACCGGCGCAACGGGTCGACCAGCCTCACCACCGGCCCCGGCCGCGCAGGATGGGGCCACTACCACCGGTGCCGGAACTGCAGCCACACGTGGCCGACCGCACCCGCCCTACGCCCCACTCTGACCAAACACCGGACGTGGTCGCCCAGTCGGCCCGACGGCTGCTTCGCCTGCAACTGCCTCCCCGAATACCCCTGCACGGACGGCTGCACGATCCACACCCAGCCGCCGATCGGCCAGCAGCTGTGCACCACCTGCCGCGCCCAGCACCCGGCCGACACCTGGAAGCAGCTCACCGCCGTCGCCTACGGCACGGCCGCCTCCTTAGACCTGCTCGATGAACAGCGCGACCGATGGCTGTACAGCGAGGCACTGCGCGGCATACCGCCCAAGCAGGCCGCTCAGTCCTGGCAACACCGCCTGGCCCTGACGAACCGGCGAGCCTCGGCCCGTGCGGAGACGACCGACGCCTGACCCTGCTCACCCCTCCTTGTGCCCGGGGCGGCCGTCGACTCCGCGTCCGGCCGCCCCGGTGCCGCCACCCATCTCAAAACGAAACGGATGAGATCCCCGATGAGTGAGCACCCCACCGCCGCCCCTGAGGCCACCGGAGACCGGACCGCCAACCCCACCGAGAAGTTCCTGGGCTTCCCACCGTCCCCGCAGGCCACCGAGTTGATGGGCCGGGTCACCTGGATGGCGCGGCACGATCCCGGGATTTGGACGCACGGCCAGCTGACACTGCCGAGCGGCGTCACCGTCGACTGGATCGCCCATTCCGCCACGGTCGCCCCGATCCTGCACTTGTTCCAGCCGTCGGTGCGGGTGGTGGTCACGGGGCACAACGTCGGTGGCCCGACGTATCTGACGGGAATCCGGGCTGCTACCGACGCCGAATGGCGGGGAGCCGTGGCATTCCTTGCTGCCCTTCCTCGTCCTGACGCCACAGCCAGCATGTGACGGCCCACACCTTCATCGAGGACTCCTGAACCCGCAACCCCCGACTTGCCGCATGACGAAGCGGCCCTCCCGATGCGGGAGGGCCGCTTCTTCCACGCCCGCCTCTGGAAAGGCACGCCGTGACGACGCCCTACACCCTTGCTTTCAACCCGCCCGTCCTCAGAACCCTGCGCCCCGACGCGCACCTAGCGAGTGATCTCCGCTCCGCTGAGAACGAGTTACAGCAGCGGCGCGGCCAACTCCGCGAAGTCGCCGCATTCATTCATAACCCCGCCCATGACCTGCCAACTCGGCAAGCTCTCGCACAGGTCCTGGGGCTGCCCGAACCGAGCCCCGCCCCAGCCCGCTCGATGCACGGCGAAGGTGAACAGGCACCCGTCCAGGCGATGCAGCCGGGAGACACCCGGTGAAAGACCTGGTCTACGCCTGGGCGCTCTATCCGCTCGCCGCATACCAGCTGGCCACGGCAGCCCTGGAGGCAGTTCTCACGACTGCCGCGACAGCCTCGTCGGACCGCACGGCCTCAACGACCACCCCGGCCTGCCCGCCCAACACTGAGCCAGTACACGGCAAGAACGGACAAAGCCTCATGACCACATACAGCCTGGAATTCGGCAAGGTCGGCGACATGTATCCCGTGCCCGCCACCGCGATCACGGTTGATGACAGCGACGAGAACGCCTTGCCGCGGGCCGTCGCCGCCTACGCCATCCCGTTCCTGAAGCCCGCGCTGGAAGCAGCGGGACACCCGGAGTACGCGGACTGCCTCTTCCGCACGACAAGTGATCCCAGTTACGGCGACTTCATGTGGGTCGACCTGCTCAGCGGCGAAGGCGCACGATTCTGCGCGACCCGCATCACGCCGACCCCGTGACCACAAGCACGCACGCCTCAGCGGGAATCGGGGGCGGCCCAGCCCGCCAAGCCCATCACAGCCACCAGATGCCGACGGGCGGATAGCTGAGACCTTCGAGGGCGACTCCACGCCGACACCCCGCTCGCGGCAGCTGGTTCAGCCCGACGTCCACAACACCTCAGGAGCGACACCGTGAAAGAGCAACGACCCGGCGAACGGGTGGCGACCAGAGCCAGCGCTCAGCGCGCCACCCCCGCGATCAGTCTGTCGAAGATGCAGGCCAAGGCCCCCGACCTGGTGAGTCTGTACAAGTCAGCCGGGGCCAGCGTGCGCGAGCACGGACTCGAAGGAGTGCGTGCCGCTGTCTATCTCGTACTGGACCGCTCCGGGTCCATGCGTCGCTACTACGGCGATGGCACCGTGCAGCACCTCGCGGAGCAGATCCTGACGCTCGCCGCGCACTTCCACCACGACAGCACGGTGCCCGTTGTGTTCTTCTCCACCGACATCGACGGCGCAGCCGACCTCGAACTCGGCAGCCACCACGGCCGCATCGAGAAGCTCCACCAGAACCTGGGCCACATGGGGCGCACCAACTACCACTGGGCGATGGACGCAGTCATCGACCACCACCTCGCCTCAAACAGCCACTCCCCCGCCCTGGTCATCTTCCAGACAGACGGCGGCCCCACCAGCAAACTCGCCGCCGAGCGCTATCTGTGCAAGGCCGCCCGACTGCCCCTGTTCTGGCAGTTCATCGGCTTCGGTGACCCCGACGACAACGAGTTCACGTTCCTGCGCAAGCTCGACGAACTGGCCGTCCCTGCCCGCCGCGCAGTCGACAACGCGGGCTTCTTCCACGCCGGCCGCAATCCCCGCGACGTCCCCAACAACCTGCTGTACGACCGACTCCTGCAGGAATTCCCCCACTGGCTGTCGGCGGCCCGCACTGCCCAGATCCTGCAGTGAGCGATCAAGCTGACCGGCCAACCCGCTCCAGCAGGCCGTGGGCGCGAGACAGCCAATGGCTCGATGCCCTCCCCGCTCACCCCGGCCCGGGCGCGCCCTCGACCTCGACCGCCGCTCTGCACTCAATGCCGGTAGGCCGTGATCTGGTCTGCGCCTGCTCACTGCCCACCGAACGCGAGCCCGACTACTACCACGCAAACGTGCTCCTGGACCTGGACCTGGCCGCCCACACCGAGAGGATCTCCATGTGACCGCCCCCGTGAAGGTGCCGTCGCCGCGCGGCTGGCCTGCCGCGACCCTGCACCTGACCATCGACCCCGCCGAACACACCCGCCGCCAGCAAGCCGGCCTTCGCCACATCCGCGACTCGCACCGCGCCCTGCTCGACACGCTGATGACCCTCCCGCCCGGCAGCCCAGTCCCCGTCGACGGATTGACCGAGCGCCAGCAAACCGACGTGCGCCGCGCCCCCGCCGGCATCTTGGACCTCACCCTCGGCCTCGTCACCCGGCACGCCATCCGGCCCTGCCGCGTCACCCTCGCCACCGTTCACGGCACCTGTACCCGTGACCGCATCGGCCGGACAAGTACCTACGCCTCGGTCTGCGCGCGGGCCATCGTGACCCCCAGGCCGCCCCGCAACGACTACCTGCTGTCCGAGGCGGACTACTGGGGAATCGGCGTCCTCCTCGAGCACGGGAACGGTGAACTCGAGACCCTCGTCGCCCCCGCGCCGTGGCAGCCGAAACGGCACACACCCGCCGCATGGCGGTTCGTTGAGGCCGCGTACGCCTCCTACCTCAACCACTCCCCGACCCCCAACCACGCAGGAGAGGAACCCCGTGGGTCAAAACAGCTCGATTGAATGGACGGACCACACCTTCAACCCCTGGTGGGGATGCTCGCGGATCTCCAGCGGCTGCCGGAACTGCTACGCGGCTGACAACGCCCGCCGCTGGGGCCACGATGTGTTCCATCTCGGCGGCGAGCGCCGGATGCTTTCCGACGCGTACTGGCGCACTCCCCTGAAGTGGAACCGCGAAGCACAGCAGACCGGCATACCCCGCAGGGTGTTCTGCGCATCCATGGCCGATGTTTTCGAGGATCACCCCCAGGTCACCCACGCGCGGGCGCGGCTGTGGGAGCTCATCGAGCAGACGCCGTGGCTGCGCTGGCAGTTGCTGACCAAGAGGCCGGAGCACGTGCCCGCCATGGTGCCGTGGAAGGACGCGTGGCCGGACCACGTGTGGCTCGGGACCTCCGTGGAGGACCAGCAGCGTGCGGATGAACGGATCCCCCTTCTCCTCCAGGTCGCCGCACGGGTCCGGTTCCTGTCCTGCGAGCCGCTCGTCAGGCACGTCGACCTGACCCGGTACCTCGCCGAGCGGACCGACGTCACCGACCCCTACCTGGACGCCCCCGAGGGGGCAGTGGTCGACGGAATGGAACGTGTCGGTGATCACTGGATGCGAAGGGCGCGCGTCCACTGGGTCATCGCCGGCGGTGAGTCGGGGCCCAAGGCTCGCCCAATGGACCCCGAATGGGCCCGCACCCTGCGAGACCAGTGCCAGACCGCAGGCGTGCCCTACTTCTTCAAACAATGGGGAGAGTGGGCCCCCAGCGGCTACCACGTCATCCGCAGCCGACCGGTGACCGGGAGCGTGCTGGTCGGGGAACCCGTCGACGACCTCGGGCACCGCGTGGAGCTGGCCCGCCTCGGCAAGAAGAAGGCCGGTCGTCTTCTCGACGGCCAACTGCACGACGCTGTGCCACACCTCAGCCCCATCCACGCCCCGATGACGCCCGGAACCTGAGGCGGATTCTCCACGGCTCAGCAAGGCCTCGGCCGCCGCAATCAACGATCTGCACCCAGGGAGGCAGTCATGATCGAGAGCACCGACTACATCGAACCCGAAGCCCGTGCCGCCGCCTGGGCGGCCATGGCCCGTGAGTACGCCGCCCGCGGCTGGCCCCGCCACGACATCGCCTACGCACTCTGCGTCGACGAGCCCACAGTCGACCAGTTGCTGGCTGCCGGAGGAACAACACAGTCGGAGGACGCTTCAACTATCAGTACTATTCGCCCGGCTCCGGGTTCGGGGACCGTAGCTGATAATCCGGGGCACGCGGTGAACCTTGTGCGGGAAACCTTCGTCGAGTGACCGCACCCGCTGCCCGTGTCTGGCACCCCGACGGGCCTGGTTCTTGCGAGGCACCCGCAGATGTGGCCGCCGTGCAGGACCGGCAGGGTCGCCTCTGGACCCGCAGCCCAACCCGCTGGACATGCACTGGCTCCAACTGGATCCGGTGGCGTGTCCTCGTCGCCGAACACGGACCGGTTACCGAAGCGTCCAACCCGTGATGTAAGGCCGGGCGGCACGGCGATCAGCCGGTCACACCGAACGCCCGGTCTCGGGCTGGGCGGGCCCACATCTTTACGCCGTAAAGAACATCAGCCCACCCGGCGCACCCGGGGCGGGCCTGATACCTGTGCCGCGCCGCCGTTTCACGAGGCTGGCGCCAGGGCGACGATCCCGCCTCCTGCCCCCAGCCGGGCGGCAGAACTGTGCAACAGCCGCAACCAACACCCAGCACTCACCAAGGAGCGCGAGAAGTGAATATCCCCACCAGTGTTCCGGGCCTCAACATCAAACCTGCGCCTGCGCCGCTCTTCCCGGACCACCCCGACGCCTGTTTCGTCATCCACGCACCGTCCAACCGCCGCATGCCGGCAACTTGGGCCAGCTCGACGGGCGCGCAGAGGTTCGTGGAAGCGATCCAGGGCAAGGCCGACTGGACCAGCGCGAATGCAACCCTCACACAGGCGATCGTCCAAGCCATTGATGACCACGACGGCTCATTCGACGGCTTCGACGGTCCGCGGCTGCCCACTCCTCCCTACACGCCCACCCAGACGGAGATCGCCGACCTCCTCGACAAGGCCCTCGCCGTGCTCATCACCAACGGCTGGTGCCAGGGCGACGCCTCCACCTTCCACGACATCGACCAGGAGGACGACGAGGACCTGGATCCGAGCAACTGCCGTGTCTGCGCCCTCGGCGCCATCAACCTTGCGGCCGAGGGCGATCCGCGCCCTCCCACGGCATACGAGCTGAGCGTCCTCGCCGATGCCGCCACGGCGGCCCTGGGCGAAACGCTCGCAGTGGACGACATCACCGTCTGGAATGACGCCGTCGGCCGCACGGACATCGAACTCCGAGACGCCATGGCCCGCACGATCCGGCGCCTACGCGAGGGCTGCGCGCCGGCAACCACGACACCAACCTCATGAGAGGCACAGCTAGCCATGCCCAACTCCCCTGCCAAGGAACTCATGACGACCAACCCTCAGGGCCCTCACAGCGCGGCCGGCGCCGCGGCAGCCGCCCTGATCGCCGCTCACCCCTCCCTCTCCGTGGAATCAGTGGACGCCGCTGACGTGAGGGGACTCGGGCCTGCCGCCCTGATCCAGGTTGAGGACGGGAAAGCCCTGCGCGCCTGGGCGCAAGCTCTGAACGCGACCGGCCACATGACGGGTGCGAGCGCCTACGGCACCACCGATGCCGGTCAAGGCGGCATGCCGGACTGGTTGTGGTGGCGGTTGAGGTTCATCGACACGATCGTCGGCGAGGTCCCCGTCCGACTGTGGGCTATGGAGACGTCCAGTCAGCCCCGCGCCCTGGCCGCCCTCCTTGCCGCCACGGCACACGCTGCCAACTGACTGCCGTGGAGCCCCTTGGACTCCGCATGCGGCCGCCCGCCGATTCCGCAACTCACGGACACGGACCGCCAGACCACGAAACGGATCACGGATGACGCATCCCTTACGCACCCCACGCCCCCCGATACGACGCTCCGCAGTCCTCTCCGCCTGCGACCGGTACCGCTACCTGCTCGTACGTGAATGGGGAGACACCGGCAAGACCGCCGTCTTCGTTCTCCTGAACCCCTCTACCGCCGACGCGACCAGCGACGACAACACCAGTCAGCGCTGCATCAAGTACGCCCAAGACTGGGGCTGCAGCGGCCTTCTCATCGTCAACGTGTACGCGTGGCGGGCCACCAAGCCTCTCGGCCTCGCGACTGCGGACGACCCTGTCGGACCGGAGGCCAACAGCTACCTTCAAGCTGCCGCCCGACTCGCCGAACACACCGACGGCCCCCTCGTCGCGGGATGGGGAACGAACGCCCACCCCGACCGCGTCGCCGAAGTGCTCACGCTTCCCGGCATGCACCGGCTCAGCACGCTCGCCGTCACCCAGGCCGGCCACCCCCACCACCCCCTCCGGCTCCATCGCAGGCTCGCCCCCCAGCTCTGGGAAGGCCGGCCCTCCCGACCACAGGCGCCCGAACACGGCGAGCGGTACGCCGTCGTTCTCGCCAGGCCCAGGCTCCCGGACATCCGGTTGGGCCCCTACGACTACCTCCATCAGGCCCAGTCCATCACCACAAGCCTGCGATCGCAGAGGAGCAGCACCCAACACGTCCCCGGCACGACCGTCACCGTGCATCCCCATCTCTCCGGGCTCGACTACCTCGACCCGAACCTCCCCAGGGACCCCTATCAGCTCGCCCTGCTGATGGACAGCGACGCAGACGGAGACGGCACCGGCCGCACCTTCCCCGATCTCTGGGCGCGCCTGCATGCACAGGAGGGCTACGAGGGAGCCTGTGACATCTGGGGGAAGGCGTGCGCCACGTACGACGCAATGCACGGGGAGGTCAGGGTCGCCGAGTGAGCATCGCTCGTCCGGAACCCGCCAGGCGGAGACCCTGCAACCCTCGGCCAAGCCGATCCCAAGAGCCCTGGGGGGCGGGCGCCCCCGCCGGGGGGCGGGGGCGGGGGGGGTTGTGGAGGGGGCGGGGGGCGGGCCCCCGCGGCCCCCATAGGCGGGGCCCCCCGACCC
>NZ_JBIAIK010000032.1:23037-27321 GCF_042871385.1 Streptomyces sp. NPDC005808 | reverse complement strand
GGGTGCGGGCCTTGGTTTTTCGCCCCCTCCGCCCCTGCCCGTCCCTTGTTCCTGGGGGCTGCCGCCCCCAGACCCCCGCTGTCGGCCTGAACGGCCTCGTCCTCAAACGCCGGACGGGCTGAAAGAGAAAGATCCCCATCCCCGGACGGGCTGAAAGACCGTTACGCCAACTGTGCGGCCTTTTCGGGATTTTCGGGGTGAACACCCGGCAAATGCGTCAGCATCGCTGACGTGTTGAGCACCGGAGCTTTGCGTGCACACCTGTTGGCCGCCCGGTTGGCGGGGCCTGTGGCCACCTCGCGCGAGGAGAGCCTGCGCAGTTATCGGCTCTTCGCCGCTCGTGATCCTCGCGTGCTGCTCGGGCTTGATCCCGAATGGGCGTGGCGGCAGCGGGACTTGATCGAGTTGATGGCGGACAGGTGCGGGGTTTCCGCCGACCCGTCGCACACTTCGGGGCATGATGTGATCGATCCTGAGCGGACCCTGGCCGCCCTCGACGCCTTCGCGGCGCGGCTCGGAGAGGCGGCTCGCAGACGCGAACCGGTGCTTCTCGGCACCGGCCATCCGCATCGGCTGATCGGTTTCTACGCCGCTCTCGCGGACGCGCTGTCGGCGGCGGGATGTACTGTCCTCACCCCCGCGCAGGGTGACTGTGTCGACATAACGACCCGGTTCGGTCTACGCACGTACAACCTTGACTACGTACAAGGTGTCGCGCTGGTACGCGAACCCGGCGTGCAGGCGCCCGGTAGTGCGACCGGCGCACACACCCACTCACCCCTCCCGGTTCGTACCGTTCTGGCCGCCGCGGCGGAGGTCGGTGGACCCCTCCCGGAGCTTGTGATCGGAGACCACGGATGGGTCTGCGGAGCAGGTCAGCTGGGGTTCGAGGCGATGGGGCTGGCGGATACGGACGATCCTGCGCTCTTCGTCGGGGAGGCAGAGGGGCGGGTGTCCGTCGTCGTTCCGCTTGATGACGCTGTGCGGTCTGATTACTACCGACCGCTTACTCGCTATGTACTCAATCGAGCGTGTCTGTCACAGTAGGCGGCCGATCGCAGCTCCTCTTCCCCACTCGCATCACCCGCCCCTACTCTGGGGAGTGAGCACGCAACGACGAAGTGTCACCGGAAGGGGAAGCCGGTGACCGTCGAGTGCGGAAGGTTCAGGTGTGTCATGGCTGCAGCTGGCGAGAGGCCTCTGAACGAGGTTCAGTTCCTGACCGTGGCGGAAGTCGCCTCGGTGATGCGAGTGTCGAAGATGACCGTGTACCGCTTGGTGCACAGCGGTCATCTGCCGGCGATCCGGGTGGGAAGGTCCTTCCGGGTGCCGGAGCAAGCTGTTCACGAGTACCTCCGCGAGAGCTATGTGGGGGTGGAGACAGCCTGACGGTGGTCCGGGAGACCCTCCGGGAGACCCTCCGGGCAGCTTCGGCAGATCCTCCGGGATCGTCCGTCGATCGCCCGGAGATCTCCCGGATCCCCTCGATTACGACCTCAGCGCTCGGACGGGTAGGCTGGCCCCTCATAGTCGTGTGGGCCCATGCAGCCCAGCAGCGAGTAAAGAGAAGTGAGCGAGGGTTAGTCGTGGGCTCTGTTATCAAGAAGCGGCGCAAGCGGATGGCGAAGAAGAAGCACCGCAAGCTGCTCAAGCGCACTCGCGTTCAGCGTCGCAACAAGAAGTAAGCGGCGCCGCAAGAAGCGCGTACTGTGGCCCCCCACCAACTGGTGGGGGGCCACAGGCATATCCGGCCCTGCAGATCCGTCCCGCAGATCCGTCATGGAAAGCCTTTGTGGGCGGTGAACCGAATCCGTGCGCCGAATGGCTTGGTCTGATCGCACGTACGGGGATGTCGTCACGTCGTGCATCGGGCGGTCATCACAGCGCAACACCGACCCGCTAAGTTGGCCGCACACGGGGAACACGGCAGAGTACGAACAGAGCCGAACAGAGCTACATCCGCATTGAAGGGAAGGCGCTGATCTTGGGGAAGGTCGTGCTCGTGACCGGAGTTGCCCGCCGACTGGGCGGCCGGTTCGTGCGGCGGATCCAGCGTGACCCACAGGTGGACCGGGTGATCGCCGTGGACGCGGTGCCGCCCGAGCACCATCTGGGCGGGGCCGACTTCATCCAGGCCGACATCCGGCACCCGACCATCGCGCGCGTGCTCGCCGAGACGAACGCCGACACGGTCGTGCACATGGATGTGACGGGGACCGCGCTGGGCAGCGGCAGCCGGACGACGGTCAAGGAGACCAACGTCATCGGCACCATGCAGTTGCTGGGCGCCTGCCAGAAGTCCCCCACCGTCAAGCGGCTCGTGGTGAAGTCCAGTACGAACGTGTACGGGTCGGCGCCGCGCGATCCGGCCGTGTTCACCGAGACCACCCCGCCCAAGTCGCTGCCCAGCGGCGGCTTCGCGAAGGACACCGTGGAGGTCGAGGGGTACGTACGGGGATTCGCGCGCCGGCGGCCCGACGTGGCCGTGTGTGTGCTGCGGTTCGCGAACATCCTGGGGCCGAGCGCCGATTCGCCGCTCGCCTCGTACTTCTCGCTGCCGGTGCTGCCGACCGTCTTCGGCTACGACCCGCGGTTGCAGTTCGTGCACGAGGACGACGTGATCGAGGTCCTGCGGATCGCCTCTCACGAGCCGGCGCGCGGGACGCTCAACAGCGGCACGTTCAACATCGCGGGAGACGGCCTCCTGTTGCTCTCGCAGTGCTCGCGGCGCCTGGGCCGCCCCACGGTTCCGCTGCTGCTGCCCGCGCTGTCCTGGGCGGGCACGGCCGTGCGTACCCTGGGCGTGACGGACTTCTCGCCGGAGCAGCTGCGGCTGCTCACACACGGCCGGGTCGTGGCGACGAAGCAGATGCGCGAGACGCTCGGATTCCGGCCGAAGTACACGACGGCGGAGACCTTCGCGGACTTCGCCCGCAGCCGGGGGCCCGGACTCCTGCCCCCCGAGGCCGTCGCGGCAGCCGTTGACCGGATCGCCGCGCTGCCTTACCTGGGCGGCGGTCAGCCCCCGAAGCAGAGCGCCAACTGAGGAGCGCATCAACGATGGCGGACGCCAAGGTCATTCCGTTCGACGACGACCGGTCGCGCGGGGGTGCGGTGCAGCGCCCGCCGCGCCGCCGGAGCACGGCCGGCCGGCGCACGGGCGAGCCCGTGGCGGTACGTGAGGTCCAGCCCCTGCCGACCCCGGCCGCACAGCGAGATGATGTTCCCGTGACACGTGAGGAACAGCCGCCCCAGGAGCCGCGCGAGAGAAGCGGACTGGAGCGGCGCATCGCCGGAGGCCTGTCCTTCCTGCGACGGCGGCTGACGGGCGACTACGAGGTCGACGAATTCGGTTACGACGCCGAACTCACCGACCAGGTACTGATGTCCGTGTTCCGCCCCCTCTACGAGAAGTACTTCCGCGTCGAGGTGAAGGGCATCGAGAACATCCCGGCCGAGGGCGGGGCGCTGATCGTCGCCAACCACTCCGGGACGCTGCCGCTGGACGGCCTGATGATGCAGGTCGCCGTCCACGACAACCATCCCGCGGGCCGGCACCTGCGCCTCCTGGCGGCCGACCTGGTCTTCATGCTGCCGGTCGTCAATGAGCTGGCGCGCAAGGCCGGGCACACGCTGGCCTGCGCGGAGGACGCCGAACGGCTGCTGGAGCGCGGCGAGCTGGTCGGCGTGATGCCCGAGGGTTTCAAGGGCATCGGCAAGCCCTTCAGCGAGCGGTACAAGCTCCAGCGCTTCGGCCGCGGTGGCTTCGTCTCCACGGCCCTGAGCCAGGGCGCCCCGATCATTCCGTGCTCCATCGTCGGCGCGGAGGAGATCTACCCGATGATCGGCAACGCGAAGACTCTGGCGCGCGTACTGGGAATCCCGTACTTCCCGATCACTCCGACCTTCCCGTGGCTGGGCCCGCTCGGTGCGGTCCCGCTCCCCACGAAGTGGACGATCCAGTTCGGCGAGCCGATCCGCACGGACGGCTATCCGCCGGAGGCGGCGGAGGATCCGATGCTGATGTTCAACCTGACGGATCAGGTGCGTGAGCAGATCCAGCACACGCTGTACAAGTTGTTGGTACAGCGGCGGTCCGTCTTCTTCTGATCATGGCTATACGTTTCTTCTGATCGTGTGGTGGGGGGGCGGGGGGGGGGGGGGGGGGGGGGGGGGGGGGGGCCGGCCCGCCGGCGGGGGGGGGGGGGGGGCCCCGCGCCCCCCCCCCCCGCCGCCGCCCCCCCCCCCCCCCCCCCCCCCGCCGCGGCGCGGGGGCCGGCCGGC
>NZ_JBIAIK010000032.1:0-23027 GCF_042871385.1 Streptomyces sp. NPDC005808 | reverse complement strand
CTGTGTGTGTTCGTCGTGTTGGGGGGGGGGGGGGGGGCGCGGGGGCCCCCCCCCCCCCCCCCCCCCCCCCCCCCCCCCCCCCCCCCCCCCCCCCCCCCCCCCCACACTCTTCTAGCCGACGTCCTCGCTGTCGATGCCCAGGCCCGGGAGCAGGCCCGGGAGGAGCGGGGGCAGGGTGACGTCCGGTTCGCCGGTGGACGGGGTGGTCTTGCCCGTGGACGGGGTGGCGGTTCCGGTGGTGTCCGTGGGCGGTTCCAGGAGGCCGCCCGTGTTGCCGCCGAGGAGGCCGTCGTCCTGGCTGCCCGAAGTGGACGGCTTGGGTTTGCCGCTGCTCTGACTGCTGCTGGACGAACCGGTGCCGCTGGTGGCGCTGGGTGCCGGCCGGTCCGTACCGGAGGAGGCGGTGGAGTCGGAGGCGGAGCCCCGGTGGCGACCGGTGCCTTCCGGCGCGGGCGGCTGTGGAAGCAGCGAGCGCAGCGGGTCGACCTCTTCGTCTATGGCGTCGAACACCGACGAGACCTGGTCACTGACGTCGCCGAGCTGCACGGGCAGCCGGTCGCGCAGTGCACCCCAGACCTCGCGGTGGGACTGCGAGAAGGCGGACAGGGCCTGGATGGGGCCCAGTGAGCCGTCCCGCTCATACGCCTCGTGCAGCAGTCGGTGGCCCTCGGCCGCATCGTGCTGCATGCCCGACAGGGCGCGGCGGATCTCGCCCAGGGACTCGTGGTCGAGCTGCCCGGAGCGGCCGCGCTCCATCAGTCGGCGGGCCTCGCTGAGCCGGGTCGAGGCCTGGTCGAGATAGAGCTCTCCCCGGTCACTCTCCCCATGGGCCAGGCCCAGCTTGACGTCCTCCATGCCGCGCTTCAGCCCGTAGAGCGAGTCACCGGGCAAGGCGTCGGAGCTTGCGGCGGCCACGCCGCTGAAAGCTCCCGCAGCCACACCTACGGTGAGCCCGCCCGCGGCGAGCCCCTTCGACAGCCGGGAACGCGGCCGCAACTTCCCCAGCGCGGTCGCCCGGTGTGCGCCCCGGCCCCGGGACCGTTGCTCGGGCACCGAAGAGCCCGGGCCCTGGCCTCCCGCGGCCGTGCCCTCCAGCAGCATGGCCTCCATCGCGGCGACGAGCTGGGCTCGCTGCACGACTTTGACCTCGGGGTCGAGCTGCGGTTTGGGCAGCTCGCCGAGACCGGTGGCCAGGGCCAACAGCAGGCCCTGATCGGTCTGTTCCGCAGCAGCCGGGGACGGTGCCGATCCATCGGGCTGCTCGGCCGCCGTGCCCTGGTCGGACTGCTCCTCCAGGGCCAGGGCGAAGGCGTTCGCCCGCCGGTGTGCCGATACGTTCGCGATCACTGGCGGCACCTCCTCTCATCATGACGGTCGACTCCCCAGGGGGTCCTGAGGGTTGCACTCCCTGACCACATCCACACGATCGAGTGATCGGTGGTGGCCGGGGAGTGACCACAGGGAGCCTGTATCCCGCACAACGAGCGTCGCGGCACTTGGGTTACGGACGACGGATGATCGGACCGCAAAGTCAACAGACATTTACGGAAGGTGAGTTGAGCGTCGCTGAGCGTGTGGGATCACTATGGCGTTTGTACGGGTGTACGGGGCTCAGCGAGCGTCGTCCGGAAGGAGCCGGGCCAGCGTACGGACCGCTCGGTACTGGAGGGTCTTGATCGCGCCCTCGTTCTTCCCCATCACGCGGGCTGTCTCGGCGACCGAGAGCCCCTGGAGGAAGCGCAGGGTGACGCACTCCTGCTGCTGGGGATTGAGCCGTCGTACGGCGTCCAGCAGTGCCGCGTTCGACAAGGACTCCAGGACGGAGTCCTCGGGGCTCCGCTCGACCTCGTTCGCGTCGAGCATCTCGCCGGTGGTCACTTCCAGCCGGAAACGGCTGGACTTGAAGTGGTCGGCGACCAGGTTGCGGGCGATGGTCACCAGCCAGGCGCCGAAGTCGCGGCCCTGCCAGGTGAAGGTTCCGATGCGGCGCAGGGCGCGCAGGAACGTCTCGCTGGTGAGGTCTTCCGCGGTCGCCTTTCCGCCGACGCGGTAGTAGATGTAGCGGTACACGGTGTCGCTGTACTTGTCGTAGAGACGGCCGAACGCATCGGCCTCGCCCGCTTGGGCGCGCTCTACGAGTTCCATCATCCGGGCGCTGTCGCTGTCTGCGGCCGGGCGGCGTGCGGTGGTGGTGGCCGAGCTCGAGCGGCCCCGTCTGCCGACCGCCGCGCTTCCGTCGGCCAGGGCGTAACAAGGGCCGACGGGCGCGGGGCCGGCGAAGGCGGGGACGGCGTACGCGGTGGGGACGAAGCCGCGCAAGCGGTCCAGAACCGTTGCGCGCAGCGTAGCCAGGCCCGAGGCGTCAACCCCGACGTGTGAGTACACGGGACTCCCAGAGGCAGAGCTTCCATCACGTTCAGTGCGGAACCGTTCACCCGTCGTAGCTATATCGGGGTGCCGGTTTGCGTCTGAGGAGAATAACGCTTCGTACAGGCAGCGCTACACCGAGTTGCGCAAATCACCGCTTGCGTCGCTTCTGTTGCTTGTTGACGCCGATTCAAGTGCCGGACAGTGACCGTTTGTTGATCATTTCGGTCCGTGTTCCGTTTGAGTGCGGGGCGTGTTGTGGTCGACCGCGGTTAACGGGACTGGCGGGGGCGCTGTGGGGGTAGGAGTGTGGGATTGCCGGATTTCGGGTGTGTCATGAGCATCCGGAAGCGCGTGGGCGTAGGCGCGGGCGTGGGTTCTCGCCCCTCGCCCCGCCCGTCCCTTGTTCCAGCGGCTGCCGGTGGTGGGTCTCGTCCTCGGCAGTGATCAGCGGCGGCGGCGGTGCAGGGCGATTGCTGCTGCTGTGCCGCCTGCTACTGCGCCCACTCCTGCTGCGGCCGGGATGCCGACCTTGGCGGCCTTGCGACCTGTGCGGTAGTCGCGCAGACGCCATTCCAGTTTGCGGGCGTGCTTGCGGAGCTTGGTGTCTGGGTTGATGGCGTGGGGGTGCCCGACCAGGGAGAGCATGGGGATGTCGTTGTGGGAGTCGCTGTAGGCGGCGCAACGGGAAAGGTCCAGGCCCTCCGCGGCGGCCAGGGCGCGTACCGCCTCCGCCTTCGCGGGGCCGTGCAGCGGCTCGCCGACCAGCTTGCCGGTGTAGACGCCGTTCACCGACTCGGCGACGGTGCCCAGGGCGCCGGTCAGGCCGAGACGACGGGCGATCACCGTCGCGATCTCGACGGGGGCCGCTGTGACCAGCCACACCTTCTGGCCGGCGTCCAGGTGCGCCTCGGCCAGCGCGCGGGTGCCCGGCCAGATCCGCTCGGCCATGTACTCGTCGTAGATCTCCTCGCCGATGGACATCAGCTCGGCGACGCGGTGGCCCTTGACGATCGACAGTGCCGAGTCGCGGGCCTCCTGCATGTGCTCCGGGTCCTCGACGCCGGCCAGCCTGAACCACGCCTGCTGCCAGGCGAACCGGGCCAGGTCGCGTGTCTCGAAGAACTTCCGCTTGTGCAGCCCGCGGCCGAAGTGGAAGATCGCGGCGCCCTGCATCACGGTGTTGTCGAGGTCGAAGAAGGCGGCTGCCTTGTCGTCGCCGAGCACCGGGAACTCAGGTTCGCCGGCGGGGACGCCAGGCGCGGCTTGCGCGAGTTCCTCCAGCTCCTGGGAGGTTTTGCGCGCTGCCTCAGCTGAGGCCTCGCCTGCCAAAACGCTCCGCGCCGTGGCGGAGCGCCTACGGGGGGTGAGCCATCCGAGAGCGGCCATGTCGTGAGCATAGCCAGTTTGTTCGGGGGTTCCGGAGTCGCGAGGATTCGAGGCTGTGAACTCTCCGCGACCGAGCCGTTAAAGAATCGATCCGGTCGGTGTGTCGGCGCGGGAGAATGACCGTATGAGTTCCATGTTCCGGCGCGGTGGGCGTCGTACGGCGGCGGAGGCGGAGAAGGTGGCGACCGGCACTTCGGGGGAAGGGCGGGTGGTCACTCTGATCAGGAAGCCCGGGTGCCATCTGTGTGATGACGCACAGGAAGTGGTCGCGAGGGTCTGCGGTGAGCTCGGGGTGACCTGGGAACAGAAGGACATCAGTACGGACGCGGAGTTGTACCGCGAGTACTGGGAGCAGATCCCGGTTGTGCTGGTCGACGGCGCCCAGCACACGTTCTGGCGGGTGAACGAGGAGCGCCTTCGCAAAGCCCTCACATAGTTGTGTGAGGCACATCGTGTCGCGAACCTGGCCTGACCGGGCAGTCCAACTGGTCCGGAAAGTCGCCTAGGATCGATGGCGAATGGTCTCGGGGGCGGGATGCGTCGAGGAGAGTGTGCGGTTTTGCCCCCTTCAGGCAAGGAACGAAACTGCGTGCGCGCCGGTTTCATACCTGTGCGCCAGGCGTGCGTGACCCCGGTCACGTTGGCCGGGCAAATCGGACACCATCTTTGTGCACGCGTTCACAAAGACATAGCCTGCATTCGACGGGGCGGTCTAGGTACGTGTGACCGCCTGCAGCCCCGCGCTACCCGCAGGAGCACCGTGGCAACTGGCCGAACTCACCGACCGGCGACCCGCAGCCGAGGGATTCCCGAGGCCACCGTCGCCCGGCTTCCGCTGTACCTCCGAGCCCTCACCGCACTGTCGGAGCGCTCGGTACCCACGGTCTCCTCCGAGGAGCTCGCGGCCGCCGCCGGGGTCAACTCCGCGAAGCTGCGTAAAGACTTCTCCTATCTCGGCTCCTACGGGACGCGTGGTGTGGGGTACGACGTCGAGTACCTCGTGTACCAGATCTCCCGCGAGCTGGGCCTCACCCAGGACTGGCCGGTCGTGATCGTCGGTATCGGTAACCTCGGCGCCGCGCTGGCCAACTACGGTGGATTCGCCTCCCGTGGGTTCCGGGTCGCCGCGCTGATCGACGCCGATCCCGAGATGTCGGGCAAGCAGGTCGCCGGGATCGCTGTCCAGCACAGCGACGGCCTGGAGAAGATCATCGACGAGAACGGCGTCTCCATCGGGGTCATCACCACCCCGCCGGGCGTCGCCCAGGCGGTCTGCGACCGGCTCGTCGCCGCAGGTGTCACCTCCATCCTCAACTTTGCGCCGACCGTTCTGGCCGTCCCGGACGGTGTCGACGTGCGCAAGGTCGATCTCTCCATCGAGCTGCAGATCCTCGCCTTCCACGAGCAGCGCAAGGCCGGCGAGGAGGCCGAGGCGCAGGCCGCCGCCCTGCGCCCGGCCACTCCGGAGAACTCCGGCAAAGGGCCCGACGGGGATGTCCCCGCCGTGATGCCGGCATGAGTCTCCTCGTCGTGGGGCTGAGTCATCGCAGCGCTCCGGTCAGCGTCCTGGAGCGGGCCGCGCTGTCCGCTGACGCGCAGGTCAAGCTGTTGCAGGACACTCTGGCCGCCGAGCCGGCCACCGAGGCCGCGGTGCTCGCGACCTGCAACCGGATCGAGCTGTACGCCGACGTGGACAAGTTCCACGCGGGTGTCGCCGAGCTGTCCACCCTCCTCGCCCAGCACAGCGGCGTCGGCCTGGACGAGCTCACTCCTTACTTGTACGTGCACTACGAGGACCGGGCCGTCCACCATCTGTTCTCGGTGGCCTGCGGCCTCGATTCGATGGTCGTGGGCGAGGGCCAGATCCTCGGCCAGATCAAGGACGCCCTTGCCACCGGGCAGGGACTGCAGACCGCGGGCCGGCTGCTGAACGACCTCTTCCAGCAGGCCCTGCGGGTCGGCAAGCGCGCCCACTCCGAGACCGGCATCGACCGCGCCGGCCAGTCCCTGGTCACCTTCGGCCTGGAGCAGCTGGCGTCCGGCGCTCCGGTCGACGCCTGGCTCAGGGGCAAGCGGGCGCTGGTCCTCGGGGCCGGCTCGATGTCCTCATTGGCGGCCGCGACGCTGGCGCGTGCCGGGGTCGCCGAGGTCGTCGTCGCCAACCGCACGCTGGGCCGCGCCGAGCGCCTCGCCCAGATACTGACGGACAACGACGAAACGGACGTGCTGGCCCGCGCGGTACCGATCAACTCGGTGCCGTTCGAGCTGGCGCACGCCGATGTCGCCGTTTCGTGTACGGGGGCGACGGGGCTCGTCCTGTCGGCCGAGTCCGTCGCCGCCGCGATCGAGGGTCGTACGGCGGAGGCCGTGCTCCCCGGTGCGGGTGCCGGCCCACGCAGTCCGCTGGCGGGCGACTCCGGTCGTACGTCCGTAGCGGGCGCCGTGCGGGATGCCCTTCCGCCCACGAGTGTCGGGACCGACGAAGGCTGCCCGCTCGACCTGTCGGCCGTGCAGACCACGGCCGGGTTCTCCGTGCTGGGTGAGGCTGCCGTGGCCGGGATGGGCGCGGCCGAGCTGGAACAGCACGCGGCCTGGGTGGACAAGGGCGACGTGGCGGGCCGGGCGCAGCGCACGGTGGTCACCGGCTCCGGTGTCGCGCAGGACAGTGCCGCCGGGTTCGCCGCCCTGTTCGACCCGGAGGGCGAAGCCGACGCCATCGCCGCACTGGCCGCGGCGGCCGCCACCGTCGGCCGGGTGCCGGAGCGCCGCAGGCCCGAGCCCGTCGCCGAGATCCCCCGGCCCGCTCCCGTACTGGCGCTCCTCGACCTCGCGATGCCCCGTGACATCGACGCGGCCGTGCACCGGCTGCTCGGGGTGCGGCTCGTCGACATCGAGTCCCTCGCCGACGCGTCCGCCGACGCTCCGATGGCCGCCGATGTGGACCAGGTGAAACGGATCGTCTCCGAAGAGGTGGCCGCTTTCGGTGCCGCCCTGCGGGCCGCGCACATCACTCCCACCGTCGTGGCGCTGCGGACCATGGCCGCCGATGTCGTCGCGGGTGAGATCGCGCGGCTGGACGGGCGGTTGCCCGGCCTCGACGAGAAGCAGCGCGGGGAGATCACCCAGACCGTGCGGCGCGTGGTGGACAAGCTGCTGCACGCGCCGACCGTACGGGTCAAGCAGCTGGCCGCCGAACCCGGCGGCGCCGGGTACGCGGACGCGCTGCGGACCCTGTTCGACCTGGATCCCGAGACGGTCGCCTCCGTTTCGCGGGCCGAGGACGCCGAGGACAGTGCCGGCAGTAGCGAAAACGCCCAGTACACAGAGAACGCCGAGAACCGAGGGCGAGCATGAATGAGCCACGTGAGCCGAAGGGGCGCGCCGGTGTCGATAGCCCGACCGTGCTCCCGACACCGGCTGGAGCGCCCCTGGGGCGAGCAGATGAAAAAGGGGCTTTGAGGCTGGGGACCAGGCGGAGCAAACTCGCCCTGGCCCAGTCCGGGCAGGTGGCGGAGGCCGTGCGCCGGGCGACCGGCCGGCCGGTCGAGCTCGTGGAGATCACGACGTACGGCGACACCTCCCGCGAGAGCCTCGCGCAGATCGGCGGCACGGGTGTTTTCGTGACGGCGCTGCGCGACGCGCTCCTCGCCAAGGACGTCGATTTCGCCGTGCACTCCCTCAAGGATCTGCCGACCGCGCAGCCCGACAACCTGGCGCTGGCCGCCGTACCGCTCCGCGAGGACCCGCGTGACGTGCTCGTCGCCCGCGACGGGCGCACCTTCGCGGAGCTGGGGGACGGGGCGCGGATCGGCACCGGTTCGCCGCGCCGGATGGCCCAGTTGAACGCGTACGCCCGTAGTCACGGGATGACGATCGAGACGGTCGCGATCCGGGGGAACGTCGACACCCGGATCGGATATGTGCGCAAGGGCGAGCTGGACGCTGTCGTGCTCGCCGCCGCCGGACTCAGTCGCCTCGGCCGGATCGAGGACGTGACGGACTTCCTGTCCGTCGACACTGTTTTGCCCGCCCCCGGCCAGGGGGCACTGGCGATCGAGTGTGCCGCGGACAACGCGGACCTCGTCGCAGCGCTCGGCGCACTCGACGACCCGCTCAGCCGGGCCGCCGTGACCGCCGAACGGTCCCTGCTCGCCGCCCTGGAGGCCGGCTGCAGCGCACCTGTGGGTGCGTTCGCCGACCTGTTGGCCGACGGGCAGATTGTCAAGGAAATGCGCCTGCGCGGCGTCGTCGGCACGACCGACGGCTCGACGCTGGTGCAGTTGTCCACCACCGGTCCCGTGCCCGAGACGTACGACCAAGCAATGGCGCTCGGCCGTGAACTCGCTGCCGAGATGCTTGCCAAGGGCGCGGCCGGTCTGATGGGGGAGCGAGCACAGTGAGCCCCACCAACCTTCCCGCCGGTCCGGAACACGGGCACGTCACCTTCCTTGGTGCCGGACCCGGGGATCCGGGACTACTGACACTGCGCGCCGTAGAGGCGCTGGCGAACGCGGATGTTCTCGTCGCCGAGCACGAGGTGCTCGACGTCGTCCGCGCGCACGCCAGACCGAACGTCGCCGTACTGAATACGGATACCGAAACTGGTACAGGTACCCATGCGTCGCCCGTGGGCGCGCCTTCGTCCGTGAGTGCGTACGCGGGTACGGGCACGCCTCAGCTGACGGTTGTTGACGGTTCGTCAACAACCGTTGGTGACCCCCTGTTGAGGGACGCTGCCAATCTTGTCATGACGGCCGCACGGGGCGGCAAGCGGGTCGTGCGTGCGGTGTCCGGGGACCCCGGACTGGATACGTACGCCGCGGAGGAAATGCTCGCTTGCGTGGCCGCGGGTATTACGTTCGAGGTCGTACCGGGTATCGCGGCCGCCTTCGGTGTGCCCGCTTACGCGGGTGTGCCGCTGCGGGACGCCCAGGGTGCGGACGTGCGGTTCGTCGACGCGCGGACGGCCTCCGACCGGTGCTGGACCGAGGTCGGCGCGTCCGACGGGACGGTCGTCGTCTCCTCGACGCTCGACTCGGTCGGTGCGGCGGCGGGCGAACTGATGGCCGCGGGCCGCAAGCCCGATACGCCGATGGCGGTCACGATCGCCGGTACGACGACCCGTCAGCGGACCTGGGCCGCCACGCTCGGCACCATCGCGCTGACGCTGAAGCAGGCGAAGGTGCTGCCTTCTCCGGAGGGTCACCGCCCGGTGATAGCCGTGGTCGGTGAGCGTTCCGCCGCCGCCCAGCGCGACCAGTTGTCGTGGTTCGAGTCCAAGCCGCTGTTCGGCTGGAAGGTCCTCGTGCCGCGCACGAAGGAGCAGGCGGTTTCGCTCTCCGACCAGTTGCGGTCGTACGGGGCCGTGCCGCACGAGGTGCCGACGATCGCCGTCGAGCCGCCGCGGACGCCCCAGCAGATGGAGCGTGCGGTCAAGGGCCTTGTCACCGGCCGCTACGAGTGGATCGCCTTCACCTCGGTGAACGCCGTGAAGGCGGTGCGGGAGAAGTTCGAGGAGTACGGGCTCGACGCGCGCGCCTTCGCCGGTATCAAGGTGGCGGCGGTCGGCGAACAGACGGCCAAGGCGCTGGTCGCCTTCGGTGTAAAGCCGGACCTGGTGCCGAGCGGGGAGCAGTCCGCCGCCGGGTTGCTGGAGGACTGGCCGCCGTACGACCCGGTGTTCGACCCGATCGACCGGGTGTTCCTGCCGCGGGCCGACATCGCCACCGAGACGCTGGTCGCGGGGCTCATCGAGCTGGGCTGGGAGGTCGACGACGTCACGGCCTACCGGACCGTGCGGGCCTCCCCGCCGCCGGTCGAGACGCGCGAGGCGATCAAGAGCGGCGGTTTCGACGCCGTGCTCTTCACGTCGTCCTCCACCGTGCGCAACCTGGTCGGGATCGCGGGCAAGCCGCACAACGTGACGGTGATCGCCTGTATCGGGCCCGCCACCGCGAAGACGGCCGAGGAGCACGGCCTGAGGGTCGATGTGATGGCTCCCGAGCCGTCCGTCCTCAAACTGGCCGAGGCGCTCGCGGACTTCGGGCTGCGGCGTCGCGCGGCGGCCGCGGAGGCGGGGGATCCCGTCACCCGGCCGAGCGAGCGGCGGCCGGGATCACGGCGGCGGCGTACGACGTAGTAGGTGGAGTTGGCTTCGTCCGGGACGCCCGTGGCTGCTCATGCGGCTGCGGGCGTCACCGTGTGGCCGAAGCGCAGGAGGTTGGCCGGGTCGTAGGTGGCCTTGGCGGCGCGGAGGCGGGTGTGGACCTCGGGGGTCCAGGCGCGGGCGCGGTCGGTCTCGTCGCCCGGGGCGCCATGGATGTTGACCATGGTCCTGCCCGTGCCGTACGGCGCCATCGCGGCGTTCAGCGCGATCGTGGCCGTCTCGACCGCCGCGGCGGCATCCGGTCCCGCGAGCACACCGACCGTCTCCATCAGGTACCCCGCGTCGCGGGCGCAGACCGCGTCCTCGACGGCGGCGGGGCGGGCCAGTTCGCCGCCCATGTGACGCAACTCGACGAGCAGGAGCGGGTAGTCGGCGGGGGCCGCCGGGCCGACCTGGTCCAGGAAGGTCCGTACGGCGTCAGGGGTCAGGTCGCGCAGCAGGGTGCACGACTCCCTCACGGGGAGCGGCTCCTGAGGCTCTGCGTAGACCTGGTCCACGGCTGTGTAGTCCATCTCCGCCACCGTGTCGACCACCACCGGCGCCGCCTCGCGGACCGGGGCCAGCAGGCGTTCGCCCTCCGCCGGGTCTCCGGTCCAGATGGCCGCGACCCGCGCCCAGAAGCCGCCGCGCAGGGGTTCGGGGATCTCCGGGAGCGGGGGCAGGCGCAGGATCGTGAACGCCGTGCACATCTGCGGGGGCAGGGTGGGGGTCCAGGCCGCGTAGGCGTTCAGCAGGGCTTCGGCGTGTTCGCCGGGGCAGTAGATTCCGCCGCCGAGGACGCGGGAGAGCGGGAACAGGTCGCAGACCAGTTCCGTCACCACGCCGACGTTGCCCTTGCCGCCGCGCAGGGCCCAGAAGAGTTCGCCTTCGTGGTCGGCGTCCGTCTGGTGGAGCGTTCCGTCGGGCGTGACGACCTGGAAGGAGCGGACGTGGTCGGCCGCGTAGCCGTACTCCCGGCCGAGTACCGGAAGGCCTCCGCCCAGCGTGTAGCCGACGACACCGACGTCCGTGGACGAGCCGTTGAGGGCGGCGAGTCCGTGCGGTGCGGCCGCCGCCATGACCTGGCGCCACTTCGCTCCTGCGGCGACCGTCGCGGTGCGCTCGGTCGCGTCGACGCGTACGTCCGTCATACGGGCGGTGTTGATCAACATGCCGTTGTCGACGGGGAAGTTGGCGCCGTGGCCGGTGGCCTGTACGGCGACGGGGGTGCCCGTGGCGGCCGCCCAGCGCAGCGCGGCCACGACGTCGTCGGTACCGGTCGCGCCGACGACCAGGTCGGGGGTGTGGCGGGCGGCCAGGTTGAAGCCGGTGACCTCGTCGGCGTAGTCGGGGTCGCCCGGGCGCAGCACCGGGCCGCGGATGTCGGAGAGGGCGAAGAGATCGGGGGTGGGGTGATGGGGAGCGGGGGCGGTCATCGCGTCCTCCTTGAGCGCGGGCCGGGCCGGGCGGGGCGGGGCGTTCGGGCGGCGCGGGGAGGGACTGCGGCGGTTCTGTTCGGGCGTCGGCGTCGGCGTGTGTCTGCGTCTGTGTCTGCGTCTGTGTCGGCGCACGGCGGGAGAGCGGGGCCGTCGGGGTCCTCGTCGGGGTCGGTTGTTGTCGTGAGGTGTTGTTCGGGGGGCCTGTTCTTGGGCTCCTTTCCCAGCATGGACCCGTGCTGGGTGGGTCGCATGCGGGGGGCTGGCGGGCTGGCGGGGCGGGCGGGCTGGCGGCTCGCTGGGGTGCTCCCTGCTCCTGGGGGCGGTGAGAGTGGGGGCTGCCGGCGCCGACGTCGCGTCGGCAAAGGGGGTGCGGGGGCGGGCGTAGCGTAGGTGTATGACGACGTACGGATCCTTCCCCGGTACGCGGCCGCGGCGTCTGCGGACCACTGTGGCCATGCGGCGCATGGTCGCCGAGACCCGGCTGCACCCCGCCGACTTCATCCTCCCGGCCTTCGTGCGCGAGGGCATCGGCGAGCCTGTGCCGATCGCCGCGATGCCCGGCGTCGTGCAGCACACCCGGGACAGCCTCAAGAAGGCGGCTGCGGACGCGGTGGCCGCCGGGATCTCCGGGATCATGCTCTTCGGGGTGCCCGAGGAGTCGAAGAAGGACGCGGTCGGCACGCCGGGCACCGATCCGGACGGGATCCTCCAGGTCGCGCTCCGTGATGTGCGCGCCGAGGTCGGTGACGAACTGCTCGTCATGTCCGACCTGTGTCTGGACGAGACCACCGACCACGGCCACTGCGGGGTGCTCGACGCCGAGGGCCGGGTCGACAACGACGCCACCCTCGAGCGGTACGCCGAGATGGCGCAGGTGCAGGCCGACGCGGGGGCCCATGTCGTAGGCCCCAGCGGGATGATGGACGGTCAGATCGGCGTCGTCCGTGACGCCCTCGACCAGATCGGCCGGGAGGACGTCGCGATCCTCGCCTACACCGTCAAGTACTCCTCCGCCTTCTACGGCCCCTTCCGGGAGGCCGTCGGCTCCTCGCTCAGGGGCGACCGCAAGACGTACCAGCAGGATCCGGCGAACGCCCGGGAAGCCCTGCGGGAGCTGGCGCTCGACCTCGAAGAGGGCGCCGACATGGTGATGGTGAAGCCGGCGGGACCCTACCTGGACATCCTCGCGCGGGTCGCGGACGCCGTGGACGTGCCGGTGGCCGCCTATCAGATCTCCGGCGAGTACTCGATGATCGAGGCCGCCGCCGAGAAGGGCTGGATCGACCGGGACAAGGCCATCCTGGAGGCGCTGACCGGCATCAAGCGGGCCGGGGCGCGGAACATCCTCACGTACTGGGCGACGGAGGTCGCGCAGAAGCTGCGCTGACGCTGGACGGGGGCCCGCCGCATCCGTCGACGGCGAGCGAGGTGCTGCCCGCGCCCGCCGACGACTTAGTGCCTCAGGAACGCGGTGCCGGAATGTCCGTGAGCATCGGCAGGGAGGCCAGGTGCTTCTCGGGGACGTCGAAGGCCTCGGCCAGCACAAGCAGGTGCGGGGCGAGCCGGGCGGTCAGGTCGTGGAGGGTCTGGGGGACCGAGCGGACCTGGTCGGGGGTGAGCGCCCGCTCGATCAGGAGCGGACCGCTGAGCCGTTTCACATGTCCCAGCAGGAACAGTGCGCACAGGTCCGTCAGTACGGCGCGTGCGGGCGGTTCGGTCACCCGAGCGATGGCTGAGAGGAAGGCGTCGGCTGCCTGTCCGATCGCGTACGTCTCCACCAGGTCCAGGGCGGCGGCGGAGGCGTTGTTCCAGCGGCCGAGCGCGTCACCTCCGTCGCCGCGGCGGAGGTCGCGGCGGGCGGCCTGGTGCCATTGGCGTTCGGCGGCGGTGACGGCCCGGCGCAGGAAGGCGGGGTCCGTCAGGCTCTCCTCACCGGTGGCTTCGGCGGGCTCGGCGGCGAGTTCGTGGCCGAAGATCATCTCGGCGCCGGCCTTGCACCAGATGGCGAGGTTGTCGCCCTCGGCCGTGATCGCGCCCTCGGTGTTCGCCGGGTACTCCGCCAGTCCGTTGACCGGGAACAGCGCGCGGGCGCCGCAGCGTTCGCGGCTCTCGATGGTGATGTCCCGGGTCTGCCAGGTGATCCAGCCCTTGGTCACGGCCACCAGCCGTTCCGCCGCCGCGCGTTCCTCCGGCGCGTGGGTGATCCAGCGGTCCGTGACCGTGCGGTGCAGGAAAGTCATGGCGTAGGCGGTCGCCACGCGTTCGAGCAGCCGGGCGTGGTGGCTGCGGTGTGCGGCCAGCGGCACGCGCTGCCCGGCGACCGGGCCGGAGATCCGCCGCAGGTGCGCGTAGCGGACGGCGGTCGTCAGTGCCGCCCGGCAGCCGCCCAGTGCGCTCGCGCTCATGCAGAGCTTCCCGACGGTGACGCGGCTGATGGCGTGGAGGAATCGTTTCCTCGGGCTCCCCACGGTGCTGGTGAAGGTGCCGTCCGGCAGCAGTTGTCCGTGGGCGCCCTGGACCAGTGCGGTACGGGGCAGGCGTACGTGGTCGAAGCTGGTGACGCAGTGGTCCACCGGGCTGCCGATACGTTCCGGCAGTCCGGTGACCGTGACACCGGGCAAGGGGCCCAGGCGGTCGGTCAGCGGGGTGAGGAACAGGAAGACGCCGTGGTCCCGGGGGGCTCGTTGGGTTTGGACGGGGGCTTGGTCCCGGTCCCGGTCCCGGTCCGGGTCCTGGTCCTGGTCTTGGAGGGTCCCTTGTCGCCGGATGCCCGCCCGCTCCCGGACGGCCGCTTCGTCCTGGTCGTCCATCAGCAGCCGGGCGGCGACCACCGCGGTCTTCGGGCCGCCCGCCGGGCTGGTGTTGGGCATGTACTTCGCCGCGCCCTCGTGCGGGGTGTGGAGCACGAACTCGTCGCGCTCACGGTCGTAACGGGCCACTGTCTCCAGTGCCGCCGCGTCGTTGCCGTGCCCCCGCTCGGTGCACAGGAAGGTGCCGGTACGGGTCAGCGACGCGAAGTCGGTCAGGTCGCGCGGCGCGGACACGTCGTCGTCGAGCAGGCTGCCGAGGAACAGGTTGTAGTGGATGCCGGCGACCGTCGCCGTGGCGCCGTCCACCACCGCGGCCCACTCGTGCAGCGCGGCCAGCCTGCGGGGGTCGTCCGCCAACTGTTCGGCGGGGAGCGGGAGTTCGTCGTTGAGCGCGCGCAGCCGGCCGTACGCGAGCTGCCACCTCTCCTCGACGTCGGCCTCGGGGCGGTAGCGGAACAGTTCGGCGGAGACGGCCTCGCGCCAGTGCGCGTGGACTTGCACGCCGTCGGGGCCGTCCTCGAAGAGGGCTTCTGTGAGTGTGTCGGCGAGGGCCGTGGTGGGGGGCCGGGTGGTGCTGCCGAGAGTGGCACGGGTATCGCTGTTGATCGTCACAACGGTTCCAACGATCAAGGAACGCCCGCCGTAGCGATCTTGAAGTTGCCTTTGCGTTAAACCGCTGTGACGACAGGCATATCAGCGGGAGACATGACCAGTGAAGGCCGACCAGGCCTCCGGTGAGGCGGTGAAACTGGGGCCGTCCTCCGGGTTCTTGGAGTCGCGGATGTGGATGGCGTGGGGGCAGGCGGCGACCTCTACGCACTGGCCGCCCTCGTCGCCGCTGTAGCTGGACTTGCGCCAGGTGTAGGCGACTTCGAGGCACGCGCCGCCTTCGCTGCCGCTGTAGCTCGACTTGAACCACTCAAGTACGGTGCTCATTTGTCTCCTAGCAGACGGTCGAGCAGGCCCTTGGACTCCTGGGGAGACAGGGCCTGTGACCGCAGCATCGCATATTTGCGCGCCAGGATGGACACCTCGTCGGGGTCCGATACCCACTGGCTGCCGCGCTGGCTCTCGGTGTAGGCGAGGTGCTGGTGGTCGGGTGTCTCCAGGAGGGTGAAGGGGCCGTTCAGACCGGCGTGCGAGGGTGTGTTCGTCGGCAGGAACTGGAGGGCGAGGCCCGGGAGTTCGGCGCGCTCGCGCAGGTTGCGGAGCTGGTCGCGGCGGGCTTTCGGGCCACCGACGCCGAGGTGCAGCACCGGCTCCCACACGATGAAGCTCATCGTCGGCGGACACTTGCGTTGCAGGATCTCCTGGCGGTCCACGCGGGCCGCCGTCTTGGTCTCGATCTCGTCCTCGTCGAACGCCGGGATGCGTTCGCGCAGGACGGCGCGGGCGTAGGCCTCGGTCTGGAGCAGGCCGGGTAGGACCGCGTTGTCGAACCAGGACAGCGCGATGGCCTCGCGTTCGTGCAGCATGTACTGCTCCGCGAACAGCGGGAACTGGTCGATCTCCGGCATGTTCGTGACCCCTGCCAGCAACAACCCCTTCGTGTCGAGAAGTTGGTCCAGCGTCTCGGCGAGGTCCGGCAGCAGTGGCCTTCTGCCCTGCTCGATCGACGCGATCGACTCCTCGTCGGCGAGGACCGCTTCACCGAGGGCGCGCTGTGTGTAGCCCGCCGCCTTGCGGGCGGTCTGCATCTGCGCATCGACCATCCGCATGGCGGAGAGGTTCTTCTTCCGAGGCTGCTTCTTGGCGTTCATGCCGGACTAACTCCCCCACAGGCGCCCGTACCGACCCGTCCGAACCCGTACAAATTCTGAGTACGGGTTCACTCACTGATTCACGGTAGTGACTTTGCGCGACATTCGTCCCGTGAACGAGACAACCCAACTCCCGTATCAGCGCGAGCGGTTCTACCGTCGCGACCGGCGATCCGTCCCCGCCGCCAGGCGGTTCACCTGTGAGGCGCTGGCCGACTGGGGACTGGCCCGGGCCGGGCGCGGCGACGACGTGTTGCTGTGCGTGAGTGAGCTGGCGACCAACGCGTTGGTGCACGGGGTGCCGCCGGGGCGGGGGTTCCGGTTGGTGCTGCGGTACGGCGGGGGCGTGCTGCGAGCCGAGGTGCACGACAGCGGGGGCGGTGTGCCGCGGATCGTGGACGTGGCGGACGAGGGCGGGCGGGGGCTGCTACTTGTCGCCGCGCTCAGTGACAAGTGGGGGGTGGGGGAGCGGGAACCCGGTAAGGCGGTGTGGTGCGAGTGGGAAACGGCGCCCATGGGCCAAGACGGCCGACACCGCTAGGCGCACGAGCACTGTCAAGCCCACCTGGGAAATCGGCGTCGTCCCGACCCGTCCCGGCCCGGTGACCGTGTCCGTATCCCGGAAACCCGCTTGTAGGTGGCACGTACATCCCTAGGCTGCGGAACGAGTCGTCCGCGCAGCCCAAGGAGCCGAGCCGTGACCGTCGCCGATCCCGCACCCACCCGTGCCCCTGTGCCGCCGTTCGCCGCGCGGGCCCGGTCGATCGGCGGTTCTCCGGTACGGGACATCCTCGCCGTCACCGCACGGCCCGAACTGATCAACTTCGCGGGCGGGCTGCCGGCGCCGGAGCTCTTCGATGTCGAGGGGATCTCCGCCGCCTACCGGGCGGTCCTCGCCGAAGTGCCCGCGCAAGCGCTGCAGTACTCCACGACGGAGGGTGAGCCTGGACTGCGGGCCACGCTCGCCGCACGTACCTCGGCGCGCGGTCTGGCCACCGGCCCCGACGACCTGCTCGTCACCACGGGCTCCCAGCAGGCCCTTTCCCTGCTCGCCACCGCGCTGCTCGAACCCGGGGACACGGTTCTCGTCGAGAACCCCTGCTATCTGGCGGCACTTCAGGTCTTCGGCTTCGCGGGGGCACGGGTGGTGGCTGTGCCGGGGGACCGGCACGGTGTCGATCCCGAGGCGCTGGAAGAACTGGTGGTGCGCGAACGTCCCAAGCTGCTCTATACCGTGCCCACCTTCCAGAACCCGACCGGCCGCACACTGCCGGCCGAGCGGCGGGCCGCCGTCGCCGCGGTCGCCGGCCGGCACGGGCTGTGGATCATCGAGGACGACCCGTACGGTGAGCTGCGCTTCGAGGGCGAGCGCGTGCCGTGGATCACGTCGTACCCGGGAGCGGAGGACCGTACGGTCCTGCTCGGCTCCCTCTCCAAGGTCATGGCCCCCGGCTTGCGGCTCGGCTGGCTGCGCGCCCCGGCGGACCTGCGCCGCGTCTGTGCCGTGGCCAAACAGGCCGCCGACCTGCACACCCCGACCGTCAACCAGCTCGCCGCGGCCCGTTATCTGGCGGACAGCGACCTGGACGGACACGTCACACGGGTCGCGGCGGTCTACCGCGAACGCCGGGACGCGATGCTCGCAGGACTCGCGGACGCCCTCCCCGCCGGCTCGGTCTGGGACCGGCCCGAGGGCGGCATGTTCCTCTGGGCCCGGCTTCCGAAGTCGTACGACACCACGGAACTGCTCCCGACGGTGCTGCGGCAGGAGGTGGCGTACGTCCCTGGCGCGCCGTTCTACGCGGCCGAGCCCGACCTCTCGACGCTGCGGCTGTGCTTCGTGACGCAGACGCCGGAGGAGATCGGGGAGGGGTTGCGGCGAATGAGGGCGGGGCTGGCCGCCGGCCGGTGAGCCCCACTCTCCTGCGCCCCGGAGTCACCAGGCGAGGGCGTCGGACATGGTCGACCGCCAGTACGTGACAGTGATCTTTTCGTCGGTCCACATGCCTTCTGCGGGGAGCGACGGGTTGTGGTGGCGGGCGCCGGCAGGCGTCAGTCCCACCAGAACGACCACACCTTCTGGTCGAGGACCTCGTGTGCGGCGTACGCCCGGAGTGTTTCGTGGTGGCCCTGGGTGATGTTGTCCGGGCAGAACGCGAAGTGTTCGGCGGCTATCGCCTCCGCCTCGGCCGTGGTGGTGGGCGGGGCCGCCACCGACAGGACGAGTTGGTCGAAGGTGAGGGCGACCACGCGGACGCCGAAGCGGTCCTCCCAGGAGCGGAGCACGGCGCACAGGCGGGCCACGTCACCCTCGTAGTTCGCGGGGCCCGACCAGCCGATCGCCGCCGGGATGTCCGCGCTGCGGCGGGCCGGGACCAGGGCGAGGCGCGCGTCCTTCAGCCATGAGCCGCTGTCCGCGAGGGAGTCGGCGATCTCGGCGGCACGTGCGTCCGGGTCGGCGTCCGGCGCGGTGGCGGGGGCGAGGCCCGGCCACTGAGAGCCGTAGGGCGCGACCGTCTCGTCGTATGTGTGGGGCTCGCCGAAGGCCTCGACGACGGCTTCCTTGCCCGGGTAGTCCTCGTCCGGGGCGGGCGCGTCCGCCGCGTACTCCTCCCAGAACTCCGCCAGCACCTCCTCGGCGTCGTGATCCCCGGGGTAGGACACCTCGTCCGGCGCCAACTCCCAGTCGTCCACCGCCCCTTGGTCGCCGCCGACGTCTATGAGGAGGGGAAGCAGGCCGGAGGTCCGCCGGGCGGGCTCCAGCGCCGACCAGGCTCCGGGAGCCGCCGGACCCTCGGCGTGCCAGAGCAGCGGCTCGTGCCACGGGCCCTCGTCTGTCGCGTCGATCAGTCGCCCGGACGGGAGTTCAAGCCCGAGCGCGCGCCCGCTCGGGTCGGCCACCAGCGTCGGCAGCGGGTTGGGAAGTGTCGCCATGGCCCTGACTTTAGGGGCAGCCACTGACAACGGGCCTGGCGGCCCGGGTGACTTGGAGGAAAGCCGGGCGGCCCCCGGCACCTGAACAACCGGGGGCCGCGCCGGCGAACGCCCTTGGGCGCTCGGAGCGGGTCAGAGCCGCTCGGGGGTCCTGATCCCGAGAAGCGCCATGCCCTGGTGGAGCGTGCGGGCCGTGAGGTCCACGAGGAACAGGCGGTTCTCGACGAGCTCCGGCGCGTTGTCGTCGCTCAGGACCTGGCACTTGTCGTAGAACGTGGTCAGCAGCGAGGCGAGCTGGTAGAGGTACGACGCCAGCTTGTGCGGCTCATAACCCTCGGCCACCTCGGCGAGCGTCTCCCCGAACCGGTCCAGGTGCAGACCCAACTCCCGCTCGGCCGGCACCAGTTCCAGCTCAGGGTGCGCGACCGGGCGCGCCTCGCCCGCCTTGCGCAGGATCGACTGGATACGGGCGTACGCGTACTGCAGGTACACCGACGTGTCGCCGTTCAGCGACACCATCTGGTCCAGGTCGAACTTGTAGTCCCGGACGGCGGAGGTGGAGAGGTCCGCGTACTTCACGGCGCCGATCCCGACGTACCGGCCGTTCTCCTCGATCTCCTGCTCGCTCAGGCCCACCTTCTCGGCCTTCTCGCGTACGACGGCCGTGGCGCGGTCGATCGCCTCGTCCAGCAGGTCGACCAGCCGGATCGTCTCGCCCTCACGGGTCTTGAACGGCTTGCCGTCCTTGCCGAGGACCGTGCCGAAGGCGAGCTGGTGCGCCTTGACGTCGTCGCTCAGCCAGCCTGCCCTGCGCGCGGTCTCGAAGACCATCTTGAAGTGCAGGGACTGCCGGGCGTCCACGACATACACGAGCGCCGAGGCCTTCAGGTTGAAGACACGGTCCCTGATCGCGGACAGGTCCGTCGCCGCGTAGCCGTACCCGCCGTCCGACTTCTTCACGATCAGCGGGGTCGGGTTGCCGTCCGGGCCCTTGACGTCGTCGAAGAACACACAGAGCGCGCCGTCCGAGCGGACCGCCACGCCCGACTCCTCCAGGAGGCGGCACGTCTCGTCCAGCATGTCGTTGTAGCCGGACTCGCCGACCACGTCCGCGTCGCGGATCTCCATGTCCAGCTTGTCGAAGACCGAGTAGAAGTAGATCTTCGACTCGTCCACGAACTTCTGCCAGGCCGCGAGCGTCTTGGGCTCGCCCGCCTGGAGATCCACCACCCGGCGCCGCGCCCGCGTCTTGAACTCCTCGTCGGAGTCGAAGAACTTGCGCGCCGTCTTGTAGAGCCGGTCGAGGTTCGACATGGCTTCTTCGCCGGTGACTTCGGCGTCCTTGTGGTCCAGCTCGTGCGGGTGCTCGTCCAGATACTGGATGAGCATGCCGAACTGGGTGCCCCAGTCGCCGATGTGGTGCCTGCGGACGACGGTCTCGCCGACGAACTCCAGAATCTGCACCACCGCGTCGCCGATCACCGCGGACCGCAGGTGGCCTACGTGCATCTCCTTCGCCACGTTCGGCTGCGCGTAGTCGATCACCGTGGTGCCCGGGTGCTCCGTGAACGGGACGCCGAGGCGGTCGCCGTCCGCGTACCGCTCCGCGAGGTTCTCGGTGATCGCCCTGTCGGTGATCGTGATGTTCAGGAAGCCGGGTCCGGAGACCTCGATGTCCTTGATCACGTCACCGGTGGTGATCCGCTCCACGACCTGCGTCGCCAGCTCCCGCGGATTCGCCTTCGCCTTCTTCGCGAGCGCCAGGATCCCGTTGGCCTGGAAGTCCGCCCGCTCGCTTCGGCGCAGCAGCGGGTCCGCGGAACCGGCCTCCGGCAGGGCTGCCGAGAGGGCGTCCGCGAGGCGCTGATGGACGGAAGCGGTGAGGGACGTGACCGAGGCCATGGGAGTGGGTGCCGTTCTCGTCGAGGATTTATCAGATAGACCTCGCCAGTATCCCATGGGGGGACAAGCGGATTACTCGGGCGAGGGGGGTGCGGGGGTGCCCACCGTGGGGGGTGGGGGTGGGGGTGGGGTGATGCGCCCCCTCCGCCCCTACCCGTCCCTTGTTCCTGGGGGCTGCGCCCCCAGACCCCCGCTGTCGCGCTGAACGCGCTCGTCCTCAAACGCCGGACGGCCTGGATGGTGCTCGGTTGGGGTGGGAGGGACTGCCCACTGAAAAGGCGTTTTCGTGGATGGCCGCCGAGCTGGGAGAATGGGCCCGTCAGCCGCGTGACCGTGCCGGCTGCTCCCGAAGGAACTCCAGAAAGAGGACGTGCCGATCGTGGCTCAGAGCACCGAGACCACCGACTGGGTCTCCCGTTTCGCGGATGAGGTCATCGAGGAGTCGGAGCGTCGGGCCCCTGGTGCAGTGACATCAGTCGCTACCGCTCCGGTGGTCGTCGTCGCGTCCGGGCTCTCGCCCTCCGGCCCGATCCACCTCGGGAACCTCCGGGAGGTCATGACGCCGCACCTCGTCGCCGACGAGATCCGGCGGCGCGGTCACGTCGTACGCCACCTGATCTCCTGGGACGACTACGACCGCTACCGCAAGGTCCCGGCCGGCGTCCCCGGCGTCGACGAGTCCTGGTCCCAGCACATCGGCAAGCCGCTGACCTCCGTGCCGGCCCCCAAGGGCTCGGAACACCCCAACTGGGCCGAGCACTTCAAGGCCGCGATGACCACGTCGCTGGCCGAGCTGGGCGTGGAGTACGACGGGATCAGCCAGACCGAGCAGTACACCTCGGGTGCCTATCGCGAGCAGGTTCTCTTCGCGATGAAGCACCGCGGTGACATCGACGCGATCCTCGAGCAGTACCGGACCAAGAAGAGCCCGGCGAAGAAGCAGGGACAGAAGCCCGTCGACGAGGCCGAGCTGGAGGCCGCGGAGGGCTCCGGCGCCGCCGCCGAGGACGACGGCAGCTCGGACGCCGGGTACTTCCCGTACAAGCCCTACTGCGGGCGGTGCGAGAAGGACTTCACCACCGTCACCGCCTACGACGACGACAGCACCGAGCTGACGTACACCTGCTCGGCCTGCGGTTTCTCCGAGACCGTCCTGCTGAACGAGTTCAACCGCGGCAAGCTGGTCTGGAAGGTCGACTGGCCCATGCGCTGGGCCTACGAGGGTGTCGTCTTCGAGCCGAGCGGGGTTGATCATTCGTCCCCCGGCTCCAGCTTCCAGGTCGGCGGGCAGATCGTCGGGATCTTCGGCGGCAAGCAGCCGATCGGGCCCATGTACGCCTTCGTCGGCATCAGCGGCATGGCCAAGATGTCCAGCAGCAAGGGCGGGGTGCCCACCCCGGCCGACGCCCTCCAGATCATGGAACCGCAGCTGCTGCGCTGGCTCTACGCCCGCCGCCGCCCCAACCAGTCCTTCAAGATCGCCTTCGACCAGGAGATCCAGCGCCTCTACGACGAGTGGGACAAGCTCGCGGGCAAGGTCGCTGAGGGGGCCGTGCTTCCGGCGGACGCCGCCGCGTACACGCGCGCGGTGGGTACGGCGGCCGGCGAGCTTCCGCGGACGCCCCGCCCGATGCCGTACCGCACCCTCGCCTCCATCGCCGACATCACCGCCGGCGCCGAGGACCAGACCCTGCGGATCCTCACCGAACTCGACCCGCAGAACCCGCTCACCTCGCTCGACGAGGTACGGCCGCGGCTCGACAAGGCCGAGACCTGGATCAACACGCAGGTCCCGGCGCAGGAGCGCACCGTCGTCCGCGACGAGCCCGACACGGAGCTCCTCAAGTCCCTCGACGACCAGGGGCGCGAGTCCCTGCGCCTGCTCCTCGACGGACTCGACGCCAACTGGTCCCTCGACGGTCTGACCCACCTCGTCTACGGCGTCCCCAAGGTCCAGGCCGGCTTCCCCTCCGACGCCACTCCCAAGGAACTCCCGCCCGAGATCAAGGTCGCCCAGCGCACCTTCTTCGCACGGCTCTACCACCTGCTGGTGGGCCGTGACACCGGCCCACGCCTGCCTACCCTGCTGCTCGCCGTGGGGCAGGAAAGGGTGCGCAAGCTCCTCGGGGAGTAGACCCGGCCGCGCTACGACGACGGGGGGGGGCCGGGGCCGCCCGCCCCCCGGGCCCCCCCCCCCCGGCGCCCCCCCCCCCCACCGCCATACCACAGGGGGGGGAGATGAAGAGCAGCGCGGGGGGGGGGGGGTGTGGGGGTTTTGTAA
>NZ_JBIAIK010000031.1:0-31331 GCF_042871385.1 Streptomyces sp. NPDC005808 | reverse complement strand
GGGGCGGGGGGGCGGGGGGGGGGGCGGGGGGGGGGGGGGGGGGGGGGGGGGGGGGGCCCCCGCCCCGGGGGGGGGGGGGGCGCCCGGGGGGGGGGCGGGGGGGGGGGGGGGGGGGGGCCCCCCCCCCCCCCCCAAGCAAGGGACGGGCAGGGGCGGAGGGGGCGAACAAACCCCACCCCAGGCCCACCCACCCGGCGGACGCCACCCATGGAACCCCCGACCCCGGGGACTCGTCTCCTCCCACGGAACCAACGGAGAGGCGCACATGCAACGGCGTACGTTCATAGGCGGGGTCGCCGCCACACTCGCGGCGACAGCCACAACCGCCTGCGAGGCCGGTGGCAGCACCGGCACCGCAACCGGCGCAACCAGCACCCCCCTCCGCACAACCACCAGCCCCAGCCCCAGCGCCAGTACCAAAGCCGCCGCGAACTGGACCGCCCTGGCCGCCGACCTGGACGGCACCCTGATCCGCCCCGGCGACGCCACCTGGCCAACCGCCCACCAGCTCTACAACACCCGCTTCGACACCCTGAAGCCCACCGCCGTCGCGTACGTCGCCAACGCGGACGACATCCGCACCACCATGGCCTACGCCCGCGCCCACGCCATCAAGATCTCGATCCGCAACGGCGGCCACTCCTACGGCGGCTGGTCCTCCGGAAACAGCCGGCTGGTCATCGACGTATCGAAGCTGAACAAGATCCGGGTGAGCGCCAACGAGGCGGTGGTGGGCGGCGGTTCCAAACTGATCGACGTCTACCGAGGCCTCGCCGCGAAGAGCGTCACGATTCCCGCCGGCTCCTGCCCCACCGTCGGCGTCTCCGGCCTCACCCTGGGCGGCGGCCACGGCGTGGTCTCCCGCGCGTACGGCCTGACCTGCGACAGCCTCACGCAGGCGACGCTGATCATGGCCGACGGCAAGCAGCTCACCGCGAACGCCACCGAGCACAAGGACCTCTTCTGGGCCCTGCGCGGCGCAGGCAACGGCAACTTCGGCATCGTCACCGAGCTCCGGTACAAGACGCATCCCGCGCCCCAGGCGGTCTCCGCCTACCTGACCTGGCCCTGGTCCAAGGCCGCCGCCGTGGTCAAGGCCTGGCAGGAGTGGGGCCCGACCCAGCCGGACGAGATCTGGTCCTCGTGCCACCTCGCGAACGCGTCCGGCGGCACCCCCACGATCTCCATAGCGGCGTTCTCCCTGGGCACGTACGGCGAACTCCAGAACGCCGTGGACCGCCTCGCCGACACGATCGGCGCCTCCGCGACCAGCGTCTCGCTGAAGCGCCGGTCCTACGAGGACTCGATGGAGGTGTACGCGGGCTGCTCGTCCTTCTCCACCGACGCCCAGTGTCACCTGCCGGGCTCGACCCCCGGCCGCTCCCCGCAGGGGGCGCTCGGCCGCGAGACGTACGCGGCACGCTCGGACTTCTTCGACCGTTCGCTGTCCTCAGCCGGTGTCCAGACCCTGCTGAACCAGCTCCCCACGGTCCGGGGCGGGGCGGGCAGCATCGCCCTGACGGCCCTCGGCGGCGCGATCAACCGCGTCTCCCCCACCTCCACGGCCTTCGTCCACCGCCGCTCACGGATGCTCGCCCAGTACATCGTCTCCTGGCAGGCCGGCACGTCCGGCACGACGGCTCAGTCCTGGCTGTCCGCCGCCCACAAGGCCATGTCCCCCTACGCCTCGGGCGCCGCCTACCAGAACTACGCGGACCCCACACTCACCGACTGGCGCAAGGCGTACTACGGCGACGCGGCTCCCCGCCTGACCACCCTGAAAAGGCTGTACGACCCGAGCCGCGTCTTCACGTTCCCGCAGGCGCTCTGAGCCAAGGACGCCCGGCGAGCACCCGCACCGCAAACGGCATCAAAAAGCGCACCGCGAACAGCTTCGAAACCCGCGTCAGGAACCGCAGCTCAGATCGAACTACGCAGCCAGATCCCGGTCCTCGGGCAGTTCCACCCGAGCCCCCGCGACCAGCGCTTCCCCTTCGGACGAGGACACCCCCCGCGCCCTGATCAGCCCGCCGATCCGCGCCGACCCCTCCACCGCCTTGGTCAGCGGCGTCAGCAGCAGCATGGCGAGCGGGGACAGCAGCAGGGCGACCGCCGTGCCGAGGGCGAAGCCGCCGATCACGTCCGTCGGGTAGTGCACGCCCAGGTAGACCTGGCAGAACCCCTCGACCAGCGCGAGCCCTATGCCGACCAGCCCGAACTTCCGGTGGGCGACGAAGAGTCCGACCGCCACCGCCATGGTGAGCGTCGCGTGGGCGCTGACGAAGGAGTAGTCGGTCTTGCCGGAGACGAGGACGTCCAGGTCCTGGTGGTCGACGAAGGGTCTGGGCCGCGCCACGAAACCCCGTATCGGAATGTTCACCAGCACCGCGATCGCGGCGGCCAGCGGCGCCCAGATCACCGCGGCCACGTTCACCGCGGAATCCTCGCCGCCCCGCCGCCGCACGGCCCACCAGCAGCCGGCCACCAGCAGGACCATCGCGATCAACAGCCCGTACTCACCCACGAACCCGATCCCGCGGTCGAACCACTGCGGCGCGTCCTTGGCCAGGCCATTGATGTCGTAGAGCAGGTTGACGTCGGGGTTGGAACCGGAATCGGCGAGTCCAGCCATGGCGCTTCGGCCCCTTCGTCGTCTTGCCCGCGCGCGCAGCCCTTCGTGCGGCGCTCTGTCCCACCCCCGTGGTCGTAGATCCGCTCTACGAGAAAAGGAACGCACACTCCCCTGATATACGTTCCACCCTCCACCGAATGATCACGCAGACGTTATCGAAGAGAGACACATCGCCGCAGCTCAGAGGGCAGGTTCAGACCGTCGTGGGCAATGCTTTCGCGCCATCTTCGGTCACTCGGGTGGCTCCGAAGTAATCGGGGGTGTCGACGGGGTCGAAGCGGATGACGGCACCCGTCCTGGGTGCGTCGATCATGTATCCGCCGCCCACGTAGATACCCACGTGCCGGATGGCCCGGGAGTCGGTGAGGTCGTCCGAGAAGAACACCAGGTCCCCCGGCATCAGCTCGTCCCGGGAGGGGTGCGGCCCGGCGTTGTACTGGTCGTTGGCAACCCGCGGAAGCGTGACCCCGACACTTTCGTACGCGGCCTTCGTCAACCCTGAGCAGTCGAAGCGTCCGCCCTGGTCAGCGGTACCGTTCCCGCCCCACAGGTAGGGCGTGCCGAGCTTCTCCTGGGCGTACGAGATGGCCGCCGCGGCCTGCTCTGAAGGGTCGACCCGGGTCACCGGCGCGGCGAAACTCGCCTGCAGCGTGGTGATCGTCTTCACGTAGTTCTGGGTCTCCTTGTACGGCGGTACGCCCCCGTACTTGATGACCGCGTACGCCCCCGCGTTGTAGGCGGCGAGCATGTTGTGCGTGGGGTCCCCCGGCGCGTCCTTCACGTACGAGGCGAGCTCGCAGTCGTACGAAGCGGCAGACGGAATCGCGTCATTCGGATCCCATACGTCGCGGTCTCCGTCCCCGTCGCCGTCGATTCCGTGGGTGGCCCACGTTCCCGGGATGAATTGCGCTATCCCCTGCGCCGCCGCCGGGCTCTGGGCGGTCGGATTGAACCCGCTCTCCTGGTACAACTGCGCGGCCAGCAGCGCCGGGTTGATGGCGCTGCACAGATTGCCCCACTTCTGTACGAGCGTCTGGTACGCGGCCGGCACGGCGCCCTTGGCGAGCGTGACCGCTCCTGCGCCGACCCCGCCCGCGAGGTTCCCCGCGACCAGGTAGACGCCGACGACGAGCACCATCACGAAGCTGAGCCCGCCCCCGACGGCGGCGATCGCCACGACCCATGCCTTACGCACCGTCAACCGCCCCTCACCGCCCGGGAGTCCGCCGAGGTCAGTGTAGAGGCGGGCCCTGTGCGACGGGATGATCACGCGCAAAGAGGCAGAGCGCACCTGTCGGCGGGCGGGGGGACGAAAACTCGACCGCGGCGGTCACATTTCGCCATGAGCCGATTCTTATCATTCGCCTATCAACTTCTAACGCTACCGATCACTCACTTAATGAAAGAGCCATTGTGGTGATTCGTGACGCCATGTGATCATCAAGTCGTCATGACGACGCACTAGGAATGCGCGTTCGCAAAGCCGCGTTCGCAAAGCCGATTCCCCACCCACGCCACCAGGTCACCGGCATTCCGTGCGCACCGACTTGGTGTGCCGACAGCACGTCCAGCCCCCCACTGGCACACGATCCGTGTGGAGAACTCATGCAAGGAAAATCGCGGGTCCCCCTTGCCCTGCCCCCGCTGAGCTACCCCTTCCCGTCAGAGATCAGCCCGTACGCGAACGAGATCGACGCGCAGGCCTTCGGCTGGGCCAGGCAGATGAACATCCTCGACTCCGCGATGACCGCCGAGTACGCAGGGCTGCGCGTCGGGCGCTTAGCAGGGCGGACCAGCCCGCGCAGCGAGCCGGTCGGTCTCCAACTGCTCGCGGACTGGCAGTTGTGGCTCTTCGCCTTCGACGACGCCTTCTGCGACGAGTCCGCCACGGGTGAGAATCCCGAACTGCTCGCGCGGACCGTCGTGGACTACCTGCGCATCATCGAGAATCCGGGCGAAGAGCCCGATGCCGGCGACCCGTTCATGGGAGCACTCGCCGATCTCAGGGACCGCATCCTCGCCCACTCGGCGCCCATGCAGTGGATGCGCTTCGTGCATTCGGTCACCGGCTACTTCCTCGCCCAGTGCTGGGAGGCCGCGAACCGAAGCCGGCAGACCGCTCCGACGCTGGTGGAGTACGTCCACATGCGCCGCCACAGCGGCGCCGTCCCCACCTGCATGGCCCTCATCGACGTGGCGGGAGGATTCGTTCTGCCGCAGGAGGACTTCGCGAACCCCCACGTGATGTCGCTGGCCCAGCAGGCCACCAACATCGCGTGCTGGGCCAACGACATCCTCTCCTACCCCAAGGAAGTGGCCCGCAGCCGGACCGTGCACAGCCTGCCTCCCATCCTCTCCACGCAGTACGGCATCGACATGCCCGAGGCGCTGCACCGTGCGGGGCAGATGCACGACCAGGCGGTGCGCCAGTACCTCGAACAGGAAGCCACCGCCCGGGCCCGGGCCGGCACGCAACTCCACCGCTATCTCGACGACCTGAGGTTCTGGATGACGGGAAACCTCGACTGGTCCCTGGAGACGCGCCGTTACAACGCCGTCGACGCTCTCGACGAAGTGAGGCCGGCATGACTGCGACCGCCGTCGTACCCACCGCCCCTGGACGGCTCCCCCTGATCGGGCATGCCGTACCCCTCCAGCGAAACCCCCTTCAGTTCCTCGCTCGGCTGGGAGAACTCGGCCCCGTCGTCAAACTCCATCTCGGGCCGCTGCCCGTGTACGTGGTCACCCGGCCGGAAATCCTGCACGAAATCCTCGTCACCAAGGCCGACAGTTTCGAAAAGGGCCAACTCTTCGACAAGGCCCGGCACTTCCTCGGAAACGGCATCATGACGTCCGGCGGTGAATTCCACCGCCGCCAGCGCCGCCTCCTGCAGCCCGCGTTCCACCGGCAGAAGATCAACCACTACTTCACGGCGATGGACGAAAAGGCCCAGGAACTCGCGGAGAGCTGGAAACCCGGACAGCCGGTCGAGCTCATGAGGAGTCTCGACGAGCTCGCGCTGGCCATCGTCACCGCCACGCTGTTCACCACCGACCTCGGCCGGCAGGCGGTCGACGAGATCCAGAAGAGCCTGCCGATCGTGGTGGACGGCGTCACCTGGCGGACCTTGTTCCCGGTCGACGGACTGCACCGGCTTCCCACTCCGGCGAACCGGCGCTTCAACAACGCCCACGAACGGATCCGCGAGGTCATCGACCAGGTCATCGCCGCGTACCGCACCGACGGAACCGACCACGACGACCTCCTCTCCCTCGTCCTCGCCGCTCGCGACGACGAAACAGGACAGGGCATGACCGACCTTCAGGTACGCGACGAGCTGGTCACGCTGATGCTCGCCGGTGCCGAGACCGTGGGCAGCTCCATCGGCTCGGTCCTGTACGAACTGGGTCGCCACCCGGACGTACAGGACCGCGTACGCGCCGAACTGGACCGCGTGCTCCAGGGCCGTCCGATCACCGCCGAGGATCTCCCGAGACTCGAGTACACCGGCCGCGTACTGACCGAATCCCTGCGCCTGCACGCCCCGACCTGGCTGCTGATGCGACGCACCAGGACCGACGTCACGCTGGGCGCCGCTCAACTGCCCGCCGGCAGCGAGGTCCTGTTCAGCATCTCGACCCTGCATCGCGATCCCGCCGTCTACGACGAGCCGCTCGCCTTCGATCCGGACCGCTGGCTGCGGATCTCGGTCAAGGACCTTCCCCGCGGTGCCTATCTCCCGTTCGGAGAGGGCAACCGCCAGTGCATCGGCAACACGTTCGCCTGGATGGAGATGATCGTCGTCCTCGCCGCGATCCTGTCCCGCTGGAAGCTGACCCCGGCGCCGGGACCGGCCCCCAAGCACCTGTACCGCGTGATCTCCCGCCTGGACCACGTCACCATGACGCTCACCCCGCACACGGGACCGACAGAAGACTGAGGTGAACGAGGGCGGAGACCGGCGGCACGCACATAGCCGTCGCCTCTCCGCCCTCCGCTCTCTCCGCCCTCCGAGCTTGCCGAGCTTGCCGAGCACGAGAACAGTCGGTCAGTTGGTCAGTTGGTCCGCCGGCCCCGCCGGCCCGCCGGAGGCGAAAACCGATGGACCTGACCGGCCCGACGGTCCTAACCTCGCCCGGTCCAGGCATTGCTGCTTCCGATGAGGTGCTTCTGATGACGGTCCAGACCAGCGCGGCCAAGTCCCACCGGCCGCCGACCGCGCCCATCACCACCGCTGCAGCCACCTTGGACCGAAGGAACCCCAGAAGTGGATCTCCCACGTAGCTTCACCATCCGCGAGAGCGGCCATCGCATCCACAACCCGTTCACCAGCGAGAAGCTGGCCACCCTGGGCCGCGCGCTCAACCCGCCGCCGGGGACCCGGATGCTCGATCTCGCCTGCGGGACCGGCGAGATGCTGTGCACCTGGGCGCGGGACCACCAGCTCACCGGCACCGGCGTGGACATCAGCACCGTGTTCCTCGACGGAGCCCGCACCCGAGCCGCCGAACTGGGTGTCGCCGACCGCGTCGGCTTCACGCACGGGGACGCGTCCGGCCACGTCTCCGACGAACCGGTCGGCATCGCCGCGTGCCTCGGCGCCACCTGGATCGGCGGCGGACCGGCCGGCACCGTCGAACTCCTCCGCCGCAGCCTGGCCCCCGGCGGCATGATCCTGATCGGCGAGCCGTACTGGCGCCGCGACCCACCGGACCGGACGACCGTCGAGGCCTGCCACGCCTCCGCCAAGGAGGACTTCCGCCCCCTGCCGGAGCTGCTCGAACAGTTCGGCGAACTCGGCTGCGACGTGGTCGAGATGGTCCTCGCCGACCAGGACAGCTGGGACCGCTATGTCGCGGCCCAGTGGCTCAACATCCGCCGCTGGCTCGACGCGAACCCCGACGACGAACTGGCCCCCGAAATGCGAGCGGAACTCATGACCGCCCCCGCCCACCACGCCCGCTACCAACGCGAGTACCTCGGCTGGGGAGTCTTCGCCCTGATGAACCGCTGACACACCCTCAGTGAGCCCCGGCAATACCGTGCCGGGGCTCACGCCTGGCCGAGCGAGTCCGCGACGCGGAGCCTGGCGTCGCGTGCTTCCTTGGTGGCTTTCACCAGTTCCGCCCGCTGCTCGATGAGCCGCTGCTGGTACGCGGACTCCACCGTGAAGGAGACCCCGACCAGGTTGGTACGCGTCTTGCAGTCGAGGTCGGCGCGGGCGGTCGCGATGGCGTCGGCGCCGGTGCCGTCACCGAGCTTCGGGTCGGAGAGCGGCGCGAGGGGGTTCGCGTAGTGATAGCCCTGCCCCGCCATGCAGTCCGACCAGGCCCTGACGACCTTTCGCACCCGGGAGTCCTGCTGGGTCTGCTGGAAGGAGGTGAAGCCGAGCTGTTGGGTCAGAGTGAAGTCGGCACCCTTGGGCGAGTGTGCGTCGAGACCTCGATTGGCCTCGCCGATGCAGCCGCCCTGAGGCACGGCCCGGCCGTCGAGGCTGGAGGCGCCCTCCCCGTACAGGACGGTCTGCTCGTCCGCTCCGAGTTCGGGAGTCGCCGGGTGAGCCTCGGCACCGGCGGCCAGGCCGTATCCATTCCTTGCCGCGAGGCTGGAATCCGTAATTCCATATCTGCGGCTGTTGGAATCCGCGGATCCCCCCTTGACGGCCGGCACATCGACCTTGTACGAGAATTCAAAGCGCCGCATGCACCGGTCGATGAGGACGAGCCGTGCACGGTCGAACTCGCGCACCTGTCCGGCCGTCGGAAGATAGGATTCCAGCGGAAGCCTAAGATCCTTGGTCGAGAGCGTCGTGAGTGGATTTCCGATGTCCGGCTCTGAGCTTTCCTTCCCGCTTGCGGCGGAAACACAGCCGCTGATCGCGAGAAGGGCGGAAAATACACCTGCCAGACTCAGTGCAGGGCGCAGGAGAGAGCGGCGTTCGTGCGTAGGCATCGTGAACTCCGACACGCTTCGGTAGAATTCCATGGAGCGCTGCTCTGCCCAACTCCAATGGGCAGAGCAGCGTTCACTGTGGACTATCAGTTGGCGTCGTAGTAGTACGCCGAGGAAATCTTGTTCTTGAAGGTCGTCGACGCGTTGCCGACGTAGCCCGGGTCGAGCCACCCCTCCGAGCCGCCCGCCCCGGCGTTGGTGTACACGTACCAGGTGAGCGAGTCGCGGTTCCGGTAGGACTCGGTGTTGTCGTTCGCCGAGATGCTGGTGCCCGGGAACACGTCACCGCTGAAGTTGGTGTCCGAGACGAACAGGTCAAAGACCGTGCCGCTCGATCCGGTGACGTAGTACAGGCCGAACTCGCCGACCTCCACCACACCGTTCTTGCCGGTGGCGGCGGATGCCGATCCGGCGGTGGCGATGCCCGCGGTGCCCAGGGCGGCCAGGGCCACACCGGTCACCGCGAGCTGCCGCAGATGCTGTCTGGTTCCACTACGCATGATTCTCCAGAAGCCTGAAGGAATATCTGACGCGGTCCGGTCAGGAGGACCGGACACTGGTCATCTCATCAGGCGACGGAGCGGGTTGCCATTGTCCTTCGGGACACTTCTTCGCGTGGTACGCCGCGGATACCATGCAGGCCTGCAGACGCGAGTCGACGGAAAGTTTCTGCACGATGCTGGCCACGTGCGCCTTGGCAGTACGCTCGGTGATGTGCAGAGCCCTGGAGAGTTCGCGATTGGACAGCCCACCGGAAAGCAGATGGAAGACGTCCATTTCACGGTTGCTCAGTAACGCGACTCTTGGTAATGCAGCGTTGAGACTGGTGGCGAGTCTGATTTCTGGATGACAGTTGATCAATTCACAGGTCGGGCAACGATCGATCTTGTTCGTGAAGCCACGCCCCCCTGTAGCGCGATCCCCGGAATGATGTTGCTTTGCCTCTTCGGCACCTCTGTGATATTGCGTCACTCAAACGACTGTACTCCCGGAGCAGTGAATTCCGGGAGTCGATTGTTTCCGGTGCATGAAGTCAGCCAGTGCCCTCGTGCGCCGGCAGCGTGAAGACGACCACCAGTCCGCCGCCCGCGCCGGGCACCGCGGTCGCGTCGCCGCCGTGCATGCGGGCCACCGAACGGACGATCGAAAGGCCGAGACCGGTGCCATGGGCGGAGCCCACGCGGTCGGTGAGGCGGCGGAAGGGTTCGAAGAGCCCGGGGATCTCGTAGTCGGCGATATCGGGACCGGTGTTCTCCACGGTGAGCGTCACCCGGCCGTTGTCACGGGTCACCGCCGTACGCACCCAGCCGCCCGCCGTGTTGTAGCGGACCGCGTTCTGCAACAGGTTCTGCGCCGCCCGCTCCAGGAGTACGGGGTCGCCCTTGACCGGTGCCGCCCCGGCACGCACGGTCAGGGCGACGTCGGCCCGCTCGGCCTCCGGTCCGACGGTGTCGGCGGCGCGTTTCACCACGTCGGCGAGGTCGAAGGGGACCGGGTCGACGACGGCGTGCTGGGATCGGGCCAGGGTGAGCAGACCGTCGATCATCCGTTCGTGGCGGGCGTTGACCTCCAGCAGGGTCTCGCCCAGTCGGGCCACCTCGGCCGGGGAATCTGGCCGCCCCATGGCGACCTCGATCAGCGTCCGGTTGATCACCAGCGGCGTCTTCAGCTCGTGGGAGGCGTTGGCGACGAAGCGCCGCTGCCCGTCGAAGGCGGAGTCGAGCCGGGACAGCATGTCGTCGAAGGTGTCGGCGAGTTCCCGGAGTTCGTCCTTGGGACCTGTCAGGCCGATCCGCTCATGCAGACTGCGGTCCGCGACCCGCCTCGCCGTGGAGGTGATCTGCTTGATCGGGCGGAGAACTCGACCGGAAACCACCCACCCGATGACCAGCCCACCCCCCGCGAGGGCTGCCAGAGCAAGACCGCCGTCGCTGAGCAGCGGATTGAGCGTGCGCTCCCGGAAATCGCCGCGCAGTTGCTCGGTCGCAGCAGCCACCTGCGGCTTGACCGCGGTCTCGAACTCCTCGGACGTCTGCCCCGACGCAGGGGAGTAGAGCGAGCGGACATCGATACTCTGCCGGTCGATGATCCTGTCGAGCAGCAGATAGATGACGACCAGCAGCGTGGCGCCGGTCAGGACGACGAGCCCGCCGTACAGCAGGGTCAGCCGGACGCGGATGGTCCAGTGGCGGGGGTTCACGGTACGGCGGTTCACGGGGCGGCGGCTCACGGTGGGTGGGTCCCCGGTACGGCGGTTCACGGTACGGCGGTTCGCGGTGCGCGGGTTCACCGCATGCGGTCTCACAGCACGGGGGCGGCTCACGGTATGCGGTATCCGATTCCAGGGACGGTTTCCACCACGGGCGGCTCACCGAGCTTGCGGCGCAGCGTCATGACGGCCACCCGCACGACGTTGGTGAACGGGTCGATGTTCTCGTCCCAGGCCCGCTCCAGGAGCTGTTCCGTACTGACGACCGTACCTTCGGCGCGCAACAGCTCCTCCAGTACGGCGAATTCCTTCTTCGACAGCGATACGTAGTGACCGTCGCGGAAGACCTCCCGGCGGCCGGGATCGAGTGAGATCCCCGTGCGTGCGAGCACGGGCGGCGAGGCGGGACGGGCCCGGCGGCTCAACGCCCTTACCCGGGCAACGAGTTCGGCGAAGGCGAACGGCTTGACGAGATAGTCGTCCGCGCCGAGGGACAGCCCGGAGACCCGGTCGGCGATCTCCCCGGAGACCGTCAGCATCAGGATCCGGGTGTCCCAGCCCGCCGCGACCACCTGTCGGCAGACCTCGTCGCCGTGCACGCGTGGGAGGTCCCGGTCCAGGACGAGGACGTCGTACTCGTTGACGCCCATCCGTTCCAGGGCGGCGGCACCGTCGTAGGCGATGTCCACCGCCAGTGCCTCCTGGCGCAGCCCCTCGGCGATGGCGTCGGCCAGCAGCACCTCATCCTCGACGACGAGTACGCGCACAGTTCCCCCGCTCCCGTGGACGGGCCAGATCTCCCGCTTCCGTGGACGGGTCATGCTGCCGGGCCCTGTGTAAGCCGCTCATAAGGATTTTCCCTCACAACTGGCTTACACGGCGAGCGCTGTGATGGCGGTCGGCAAACGGGAGGGAGCCGCAGATGACCAGAATCCGATCGACCCGATTGACCATGCTGGCCGCAGTGCCGCTGACCGCGCTGATTTTCGGCATCACCGGCTGTGGCGGGGGCGGTGACGATCCGGGCGTGGCGACCGCGCAGTCCGCCGGGGGCGGGGTGAGCGAGTCCGGCGGTGACGTGGCGCAGCAGGCCCAGAAGTACGCGAACTGCCTCAAGGACGCGGGCGTGACGATGACGCAGGGCGCCGACGGAACGCTTGAGGTGGACAAGGCCAAGACTCCGCAGGCGACGATTCTCCAGGCGTCCGAGAAGTGCCGGACCCTTCAGCCCGACGCTGTCGCCACCGATGTGCCGCAGATTTCGGCCGAAGACCTGGAGAAGCGCCGGCAGTACGCGGCCTGTATCCGTGAGCACGGGGTGAAGGACTATCCGGACCCGGATCCCCGGACCGGGGAGTCGGTCCTCGACGACGAACTGGCGCGGCAGCTCAAGACGGACGACACGTTCCAGGCGGCGCTCACGGAATGCCGCAACGTCCTGCCCTCGCCCAGTTCGAGCGGGGTGCGTGGGGGATGAGCACGCGCTCTGTCCGGCGCCGCCGGGGCACGATCCTGACCGTGGTCCTGACGGCAGCCGTCGCCGCGTCGGTCGCTGCCGCGGCCCTCGGCTTCGGCGGGTCGTCCCCGGCCGGTACGGACAAGGCGGCGGACAGCCCCGAGAAGACGACCACCATCACGCGCCGGACCCTCACCGACGAGACCACGGTCGCGGGCCGACTCGGCTACGGGGCCGCCACGGCCGTCGAGTCCAGGGCGACGGGCACGCTGACCTGGCTGCCTGCCGTGGGAAAGACGATCGGCCGAGGCGGTGTGCTGCTGCGGGCGGACAACGAACCGGTGGTTCTCCTGTACGGAGCCCTGCCCATGTACCGCACACTCACGGCGGCTGTCCCGGCACCTCCGCCGACTCCATCGACTCCATCGCAGACGGACACGGAGTCGGCGTCCGAGTCGGCGTCCGAGTCGGCGTCCGGGTCGCGGACGAGCTCGGAGTCCGGGACGGAGACAGGCTCGGACTCCGGGGCCGAGGCGGCAACGGACGCCGAGACCACCGGCACAGCTCCCGCGGCGGACACCCAGCCGGAACCGGCCGCCGCAACCCCGGCGACCCACGGCCCCGACGTCGAGCAGTTCGAGCGGAACCTGCGGGCGCTCGGTTACGAAGGCTTCACCGTCGACCAGGAGTTCACCGACCTCACAGCAAAGGCAGTGAAACGCTGGCAGAAGGACCTCGGCCTGCCACGGACCGGACAGGTCGCCATCGACCAGGTCGTGTACACCGCCGGTCCGGTGCGGATCGCCTCGCACTCCGCCAAGATCGGGGCGTCCGCCACCGGCGAGATGCTGACCGGCACCGCCACGACCAAGGTGGTCACCGTCGACGTCCGCGCGGCCGACACCGCCTGGGCGGTCAAGGGGACGAAGGTGACGGTCGCCCTGCCTGGCGGGAAGACGGTTGCGGGGACGGTGTCCAGCGTGGGTACCGACGCCACCGCGGCCCAGGCTTCCGGAGAGGGCGGCCAGGGCGACGATCCGGCCACCGGCACGGACACCGCCACCGTGCCCGTCACCGTCACCGTCGCCCGCCAGACGGCTCTCGGGGGCCTGGAGACGACGCCGGTCGACGTCCGCCACACCGTCGAGACCCGCAAGGATGTCCTGGCGGTTCCGGTCGCGGCGCTGCTCGCCCTTGCCGAGGGCGGCTACGGGCTGGAGACGGTGGAAGGCACCCACACCGCCATCGTCGCCGTACGCACCGGCCTCTTCGCCGACGGCTGGGTCGAGGTGAGCGGATCCGGCATCAGCGCGGGCCAGCACGTGGGGATACCCGGATGAGCCCGACCGGCCCGACAGGCCCGGCAGGCCCGACCGGCCCGGCAAGCGCGGCAAGCGCGGCAAGCGCCATGAGCAGCACAAGAGTGGTCGAGCTGAAGGACGTGTCCAAGTCCTATCCCGGCGGAGTGGTCGCACTTCGGGACGTCGACCTCGCCATCGACTACGGCGAAATGCTGGGCATCGTCGGCCCGTCCGGTTCCGGCAAGTCCACCCTGCTGCACATCGTCGGCACCCTCGACCGGCCCTCCGCCGGCACGGTCCGTATCGCCGGGCACGACATCGCCGGGCTCTCGGACCGCAAGGTGTCGGCACTGCGAGCCCGGCGCATCGGCTTCGTCTTCCAGCAGTTCCATCTCGCCGCCGGAGTGCCCGTACTGGACAACGTCGCCGACGGCCTGCTGTACGCGGGCCTGCCGCTGCGCGAGCGCAGGCGGGAGGCGGCAGAGGCGCTGGAACGCGTACGGCTCGACCACCGGCTCGACCACCTGCCGCACCAGCTCTCCGGCGGCGAGCGGCAGCGCGTGGCGATCGCCCGCGCGGTCGTCGGGTCACCGGCGCTGCTGCTCGCCGACGAGCCGACCGGCAACCTCGACTCGTCGGCCGGCGAGGCGGTGATGAAGGTACTGCGAGACCTGCACACGGCTGGGACGACAGTCGTCGTCATCACCCACGACCGGGAGATCGCGGCGGAACTACCGCGTCAGGTACACGTCCGTGACGGCAGGGCGACGGGCGGCGAATCATGAGATCGCGCACGGAAGGACGTGAACGAACGGGTGCGGACCCTCGTACGGAACTCGTCCCCGCCCGGCTGGGCGCCGCCGATGTGGCCCGCGTCGGCGCGGCGGGACTGCGCGCCCGTCCGCTGCGGGCCGTACTGTCCGCGCTCGGGATCGCCATCGGCATCGCCGCCATGCTGGCCGTCGTCGGTATCTCGACCTCCAGCCGGGCCGATCTGAACCGCACGCTGGACCGGCTCGGCACCAATCTCCTCACCGTCGAACCGGGCAGCACCATGTTCGGTGACGCCGCCCGGCTCCCCGGGGAATCGGTCGCGATGGTCGGCCGTATCGGCCCCGTGCAGTCGGTCGCCGCCGTCGGCCGGGTCACCGCGCACGTCTACCGCAACGACCATATTCCGGCCGGGCAGACCGGCAGTATCGCCGTGGTGGCGGTCCAGCCCGGGCTACCGACAGCGGTCGGCAGCCATATGCACCGGGGGGTATGGCTCAACGAGGCGACCTCGCGCTATCCGGGCGTGGTGCTCGGGGCGGCGGCCGCACGACGGCTGGACATCCGTGAGCCCGGGACGCGGGTGTGGCTGGGGAATCAGTGGTTCGGCGTCACCGGCATCCTCGAACCGGTCCCGCTGGCGGACGAACTGGACAGCTCCGCGATGGTCGGCTGGCCCGCCGCCGAACAGTTCCTCTCCTTCGACGGCCACCCCACCGAGTTGTACGTACGATCCGCCGAGCCCTCCGTCGAAGCCGTACGCACCGTGCTGGCGTCCACGGTCAACCCCGAGGCGCCGTCCGAGGTCCAGGTCTCCAGGCCGTCGGACGCGCTGGCCGCCCAGCGCGCCGCCGACTCGACACTCGGCGCGCTGCTGCTCGGGCTCGGTGCGGTGGCGCTGCTCGTCGGCGGCATCGGGGTGGCCAACACCATGGTGATCTCCGTACTGGAACGGCGCCCCGAGATAGGCCTGCGCCGCGCGCTGGGCGCCACCCGTGGCCAGATCCGGCTCCAGTTCCTCGCCGAGTCCCTCCTGCTGTCCGCGCTCGGCGGCGCCGGAGGCCTGCTCCTGGGCATCGGCGTGACCACGGCGTACGCGACCACCCAGGACTGGCCCACGGTCGTCCCCCTGTGGGCCATGGTCGGCGGCGCCGGAGCGACCCTGCTGATCGGCGCGACAGCGGGCCTCTACCCAGCCGTACGGGCGTCGCGCCTCTCCCCCACCGAAGCGCTGGCCTAGCCCCCCGCTCGCGCACACTCCGCCCACAGCAACTTCCCGCCCTTCGAGGCCCCGAGCTCCCGCAGCACGGACACACCCCACGCGTCCGCACAGGCCCGTACGAGGTGCAGGCCACGGCCGTGTTCGGAGTCTTCCGGGGGTACGAGGACGGGGGCGCCCTTCTCCGAGAAGCCCGGCGGGACGGTGGGATCGGTGTCCCAGACCGCGATACGGAGCCGGTCGGGCTCGGCGGCGAACAGGCGCAGGGCGTACGGGCCCCGGGTGTGCAGATGGGCGTTGGTGAGCAGCTCGGACGCCAACAGTTCGGCGGTGGGGGTGAGTTCGGTGAGGTCGTGGGCGGTGAGGATGGTACGGAGGGTGGCCCGTGCGATACCGGGGGCACGGGGATCGTGCGGGAGCTGAAGGGTGTAGGTCCAGGACGGGGATACGGTTGCCATGGGAAGTCTCCCGGTTCGGTGGTGAGTTGGGTGGGTTTGGTTACGTTGCCCAGTGACCGCGGCCGCTCCGTCGAGCGGGGTGCTTCTGGGCGAGGCGCCCGCGCACTAAAGTAGCGGTGTCCCGTGTCATGCATGACACGAATGCCTGAGTATCTATGACTTGCCACCCATGTGGGTGACCAGCCGCAGCAAGGAGACGGGCCAGCCCATGAGAAGCAGCCCGACGGGCCGTCAACTCCGATTCGGCAGCGAGCTGCGCAAACTGCGCGAGCGAGCGGGCCTGAGCGCAACCCAGGCCGGTCAACTGATCGGCGCGCAGCAGAGTCAGATCAGCAACATGGAGGCCGGGCGCATCGGAGTGAGTGCTGAGCGCGTGCGGACGCTTGCCTCCCATTACAAGTGCCCGGACAAGGACCTCATCGAGGCTCTGGCCGACATGACGTCAGAGCGCAAGCGCGGCTGGTGGGAGGAGTACCGCGAGATCCTGCCCGCAGCTCTGCTGGATCTCGCCGAGGTGGAGCACCACGCCAGGCACCTGCGTACGGCGGTCACCGTGCATATCCCCGGGCTGTTCCAGACCACCGACCATGCACGCGACCTGTTCCGTCTGGTCGTACCCGAGCTCTCCCCGCCTGCGATCGAACACCGGGTGTCATTCCGCATCAAGCGCCAGACCGTCCTCTTCAGGGACGCCCCGACCCCGCAGGTGGCGATCGTCCACGAGGCTGCCCTGCGCATGCAGTTCGGCGGCCCCGCCGTGGCCAAGGCGCAGTTGCGGCACCTGCTGGACATGAGCGAACGGGACCACGTCACCCTGAAGGTGCTCCCATTCGCCGCCGGATCTTTCCCGGGCTCCGGCCAGTCGATCTTCTATTCCAACGGCCCCGTCCCTCAGCTCGACACCGTGCACCTCGACCAGTCCCACGGCCCGGTGTTCCTCGACGCCGAAGCTCAGCTACAGATGTACCGAATCCTCCTGGACCGTATGGAGTCCGTGGCCCTCGGCCCCGAGCCTTCCCGCGACTTCATCCACAAGCTGATCCACGACCTGTGAAGGAACCGAGATGCCCCATCACGACTGGCAGAAGTCGTCCTACTGCGGGTCCGGCGACTCATGCCTCCACGTCGCCGCAACCGAAGCCCGAATACACCTCACCGAATCCGGCGACCCCACCGAATCCATACTCACCGCCACCCCCGCCACCTTCCGCACCCTCCTCCACACCCTCAAGCACAAGGAACCGCACCGTGGCTGACATCCCACCGAACCTGGACTGGATCCGAGCCGCCCCGGACGACGCGACCGGACCCGGCCCCTGGATCGAACTCGCCTTCGGCGACAACGACCTGGTCTACATCCGTGAAACCAGTGACCCCACGAACATCGTCACTACTACGCAGAAGAAGTGGGACGCGTTCGTACTGGGCGTACAGGCAGGCGAGTTCGACCACTTCGTAGAGGGAGTAGAGGAACTGGAGGAAGAAAAATCCTAGGTACGACAACAACTCGCCGCACCCTGCTCACCGCGACCGCCGCAACGACCGCGCTGGCGCTCACCGGAGGCCCGGCACAAGCAGCGCCCCGTACCCGCGACACCGCCCACACCCGCCTGCGGGAACTGGAAGAACAACACGGCGCCAGGGTGGGCGCGTTCGCGTACAACCTGGGCACGAGGGCGGCCGTGGGGTACCGGGCGTCGGAGCTCTTCCCGATATGTTCGGTGTTCAAGACGCTGGCGGTCGCGGCGGTGCTGCGGGATCTCGATCACCACGGCGAGACGCTCGCCAGGCGCATCCACTACACGGCGGAGTACGTGACGGAGGCCGGCGGCGGAGCGGTGACCGTGAAGCCGGAGAACGTGGCGGCCGGCCTGACCGTCGAGGAACTGTGCGACGCGGCGATCCGTTTCAGCGACAACGCCGCCGCCAATCTCCTGCTCCACGAACTCGGCGGCCCCACGGCGGTGACCCGCTTCAGCCGGTCACTCGGGGACCCGAAGACCCGACTGGACCGCAGGGAACCGGAGTTGAACTCTGCGGAACCGGGTCGACTGGAGGACACGACCACCCCGGGTGCCATCGCCCGGACGTATGCCCGGCTCGTACTCGGCAACGCGCTGGACGACGAGGACCGTACCCGTCTGACGGGCTGGCTCCTCGGCAACACGACCGGCGGCGAACGCCTGCGCAAGGGCCTGCCCCAGGACTGGACGGTCGCCGACAAGACAGGCACGGGCCAGTACGGGACGGCCAACGACGTGGGCATCGCCTGGACCCCGGACGGCACCCCGGTCGTCGTGGCCGTGCTGACCACCAAGCCCGACCCGACGGCCACCGCGGACAACCCGCTGGTCGCGAAGACCGCCACGGTCCTGGCGAATGCCGTGAGCTGAGGCGGGCGCAGGGGCGGGGCGCTGAGGCGGGCGCAGGGGCGGGGCGCTGGGGCGGTCTGGCCGACCGTGGGTTGCACAGTTGCCGTGAGGGCCCGGGACACAGAGCGCGACACGGCGGCCTGAACCTAGGCGGACTCCGCCCCCGTGTACGCCGCCGTCGTCCGGTCCGCCGCCGCGCGCGCCCCGGCGGCCTCCGTCCCCGCCGCCACGTTCGCCTCGTACCAGCCCTCGCTGCTCAGCGTCACGAACCGCCGCCCCTCGTCGGACGCCGTCCAGGCCGCGAACTCCTGGGGGTCGACGGCGTTCCCGGAGGCCAGGTGCAGGGTGAGACCGGTGAGCCCCAGGTCCCAGCCGACGCCGACCGCGCCGGGCCCGAACTCCGCCCAGCGCTCGTCGTCGACGTGCGCGATGTGCTGGAGCTCGAAGCGGGTGCCGCCCTCCTCGGCGGGCGTCAGCCGCAGCTCGATCCAGCTCACGTCCCCGCCGTACTCCCAGGTCGCACGGAAGCTCGACGGCGGTTCGCAGCGCTCGATGGTGCCGCCCGCCTGGCCCTCGAGCTGGTACTTCCCGCCGACGCGGAGGTCGCCGGAGACCGGCAGGAACCAGCGCGGAATCCGTTCGGCGTTGGTACAGGCGTCCCAGACGTCCTCGACCGTCGAGTCGTACGTCCGGCTCATCGTGACCACACGCGCCTCGCCGGCCTCGAAATCGCGGGTGCCGACCTGCCGCCGTACGGCATTGATCTGATGGGTGACGTCGATCATGTGGCTCTCCTCCTCGGATCCGCCTGCTCACCGTCGCCGGGCTCGCTGCTGAGCCGACGCTCACGCTTGCCCCGCGCCAACTCCGTGGCCAGGGCGTCCAGATGGGGCGTCCAGAAGCGGCGAAACCGCTCCAGCCACGCGTCGACGTCCCGCAACGGCTCCGAGTTCACCGCGTAGAGCCGACGGGCCCCCTGCGGCCGTACCGTCGCGAAACCGTTCTCCCGCAGCACCTTCAGGTGTTGCGAGACCCCCGGCTGCGATATCCCGAACTCCACCGTGATGACCTCACACACCGCGCCGGAGCTCATCTCACCGTCGGCGAGCAGCTCCAGGATGCGGCGGCGTACGGGGTCACCGAGAACGTCGAATGCATGCACGCCCTCAATATATCACCCATTGCTTATATAAGCGTGCAGCGATAGACCGCAACCGATGCGGCACACGTACGCCCTCCATGCCCTCCATGACTTTCCTGTGAGCCGAGTCAAGCCGCCGTCAGCTTCCGGCCATCCAGGCGCCATCGGGCGGTAAGCCGACAGCCTTGGTTCAGTAAGGCGGAAGTCAGGATTCCAGAAGCCTCTTGTTGTCACGTACTCAACAAGGGATGGTCATCCGCGGGCCGATCAAGCCCACCGCCGGGGACACCGGACCGGCGGCGCACCGCACCCGCACCGCCCCTGTCAACCAGTCTCAGGAGGCTGTCCGTTGCTTACCGAATCCCCTCAAAGACCCGCCATACGTGGCAAATTGCGCCGCCTGGGCGCCGCAGCCCTCGGCACCGCGGCCCTCGTCCTCGTCGGCTTCGGCCCCGCCGCCCCCGCGAACGCCGCCCCGGCCGACGCGGCCAGATCCACCCCGGCCGTCGCCGCCAAGTCCGCCTCTCCCTCCGTGACTTGGACCCGCGCCTGCGCCACTCCCGCCAAAGGCCAGATGGCTTGTAAGGCACTCCGCGTCACCGGCGGCACGACCGCGTTCCAGAAGGAACAGGCCGCCCGCACGGACTCCGTCACCCCCGACGCCGCGGACGCGTCGACCCCCTCCGGCTACGGGCCCAGTGACCTCCAGAGCGCGTACGGCCTGACCTCCGCCGCCGCCTCCAACGGCTCGGGCAGGACCATCGCGATCGTCGACGCGTACAACGACCCGAACGCCGAGGCGGACCTCGCCAAGTACCGGACGTACTACGGCCTCTCGGCATGCACCACCGCCAACGGCTGCTTCAAGAAGGTCAGCCAGACAGGCTCCACGACCTCCCTTCCCACCAGTGACGCGGGCTGGTCCGAGGAGATCTCCCTCGACCTGGACATGGCGAGCGCCATCTGCCCGAACTGCAGCATCCTGCTCGTCGAGGCCACCTCCGCCTCCATGACCAACCTCGGCAAGGCGGTGAACGAAGCGGTCACCCTGGGCGCGAAGTACGTCTCCAACAGCTACGGCGGCTCCGAGTCCTCCTCCGACTCGACGTACGACACCTCGTACTTCAAGCACACGGGCGTCGCCATCACCGTCAGCGCGGGCGACGCCGGCTACGGCGCCGAGTACCCGGCGGCCTCCCAGTACGTGACCGCCGTCGGCGGCACCGCCCTCTCCGCAAGCTCCACCAGCCGCGGCTGGAGCGAGAGCGTGTGGGAGACCAGCAGCACCGAGGGCACCGGCTCCGGCTGCTCCGCGTACGACGCCAAGCCGACCTGGCAGACCGACACGGGCTGCACGAAGCGCGCCATCGCCGACGTCTCGGCCGTCGCCGACCCGGCGACCGGCGTCTCGGTCTACGACTCCTACGGCATCACGGCCGGCTGGTACACCTTCGGCGGCACCAGCGCCTCCGCCCCGATCATCGCGGGCGTCTACGCGCTCGCCGGCACCCCCTCGACCGGCTCCTACCCGGCGAAGTTCCCGTACACGGCGGCCGGCACCTCGGCCCTCAACGACGTGACCAGCGGCACCAACGGCAGCTGCTCCTCCAGCTACCTCTGCACCGCGAAGTCGGGCTACGACGGGCCGACCGGCGTCGGCACCCCGGAGGGAGTCGCGGCCTTCACGGGCTGACCTCCGGGCAACAGAAGCCGCCGGCACAGGAACGTGGGGTCCACCGGCGGCACAGCAGAACGGGCCGCGGCTACCAGCCGCGGCCCGTTTCCGCGTCCCGCAACAACCCGGGATAGCCTTCGGGCTGACGGCCGCTCGGCCACACCCCGCGGACGCGCGACCGTCCGCAGGTCATGAGTAGGGGTTAACGACGGAACCACACCACAGGTTCCGCACCGAATTCATTGCTCGGCGTAACCGGTCGTGATACACAGAGTGACCATACGATCCTTCGCATACCGTCCCACACACCCCGTAAGGGATCCCGTGTGGGCCGTCGGCGAGGGAACGGCAAGGGATTCGTAGGAAACTCGCCAATCAATGACGCCAAGTCGACATCCGACAGCGCCAACGTCAGCGAGAATGGGCCCGACCTCTGCGCACAGGGCAGAGGGTGCAGAACTACCCACTAGGGGCGGTGACTTACATGCATTTCGCAGCCGAAAAGGGCGACATCACCACAATTATCGGCGGGATCGCTCCGGACTGGGGTCCCTTCGGCAGCCTGGGCAACGAAGCCAAGACGATGGTCCAGGTTGTGATGGCGGTCGCCATCATGCTCTGCCTCGGGATCGCGATCTGGGGCGCGGCCAAGCAGCGCATCGGCGCGACGGCCCTCCGGGACACCTTCAGCGCCGAACAGGGCAAAGGCCTCATCATCGCGGGCCTCACCGGTGTCTTCATCATCGGATCCCTCGGCACGCTGTTCACCATCGTGTACGGCATGGCCGTCTAGGGCGGGCCGGGCACGCCCGGATCCTCTCCCCCTCCCTCCGACCCACCCGTCCGTCGTGCCCACCGGCTGAGGTTGCGTTTCCCTGATGTCGAGTCACCACACCGCGCCCGCGCGGAAACCAGCACGGCTACCGTCGTACTACGCGGTCCAGCGGTTCAGCGAGAGGTTGAGGGGGCGCACCCGGCATGAGTCACGGTGACGAACCCGGATACGGCGACGGCTCTCGCGGCGAGGACGGCGGATACGGCGGCTCCGGCCAGACCCGGACGCACCTGCCCGGCGGTGGCGGCGACGTGTACGGCGGTGCCCGCCGCGGGCGGTCCTCCTCGCGGAGCCTGATCACGGTCGTCGGCGTGGTCGTCCTCCTCATCGCCGCGATCGCCTTCGCGAACCGCGGAGACGACGGCTCCTCCTCCGGGACCGGGGGCACCGACAACGCCCAGACTTCACCCACCGCTCCTTCGGGGGAGCGGCCGGTGGGGTCGAAGGTCTCGGGGATTCCTTCGGGGTTTGCGCACAGCGCGGTGGGGGCGGAGAGCGCTGCGGCGAACTACGCGGTGGCGCTGGGCTCCACCGGCATGTTCAACAAGGACAGCCGGCACGACATCGTCAGCACCATCTATACGTCTGCTGCAGCCGGCCAGCTCCAGAGCCCGATGGACGCCGCCTACTCGGCGGACTTCCTCAGCAAGCTGGGTCTCGACGCCAACGGCAATCCGCCGGCCGGCAGCACGTTCGTGTCACGAACGGTCCCGGTGGGCACCAAGGCCGAGCAGTACAGCGACAGCGCCGCCAAGGTCTCGGTCTGGTACATGGGGCTCATCGGGATGTCCGGAGAAATCTCGACCGACCCCGTCACCTCGACCTGGAAGACATGGACCTTCGACCTCCAGTGGGACAACGACGACTGGAAGATCGTGACGGACTCCCAGACGGACGGGCCCGCCCCCGTCCCCGGCGACGACAAGGCCGCCACCTCCGACGAGATCAGCAAGGCCATCGAGGAGTACGGAGGGTTCACGTATGCCCGGTAGCCGCAGCCGCGTTCTCAAGCTCACAACCGTCGTAGCCGTCGTTCAGACCTCGGCCGTCCTGATGGCCACTCGTGCCTTCGCGGCGCCGACCCCGACCCCGACCCCGAACGACCCCTGCGGCCTGCTGATCGGCCCCGCCAAGAAGTACTGCGAAGAGGACAGCAGCGGCACCGGCGGAGGGGGGACCACCTCCCTCCCCACCACCCTCGACCCCCTCTCCTCCCTCGCCCAGGGCTGCGCCGACGCCGCCTCCTGGACCATCGACAAGCTCAGCGCGGCCGTCAACGAAACCGCGACCGTCGACTTCACGAACCAGGCGTTCCGCCAGCAGTACGCGGTGGTCTTCGCGGCGTCGACAATCCTGACCCTGGTCCTGTGGCTGCTGGCCGTGTCGAAGAGGGCGGTGCGAGGCGTCCCGCTCACCACCGCGCTCGGGGAAGCGGTCGGGTTCCTGTGGCTGACGGTGCTGGCGTCGGCGTTCACCCCGCTGATCCTCTACACGGTCGTCTCGGCGACGGACGGCGTCACGGAGGTCCTGGCGGCGACGACGGGCAACCAGACGGACACGTTCTTCGGGAACTTCTCCGAGGCGCTGGCCAAGGGCCAGGACATCGGCGGCGGACCGATCATGCTGATCATCGTCTCGATGGTGTCGATCCTGGCGGCCGGCGTCCTGTATCTGGAACTGGTCATCAGGGCCGCTCTCCTCTACGTGGGCGCCCTGCTGGGCGTCGTCGTGTACGCGGGCCTCGTCGACAAGAACCTGTGGGGCCACGTCCGCCGCTGGGCGGGCATCATGATCGCGGTCATCCTGGTCAAACCGGTGATCGTGATAGTGCTGGGCCTGGCCGGCGCACTGTCCACCTCCGATGGCCCGGACGCGTTCTCCGCCGTCGTCTCGGGCCTGGCGATCATCCTGCTCGCCATCTTCGCGAGCGCGATGATCTACCGCTTCGTACCGGGCTTCGGCGACGATATCGCCAACTCCCGCAACAACCGCATCATGCAGAGCGCCGAGGGCAAGGCCGCCGCCGTCATGAGCTCCCCGGCCACCCTGGTCGCCCAGGGCATCAAAACCCACAGCACCCGCGTCGACAACGGCGGCGGTGGAGGTGGCCAAGGCGGCAACAGCCAGCCCCGCCCCGCCAACCCCGTCTCCGGCGGCGTGGCCGCACACAGCACCCGTGCGTCGAACGGAGGCGGCGGATCCGTCCCCTCCGCCACCCCCGCACCCCGTACGAGCCCGACGAGCACTCCGCACGCCCGCAACAACCGCACGGGAGGTGAAGGGCGTTGACGACCGAGTCCCACGTGTCCCACATGGTCACGCCCCGCCGTACATATCTGATCGGCCGCGCCCGGCCGAACGCGATCGTCGGCCGGAACCGTGAGTCCGGCGAGATCGTACTGATCATCGCGGGCGCGTTCCTGGGCATGATGTGCGGCTTGCTCGTCCCGGTGCTGTCCGTGCGGATCGTGCTGCTGATGGGCTTCCCGCTGGTGGCCATCGCCGCGGTGTACGTCCCCTACAAGCGCCGCACGTTCTACAAGTGGTTCGAGATCAACCGCAGTTACAAGCGGAGCCTGCGCCAGGGAACGGCGTACCGCAGCAGTGTCATGGAGGCCGGTACCCGCATCGACGGCCGCGAGGTCGAGGTCGGGCCGCCGCCCGGCATCGGGCGGATCAACTGGCTCGCGGCACCCTTCGGCCCCGACGAGATCGCCGTACTCCTGCACGCCGACCGCCGCACGGTCACCGCCGCGATCGAGATCGAGGGCCCGGGCGTCGGCCTGCGTGACTCCGAGGACCAGGAGGCCCTGGTCGACCGCTTCGGCACCCTCCTCAAGCACGTGGCGAACGGCGACGGCTTCGTCACCCGCATCCAGATGCTCGCCCGCACCCTCCCCGCGGACCCGGACGCACACGCCAAGGACGTCTCCGTACGCGGCGACGAACACGCCCCCAGCTGGCTGCAGCAGTCGTACGACCAGCTCCAGTCCATGGTGTCGACGAGCAGCGAGCAGCACCGCGCCTACCTCGTCGCGTGCATGCACTTCAACCGCGAACTGGCCGCCGAGGCACACGCGATGGCACGCGCGGCGCGCCCGCAGGGCGGCCGCAAGCTGGACCGCGACGCGGGCCTGGCCGTCGTCATGGCGCGCGAGCTGACCGACATCTGCTCCCGCCTCCAGGAAGCCGACATCCGCGTACGGCAGCCGCTGGGCCAGGGCCGGCTCTCCTCCCTCGTCCACTCCATGTACGACCCGGACCACCCCATCGACCACATCCAGGCGATGACGAAGCGCAACGCCTGGCCCGCCGAGCTCGACGCCATGGAGCCCACCTACCTCCAGGCCAAGACCCGCGAGTCCTCCACCCGTGCGCCCTGGTGCCACTCCACGGCCTGGGTGAAGGAGTGGCCGATGACACCGGTCGGCGTCAACTTCCTTGCCCCGCTGCTCGTCCACACCCCGGACGTCATCCGGACCGTGGCCGTCACGATGGACCTCGAACCCACCGAGATCGCCATCGAGCGGATGCTGACCGAGAAGACGAACGACGACGCCGAGGCCAGCCGCGCCGCCAAGATGAACCGCACCGTCGACCCACGCGACGTCGCCGCCCACGGGCGCATGGACCAGCGCGGCGAGGACCTCGCGAGCGGCGCGGCGGGCGTGAACCTCGTCGGCTACATCACGGTCAGCTCCCGCTCCCCCGAGGCCCTCGCCCGGGACAAGCGGACGATCCGCGCCTCGGCCGGCAAGTCGTACCTGAAGCTGGAGTGGTGCGACCGCGAACACCACCGGGCCTTCGTCAACACGTTGCCGTTCGCCACCGGAATCCGCAGGTAGGGGCTGATGTTCTGATGGGGCTGATGCTCTGATGCGGGATCCGCTGTCCACGGCGACCGACGCCTTCACGTCCTTCCTCTTCGGCAAGATCGAGACGACCCGGCTCCCGGTCCGCACATCCACCGGCCAGGCCCAGGCGGTCTATCTGCCGACCGCCGCCCCGGGTCTCGGCGACTCGGGCGTCATCATCGGCCGCGAAGTGTACTCCGGAAAGGGCTACATCTACGACCCCTTCCAGCTGTACGGGCAGCAACTCCCGGCACCGCACTGGCTGGTGCTCGGCGAGTCCGGCAACGGCAAGTCGGCGCTGGAGAAGACGTACGTCCTGCGGCAGTTGCGCTTCCGCGACCGGCAGGTCGTGGTGCTCGACGCGCAGGGCGAGGACGGCGTCGGCGAGTGGAACCTCATCGCCGAGGAGCTGGGAATAACTCCCATCCGGCTGGACCCCACCGCCGCCCTGGACATGGGGATCCGGCTCAACCCGCTCGACCCGGCGATCACCACGACCGGACAGCTCGCGCTGCTCCGGACCATCATCGAGGTCGCCCTCGGCCACGGCCTCGACGAACGCTCCGGCTTCGCGCTCAAGGTCGCGCACGCCTACGTGAACGAGACGATCGTCGAACGCCAGCCGGTCCTCATGGACATCGTGGAGCAACTGCGCCACCCCGAACCGGAGTCGGCCGAGGCGATGAACGTCGCCATAGACGACGTACGGGCCTGGGGCCTGGACGTGGCCCTGGTCATCGACCGGCTGGTGGACGGCGACCTGCGGGGCATGTTCGACGGGCCGACGACGGTGGGCATCGATCTGGACGCCCCGCTCATCGTGTTCGACCTGTCCCACATCGACCGGAACTCCATCGCCATGCCGATCCTGATGGCGATCGTGGGTGTGTGGCTGGAGCACACCTGGATCCGCCCCGACCGGAAGAAGCGCATCTTCCTGGTCGAGGAGGCCTGGCACATCATCAACAGCCCCTTCGTGGCCCAGCTCTTCCAGCGCCTGCTGAAGTTCGGACGCCGGCTGGGTCTGTCCTTCGTCGCGGTCGTCCACCACCTGTCCGACGTCGTGGACGGGGCGGCGGCGAAGGAGGCCGCCGCAATCCTGAAGATGGCGTCGACGCGAACGATCTACGCCCAGAAGGCGGACGAGGCGAGGGCGACCGGGCGGGTGCTCGGCCTGCCCCGGTGGGCGGTGGAAATCATCCCGACCCTCACCCCCGGCATCGCGGTCTGGGACGTCAACGGCAACGTGCAGGTGGTCAAACACCTGATCACCGAGACCGAACGCCCCCTCGTCTTCACCGACCGCGCGATGACCCAGACCTCCGCCGAACTCATCGCCGACGACGCGCTGCACGCCGCGGAACTGGAGGCGGAGGAGCGGGCGGCAGCCTTCATGGAACAGCACCTCAGCGATCTCGACGGTTCGTCCGAGTCCACGGTGGCGTGAGAACGGCGGCATGAGGACGGTGACGTGAGATGAGACGGGAAGAGCGCGGGCACGGGCACGGCGAGGAACGGGGCGTCCCCGACGGGTTGCTGGTCGGGGTGCTGGCCTTCCTGCTCGGCATGACGATGATGGTGTGGACGTCCACGGGGTTCGCCGGATTGTTCTCCCGGGGGTCATGGCCGAACGCCGTCACCTTCGCGCATACGCCACTGGCCATGCGGCACCTCATCGGGGAACCGCACGACCTGACGGGTGCCTGGCCGGCCACGCCCGCCGATCAGTTGTCGGGGTGGGGACTGTTCTGGGGCCTGTTCATCGGGCAGTTGCTGCTGCTGGTGGTGCTGACGGTGTTCGTGATCGGAACGGTGGCGAGGTGGCGGGCGGGGAGAGTGAGGCGCGGGGTGAAGGCGGGGTTGTCGACGGCTCCCTTTGCAGCGGAGGGCGAACGGGCGGGTGGGCGGGAAACTTTTCGGGCCGAAACCACGACGCACGAGCAGCCGCCGACGCATGAGCAACCACGGCCGACAATGGCTCCTTTGGCAGCAGAGGGTGAACGGGCGGGCGGGCGGGAAATCTCCGCGGCACCCACAACGCAAGGGCACCCACTGACGGTCGCGGCGCAGCCGCTGGAACAGGGCGAACGGGCGGGCGGGCGGGAAATCCCCCCGCAAAAACCACCCCGCCCCGTCCGACTCGGCCCCGCCGAGACCCGCCACCCCCAAGCCGTCCAGGCGATCCAGGACGCAGAGGGCCCCGCCATGGTGGTCACCTCGAACCCCCGAACCTGGTCGGACACCAAGGACGCCAGAGCCAAGCTCGGTCCAGTCCTCCTCTACAACCCCGCGCACCTGTGCGACACCCCGGCCCGCCTCCACTGGTCCCCCTCCACCGGCTGCGAGGACAAGGCCACCGCAGCGGCAAGAGCGGTGGCCCTACTCGCCCCCGTACGCCCCACCGCCAAGGTGGACCAGCCCATGGCAGACGTAGCGGAAACGCTCCTGCGCAGCTACCTGCACGCCGCCGCGGTGGAGGGCAAACCTTTCCGCCACGTCCACCGCTGGTCCCAGGGCATGCAGGTACAGGACGCGGTACGAGCCCTCCGCACCAACCCCAAAGCCGCATCCGGCGCCGCAGGCGAACTGGAAGCGGTCCTCACCTCGCATTCCGAACGCCGAGACATCGCCCAGGAGTTGACGGCCCGCGCCCTCTCCGCCCTCTCCACGGTCAACGTCCGCGAATCCTGCACCCCGAACCGAAGTGACACCCTCACTCTGGATTCTTTCGTGAACGAAGGGGGCACGCTCTATGTGGTCGGTGAACCCATCGAGGACCCCAGAGCGAATCCAGGCGCGATGCCGCTCCTGACGGCCCTCGCCTCAAGCGTGGTCGAGCGCGGCCGGGGCATGGCCGAACGGTCATCTTCCGGTCGCCTCGACCCACCACTCACCCTCGTCCTGGACGACGTGGCGGCCGTGGCCCCCCTCCCCCAACTGCCGGACCTCCTGTCCACCGGAGCGACCCGGGGCCTCCCGACCCTGGCTCTCCTCCGCTCCCAGGAGCAGGCCCGGTCCCGCTGGCCGCAGTACGACCTCCCGCTCTAGGACCTGTCCTGGCCGCTAGGACGGATTCTGGCTGCGGCTCTCCGCGGGCGGAGCGATCACGAACTCCAGATCCTGATCCCCCGGACGCCCCGGCGTCGGCACGATCAGCCCGCTCGGCAGGAACCCCGCCTTGCGATAGAACGCCTCGGCACGCCCGTTCTTCTCGTGCACGAACAGCCGTACGCGCTCAAGTCCGCTCTCCCAGGCCCACTCCAGGGCGGCATCGAAGAGCGCGCCGGTCACCCCGGCTCCACTTCCCCGGTGCTCGGGCCGCACATACACCGCCACCAGATGCCCCTGGCGCCGCTCGATCACGCTCCCGAAAACATCCCGCTCCCCGGCCTCCTCGACCAGTACTGCCACGGATCCGTCCCACACCCCGCCCTGGCCCACGGCCACGAACTGCCGCCGCTCGGCCCTCCCCTCGGCGGCCCCGGCCGCCCGCTCCCGCCAGAACGCATCGGGCCTGGCCGCGGCCTCCTCGTACGTCTCCAGGAACGCGAGATGAGCGACGGGGTCCTGCAGCGAAGTGAGCCGCAGCGCCTTCACCTCGGCCCACTCGTCGGAACGTATGGAACGAATCACGTGGTTCATGAAAACCACGGTATTACCTGCCTACGACAGCGCCCACCGGATATCCACCCTGCCGACACCCACTGTCAGGGCCCCCGTCATGATCGTCCCCATAGGACGTCAGACTGACGTCTGAGCCCACGAGCACCCGCCCCCGACTCTCCATGGAGAAGCGCCGCATGCCCAAGGTCCAACTCGACGAACTCCGCAACGTGATCCACCCTCCGGGCAAGCTGGACAGCAGGGCGGAACACTGGGCCGGCCGCCTCTACATGCGCGCCGTGTCCCTCCGGGTGACCCGCCTCATGCTCGGCACCCGCGTCTCACCGAACCAGATCACCGTGGTGATGGTGTTCGCGGGAGTTCTCTCCGGGGTGGCTCTGCTCCTGCCGGGCCTGGGCGGCGCCGTACTCTCCGTCCTGTTCATGCAGCTCTACCTCCTGCTCGACTGCGTGGACGGCGAAGTGGCCCGCTGGCGCAAGCAGTTCAGCCCGCTGGGCGTCTACCTGGACCGCCTCGGCGCCTACCTCGCCGACGCAGCGGTCATGGTCGGCATGGGCCTGCGCGCCTCCGAACTCGGCCTGGACCCCTACCTGGTGGCCGGCCTGGCAGCAGCGATCGGCGTCCTGCTCCTCAAGTCGTCCTCCGACCTGGTCCACGTGGCCCGCTCGGACAGCGGCCTGCAAAAGGCCACCGACCAGTCCGTGGTCCCCCGCTCCACCGGCCTGGCCCGAGTACGCCGCCTGGCCTCCTCCGTCCAGCTCCACCGCCTGTGCAACGGCATCGAGGCGACCATCCTGCTCCTCGTGACCGCGATCGTGGACACGGCACTAGGCGACCTGACAGCAACGAAGATCGCCACAGTCGCCATCACCACGATCGTCTGGCTGCTCGTCCCGGCCCACATCGTCTCGATCGTCTCGTCCTCCCGCCTCAAGTAGCCACCCGCAGCCCCCGTACCGGGGTACAAGCCGTACCCCGGCATTACCACCGCCGAGACATCCCGCCACGGCACCACACGGCCATGGTCCCTCTCCGTGACTACGGGTACAGCTTCTCGCCCTTCGCCAGCATCGCTACGTACTTCTCGATCCGGCGCGCCCGGGTCTCGGTCTTCTTGGCGTCCTGGACCCGGTAAAGGATCGCGTAGCGGTTCTGCCGGTCCAGTGTCTCGAAGAACTCCGCCGCGGCCGGGTCGGCGGTCAGGGCCGCCCTGAGGTCGTCCGGCACCGTGGCGGTCTTCGCGCCGTCGTAGGCCGCCTGCCAGCGGCCGTCTGCCTTGGCGCGGTCAACCTCGGCCTGCCCCGGCGGATGCATCCGGCCCTGCTCGATCAGGGCGGCCACCTTGTCCCGGTTGGCCTTGGACCACTTGCTGCGCGGCTTGCGCGGGGTGAACCGCTGGAGCCACCACTGATCGTCGAACTTGGCCTTCTGGCCGTCGATCCACCCGTAGCAGAGTGCCACGTCGAGCGCCTGGGCGTAGTCCAGCGCGGCGATTCCGGGACCCTTCTTGCGAAGCTTGAGCCAGATACCCGGCGAGACGGCGTGGTTCTCGCCGAGCCATGCCTGGAAAGTCTCGGCGGATTCGAATGCGACGATCTCCAAGTCCTGAGTCACCTCAGTAGCGAACCACACCCGGCCGATTGTCATGACGCATTCGGGCACGGCCCCCGGACCCAGGATGCCTGAGGACCTGCGTGATCATCTCTGTTCGGCAAAACACATCCCGAAAAGCGCATCCTGAAAACAAAAAAGCTCCGGCTCTTGGACGATAAGTCCAAGAGCCGGAGCTCTAAAGATAGTTCGGCGGCGTCCTACTCTCCCACAGGGTCCC
>NZ_JBIAIK010000030.1:0-39667 GCF_042871385.1 Streptomyces sp. NPDC005808 | reverse complement strand
CGGTTACATTCCGAACCCGGAAGCTAAGCCTTACAGCGCCGATGGTACTGCAGGGGGGACCCTGTGGGAGAGTAGGACGCCGCCGAACTATCTTTGGAGAGCTGGTCCCTGAACTTCGGTTCAGGGACCAGCTCTTTTTTGTTTTCCGTTACTTGGAATTCACGTTGCGCGACCAACATCCGCGGCATGGGTACTGCTGCAATGCTCAGGGCCGCAGGCGTCGGAGTCGGTGACGAGGTCATCGTGCCGGCCTTCGGGAACGTCGATGTCGCCGAGGCCGCCGCCCAGGCCGGTGCGGCGGTCGTCTTCGCCGACATCGACCCGACGACGTACTGCCTCGACGCCGACGCGGTCGAGGCAGTTGTGACGCCGCAGACGGCGGCCATCGTCGTCGTGCACCGCTTCGGGCGGTCGGCGGACGTGGTGCGGCTCCGGGAGATCGGGCAGCGGCGGGGGCTGTTGGTGCTGGAGCAGGGTGAGTCCGAGGTGCCGTACGACGAGGTCGCGCAGCGCAGGGCGCGGGCGGCGTATCTCGACGCGCGGCTGCGCGGGGTGAGGACTCCGGACGGTGGCGATGGGCACACATACCAGCAGTACGTCGTGCGGGTGCCGGGCAATGGAAGGCCGGACCGGGACGCCTTCGCTCGGGCCGTGCGGGCCAGGGGAGTTGAATGCTCGGTGCCGGTGAAGACGCCGGTTCACCGGCTGGCCGGATTCCGTCGGGACATACACCTGCCGGTGACCGAGCGGGCCGCGGACGACACTCTCGCGCTGCCCGTGGACGGCGCGTTGACGAAGCGGGAGATGCAGCGGATCGTGTCCGCGTGCAACGCGCTCGGTGGGCTGCTTCAGCCCGCAGGCTGATCCGGGCCTGAGCGAGCGGGACTTGTTGGGCGCACGCTTCTGTTCGGGGTATGATCTATTCCGTTGCCGCGAGGGAAACCTCGAACGGTGACTTGCCCCCCTAGCTCAGTCGGCAGAGCGTCTCCATGGTAAGGAGAAGGTCAACGGTTCGATTCCGTTGGGGGGCTCCAGTAAGAAAAGGCCCCCGCCCTTATGGGCGGGGGCCTTTGTCGTACCCCGAAGCGTCGTACCCGGAAGTGGTGTCTCAGTCCTTCTGGAGGCCAGGGACCCGCATCGCCAGGATCGCCATGTCGTCGGACGGGGCGTCGGAGGCGAAGCGTTCGACCGCGCGCATGATGCGGGCGGCCACCGCGCCTGCTGTGAGGCCCGTGCAGGTGGTGAGGACGTCCGTGAGGCCGTCGTCGCCGAGCATGCGGGTGCCCTCGCGGCGTTCGGTGACGCCGTCCGTGACGCAGAGGAGGACATCGCCCGGGTCGAGCGTGATGGTCTGCTCGTAGAGCTCCAGGTCGTCCATGACACCGAGAAGCGGCTGCGGATCGGCGGCCGGTTCGACCGTGCCGTCCTGCCGCAGGCGGAGGGGGAGCGGGTGGCCGGCGCAGACCACCTTCAGAAGCGCCGAACCGTCCTGCTGGGGCCACAACTCGCCGTACAGGAGCGTAAGGAACCGGCTGCGGGCGCCCTCATCGAGGATCGCCGAGTTCAGGCGCTCCAGGACGGCCGGGCCGGTGAAGCCCTCCCGGGCCAGCAGCCTGAGTGCGTGCCGGGCCAGGCCGGTCACCGCCGCCGCCTCCGGGCCCGTACCGCAGACGTCGCCGATCGCGAAGCCGTAAGCGCCGTCACGGATCGGGAAGAGGTCGTAGAAGTCGCCGCCGACTTCGTTGCCCTCGCCGGCCGCTCGGTAGATGACCTCGACCTCGACGCCCTCGATCTGCGGGAGTTCCGGCGGCAGGAGGCTGCGCTGGAGGGACTGGCTGATGGCCGTGCGCTCCGAGTACAGGCGGGCGTTGTCCAGGGCGAGTGCGGCCCTGCGGCTCAAGTCCTCGGCGAGTTCCAGGATTTCCTGGCGGAAGTGTTCGTCCGAGGGCTTGCCCAGCGTCAGCATCCCGATGACGCGGTTGCGTGCCACGAGGGGAAGTACGACCGTCTCGCCGCCGACTGCCGCGGCCGTGGCGAGAGTTGTGCCGACGCCCGAGCTGAGGCTCGCGCGTTCACCGAGGCTGCGCATGGAGGTGCGCAGGGCTGATTCGTGGGCGGCTTGGGCGGGGGCGGACCAGACGCGGGCGCCCGGAGTGGGGACCGGGTCCGGCGGGGAGATCTTGGACAGCAAGGCCTTGAGGCCGTCGATGCGCTCCTCGTCCTCGTGCAGAACATACGAGAGATACGGGTCGGACGCCTGGTCGGCGATCGTGTAGACGGCGCACCAGGTGGCCAGGGTCGGGACCGTCATCTGGGCCATGAGGGCCAGCGTCTGGTCGCGGTCCAGGGTGCCGGCGAGGAGGTCGGAGGCCTCGACGAGGAAGGACAGCGAGCCGCGGCGCAGGCGTTCCAGCTCGCCCAGCCGGGCGGACTCCACTGCCAGCGCGATGCGGTCGGCGGCGAACTGGAGGCGCAGGGCCTCTTCGTTGGAGTATCTTCCCGGTCCCTCCGCGGCGACGCCGAGGGAGCCGGTGAGGCGGCCCTCGACCTTCAGCGGGACGGTGACGACCGAGCGCATGCCGGTGCCGTTCAGGAGGGGGACAGCGCCGGGGACGACCGTCAGGTCCTCGTGGACTGCCGGCATACGGGCCGAGCCGTAGCGCCCGGGGCCCGCCTCGACGGGGACGCGGGCGAAACGCTGGCGGGCGGAGGGGAGGCCCGTCGAGGCTCGTACCTCCAACTCCGTTTCGTCGTCGGTCGCCAGGAGCAGGAAGGCGGAGTCGCCGTCGAGCATGTCGCGGGCGCGTTCCACCGTGCGCTGGAGGAGGCCGTCCAGGTCGTCGGGGGCCGGGGAGCCGATGAAGACCTCGAAGGGATCGGAGGCGTGGCCCTCGGAGCTGGTGGTCGTGTCGGTGGCCGAGACGCGCAACGGGGTCTGCAGGACGGCGCGTTCGTGGTCACGTACGAGGAGGCAGACCGTGGAGGGCTCGCCGCCGGTGTCGCGGACCCGAAGGTGTGAGGCGTACACGGGAAGCACCCGGCCGTTGGCGCCGCGGATGCCGTACGTGCCTTCCCAGCGCGAGAGTTGGAGGGCCTCGACGATGCCGGTGGAGGTGCCGGGGGTGTGCGGCCAGGCGGCGAGGTCGGTGAGCGGCTTGCCGATGACGAGCTCGGCCGCGTATCCGAAGAGGTCCTCGGCGTCTTCGTTCCAGGCGTTGATCGCGCCGGCCCGGTCGATCTGGACGACCGCGACGCGGACGCGGCCGTCGGCGAGGGGGAGGAGGTGGGCCGGCAGGGCAGGGCCGGCGGTCCGGGTGCCCACCGCGCGTTCGGGGAGTTCGAGCTGGAACCAGACCTGCTTCTGCGTGGGCGTGTACTCGACACCCCAGCGGCCTGCCAGGGCCGCGCAGAGCTGGAGGCCGCGGCCGCCCTCGTTGTCCGGGCTGCCCATGTTGACAGCCGTCCCCTGGAGTGGAATTTCACGTTCCGGGTAGCGGTCCGCCACCTCGATGCGCACGCCGTCGTCGCTGCGCAGACACAACACATCCGCGGAGGTGCCCGCATGCACGACGGCATTGGTGACCAGCTCGCTCGTGAGGACCACGGCGTCGTCGACGATGTCGGCGAAGCCCCAGCCCTGGAGGGTGTCACGGACGAAGGAACGGGCGGTCGCGACCGAACGCCCCACGGGCTCGAAACTGGCGGCCGCGCGCGCGGTGATCACAGAACTCCTCGTCCGGTTGTCGGCATGCGGGGCTCCATGGCCGCCCCGCTCCTGCCGGGGCAGAGCGTGGTCCCCCGTCGGTCGGGGATCCTGGGGCGGTCCCCCAGGATGCAGTCCGGTGGTCATGGTGCGGCGCCCCTCCGATGCCTGCCCGCTCGTGCTCGTGCCACCGCCCAGGCCGGACGGACCGGCATGGCTGGACAGCCGCAAGCAAGGTTACTTACCTTCGCCGTCCATGCGGATGCCGGTTGCACTGTTTCCGTCCGGAGGGTGTGCGGACGGTGTGCGAAGCTGCCGAACTGTTATGGCCGGGTTCAGGCATGGTGAAACACTGGGCAAGCTTCAGGAGAAGGTCCTGGCAGGGTGAGTGCCTGCCGGCACACGGAGCAGTAGTACCCGAGTACGCCGAGCAGTAATGGTCGACCCTTCTGGGAGGGACACAGTGGAGTCTGGCGCAGCGACGCGGGGCACTGAGACGCGCGCGAAAAGCGGACGGCCCCTGAACGACCGGCGCCCACCACGCAACGGCACCACCGAGGTGGACACGGCTGCGCTGAACCGGCTGATGGCGGCCCTGGTGTCGATGCGGGACGGGAACTTCCGCAAGCGGCTCACGGTGTCAGGCGACGGCGTGATGTCCGAGATCGCGGCGGTTTTCAACGAGGTGGCCGACCGGAATCTGCATCTGACCGGTGAGCTGTCACGGGTGCGGCGCGTGGTCGGGCGTGAGGGGAAGCTCACGGAGCGGCTGGAGGTGGGGGCCTCCGAGGGGTCCTGGGCTGCCGCGATCGACGCCTCCAACGCCCTGGTCGACGATCTCGTACGGCCTGTCTCCGAGGTCGGCCGGGTGCTTTCCGCGGTGGCGGAGGGCGACCTGTCGCCGCGGATGGACCTGCGGGCGCAGGCCGCGGACGGGAACGGGCACCCGCTGCGCGGCGAGTTCCTCAAGGTCGGGCGCACGGTCAACAATCTGGTCGACCAGTTGTCGACGTTCACCGACGAGGTCACCCGGGTGGCCAGCGAGGTGGGCACCGAAGGCAAGCTGGGAGGTCAGGCCCGGGTACGCGGTATGTCCGGTTCGTGGAAGGATCTCACGGATTCGGTCAACACCATGGCGTACCGGCTGACGGCTCAGGTGCGTGACATTGCTCTCGTGACGACGGCGGTCGCCAAGGGTGACTTGTCCCGGAAGGTCACGGTTCACGTGGCCGGCGAGATGCTGGAGCTGAAGAACACCGTCAACACGATGGTCGACCAGCTCTCCTCGTTCTCCTCCGAGGTGACGCGTGTCGCGCGTGAGGTGGGTACGGAGGGTGAGCTCGGTGGCCAGGCCAAGGTGCCGGGTGTGGCGGGTGTGTGGAAAGACCTCACCGATTCGGTGAATCTTATGGCCGGGAATCTCACGGCCCAGGTGCGCGGTATCGCGCAGGTGACGACGGCGGTCGCCAGTGGCGATCTGTCACAGAAGGTCACGGTGAGTGCGCGCGGTGAGGTCGCGCAGCTCGCCGAGACGATCAACCAGATGACCGAGACGCTGCGGACGTTCGCCGACGAGGTCACACGCGTGGCCAACGAGGTCGGTGGCGAGGGGCGGCTCGGCGGGCAGGCGAACGTGCCGGGTGCGGCGGGGACGTGGAAGGACCTGACGGACTCCGTCAACACGGTCTTCCGGAATCTGACGACCCAGGTGCGTGACATCGCCGCGGTGACGACGGCGGTGGCCAATGGTGACCTCTCGCAGAAGGTCAGTGTCGAGGTCGCCGGCGAGATGCTGGAGCTGAAGAACACCGTCAACACGATGGTGGACCAGCTGTCGTCGTTCGGCGCCGAGGTCACGCGTGTGGCGCGCGAGATCGGTGTCGAGGGTGAACTGGGCGGGCAGGCGCAGGTGCCGGGTGCGGCGGGGACGTGGAAGGACCTGACGGACTCCGTCAACACGGCCTTCCGGAACCTGACCGGGCAGGTCCGCAACATCGCGCAGGTGACGACGGCGGTCGCCAACGGTGATCTGTCGCAGAAGGTCACCGTCGATGTCTCCGGCGAGATGCTCCAGCTGAAGAACACCGTGAACACGATGGTGGACCAGCTGTCCTCGTTCGCCGATCAGGTCACGCGGATGGCCCGCGACGTGGGCACCGAGGGGCGCCTGGGCGGTCAGGCCCGCGTGGACGGCGTATCGGGCACGTGGAAGGAACTCACCGACTCCGTCAACTTCATGGCGGGGAACCTCACTTCGCAGGTACGGCAGATCGCGCAGGTCACGACCGCCGTGGCCCGGGGTGATCTCTCCCAGAAGATCGACGTGGACGCGCGCGGGGAGATCCTGGAGCTGAAGAACACCATCAACACGATGGTCGACCAGCTCTCCGCCTTCGCGGACCAGGTGACACGGGTCGCCCGTGACGTGGGTACGGAAGGCAGGCTCGGTGGGCAGGCGCAGGTGCCCGGCGTCGCCGGTGTGTGGCGCGACCTGACCGACTCCGTGAACGGCATGGCCGGCAACCTCACCGCCCAGGTGCGCAACATCGCGCAGGTCGCGACGGCGGTCGCGCGCGGTGACCTCTCGCAGAAGATCGACGTGGACGCGCGCGGCGAGATCCTGGAGCTGAAGAACACTCTCAACACGATGGTGGACCAGCTCTCGAACTTCGCCGAGCAGGTGACGCGGGTGGCCCGCGAGGTGGGCACCGAGGGGCAGTTGGGCGGTCAGGCCGAGGTGCAGGGTGTCTCCGGCACCTGGAAGGACCTCACCCAGTCGGTGAACTTCATGGCGAACAACCTCACCATTCAGGTGCGGAACATCGCCGAGGTCACGACGGCGGTCGCCAAGGGTGACCTGTCCAAGAAGATCACTGTCGACGCGAAGGGCGAGATCCTCGAACTCGTCACCACCGTCAACACGATGGTCGACCAGCTCTCGAACTTCGCCGAGCAGGTGACTCTGGTGGCCCGCGAGGTGGGCACCGAGGGCAACCTGGGCGGACAGGCGCGGGTGCCGGGTGTCACGGGCATCTGGAAGGACCTGAGCGACAACGTCAACGTGATGGCCAACAACCTGACCAACCAGGTGCGGAACATCTCGCAGGTCGCGGCCGCGGTGGCCAACGGCGACCTCACCAAGACGGTCACCGTCGAGGCGAGCGGCGAGGTCGCCCAGCTCGCCGACACCGTCAACACGATGGTGAAGACGCTGAGTTCGTTCGCCGACCAGGTCACCAAGGTGGCCCGCGAGGTGGGCACGGACGGAATCCTGGGCGGCCAGGCGCACGTACCGGGAGTCGCCGGCACGTGGAAGGACCTCACCGAGTCGGTGAACGGCATGGCGTCGAACCTGACCGGCCAGGTCCGAAACATCGCGATGGTCACCACGGCCATCGCGAAGGGTGACCTGACCAAGAAGATCGACATCGACGCCCGTGGCGAGATGCTGGAGCTCAAGACCACCATCAACACGATGGTCGACCAGCTGTCGTCGTTCGCCGAGGAGGTCACCCGCGTGGCCCGCGAGGTGGGCACGGAAGGCCAGCTGGGCGGCCAGGCACGGGTGCGGGACGTCGACGGCACCTGGCGCGACCTCACGGAGTCCGTGAACGAGATGGCCGGGAACCTCACCCGGCAGGTGCGGGCCATGGCGCGCGTGGCGACCGCGGTGACGCGCGGCGATCTGAACCTGAAGATCGACGTGGACGCCTCCGGCGAGATGCAGGAGCTGCAGGACTACATCAACAAGATGATCGCCAACCTGCGCGACACCACCATCGCCAACAAGGAACAGGACTGGCTCAAGGGCAACCTCGCGCGGATCTCCGCCCTGATGCAGGGTCGCCGCGACCTGGACGACGTGGCCTCGCTGATCATGAGCGAGCTGACTCCCGTCGTCGCCGCGCAGCACGGCGCGTTCTTCCTCTCCATGCCGCTGGTCGACGGCAAGGACGTGCTCATCGAGGACGAGGACGCGTACGAGCTGCGCATGCTCGGGTCGTACGGCTACTCGATGGGCTCCATGCCGACGTCGTTCCGGCCTGGCGAGGCGCTGATCGGAACGGCCGCCAAGGAGAAGCGCACGATCCTCGTGGAGAACGCCCCGAGCGGCTATCTGAAGATCTCCTCGGGCCTTGGCGAGGCGCCGCCGGCGCAGGTGATCGTCCTTCCGGTGCTCTTCGAAGCGACCGTGCTGGGCGTCATCGAACTGGCGTCGTTCACGCCGTTCACGCAGATCCAGAAGGACTTCCTGAACCAGATCGCCGAGATGATCGCGACGAGCGTCAACACCATCTCCGTCAACACGAAGACGGAGGTGCTGTTGAAGCAGTCGCAGGAGCTGACCGAGCAGCTCCAGGAGCGGTCGGCGGAGCTGGAGAGCCGGCAGAAGGCACTCCAGGACTCCAACGCGCAGTTGGAGGAGAAGGCCGAGCAACTCGCCCAGCAGAACCGGGACATCGAGGTCAAGAACACCGAGATCGAAGAGGCCCGGCAGGTCCTGGAGGAGCGCGCCGAGCAACTCGCGGTCTCGATGCGCTACAAGAGCGAGTTCCTGGCGAACATGTCGCACGAACTGCGTACGCCGCTCAACTCGCTGCTGATCCTGGCCAAGCTGCTCGCCGACAACGCGGACACCAACCTCACTCCGAAGCAGGTCGAGTTCGCCGAGACGATCCACGGGGCGGGCTCGGATCTGCTCCAGCTGATCAACGACATCCTCGACCTGTCGAAGGTCGAGGCGGGCAAGATGGACGTGTCGCCGACGCGCATCGCGCTGGTCCAACTCGTCGACTACGTAGAGGCCACTTTCCGTCCACTGACGGCGGAGAAGGGCCTCGATTTCTCCGTACGCGTGTCGCCGGAACTGCCTGCCACGCTGCACACGGACGAACAGCGCCTCCTCCAGGTGCTGCGCAACCTGCTCTCCAACGCGGTGAAGTTCACCGACTCCGGAGCGGTCGAGCTGGTGATCAGGCCCGCCGGTGCGGAGGTTCCGGTGGCCATCCGGGAGCAGCTCCTGGAGTCGGGTTCGCTGCGGGACGCGGACGCCGATCTGATCGCGTTCTCCGTGACGGACACCGGCATCGGGATCGCGGCCAGCAAGATGAGGGTGATCTTCGAGGCATTCAAGCAGGCGGACGGCACGACCAGCCGGAAGTACGGCGGCACGGGCCTGGGACTCTCCATCTCGAGGGAGATCGCGCGCCTGTTGGGAGGTGAGATCCACGCGCAGAGCGAACCTGGACGTGGCTCCACGTTCACACTGTATTTGCCGTTGCACCCCAGTGAACTGCCTCCCCAGGGCTACGGGCAGCTCGCGCCGACGCTGGAGGCCGGGGAGTTGCTGGCTTCCGAGGCGGAGCTGGCCGGCGCGGGCATCCAGATGCAGGCCGAGATGAAGTCGTACCAGGAGACCCAGAACGGGCCCGCCGCGCTCTTCCGACGGCGCCGCAGGGCGGTGTCCGCGGACGAGCAGCGGAGCGCGTCGGCGGGCCAGTCGGGCGTGGCGGAGCAGTGGGCGCCCGCGGGCCGGCCGGACGGGGCGCAGCAGCCGCGCCGGGGGATCCGGTTCGAGGGTGAGAAGGTGCTCATCGTCGACGACGACATCCGCAACGTGTTCGCGCTGACCAGTGTGCTGGAGCAGCACGGCCTATCGGTGCTGTACGCCGAGAACGGCCGTGAAGGCATCGAAGTCCTTGAGCAGCACGACGATGTGACAGTCGTTCTGATGGACATCATGATGCCGGAGATGGACGGCTATGCGACGACGACGGCGATTCGCAGGATGCCGCAGTTCGCCGGGCTGCCGATCATCGCCCTCACGGCGAAGGCGATGAAGGGCGACCGGGAGAAGGCCATCGAGTCCGGCGCTTCGGACTACGTCACCAAGCCGGTCGATCCCGATCACCTGCTCACGGTGATGGAACAGTGGATGCGCGAGCAGTGACGCACTCCTGTCGGAGAGCCTGTCGGGGCGCCCCTTCTCGCATAACTCACTGTGCCCGAAGCGGTGTAGAAGCACGGGATTCGGGGAACCTTCTGGTCTCCCGCTGCGTTTCTGCTACGTGCACAGTGACATCGCGGTGACAGGGTGTGGCGACAGGCGGGGTGCGGCTACCATGACCGGCACAAGGGCGGGCGACGCAACGGAGTCGTCCCCTGGGGCGGCGCCCGGTGCACTGCCGGGGCGAGGAGGGCGGGCCATGGTGCAGAAGGCCAAGATCCTCCTGGTCGATGACCGGCCGGAGAATCTGCTGGCGCTGGAGGCGATCCTCTCCGCGCTCGATCAGACACTGGTGCGGGCATCGTCTGGGGAGGAAGCGCTCAAAGCACTACTCACGGACGACTTCGCGGTCATTTTGCTTGACGTCCAGATGCCGGGCATGGACGGCTTCGAAACCGCCGCGCACATCAAGCGGCGAGAACGTACTCGGGACATCCCGATCATCTTCCTCACCGCCATCAACCACGGCCCGCATCACACCTTCCGGGGGTATGCGGCCGGTGCGGTGGACTACATCTCCAAGCCGTTCGATCCATGGGTGCTGCGCGCGAAGGTCTCCGTCTTCGTCGAGCTCTACATGAAGAACTGCCAACTCCGGGAGCAGGCGGCGCTGCTGCGGCTCCAGTTGGAGGGTGGCGGCGGCAGGGCGGCGCTGGGCGAGGCCAAGGAGCCGGCCGGGCTGCTCGCCGAACTCTCCGCTCGGCTCGCGGCCGTTGAGGAACAGGCCGAGGCGCTGTCCAAGCAACTGGACGACGACTCGGCGGACGCGGCGGCGGTGGCGACCGCGGCCCATCTCGAACGCAAACTCACTGGGTTGCGCAGAGCCCTGGACGCTCTGGAGCCCGGCACGGGGAACGGCGCGGCTTCGGTGCCGTCGCAGAACTGAGCGAGGTCCTTCCGGTAGCGGTCAATGACCGTTGTCAGAGCTCCGTACCTGCCCTGTCCGTGGCTGTCCGTGGCCGGCGATTTGTTCGGGCCGTCCCCGGCCGGGGTGGGTCGAGAGCGTGTTCGTGAGTGCCGCCGTGCGTCGTTGGTGTGCGCCAGGAGAGCAAGGCCGGTGAGCCGGCGTCAGTTTCGGGTTCCGCTCCGGGCGACACGAACGGGTGAAGCGGTAAGCACACGTGTCCGCTGTCGTCTCCACCGGTAACCTCACACACATGGCCTCACGTCAGTCCGCAGCCAAGAAGCCGCCCGCGAAGAAGGCGGCCGCTCCGACGAAGGCCCCCGCGAAAAAGGCCGCCGCGAAGAAGGCGCCTGCCAAGAAGGCCGCGGCGAAGAAGCCCGCACCCGCGCCGGCGCCCAATCCGACCGCGGGCGTGTACAGACTCGTCCGCGCCCTCTGGCTGGGGGTCGCGCACACCGTCGGAGCGATGTTCCGCGGCATAGGGCGGGGCGCCAAGGGGCTCGACCCGGCGCACCGCAAGGACGGTGTCGCGCTGTTGCTGCTCGGCCTGGCACTGATCACCGCCGCGGGTACCTGGTCCAATCTGCAGGGCCCCGTCGGCGACCTCGTCGAGATGCTCGTCACCGGCGCCTTCGGCCGCCTCGACCTGCTGGTCCCGATACTGCTCGGCGTGATCGCGGCGCGGCTCATCCGGCATCCCGAGAAGCCCGAGGCCAACGGCCGCATCGTGATCGGCCTGTCCGCGCTCGTCATCGGCGTGCTCGGACAGGTCCACATCGCGTGCGGGGCGCCCGCGCGGAGCGACGGCATGCAGGCGATAAGGGACGCCGGCGGGCTGATCGGCTGGGGTGCGTCCACCCCGTTGACGTACACGATGGGTGACGTCCTCGCCGTACCACTCCTTGTGCTTCTTACGATCTTCGGTCTGCTCGTCGTCACGGCGACTCCCGTCAACGCGATTCCGCAGCGCCTGCGGCTGCTCGGCCAGAAGCTGGGCATCATCCAGGCCGACGAGGACGAGGACCGCTTCGGGGAGGACGACGAGCGCTACGACGAGCAGTGGCGTGAGGCGCTCCCCACGCCCTCCAGGAGGCGCTCTCGCACCCCTGAGGAGTACAACCCCGACACTGCCGAGCAGGAGGCGCTCAGCAGGCGCCGTGGCCGCTCCAGGCGGCTCGCCGTGCAGCAGCCCGACATGAACCGGCCGATGGACGCGGTGGACGTCGCCGCTGCCGCCGCTGCCGCGCTCGACGGTGCCGTGCTGCACGGGATGCCGCCCTCGGCGCTGGTCGCGGATCTGACGCAGGGCGTCGGCGCCGAGCGGGACGGGTTCGAGGAGACGACGCCGGTACCGGCCGCGCGCGCCAAGCTCGTCCCCGGAGCCAAGCGGCCCAAGCAGGAGGTGCTCAAGGCCGAGTCCGTCGTGCCCGACCTCACGAAGGCCGCGCCCGACCAGTCGCGCGAGCTGCCCCCGCGCGCGGAACAGCTTCAGCTCTCCGGCGACATCACCTACTCGCTGCCGTCGCTCGACCTCCTGGAGCGCGGCGGCCCGGGCAAGACGCGCAGCGCCGCCAACGACGCGGTCGTCGCCTCTCTCCAGAACGTCTTCATGGAGTTCAAGGTCGACGCCTCCGTCACCGGCTTCACACGCGGCCCGACGGTCACCCGGTACGAGGTCGAGCTCGGCCCCGCCGTGAAGGTCGAGCGGATCACGGCGCTCGCCAAGAACATCGCGTACGCCGTCGCCAGCCCCGATGTTCGGATCATCAGCCCGATCCCCGGCAAGTCGGCGGTCGGCATCGAGATCCCTAACTCCGACCGCGAGATGGTCAACCTGGGCGACGTGCTGCGCCTCGCGGACGCCGCCGAGGACGACCACCCGATGCTCGTCGCGCTCGGCAAGAACGTCGAGGGCGGCTACGAGATGGCCAATCTCGCAAAGATGCCGCACGTCCTGGTGGCCGGCGCGACCGGCTCCGGCAAGTCGTCGTGCATCAACTGCCTGATCACGTCCGTCATGGTCCGCGCGACCCCCGAGGACGTGCGCATGGTCCTCGTCGACCCCAAGCGCGTCGAACTGACCGCGTACGAGGGCATTCCCCACCTGATCACGCCCATCATCACCAACCCGAAACGGGCGGCCGAGGCGCTGCAGTGGGTCGTACGGGAGATGGATCTGCGCTACGACGACCTCGCGGCGTTCGGGTTCCGGCACATCGACGACTTCAACGAGGCCATCAGGAACGGCAAGGTGAAGCTGCCCGAGGGCAGCGAGCGCGAGCTGACGCCGTACCCGTACCTGCTGGTGATCGTCGACGAGCTCGCGGACCTGATGATGGTCGCGCCGCGGGACGTCGAGGACTCGATCGTGCGGATCACGCAGCTCGCGCGTGCGGCGGGTATCCACCTGGTGCTGGCCACACAGCGGCCTTCCGTCGACGTCGTCACCGGTCTGATCAAGGCGAACGTGCCGTCACGGCTCGCGTTCGCCACCTCCTCGCTCGCCGACAGCCGGGTCATCCTGGACCAGCCGGGCGCCGAGAAGCTGATCGGCAAGGGCGACGGGCTCTTCCTGCCGATGGGGGCCAACAAGCCGGTCCGGCTGCAGGGCGCCTTCGTCACCGAGGGCGAGATCGCGGCGATCGTGCAGCACTGCAAGGATCAGATGGCGCCGGTCTTCCGGGACGACGTCACGGTGGGCACCAAGCAGAAGAAGGAGATCGACGAGGACATCGGCGACGACCTCGACCTGCTGTGCCAGGCGGCCGAACTGGTCGTCTCCACCCAGTTCGGGTCCACCTCCATGCTCCAGCGCAAACTGCGCGTCGGCTTCGCCAAGGCGGGGCGTCTGATGGACCTCATGGAGTCCCGCGGCATCGTGGGTCCTAGCGAGGGCTCCAAGGCGCGTGACGTTCTTGTGAAGGCTGATGAGCTGGACGGAGTGCTCGCCGTGATTCGTGGAGAAGCTGAAGGGTGAGGAAAACGGGACAGGCCGGCCGCTCCGCGCGTGAGTTCGCGGCATATGGGTACTTGATCGTGACCCACCTGTAAGGGATCGGTGCGCAACCGTTTCCCTTCCGCGTACGTCAAGTTGAGCGAGGGGACACGTACGTGTCTCATGATCAGGGTGACCGGCCGTTCTGATGGCGTAAGAAGTCCTGCCGCCCGGTCGCCCCAACCTTTCTCACCCCCCTAAACTGAACCTCCAGCGCAGGTGGCTACACGCTCGAAAGGCGCCCCCGTGTCCATCGGCAATACCCCCGACGGCAACTCCCCCGAAGACGAGCGTCCGTTCGCAGACGACCGCGCGGCAGAGCAGCCTTCGATCGGCCGTGCCCTGCGGCAGGCCCGCGTCACGGCCGGGCTGACCGTCGATGACGTCAGCAACGCCACCCGGGTCCGCATCGCCATCATTCACTCGATCGAGCAGGACGACTTCGCTCCCTGCGGGGGCGACGTCTACGCGCGCGGTCACATCCGGACCCTGGCGCGCGCCGTGCACATCGATCCCGCCCCGCTGCTCGCGCGCTACGACGCCGAGCACGGCGGGCGTCCCGCGCCGACGCCGGCAGCCCCGCTCTTCGAGGCGGAACGTATCCGTCCCGAGCGGCGCGGGCCGAACTGGACCGCCGCCATGGTCGCCGCGATCGTCGCGGTGATCGGCTTCGTCGGTTTCACCGTGGTCAAGGGCGGCGGTGAGGACGACTCGAAGACGCAGGTCGCCGAGGGATCCACGCCGGCCACCAGCAAGCCCGCGACCAAGCCGACCACGGCCAAGCCCGTCGAGCCGAAGCCGGAGCCGTCCGACAGCGCCATCGCGGCCGCCCCGCAGGACAAGGTGACCGTCCAGGTGAGCGCCCCCGACGGGCGCAGCTGGATCTCGGCCAAGGACCACAGTGGGCGGCTGCTCTTCGACGGCCTCCTGGAGCGCGGCCAGTCCAAGACCTTCCAGGACCAGGAGAAGATCGATCTGGTGCTCGGCGACGCGGGCGCCATCCAGCTGCACGTGAACGGCAAGGAAATCGCGGACGAGTTCCAGCCCGGTCAGGTCGAGCGCCTCACCTACACGAAGGGTGACCCCGAAGTCGGCTGATCGACTCGGGGGAGCACCCCCAAGGGGACAGGCAGTCACGGGGTTGGCCAAGATCGGCCAACCCCGTCGACGTGGGCTGTCAGTGGGACGAAGTAGTCTTGAGCCCATGCCTGAACGCCGTACCGTCGCACTCGTCACCCTTGGCTGCGCCCGTAACGAGGTGGACTCGGAGGAGCTCGCAGGCCGCTTGGAGGCGGACGGCTGGCAACTCGTGGAGGACGCCGAGGACGCGGACGTAGCCGTCGTCAACACCTGTGGCTTCGTCGAGGCCGCCAAGAAGGACTCCGTCGACGCCCTCCTGGAGGCCAATGACCTCAAGGGCCACGGGAGAACCCAGGCCGTCGTGGCCGTGGGCTGCATGGCCGAGCGGTACGGCAAGGAGCTCGCCGAGGCACTGCCCGAGGCCGACGGCGTACTCGGCTTCGACGACTACGCCGACATCTCCGACCGACTCCAGACCATCCTGAACGGCGGCATCCACGCCGCGCACACCCCGCGCGACCGTCGCAAGCTGCTGCCGATCAGCCCTGCCGAGCGGCAGTCCGTCTCCGATGTCGCTCTTCCCGGCCACGGCGCCCCCTCCGACCTCCCGGACGGCGTCGCTCCGGAGTCAGGGCCCCGCGCGCCCCTGCGCCGCCGTCTCGACGGTTCGCCCGTCGCCTCGGTGAAGCTCGCCTCCGGCTGCGACCGGCGCTGCTCCTTCTGCGCCATCCCGTCCTTCCGCGGCTCGTTCATCTCGCGGCGCCCGAGCGACGTGCTCAACGAGACCCGCTGGCTCGCCGAGCAGGGTGTCAAGGAGGTCATGCTGGTCTCCGAGAACAACACCTCGTACGGCAAGGACCTCGGCGACATCCGCCTCCTGGAGACGCTGCTCCCCGAGCTGGCGGAGATCGAGGGCGTCGAGCGCGTGCGGGTCAGCTACCTGCAGCCCGCCGAGATGCGCCCCGGACTCATCGACGTCCTCACCTCGACGCCGAACATCGCGCCCTACTTCGACCTCTCCTTCCAGCACTCCGCGCCCGACGTGCTACGCGCGATGCGGCGCTTCGGTGACACCGACCGCTTCCTGGAACTGCTCGACACGATCCGCTCCAAGGCTCCGCAGGCCGGCGTGCGGTCCAACTTCATCGTGGGTTTCCCGGGTGAGACCGAGGCCGATCTCGCGGAGCTGGAGCGATTCCTGACGGGTGCGCGGCTCGACGCGATCGGTGTCTTCGGTTACTCGGACGAGGACGGCACGGAGGCGGCGACGTACGAGCACAAGCTCGACGAGGACGTCGTCGCGGAGCGGCTGGCGCGGGTCTCCCGGCTGGCCGAGGAGCTTGTCTCGCAGCGGGCCGAGGAGCGCGTCGGGGAGACGGTGAGTGTCCTTGTCGAGTCGGTGGACTCCCCGGAGGGCGCCTTCGGGCGTGCCGAGCACCAGGCACCCGAGACGGACGGCCAGGTGTTGTTCACGAGCGGCGAAGGCCTGACCGTCGGTCGTATCGTCGAGGCCAAGGTGGTCGGTACGGAAGGTGTCGACCTGGTGGCCGAGCCGCTTCTGGGCTCGCTCCCGTGTACTGAGGAGGCGGGCAGATGACCGGAGCCCCGGCATCCGCGGCGGGCGGCTCCCCCAGCGCGAAAGGCGCGGCGGGCGCTCCCGGCGCACCGGGGGGCGCGAAGCCTGTGCGGGCCGGGAAGCTGGGCGCTGCGGCAGTCAACCAGGCCAGCCTCTGGAACATCGCCAACCTGCTGACCATGCTCCGGCTCGTCCTCGTGCCCGGCTTCGTCGCCCTGATGCTGGCCGACGGCGGGTACGACCCCGCGATGCGCGCGTGGGCCTGGGCGGCCTTCGCCGTCGCCATGATCACCGACATCTTCGACGGTCATCTGGCGCGCACGTACAACCTTGTGACCGACTTCGGAAAGATCGCCGACCCCATCGCCGACAAGGCGATCATGGGTGCGGCGCTGATCTGTCTGTCCTATCTCGGCGATCTGCCGTGGTGGGTGACGGGGGTGATCCTCGGGCGTGAGCTCGGGATCACCCTGCTGCGCTTCGTGGTGATCCGTTACGGGGTCATCCCGGCGAGCCGCGGCGGCAAGGTGAAGACACTGGTCCAGGGCACGGCGGTCGGGATGTACGTCCTGGCGCTGACGGGCCCGCTGGCCACCCTGAGGTTCTGGGTGATGGCCGTGGCGGTCGTGCTGACCGTGGTCACGGGGCTCGACTATGTGAGACAGGCCATTGTGCTGCGCAGGAGCGGGCTCGCCGAGCGACTGGCGGTCACCGAGGAGGCGGAGCGGTGAAGTCACTGGCCACTGAAGTGCTCCGACTACTCACGGTGAGAGGTGAGACGCTCGCCGTGGCAGAATCCCTCACCGGTGGCCTGGTGGCGGCGGAGATCACAGCGGTGCCTGGGGCGTCCAAGGTCTTCCGGGGCTCCGTGACCGCGTACGCCACCGAACTCAAGCATGAACTGCTCGGCGTCGACGCCACTCTGCTGGCCGAGCGCGGGGCGGTGGATCCGCAGGTCGCAGCCCAGATGGCGGCCGGCGTGCGCAAGGCTCTCGGCGCGGACTGGGGGATCGCCACGACGGGTGTCGCCGGGCCCGATCCCCAGGACGGACAGCCCGTCGGTACGGTTTTCGTGGCTGTCGACGGGCCGTCGGATGCCTCTTCCGATGCCGCCGGTGGCGGGAAAGTCGTACCGCTGCGGTTGAACGGCGGCCGTGCGGACATCCGTATGGAGAGTGCGCAGAGCGTTCTCGCACTGCTCCTGCAGGAGCTTGCGGGCGAACAGACCGGGAATGAGCGGGCACAGGATACGGAACAGAACGGGGGGTTTTGATGTTTGCAGCCCTGAGTGAACACGACATCGCTCCCCGCACGGCCGCGGCGCAAGGCGGTACGGTGGGGCGTGAAGGATGCGGCTACGCGGTCCGAGGAGGGAGCCACCGATGATTCTGCTCCGTCGCCTACTGGGTGACGTGCTGCGTCGGCAGCGCCAGCGCCAGGGCCGTACTCTGCGCGAAGTCTCCTCCTCCGCCCGAGTCTCACTCGGCTATCTCTCCGAGGTGGAGCGGGGGCAGAAGGAGGCATCCTCCGAGCTGCTCTCCGCGATCTGCGACGCGTTGGACGTACGGATGTCCGAGCTCATGCGGGAAGTGAGCGACGAGCTCGCTCTCGCCGAGTTGGCACGGTCGGCCGCGGCCACCGAACCGGTGCCCGCACCGGTGCGTCGCCCGATGCTCAATTCCGTATCGGTGACCGGCGTGCCACCGGAACGGGTCACGATCAAGGCGCCTGCGGAGGCGGTCGACGTTGTCGCCGCCTGACGCCCCCTGATGTGGCGCTCATGAACTGAGAACGCGTGCAGGAAGCCCCGGCTGGGGCCTTCGGGAAACCTGGAGGAGCCGGCCGGGGCTTTCGCATGCCCTCGACCACCCCATTCATTTCCCGTCACGAGGCGCCGCCGTCGGCGGTGGGCGCGAAGGCCCCCGGTTCGCCCGCTCAATCCTGCCCGACTTCGAGTGACCCGAATTGTTCATATATGTCATTGTTGGTGACGTCGCGAAAATCGGAGGATTCTGATGTACGTCGTCAAGAGCTCGTTGCCCGACGCGGACCTGAAGACCGTGGCCGAGGCGTTGCAGGGCGCACTGGTCGACTTGGTCGACCTCTCCCTGGTGGCCAAGCAGATCCACTGGAACGTGGTCGGACCGCGCTTCCGCTCCGTCCATCTGCAGCTCGACGAGGTCGTGGACACCGCGCGGCTGCACTCCGACACCGTGGCGGAGCGCGCTTCGACGCTGGGCGTCTCACCCGACGGGCGGGCTGCGACCGTGGCGTCAAGCAGTGGCATCGGCTCGACGCCCGAGGGCTGGGTCAAGGACACGGACGCTGTGGGGGCGCTCGTGGACGCGCTGAGCGCGGTGATCGCGCGGATGCGGGAGCGGGTGGCGGCGACCGGCAACCCCGACCCGGTGAGCCAGGACATCTTCATCGGGATCACGGCCGATCTGGAGAAGCACCACTGGATGTTCCAGGCGGAGAACGTCGAGGCGGAGAACCGGTGACCCGTCCGCTGCGGGGGCTCAGGGTGCGTCTGTGTGCCGCCGGTGCGCCCTGTCGGGCGTGAGAGCGGTGTTCTAGCTTCGGGCTGGAGGTGGCGGCCATGGCAGGGCGGATAGTGCGTTGGGGGGTGGTTCTGGGGCTTGGCGGGCTGTGGTGGTGGAGCGTGCTCCGGCTCGCACTGGTGCCTGGCGCGGGAGTCCTGGAGGGGGCGGTCGCGGCCGGCGGATGGGGGCTGAGCCTGTTGCCGGTGCACTGCGTTCCGAAGGCGAAGGCGAAGGCGAAGGTGCGGGCGTGGCGGGGCGTGGCGCCGTCAGGGACTCGCGGCGCTGTTGTCAGGGAGTGAGGGGGCGGCGACGTCCGGGCTGGCGTCTCCTGAGGGGCGCCACTTGGCGTGGGGGGAGGGGCTGCTGAGCTCCTGGCGCAGGGGCTACCACGGCATGGTGACTCCACCGTTGGGGCGGAGGATCTGGCCCGTGGTGAACGCCGACGCGTCGCAGGCCAGGTGCAGCACGGCGTGGGCGACGTCCTCCGGTTCGCCGACGCGCCCCAGCGGGGCCAGTCGGGCCATGACTGCCTCGGTGTGCGCCTGTGCGTCCCCGTCGTGCCGTGCTGTCATCGGCGTACGGATCCAGCCGGGCGCCACGGCGTTGACGCGGATGCCGTGCGGGCCGATCTCGGTGGCCAGGGTCTTCGTCAGCTGGACTACCGCCGCCTTCGCCGCGCCGTAGCAGAACAGGCCGGGACCACCGGTGTCGACGGCGCCGGAGGCCATCGTGATGATGCTGCCGCGGGTACCGGTCTCGATCATTGCGCGGGCCGCTTCCTGGCAGGCGTACAGCACGCCCTTGAAGTTGACGCTCAGAACGCGGTCCAGGTCCTCGTCCCTGGTCTCCAGGACCGGGCTGCTGTGCATGATCCCGGCGACCGCTGCCATGACGTCCAGGCGCTCGCAGGATGCGACGGCCTGCCTGAGCTGGTCGCGGTCGGTCACGTCGAGCGGGTGCGTGTGGGCGGCGCCGCCTTGCCCCTTGATCAGAGTCGCTGTCTCATGCAGGCCCTGCGCATCGCGGTCCGCGCAGTGGACGGCGGCTCCCGCCTCGGCGAGCAGAACGGCGGACGCGCGGCCGATGCCGCCGGCCGCGCCGGTGACGAACGCGGTGCGTCCGGTGAGGTCGTACGCCTTGACGGCCATGAAGGGACCGTACGAGGGTTTCTGACGGTCCGTCAATTGGCTGTACGTCGGTGATCTGTGCGGGGTTTGGCGTTGCCCGGTGGAGGCGTGGGCCCCACTTGGCAGGTCGGGCACCAATAGGTGGGGCGCTCGCGGGAGCCGTCGCCCTGGTCGGCAGAGCGGACCGGGGTGTGGCAGCGCAGGCAGGGGCGGGCTGTGCGGCCGTACACATAGAGGTTCTGGGCGCGTCCCGAGGTGCCGCGTCCAGTGCTGTTGCTGCCCGTGGTGTTGCGGGCCGGGCGGTCGCGGTTGGATTCGAGGAGCTTCTTGGCCAGAGCCGGCAGGTGAACGGCACGGTCGGCGGGGAGCGCGCCGATGGGGAGCCAGGGTGTGACGCCGAGGAGGAAGCACAGCTCGCTCTTGTACACGTTGCCGATGCCCGCGAGGTTGCGCTGGTCGAGCAGGGCTTCGCCGAGCAGGCGGGCCGGGTCGCGCAGCAGGTTCTCCAGGGCCTTGTCCGGGTCCCAGTCCGGGCCCAGGAGGTCGGGGCCGAGGTGGCCCACGGCGCGGTCCTCGTCGGTGGTGCGGATCAGCTCCAGCACGGGCAGCCGGTAGCCGACGGCTGTGCGGTCCGCGGTGCCGAGGATGGCTCGGATCTGGTGGGCGGGGCCGCCGCTCCAGCGCTGCCCGTTCGCATACACCTTCCACGAACCGTCCATGCGCAGATGGGAGTGCAGGGTCAGACCGCCCTCGATCCTGGTGAGAAGGTGCTTGCCCCGCGGGGTCACGTCCAGGACGGTGCGGCCGGTGAGGTCGGCGGTGGCGAACTTCGGTACGCGCAGGTCGGAGCGGGTCAGCACCTTGCCGGCGAGGGCGGTGTGCAGCCGCCTCGCGGCTTGCCAGACAGTGTCTCCTTCGGGCATGAGTCCAGGGTGGCATGTCGGGGAGTGGGGGCCTTGGGATGCCTCGGGGGTGGTCGGGTGGGTGGTCGGGTCTCTCCGGCCGGGATTGTCGGATCGGTATGGGGTGGCGCGCTTCTTTGGGGTGGCCGTGCCGCTTGGACGGGCACTATGCGCGGAGGCGCAGTCCGCGGGGGGTCGCGATGAAGCCCACTCCTTCCAGGAGGGTGCCGAAGGGGGAGGTCAGGGCGGAGGTGCCGTTGACACGCTCCACCGTGACCGTGCCGAGGGAGCCGGCGCGGGCCGCTGCCGCGAGGGACTCGGCTGCGGCGCGCAGGCGGGCGTCATGCGTGACGCCGCCGTCCGGGTCGGCAGGCCAGGCCAGCAGGGTCTTGCCGCCACGCTCCATGTACAGCGTCAGCTCGCCGTCGACGAGCACGACCAGAGAGCCTGCCTTCCGGCCGGGCTTGTGTCCTGCGCCGGTCGGGGGCTCGGGCCACGGGAGGGCCGCGCCGTAGGCGTTGGCGGGGTCGGCGGCGGCAAGGACGACTGCTGGGGAGCTTGCGCGGCTGCGGGAACGCGGACGGCTGCCCCGGTGGGCGACGGTGTTGGGGAATCCAGGGCCTTCGGGGAATCCAGGGCCCTCGCGGTATGCGGAGCCTTCGGGGTATGCAGAGCCTTCGGGGTATGCGGAGCGGGTTGAGAAGGCGGAGTCGGCCGGGTCGGCGGAAAAACCGTGGTCGTCGGCGAGGCCGGAATCGGATGGGACGGGCGGGCCGGGCGGGCCGGGTGGGAAGTCGAAGGAGTTTGTGGGATCGAAGGCCCCGGGGTCGCGGAGGTCGCCGGGGGTGCCCGGGTGGCTCGGAGCGTTGAAGAGGCTGAGGGGGTCAGCCGGGTCGAGGCTGTCGGGGAAGCTTGAATTGTGGTCGCCGTCGCCCGACAAGGCGGGGGTGCGTGGGGTGCCGCGGTTGCCGGAGGGAGCGCTGGGGGGTGGGGAACCGGCTTCGCCCGGGAAGTCCGGGACGCCCGTGGAGGTGTGGCCGCCTGGAGAGTCCGGGGTGCCTGTGGAGCTGCTGTCGGCCGGAAGGCTCGAGGTACTCGTGGAGGTGTGGCCGTCGGCAAAGCTTGAGGTGCCTGGGGAACTGTCGGCCGGGAAGCCTGAGTTACTCGCGGAGTAGCGGTCATCCGGGAAGGCGTGCTGGTTTGGGAATCCGTCCGAGAGGAGGTCCGGTTCGTCCAGGGCTTCGCCCCGGTCCCGGGCGTTCGCCGCCGCGCGCAGGCGGTCCACTGCGCCGTCCATTGCGAACTGGGCCGCGCCGAGTCCTTCGACCACGTATCCGCGCCGTGCCTGGCCGCTGTCCTCGAAGGCGGACAGGATGCGGTAGATCGCGGAGAAGCCGCCCTCGACGCCCTCGGCGGCGACAGCGCCCCGGGTCACCACGCCGTGCCGGTCGAGCAGTGTGCGGGCCAGGGCGTGGGCGCGCACGGTGAGGTCGGGCTCGCGCTCCGGGAGCAGGGACCACCGGCCTGCCACGGTCGGCGGGCCGGTACGGGACTGGGGGCGCGCGGAGCCGGTCACGGAGCCGTAGCGCCCGCGTGGCATCGAGCGCTTGGCGCGGTGGGCCGTGGATCCGGCGGTGCGGCCCGAGCCCAGCAGGGAGCGCATCGGGGCCAGCGTGTCGTTCGTGAGCCGTCCGGACCAGGCCAGGTCCCAGATCGCGTCGGCCAGTTGAGGATCGGTGACGTCCGGGTGCGTGGTCGCGCGGACCTGGTCGGTGATCTGACGGAAGAAGAGGCCGTAGCCCCCGGAGAGAGCGTCCAGGATGGATTGGTGGAGCGCGGTCAGTTCCAAGGGGTGCGGGGAGGGAAGCAGCAGTGGGGCAGCGTCCGCCAGGTACAGCGAGACCCAGCCGTCCTTGCCCGGCAGTGACCCGGCCCCGGACCAGACCACCTCGCCGGCCGCGGTGAGCTCATCAAGGTGTGCGGGGGCGTAACCGGTGACCCGGGACGGCAGGACGAGCTTCTCCAGCGCTGACGCGGGAACGGACGCGCCCTGCAACTGCTCGATGGCGCGGACCAGTCCGTCGATGCCGCGCAGCCTGTGTCCGCTGCCGATGTGCTGCCACTGCGGCAGGAACTGTGCGAGCGCGGCGGGCGGCACCGGCTCAAGCTCGTGGCGCAGAGCCGCGAGTGAACGGCGCCGCAGCCTGCGCAGGACCGCCGCGTCGCACCACTCCTGACCGATACCCGCCGGATGGAACTCCCCCTGCACGACGCGTCCGGCCGAGGCGAGTCGATGCAGGGCGCCGTCGGTGACGGCTGTACCGAGCCCGAAGCGGGCGGCGGCCGTCGTCGACGTGAACGGGCCATGGGTGCGCGCGTACCGCGCGAGGAGGTCACCGAGCGGGTCCTTGACCGGCTCGGTGAAGGCCTCCGGGACACCGACGGGCAACGCCGTGCCGAGCGCGTCACGCAGTCGGCCCGCGTCCTCGATGGCGGCCCAGTGTTCGGCTCCGGCGACCCGGACCCGGATGGCGCGGCGCGAGGCGGCCAACTCCTGGGCCCACTGCGGCTCGGCGCCGCGCTCGGCCAGTTCGGCGGCAGTGAGCGGGCCGAGCAGGCGCAGCAGGTCGGCGACGCCCTCGACGTCCTTGATGCGGCGGTCCTCGGTGAGCCACTGAAGCTCCCGCTCGAGCTCGGTCAGAACTTCGGCGTCGAGCAGCTCGCGCAGCTCGGCCTGCCCGAGGAGTTCGGCGAGGAGCCGCGAGTCCAGGGACAGGGCGGCGGCGCGCCGTTCGGCGAGCGGCGAGTCGCCCTCGTACAGGAATTGGGCGACGTATCCGAAGAGCAGCGAGCGGGCGAACGGCGAGGGCTCCGGGGTGGTGACCTCGACCAGGCGCACCTTGCGGGACTCGATGTCGCCCATCAGTTCTGTGAGGCCAGGGACGTCGAAGACGTCCTGGAGGCATTCGCGAACGGTCTCCAGGACGATCGGGAACGAGCCGTACTCGCTTGCCACCTCGAGTAGTTGGGCGGCGCGTTGCCGTTGCTGCCAAAGCGGCGTGCGCTTTCCCGGACTGCGGCGCGGCAGCAGGAGGGCCCGGGCGGCGCACTCGCGGAAACGGGAGGCGAACAGTGCCGAGCCGCCCACCTGGTCGGTGACGATCTGGTTGACGTCACCCTTGTCGAAGGCGACGTCCGCGGCGCCGACGGGTGCTTGGTCCGCGTCGTATTCGGTGCCGGCCTTCGTCGGTGTCTGGTCGAGCAGGTCGAGGCTCATGAGGTCGGCGTCGGGCAGCCGTAGCACGATGCCGTCGTCCGCGTGCATGACCTGGGCGTCCATGCCGTAGCGCTCGGAGAGCTTGGCGCCGAGCGCGAGGGCCCAGGGGGCGTGGACCTGCGCGCCGAAGGGGGAGTGCACGACGACCCGCCAGTCGCCCAGCTCGTCGCGGAACCGCTCGACGACGATGGTGCGGTCGTCCGGGATGTGACCGCATGCCTCGCGCTGTTCGGCGAGGTAGGAGAGCACGTTGTCCGCTGCCCAGGCGTCCAGACCCGCGGCGAGCAGCCGGAGCCGGGCGTCTTCCTTGGGAAGGGAGCCCACCTCGCGGAGGAACGCGCCGACCGCGCGGCCCAGTTCGAGTGGGCGGCCCAGCTGGTCGCCCTTCCAGAACGGCAGCCTGCCGGGGACGCCGGGTGCGGGAGAGACCAGGACGCGATCGCGGGTGATGTCCTCGATGCGCCAGGAGCTGGTGCCGAGCGTGAAGACGTCGCCGACGCGGGACTCGTAGACCATCTCCTCGTCGAGCTCGCCGACCCGGCCGCCCCCCTTCTTGGGGTCGGCTCCCGCGAGGAAGACCCCGAAGAGTCCGCGGTCGGGAATCGTGCCCCCGGAGGTGACGGCGAGGCGCTGTGCGCCGGGGCGCCCGGTGACCGTACCGGCGACGCGGTCCCACACCACTCGGGGCCGCAGCTCCGCGAAGGCGTCGGACGGATAGCGACCGGCGAGCATGTCGAGCACGGCCGTGAACGCCGACTCCGGAAGCGATGCGAAGGGCGCCGCACGGCGGACCGTGGTGAGCAGATCGTCGACCTGCCAGGTGTCGAGGGCGGTCATCGCGACCAGCTGCTGAGCGAGCACGTCCAGGGGGTTGGCCGGGACCCGGAGGGACTCGATGGAGCCGGTGCGCATGCGCTCGGTGACCACGGCGGCCTGTACGAGGTCGCCTCGGTACTTGGGAAAGACGACGCCCGTGGAGACCGCGCCCACCTGGTGACCCGCGCGGCCTACGCGCTGGAGCCCGGAGGCCACGGACGGCGGTGACTCGACCTGGATGACGAGATCCACCGCGCCCATGTCGATGCCGAGTTCGAGGCTGGAGGTGGCGACCACGGCGGGGAGGCGGCCCGCCTTCAGGTCCTCCTCGACGAGCGCCCGCTGTTCCTTGGAGACCGAGCCGTGGTGGGCGCGGGCCAGGACCGGTGGGGCACCCTGTGCCGCGCCCGAGCCGCCCATCAACTGGGCCGGTGCGTGGGCTTCATCGAGAGGCTCGCCGGTCGCCCTCTCGTACGCGATCTCGTTGAGCCGGTTGCAGAGCCGCTCCGCCAGGCGGCGGGAGTTGGCGAACACGATGGTGGACCGGTGGGACTGGACCAGGTCGGCGATCCGCTCCTCGACGTGCGGCCAGATGGACGGTTTCTCCGCGCCTTCGTTGGCATCGGCGACCGGGGAGCCGCCCAGCTCACCCAAGTCCTCGACCGGGACGATCACGGAGAGGTCGAATTCCTTGCCGGACGGCGGCTGGACGATCTCCACCTTGCGCTGGGGAGACAGGTAGCGCGCGACCTCGTCCACGGGGCGCACGGTTGCGGAGAGGCCGATGCGGCGGGCCGGCTTGGGCAGCAGCTCGTCCAGGCGCTCCAGAGTGAGCGCGAGATGGGCGCCGCGCTTGGTGCCCGCCACCGCGTGCACCTCGTCCAGGATCACTGTCTCGATGCCCGTCAGCGCCTCGCGCGTGGCCGACGTCAGCATCAGGAACAGCGACTCGGGGGTGGTGATCAGGATGTCCGGAGGACGGGTGGCGAGGGCGCGGCGCTCGGCGGGCGGGGTGTCGCCGGAGCGGATGCCGACCTTCACCTCGGGCTCGGGCAGCCCGAGCCGCACCGACTCCTGCCTGATGCCAGTGAGCGGGCTGCGCAGGTTCCGCTCCACGTCCACCGCCAGGGCCTTGAGCGGTGAGACGTACAGCACCCGGCAGCGCTTCTTGGGGTCGGAGGGCGGCGGGGCCGAGGCCAGCTGGTCGAGCGCGGCGAGGAACGCGGCCAGGGTCTTGCCGGAGCCGGTCGGGGCGACGACAAGGACGTCCGAGCCCGCACCGATGGCCGCCCACGCCCCGGTCTGGGCCGCGGTGGGCGCGGAGAACGCCCCCGTGAACCAGCCGCGGGTCGCGGGGGAGAAGCCGTCGAGGGCTCGGTGTGCGGAGCTGACCATGTGTCCATCCTGCACCCGGCCACTGACAATCGCTCTGACCTGCGGAAATGTGATGGTGGCGGCTGTGTCGGGGTGTCGAAGGCCGGACGGCGGCAGCGGCGCCGGTCGGCGGGAGCCGCTTCGTACGGGTGCCGAGTGCGACCTCGGTCGGGGGCCCCGGCCTGCGGCGTGGGGCCATCGGCACCGCTGACGCAGAATGAGCACATGGCGGGTTCGGCGGAGAAGGCGCGGCACTGGCAGTACGCGGAACTGCCGGGTGTCGATCTGCTGCGGGCCCGATACGTCGAGAAGGTCTTTGTGCGGCACACCCACGAGAACTTCGTGATCGCTGCCATCGCCGACGGGGTGGAGGTCTTCCACCACGGCGGCACCGACCAGTACGCGGGCCCGGGCACCCTGGCGCTGGTCAACCCCGACACTCCGCACACCGGCCGTGCGGGCGTCCCCGAGGGCTGGCGGTACGGGGCGGTCTACCCGTCGCCGGAACTGGTGGCCGAGATCGCCGCCGAGACCACCACGATCCGGGGCACCCCAGGGTTCACCAGCCCGGTGCTCGACGACCCGTACGCCGTGAATCTCGTCCACCAGGTGCTCAGGGCCGCGGAGGAGGGCAACGCGCTCGCCGCCGACACCCTGCTGCGGGTCGCCGTGACCCGGCTGCTGCGCCTGAACGGGGGCACACTTCCGCAGCGTCCCGTGCGCACCGCCGGCGGCCGGATCGCGGCACGCGCGCGTACCGTCCTGGAAGAGCGGATGGCCGAGCCCCCGCCTCTGGAGCGGCTCGCCGCAGACCTCGGCACCAGCCCGTTCGCGCTGCTGCGCGCGTTCCGCGACGCCTACGGCATGCCGCCCCACACCTGGCTGACCGATGCCCGGGTACGCCGGGCCCGCCACCTCCTGGATGCCGGTTCCGCGCCCGCCGAGGCAGCCGTGGCCGTCGGCTTCACCGACCAGCCGCACCTCAACCGCCACTTCACCCGGATCGTGGGCGTGCCGCCGGGCGCTTACCAGCGGGAGCGCAAGAACGTACAAGACGGCGACGGGCCGCTGCTCCTACCGTCCGGGGTGTGGCAGAACAGACAGCACTCGCAGACACGCACAAAGGAGACGGCGGAAAACCCGACGCAGCCGTCGTCCGAGACGCCCTGGGAGTCGGGGTCGCCGTCGGACTGTCCGGTTTCGCCTTCGGGGTGACCTCGGCAGGCAGCGGCCTCACCCTGCTCCAGACCTGTGCGCTCAGCCTGCTGGTGTTCACCGGCGCCTCACAGTTCGCGCTCGTGGGCGCGCTCGCGGCCGGCGGCAACCCGCTCACGGCCGCCGCCGGCGCCTTCTTCCTCGGGGTGCGCAACGCGTTCTACGGACTGCGGCTGTCGCAGTTGCTGGCACTCCCGCGCGCGGTGCGCCCGTTCGCCGCGCAGTGGGTCATCGACGAGACCACGGCGGTCGCCCTCGCCCAGCCGACCCGCCGCAGCGTCCGCATCGGCTTCACCGTCACGGGGCTCACCCTCTACGTGCTGTGGAATCTCACCACGCTGCTCGGCGCTGTCGGCGCGGAGGCCATCGGAGACACCGATGCCTGGGGGCTGGACGCAGCAGGGCCCGCCGTCTTCCTCGCGCTGCTCGCACCGATGCTGAAGACCACGACGGAGCGTGTGGTCGCGGGTTTCGCGGTCCTTCTGGGCCTCGGTCTGCTGCCCGTGCTGCCCGCCGGAGTCCCCGTCCTGGTGGCCGCGCTCGCCGCTCCCGTCGCCCTCTACGTAGAGGGCCGCCGCAGTGCCCGGACCGCCGACGAAGCACCGGGGGAGGACCGATGAGCATCTGGATCGCGATCGGCGCGACTGCGGTCGGCTGCTATGTCGTCAAGCTCATCGGGCTGCTGGTACCGGCCGGCGTACTGGAGCGGCCGCTCGTCCAGCGACTCGCCGCCCTGCTTCCCGTCGCCCTCCTCGCCGCTCTCACGGCCCAGCAGACCTTCGCCGACGGGCAGGCCCTGGTGGTGGACGCGAAAGCCGCTGGGCTCGCCGCGGCCGCCGTCGCACTGATCCTGCGCGCCCCCTTCCTGCTCGTGGTCGCCGCTGCCGTACTGGTGACGGCGGGGGTGCGGGCGTTGACGGGGTGAGGTGCGGCGCATCAGGAGGGATACCGCGGACCAACGGGCCGTCGCACGGCCTTTGGGGCCGGCGGGCAGTACGGCCGCCGTGGCCTCTCGCAGCACTCGCAGCACTCGCACGGTCAGGCGATGGGGCGTCCGTACGCCCGCAGGGTGCGCAGTGCCTCGATCGTCACGATGGGGCGGCACTCCAGTGCCGTGCCCGGTGCCCACTGACGCCAGCGGATCGGCCAGCCGCCGTCCTCCTGCTGCTCGTTCGCCAGGTGGTCGAGGGAACGCGCCATCTCCTCGTCGGTGAACCACGCACGCGCGAGTGAGCCCGGGGTCTTCGCGTAGTCGTGGGGGAAATGGTGCTCACCGGGCGCGTAACCGGGCGCGACCGGGAATGCCTCCAGGCGCTCGGGATCCAGCGCAGCGAGCCGGTATTCGCGTACCAGGCGGCCCAGCCGGTCGGCGGCAGCCTCCGCGCGCGGGCGGTCGGGCGCGAAGTCCAGGAAGGTCACGGCGGCCTCGATCTCGTACGGATGGGACTTCTCCAGGGAGTCGATCGCCTGCCAGCAGAAGTCCGTCGCCCGGAACAGCCAGGCGTGCCACACCTCGTTGCGGTGCAGCAGACCCACCGCGGGCCCGGTGGCGAGGAGTTCGCTCGGCGGATTGTCGACGACCGGCACGAAGGGAGCTGTCGGATAGCCGCGCTGACTCGGAAGGATCGTCGGCAGCGCGCCGTCCGGCATCGAGATGGCGGTCAGATAGCGGCACACACGCTCCACGCGCTGTCCTCCACAGCGCCCGATCGAGTCGAGCACGCGCAGCGCGTGCCCGGTGTGCAGCGGCTGGCTGACAGGGCCGCGCAGATCGGGCTCCAGCGCGTGACCGTAGCCGTCGTCGTCATTGCGATAGGCGGCCAGCGCGGTTTCCACCGCGTCGGCGCCGCCGACGTCGCTGTTCAGAAAGTGGTATTCGAAACGGCGCTGCTCCAGCACGCGCGCTGTGAGCCAGACGAAGTGCTCGGCGCGCGCCAGCGGGGAGTGCGCCAGCGGGGAGTGCGCCGGGGGCGTCGGGGGGAGTGGGGATGCTCCTGATTCGGCCATGGGTCCGACCGTAGGACGGAAAGCGGTCTCGGCAAGCGGTCCCGGCTCGGGCCCACCCTCAGGAGCGGGATAATGGAGTCATGCGGTTGACGGTCTTCTGGCAGCGGATGGCGGATCACTTCGGTGCGGATTACGCCGAAACCTTCGCGCGCGATCACGTGATGACGGAGCTCGGAGGGCGGACCGTTCACGAGGCGTTGGACGCGGGCTGGGAGGCCAAGGACGTGTGGCGCGTGGTGTGTGCGGCTGTGGACGTTCCCTACGAGAACCGCTGACGGCGCACGAAGACTTGGGGGCGGCACTCGATCTGTCGGTGGCGTGGGCGAGACTTGCTCCGTGGCCCCGACAGATGAGACCGCTCAGGTCGCCCAGCAGGCATCACCGTTCGGCACGACGCCGCCCGCCGGCCCCCCGGCCGGGGACGCCGCCGCGCAGGGCGGACGCATGCCGCGCTGGCTGCCGCGCGCCATGGTGCTGGCCCTCGCGCTCATCGCCGTGTTCCAGCTGGGCAGTTGGGCGTTCCACGAACTCACCGGCCTGCTGATCAACGTTCTCATCGCGTTCTTCCTGGCGCTCGCCATCGAGCCTGCGGTGAGCCGGATGGCCTCGCGGGGCATGCGCAGGGGGCTGGCCACGTTCCTGGTCTTCATCGGCCTGCTGGTCTTCGCCGCCGGATTCGTCACGTTGCTCGGCTCCATGCTCGCGGGCCAGATCATCAAGATCGTCGAGGACTTCCCGGACTACCTCGACTCCGTCATCAACTGGGTCAACGCGCACTTCCACACCGATCTGAAGCGAGTCGACGTCCAAGAGGGCCTGCTCCGCTCCGACTGGTTGCGCAACTACGTCCAGAACAGCGCCACCGGCGTCCTGGACGTCTCTGCCCAGGTGCTCGGAGGCCTCTTCCAACTGCTGACGATCACGCTGTTCTCCTTCTACTTCGCCGCGGACGGGCCGAGGCTGCGCCGCGCGCTGTGCTCGGTGCTGCCGCCCGCCCGACAGGCCGAGGTGCTGCGCGCGTGGGAGATCGCCGTGGACAAGACCGGCGGTTATCTGTACTCGCGCGGCCTGATGGCGCTCATCTCCGGGGTCGCGCACTACATCCTGCTGGAATCCCTGAGCGTGCCCTACGCGCCCGTGCTGGCCGTCTGGGTGGGCCTGGTCTCGCAGTTCATCCCCACCATCGGCACCTATCTCGCGGGTGCCCTGCCGATGCTGATCGCCTTCACGGTCGATCCCTGGTACGCGCTGTGGGTGCTGATCTTCGTCGTGATCTACCAGCAGTTCGAGAACTACGTACTGCAGCCCAAGCTGACCGCGAAGACCGTCGACATCCACCCCGCGGTCGCCTTCGGATCGGTCGTCGCGGGCTCGGCGCTCCTCGGTGCCGTCGGCGCGCTGATCGCCATCCCCGCGATCGCCACGCTCCAGGCATTCCTGGGTGCCTATGTGAAGCGGTACGACGTCACGGACGACCCCCGGGTGCACGGTCACCGGGAACGGGGCACGAGCCCTCTCTTCGCGCGCGTGCGGCGGCTGTTCAGCAGGTAAGGACAAGCCGCCCCGACTCAGGCTCCGCTGTGCCTGTGCCTGTGCCTGTGCCTGTGCCTGTGCCTGCGTCGCGGTTGAGGTGCGAGGCGCGAGGCGCGAGGCGCGAGGTTCAGCCGGTGTCAGAGCGTGAACGTACTGTCGGTGGTGCCGCGTGGTGCGCTTGACACCAAAATCGAACATCCATTCTCATGGAGTCTCCGGCGAAGTTCCCGACGGGGATTTCGGCAGGGTTTTCACGGAGATGTGCCCGAGTTATCCACAGGCCGGACGGGCGTCGGGGCGCATTGTCAGTGGCAGGCGTTAGCGTCTTTGACGTGAAGCGATCGACTCAAGCAAATCGGGTGGAACCCATGGCAGGAACCGACCGCGAGAAGGCGCTGGACGCCGCACTCGCACAGATTGAACGGCAATTCGGCAAGGGCGCGGTGATGCGCCTGGGCGAGCGGCCGAATGAGCCCATCGAGGTCATCCCCACCGGGTCGACCGCCCTCGACGTCGCCCTCGGCGTCGGCGGACTGCCGCGCGGCCGAGTGGTGGAGGTGTATGGCCCGGAGTCCTCCGGTAAGACAACGCTGACTCTGCACGCGGTGGCGAACGCGCAGAAGGCAGGCGGCCAGGTGGCCTTCGTGGACGCCGAGCACGCCCTGGACCCCGAGTACGCGAAGAAGCTCGGCGTCGACATCGACAACCTGATCCTGTCGCAGCCGGACAACGGCGAGCAGGCTCTGGAGATCGTGGACATGCTGGTCCGCTCCGGCGCGCTCGACCTGATCGTCATCGACTCCGTCGCAGCCCTGGTGCCGCGCGCGGAGATCGAGGGCGAGATGGGCGACTCGCACGTGGGTCTGCAGGCCCGACTGATGAGCCAGGCGCTCCGCAAGATCACCGGCGCGCTCAGCCAGTCGCAGACCACCGCGATCTTCATCAACCAGCTTCGCGAGAAGATCGGCGTGATGTTCGGCTCACCGGAGACCACGACCGGCGGCCGGGCACTGAAGTTCTACGCTTCGGTGCGGCTCGACATCCGGCGCATCGAGACCCTGAAGGACGGCACCGACGCGGTCGGCAACCGCACCCGCGTCAAGGTCGTCAAGAACAAGGTCGCGCCGCCCTTCAAGCAGGCCGAGTTCGACATCCTCTACGGGCATGGCATCAGCCGTGAAGGCGGCCTGATCGACATGGGCGTGGAGAACGGCTTCGTCCGCAAGGCCGGTGCCTGGTACACGTACGAGGGCGACCAGCTCGGCCAGGGCAAGGAGAACGCGCGCAACTTCCTCAAGGACAACCCCGATCTCGCCAACGAGATCGAGAAGAAGATCCTGGAGAAGCTGGGCGTCGGTGTGAAGCCGGAGAAGCCCACCGTCGAGCCGGGTGTGGACGCGGCGGTCTCGGTCGCTTCGGACGGGGCCGCCAAGACGGTGCCCGCTCCGGCGGCCAAGGCTTCCAAGCCCAAGACCGCGGCGGCCAAGAGCTAGCCCATGACGCGACGAACCGACTGGGCCGAGTACGCCTACCCTGCTGCCCCGGAGGGGCAAGGGCAGGGGTACGACGGGGGCGTGGGCGTCTCGGCCGGAGACGGTGACAGGGCGTACGGCGGTGACGGGGCGTACGACGGTGGGACGTCCGGTGCCGACGGGTTCTACGGCGGCGAGCCGGATGGCAGGGGGGCGTCGCGGGAGAGCGGCTCATGGGGCGGCGAAGGCCTGCCTCGGGGTGACGGTTCGTCAAGCGGCGGCCCGCGCTGGGGTGGTGGCCGGCGCAGTGACAGCGGGCCGCGTGGCGGACGAGGACGTCGGAGGCGCGGCGGTTTTGGTGAGTCGTCCGGCGACCTACAGGACGGAGGTGCCCCTTCCTCGTCGAGGGCCGAGAAGGGGGAGCCCCCAGCGGACCCGGTTGAGCGGGCACGGGCGATCTGTCTGCGCCTGCTCACCGGGACCCCGCGCACGCGGAAACAGCTCGCGGACGCGCTGCACAAACGCGAGATCCCCGACGACGTGGCGGAGAAGGTGCTGTCACGCTTCGAGGAGGTCGGCCTGATCAACGACAGTGCTTTCGCCGACGCCTGGGTGGAGTCCCGGCATCACGGCCGGGGCTTGGCCAGACGGGCGCTCGTGCAGGAGCTGCGGACCAAAGGCGTGGACTCGACGCTGATCGACGAGGCGGTCGGACAACTCGACTCGGAGCAGGAGGAGGCGACCGCGCGCGAACTGGTCGCCCGCAAGTTGCGCTCCACGCGAGGCCTCGACCGGGACAAACGTCTGCGGCGCCTCGCGGGCATGCTCGCCCGCAAGGGCTACCCCCAGGGCATGGCCCTGAGAGTGGTCCGCCAAGCGCTGGAGGAGGAGGGCGAGGACACGGAAGGCCTTGAGGACGAGGGGTTCTGATCCGGCGTGGAGGGCGGCGCAAGCTCGGTGCCCGTATTCACGTACGGCTTGAGGAATCGCACGTGCGACGTTACAAATGCCCTCGCTTATGAAGAACCGCATGCTGCTGTGCTCGCTCGGCACGGGCCGTCGGCGCGCCTTCCGGCTCGTCCGCGTCCCGAGCGATCAGGCCGTCGCGTTTACGGAGGGCGGCGTACCGGATGTCGACCAGGAGACCCTCGCCGGCCTGCTCGGCGGCGTAGGCCTCCTTGGCCTCCACGCGGTCGAGTCCCTCGCGGACCTGATCCAGCAACTCGTCCACTCCCAGCGGGCGTCGAGCGGTCACTGCCAGTCCTCCGGGCGCTCCACCTGCTCCAGGCGCAGCACCTGGCCCGTGCGGCTGTAGCGACGGATCCGGGGCAGCGGCGGGTAGTAGGCGTGAACCGAGATCGCGTGTTCTTCGGTGGACTCGTTGAGCACCTCGTGCACATGGTGGCGGCCGAAGGAGCGGCCCTTGCCGACCGTCAACCGGCGCTCGCGGTCCACCCCTTCGGTGAGTTCGAGGGTCTTCCAGCCGTCGGTGGGCAGTCGGGCGGTGAGTGAGTACTCCTTGAGTTCGCCCGACGCAGTGAGGAAGGCACCGACCGAGTCGGCGTGGTCGTGCCAGCCGGTTCCGGTGCCGGGAGGCCAGCCGATGAGCCAGGCCTCGCTGCCTCCGGGGCCTTCGAGACGTACCCAGGTTCGGCCCTCGGGATCGAGCGGCAACGAGGCGATCAGCTCGGCGTCGGCGGCGCTACGGCGCACGAATTCGAGCAGCTCGGCCTGGGTGGGAGCTTGCGGGGGCGCGGAAACAGAGGGTGACACAGACACACGTACCGTCCTGAGGGTTTCGCCTGGGAACCCGCGGCCATGGAGAGCCGGCTCACGCGGGGAGAAGGATGCGAATCAGCAGGACGGGTGACAGATGCAGCCTGCATAGCGGACCAGGTCCATATGGACCCTCCGCCACAGGTGCACACAGGTATCGGTCACGATCCGGAGTACACCATGGCGGTGGAGAAGGGTCAACTGACAGTCACTATGTGGACCTCGACCCGCTGTCGCCCGACACTGCGGGCCAAGGCCGAGCGAGCGCGGGATCAGTGCGCGGGGCGACTTCGGTGACCGCGGTTCAGTGCTCCGGGCGGCGGAATTGAGCACGCCGCCTCAGTGGCTGAGAGGGCCTTGAGCACCGCCACGTCAGCGCTCCGCGCGGTCTTGAGCACTGCCACGTCGGCACTCCGGGCGGGCTTGGTGACCGTTGCAGCAGCGCCCTGGGACGCGGCCCTGAGTGACCGACATATCAGCCCGTGCTCGCCGTCGCTCCCGCTTCCGCCTCCGCCTTCGCCGGTCCGCCCAGTGTCGCCTCGGCCGCCGCGTACAGATCGGCCGGGCGGACCCCGCTCAGAGCGGTGACCAGGTGCCCGTCGGGGCGGACGAGCAGCACGGTGTGCGCGGCCGCGCCGGGGTAACTCTCCGCGACCAGCAGTTCGGCCGGATGCGGTAGCGCGGTCACTGCTGCCGCGAGCCGGGGCATGATTCCGGCCGTCACCCAGTGCTTGCGCTCCCACACGCCGGTACCCGGTGCGATCAGCACCACCAACAGCACGCCACGCCCGAGCCGCTCCCGCAACGGCACGAACGTGCCGTCCTCGGCCGTCACCCGTACGTCGACCACCGGCGCACCGGGCGTCGTGTCAATGGGAGCCTCCGACTCGGCGTACGGAGGCGCAAGCGGGGAATCGGCGTACGCCCCCGGCGCACCCAGCGGACCGCGCCCCAAGTGGCCGTCCGTGAGGATGGTGTCGTGTCCCCGGGCCGACCCGGGAACGTACGAGCGCAGCCCTCCGCCGCCACGCAGCAGCGGCAGGGCCTGATCGGCGGCGCGCAGCCGGGCCGCGACGACCGCACGCCGCTCGGCCTGGTAGCTGTCGAGCAGTGCCTCGTGCGGTCCGTGGTGCCAGGCCAGCGCCAGCTTCCAGGCGAGGTTGTCGGCGTCCCGCAGCCCCTCGTCCAGGCCCTGCGTGCCGAGCGCGCCGAGTAGGTGAGCGGCGTCCCCGGCGAGGAAGACACGGCCGGACCGCCACCGGCGGGCGAGGCGGTGATGGACGGTGTGGACTCCGGTGTCGAGAAGCTCGTACGGAGGTGTGGAGCCGCCGTTCCAGCCTCCGAGGGTCTCCCGGATGCGCGCCACCAGCAGGTCGGGCGTGACGAGGTCCTTGCCCGGGGGCAGCAGCCAGTCCAGCCGCCACACGCCGTCGGACAGGGGGCGTGCCGTCACCTCTCCGGCTGAGGGGCCCGACGTCCGCCACGGAGGCATCCGGTGCAACAACGCCTCGCCGGGCCAGGGGAGTTCCGTACGGAGCGCTGCCACGGCGTGTCGCTCGACGGCGGTGCGGCCCGGGAAGCGGATGTCCTGGAGTTTGCGCACCGTCGAGCGTGGTCCGTCGCAGCCGACGAGGTAACTGCCGCGCCACCACGTGCCCTTGGGGCCGCGGGTGTGCGCCGTGACGCCCGAGGTCTCCTGCTCGGTGGAGTCGAGGCGGCTGTTCGACGCGATCTTGACGAGTCGCTCGCCCGCGATCGCCCCGCGCAGGGCGGCGGTCAGGACGTGCTGGGCGAGATGTAACGGGGCGGCGAAGGGTTCGGCGGCGCCTGGGACGTCCGCACCGTCGTGGCCCACCCGGCGGCCCGGGCCCTCCACGTCTTCAAAGCCCCCTGGACCGAACCTGATCTCGCCCATCACCTGCTTGCGCCGCATCGACCGCCATCCGGCCCAACGGAGGCCGGCCTCGGAGAGGGGGGAGCCCGTCAGCCGCTCGACGAGTGCGGCGGTGTCCTCGCGTAGAACCACCGTTCGCGCGGGCCGCTGTTCGTCCTTGCCCGGTCCTTCGTCCAGGACCACGGAGGGGACCTCCTGGCGGGCGAGGGCAAGGGCGAGCGTGAGCCCCACGGGCCCCGCTCCGACGATGATCACCGGGTCCACGGCGCGGTGCCCCCTGCCCGGAGCGGTGCCCTGAGGGACGTACGGGAACAGGCAGTTGGAGCGGGGTGCACGATCACAGAACGTATGCAACCTATTGCCGGTGCTTGCGTCAAGTGACGGAGGCAGTGGCGATCACGCCACTGCCTCCGTGCTGTTCAAGGCACTTGACCGTACATCAGATCAAAGATACTTGACTGTACATCAGATCATCGGGGTGGCTTGTCGGTGAAGGTGAAGCCGCTCGGGCCGCCGCCCTCGCCACCGGTCCCGAAACCGCCGCCCACCGCGGCTGGGTTGATCTCCACCGCGTCCTCGCCGAGGACCACGCCCGTGCCCTTCTTGCTGCGCCGCAGCCTGCCCTCCAGCCAGCCGGCGAAGCTGGTGAGGATGAAGTTCACGATGATGTAGATGATCGCCACCACGATGAAGCTGGGGATGACGTTCGCGTAGTTGGCCGCCAGCGTGCTGCGCGAGCTGAGCAGCTCGGTGAACCCCAGCATCGCGCCACCCAGCGCGGTGTCCTTCACGATGACGACGAGCTGGCTGACGATGGCCGGCAGCATCGCGGTGACCGCCTGCGGCAGCAGGACGTTGGTCATCGTCTGGCCCTTGCGCAGACCGACCGCCATGGCGGCCTCCGACTGCCCCTTGGGCAGCGAGAGGATGCCGGCTCGTACGATCTCGGCGAGGACCGAGGCGTTGTAGAGCACCAGGCCGGTGACGACGGCGTAGAGAGGCCGCTCTTCGCTTCCGATGTTCGTGGAGCGGACGTAGAACTCGTTGGCGAACAGCATCAGCAGTAGCACCGGGATCGACCGGAAGAACTCGACCACCGCGCCGGCAGCGCCCCGCACCCATCGGTGATCGGAGAGGCGCGCGATGCCGAAGACCGCGCCCAGCGGAAGGGCGATCACCATGGCGATCGCCGCGGCCTTCAGGGTCTCACCGAGGCCGGGCAGCAGGTATGTCGTCCAGGCCTGCGACGTGGTGAACGGCTCCCAAAGGTCCCACTTCAGCTGGCCCTTGCCGTCCATGGTCTGCCAGATCCACCACAGGAACAGGGCGAGCAGGACGAAGAAGATCACCGAGAAGATCACATTGCGCCGCTTGGCGCGGGGACCCGGGGTGTCGTAGAGCACGGAGGTCATCGCTTCACCGCCAGTCGCTTGCTCAGCCAGCCGAGGATGAGGCCGGTCGGCAGGGTCAATACCACGAACCCGAAGGCGAAGACCGCACCGATGGCGACCGTCTGGGCCTCGTTCTCGATCATTTCCTTCATCAGAGAGGCGGCCTCGGCGACGCCGATCGCGGCCGCCACCGTGGTGTTCTTGGTCAGCGCGATCAGTACGTTGGCCAGCGGGCCGATCACCGAGCGGAAGGCCTGCGGAAGGACGATGAGCCTCAGGACCTGACTGAAGCTCAGCCCGATGGCGCGTGCCGCCTCGGCCTGCCCGGGGGGCACGGTGTTGATGCCGGAGCGCAGTGCCTCGCAGACGAAGGCGGCGTGGTAGCCGACCAGACCGAACACGGCTAGGCGGAAGTCCTGGACTTCGAAATCGTCGGGCGCTCCCATCGTCATGCCGAAGATGTCGGCGAGGCCGAGTGAGGCGAAGACGATGATGACGGTCAGGGGGATGTTGCGGACGATGTTGACGTAGGCGGTGCCGAACCCGCGCATGAGCGGGACCGGGCTGACCCGCATGGCGGCCAGCAGGGTGCCCAGGATCAGGGAGCCCAGGGCGGAGAGGGCGGTGAGCTTCACCGTCATCCAGAACGCCGCGAGGACGTCGTAACCTTCAAGAAAGTCGAACACGATCTCCCGCGCTTCCGGGTGTGTGGCTTACGTGGAGGGCATGGCGCGGGGGCCCCCCGCGCGCGGGGGCCCCCCCCGCCCAGCCCGGGCCGCGGGGGGTGCACCACGGTGTCCAAAAGGGGACACCCCGCGGGCCCCCCCGGGCCCCCGGCAGCCGGCCCGGGGGGGGTTGTGGGCGGCGGCGGCGCGCGGCCCCCCCACGCCGAGGGGGACCCGCCGGTAGTTGGAGGCGTCCATCGTCGTCAGGGCGCGCGCCGTGGCGTCGAACGCGACCTCGCCCCTCACGGACGCGCGCAGTTCACGGACGAGCGCGGTGGGGGTACCGCCGGGGTGAGCCTTGCCGAATGCCATCCGGCCAGGATGCCGTCGGCCCGGCGGACGCGCCCGGCCGCCCCGCCCGACGGCCCCGCGCGTTTCCGCCGATTACGTCAATACGTCGAAATATGCCGGGCTCGCAAACACAAACTGAACAGAGAACACCACAAGTTCTTCCCAAACAGATCGTCAATTCTCATATAGTGACCCAGACTTGTCTGGGAATTCTCAGTTCCAGTTGTCGCATTTGATCATCACCGTCACGACTCGCCCGAACCGTCCCATCCATCACCGTCCGCCCCCCAAGGACTCCGCTTGCGCCCCTCAACCCGGCCGACCGCACTGGCCCTGCTGGTCACCGTGGCCCTCACCGGATCCCTGTGCCTGTGGGCGGTCGCCGCCGCTCCCGAGTCGGCCAGGACCGCAGTGGCCTGGGGGGCGAGCGCCGCCGCCGTGCTGCTCTCCGCCGCCGTCGCCACCGCCGTCCACGCCCGCCTCGCCGCGCGCCGACTGCGCGAACTGCTCGCCGCCGAGAGCGGCCGGTTCACCGCCGAGACCTCGCGCATGGTGTCGGCGTCCGCGGCCGACGCCCAGCGGTTCACCGCCGAGACGGCCAGGATCAAGGCCGCGGCGGCCGCCGAGACGGCCCGCGTCATCAAGGACGCCACGGCCGGCACCGAGCAGCTCACCGCCGAAAACGCGCGCCTCAAGGCCCGCGCCGCCCGCAGTGACACCGAGCGCTCCGCCGCCGTCGCCGCCTGCGCCAACGCCGCGGGCCGGATGCAGGCCCTCGCCACCAGCATGCTCGCCGACCTGCGGGACATGGAGCACCGGCACTCCGCCGAGGACGTCCTGGGCGACCTGCTGCACCTGGACCACCGCACCGCCCAGGCGGGCCGGCTGGCCGACTCCATCGCCGTGCTGACCGGCGCCCGCTCCGGCCGGCGCTGGGCGAAGCCGATCGTGATGGAGTCCATCCTGCGCGGCGCGATGGGGCGGATCAGCGGATACCAGCGCATCCGTCTCCACTCCACCAGCGATGTCGCCATCGCCGGCCACGCCGCCGAGGGCGTC
>NZ_JBIAIK010000029.1:0-41305 GCF_042871385.1 Streptomyces sp. NPDC005808 | reverse complement strand
ACGCCCTCGGACCAGCCCGTGCCGTCCGCGCCCTCCGCGAAGGACTTGCAGCGGCCGTCGGCGGCCAGGCCGCCCTGCCGGCTGAACTCGACGAACGAGCCGGGTCCTGCCATCACGCTCACACCGCCCGCAAGGGCGAGGTCGCACTCCCCCGCCCGCAGCGCCTGCGCCGCCAGATGCAGCGCGACCAGCGAGGACGAGCAGGCGGTGTCGACCGTGACCGCCGGGCCCTCCAGGCCGAGGGCGTAGGACACGCGGCCGGAGGCGACGCTGCCGGCGGTGCCGGTGCAGACGTAGCCTTCGGCCGCGCCGAGGGCGGCTCCGCTGTCGGCCGCATAGTCGTGGTACATGAGGCCGACGTAGACGCCGGTCCGGGTGCCGTGCAGGGAGAGCGGCGGGATGCCCGCGCGCTCCAGGGCCTCCCAGGAGGTCTCGAGCACGAGTCGCTGCTGCGGGTCCATGGCGAGAGCCTCGCGCGGCTTGATGCCGAAGAACGCGGCGTCGAACCCGGCCGCGTCGTGCAGGAAGCCGCCGTCGCGGACGTACATGGTGCCCGGGTGGTCCGGGTCGGGGTGGTAGAGGGCGGCCAGGTCCCAGCCCCGGTCGTCGGGGAGGGGGGTGATGCCGTGGCCGCCGGCGGCGACCATCCGCCAGAGGTCGTCCGGTGAGGCGATGCCGCCGGGGAGCCGGCAGGCCATCGCGACGATCGCGATGGGATCGTGGAGGGTGCCGGTGCGTTCCGCCGACGGGTCCGGGACGCCCGTGCCGGTAGCGGTGCCGGCTCCGGTCAGGAGCAGGTGGAGGTGGCGGGCGACGGCGGCGGGGGTGGGGTGGTCGAAGACCAGGGTGGCCGGGAGCGCGAGGCCGGTGGCCGTGGTCAGGCGGCCGCGAAGACGGACGGCCGCCTGGGAGGTGAAGCCGTGGTCCCTGAACGCCCGGTCGGGCTCGACCTCGTGGGCCGCCCGCAGTTGGGCCACCTCGGCGGCCTCGGTGCGGACGAGCTCGAGGAGAATCCGTATCTGTTCCTGCTCGGTGTGAGGGGCGAGTTCCTCCCGCAGTCGCCGGGCCGTCGCGGGCTCCGGTGCGGCGGGGTGCGGTGCGGGCTCGGCCGTCGCGGTGACGGCGGGGTCCGCGACGAGACTGGGCTCGTCGCCGAGGAGCAGCAGGGCGGCGTCGAGTGCCGCCGTGCGTTCGCGGCCCGCCAGCTCGTTGCCGGTGGTGAGGGCGAGGGCGGGTAGGCCCTGGGCGTGGCGCTGGGCGGCGAGGGCGTGGGCGAATGCCTCGGCGGCGGGGGCCGTGCCGGGCGGGGCGATCAGCAGCAGGCGGGCGGGCCCGGCGATCCGCTGGAGGGCCAGGGTGGTGTCGACGGCGGTGCGAAGCCCGGTGGGGAGGGTGTGCACCACGATGGTGAGCGGGGCCGGGGCGGCGGCGAGGACGGCGGCCGGGTCGAGGGCGAGGGTGGTGATCTCAGCGCCCGCGTCGGCCAGTTCGGCGCTCAGGGCCTCTACCGCGTCCTTGTCGGTGGAGTACGGCAGCAGGAGGTCGCGCACTCCGTGGGACGTGACGAGGTGGCGGGCGAGGTCGGCCGTGGCCGGATCCTCGGCGCCGGTGATCAGGACCGTGCCGTGGGGTTCGAGGGGGCCGGCGGAGGACGCCCCGGAGCCGATGTGTGCCGCGCCGCGCAGTCCAGGTACGAGGATCCGGCCGCGGCGGACGGCGCCTTCGCGGACGCCTGTGTCGAGGGCGTGGAGGAGGGCGTGCAGGTCGGCGGGGGTGGTCGCGTCGGTGGCGGGGTCCATGTCGATGCGCGCGCAGCGGCCGGGGTGGCGGTCGTCGAGGGCGCGCAGGGCGCCGCGTACGGCGGCATGGGCCGGATCGACGACCGGGTCGCCGAGGCCGGTCGACACGGCGCCGCGGGTGGCCACGACGCAGTGGGTGGCCTGGAGGGCGCTGTCCGCGAGGAGTTCACCGACGGTGTCGGCCAGGTCCTCGGCGGCGGTGGCCGGGTCGGTGTGCTCGGCGGGTACGAGCAGGACCCGTTCGGGTGCCGGGGCGCCGGCGGCCAGGGCGGCGGTGAGCGAGGCCGCGTCGGGGTGGGTGTGGACGGTGGCGCCGGCGTCCCGCAGTGCGCCGGTCAGGCGGGAAGCGGCCGTTCCCAGGACCACCCAGTCCCCGGGTGCGGTGGTCCGGTCGGCGGCCGCGTCGCCGGTCGTGGCCGGCAGGGGGGACCACCGGGGGTGGTGGAGGGTGTGGCCGGGGGCGGGCGCGGCCAGGAGGCGGGAGGGGCAGGTGAGGAGGGCGGGGCGGGTGATCTTGCCGGAGGCCGTACGGGGGATGCGGGCGACGGCGTGGAACGCGTGCGGGACCTTGAAGTACGACAGGTGTGTACGGCAGGCGGCGAGGAGTTCGGCGGGGGCGGGCAGGCCGTCGGGCCCGGGGACGAGGAAGGCCACCGGAACTTCGCCGAGGACGGGGTCCGGCGCCCCGGTGACGGCGACGTCGGCGACGCCGGGCAGGGCGCGCAGGACGTCCTCGATCTCGGTGGGGTGGATATTCTCGCCGCCGCGGATGATGAGTTCCTTCAGGCGGCCGGTGATGGTGAAGTACCCGGAGGGGGCGCGGCGGGCCAGGTCGCCGGTGCGGTACCAGCCGTCGGCGAGGACCTCGGCGGTGGCGTCGGGCCGGTTGTGGTAGCCGGCCATCACGTTGGGGCCCTTGACCCAGATCTCGCCTTCGGCGCCGGGCGCGCTGTCGGCTCCGGTGGCGGGGTCGACGAGGCGTACGTCGAGGCCGGGGACGGGCAGGCCGCAGGAGCCTTCGACGCGGGGGCCGGTGGCGGTGTTCATGGTGATGGCGCCGCAGGCTTCGGTGCTGCCGTAGAGGTTGAGCAGCGGGACGCCGTACGCGGCTTCGAAGGCGGTCTGGAGGGTGGCGGTCGTGATCGCGCCGGCGACCAGGCAGGTGCGCAGCTCGGTGCTCTGGAAGCCGTGTCCGTCAGCGGCGTCGACGAGGTGCTGGTACAGGGCGGGGACGCCGGCGAGGAAGGTGGCGGACTCCTCGCGGACGGCGGCGGCGATGTCCTCGGCGGAGAAGCCGTCGACGATGCGGGCGGTGGCGCCGACGGCGGTCACGCCGACGACGCAGGCGACGTGGGAGAAGCTGTGGAAGAGTGGCAGCGGCCAGACGACGCGGTCGTCGGCGGAGAGCCCGGCGACCGGCGCGTAGGCTGCGGCGACCGCCCAGAGGGCGTTGCGCTGGGTGGACAGCACGCCCTTGGGCTTGCCGGTGGTGCCGGAGGTGTACAGCTGCCAGGTGATGTCGTCGAGGCCGAGGGAGTCCCGGGCGGGGGTGCCGGGTTCGGTGGTGGCGAGGGTCTCGTAGCAGGCCGTGCCGGGCTCGGGCGGTGTCGGGCCGGTGGTGTCCGGTACGACGACGAGTGCGGGCGCCGGGTGGTCGGGGCTCTGGGCGCGCCGGACCTGGGCGGCGTGTGCAGGGTCGGTGATGACGAGGCGGGCGCCGCTGTCGGTGAGGATGTGGGCGAGTTCGGCGTCGGCGGAGTGCGGGTTGACGGAGACGCCGACGGCCGCGGCGCGGATCGCCGCGAGGTAGCTCTCGACGGTCTCGACGCGGTTGCCGAGCAGGATGACGACGCGGTCCCCGGGGTTCAGTCCGAGTTCCGCGAGATGTCCGGCGAGCCGCCGGGTGCGCTGGTCCAGGTCGGCGTACGTGACGGCCCTGCGCGCGTCGCGGAATGCCGTTTTCCCGGCGTACCGTTCGGCGTGCCCCTGCAGGATTTCAGGGAATGGGCGGATCAGCTCGGCACGCAGCATGTCACCATATCCGTCTCTCGAGTCGGCCCCTCCCGGCTCTCACACGCCGAGCGGCGGACTCCGGCCGAGAGTGTTGCGGCCAGTGTGTTCGACCGGCTTACGTGACTGAACCCCTGCCGCCCCCTGCGTTGCCCCTACGGGCGCAGTCCGAGTACGTCGATCCGTACGTTCGGGGAGAATCCGGCGTCCGGGCCGCCCACCTTTCGCGCGAACTCGGTGACGGCTGCGAGCTGTCGCGGGCCGAAATCGAAGTCGAGTCCGTTGAGGTAATAGTCCTTCAGTGTCTCCGGGGCGAACGTCTCCCATTCGGCGGCCTGTTCGCAGATCAGATCGATCTCCTGCAGGGAAATGTCCCGTGCGTGCAGGAGGTCGTTGTGGACGCGGTGGACGATTCCGGGTTCGCGGTCCAGGAATTCGCGCCGGGCCGCCATCACGGCGAACACGAAGGGGAGGCCGGTCCAGTCCTGCCACATGCCGCCGAGGTCGTGCACCTGGAGGCCGAGGCGGGGCGCCTCGTAGAGGGCGGCGCACAGGGCGGCGTCGCCGATGACCACGCCGGCCTGGGCGTCGCGCATCATCACGCCGAGGTCGGGCTCGCTGACGTGGTAGCGGGGGTGGACGCCGATGCGCTCGCCGAGCAGCAGCTGGGCGAGGCGGACGGAGGTGCGGCTGGTGGAGCCGAGGGCGACCTTCGCACCGTCGAGCTCCTCGAGGGGCACCTTGCTGATGATCAGGCAGGACTGGACGTCGCCGTCGCTGCCGATCGCGATGTCCGGCAGGACGACCAGGTCCTCGGCGTGCTTGAGGTACTCGAGGACGCTGATCGGGCCGATGTCCAGCCGGCCCTCGACCAGGGCGGTGTTGAGGATTTCGGGGCTGGCCTTGGTGACATCGAAGTCCAGCAGGCTGCCGGTCTTCGCGAGGCCCCAGTACAGGGGCAGGCAGTTCAGGAAGGAAATGTGGCCGACGCGGGGGCGGTTGCGTTTGAAGGCCGCCGCTCTCCCGAATTCTCCGCGTCCCGGCCGTCCGAATGCTCCGTCCGCGTAATCGAGTGCGGCGGATAGATGTGAGGGGCTGATTTCCGTCGTCTGTGCGCTCAAGGGTATCCACGCTTCCGAGTGCTCGAATTCCGAGGCCCTGACCGTGGCCGCCAGGCTGCCGGACCATGTTGGCGCATTCATCGGCCGCCGCCAAGAGCTGTGATTGCAGCCACCGTAGCGTGGCCCGCGGGCCGAATCCGGCTTCGCGAGTGGCATCAAGTGGCCTTGCAGCAAGTGTCCTTCATCGATAGGGGGACAACCCCTACCGATAAGGGTTGTCGAGGTTTCCGGCCACTCGTAGCCTGCTCGAAAAAAGCACATGGCATTCGCTCATGACATCTCGTCAACGAATGGAGACTTATGTCTGCCCATACGGAGGTGGCAAGCATCGCCGATCCGGTCTTTCGGCTGGACGATGCGGAGAAGGCCGAACTCGCCGCCTCGGCCGTGACCCTGGCCGGTACGGCCCCCCATCTGATCGACGACCCCCGCTGGGTGGACGCCGCCCGCACGCTGTCGAGTGAGCTGCCGCCCAGGCTGCGGGCCCGGCTGCGGAGGTTCACCTGGGACGCGGGTACCGACGCGATGCTGCTGCTGCGCAATCTGCCGCAGCACGCGTCCGGCGAGGAGCCGACCACGCCGACCGTCGCCGGCTCGGTGCAGCGCACCGCGACGGTGCCGGCCGCGGCGCTCACCCTGATCGGCATGGCGCTGGGCGAGGTGGTCGCCTTCGACAAGGAGAAGTCCGGCGCCCTGGTGCAGGACGTGGTGCCGGTGCCCGGCATGGAGAAGTTCCAGGGCAACGCGGGCTCCGCCAAGCTGAACATGCACACGGAGAACGCCTTCCATCCGCTGCGCCCCGACTTCGTCGGCCTGATGTGTGTGCGCAACGACCACGAGAACGTGGCGAAGCTGCGGGTGGCGTCGGTCCGCCGCATAGTGCCGCTGCTCCCGGAGCCGGTCCGGGCTGTGCTGCACAAGCCGCGCTTCACGATCGCCGCGCCGGCCTCGTTCGACATGCCGCCGGGCAGTGAAAAGCCGCGCGGTGTGCTGACCGGCAGCCCCGACGACCCGGACCTGACGGTCGACTTCAGCAGTACGACGGCGCTGGACGACACCGCCGCCGACGCGCTGCAGCTGCTCGAGAAGGCGGTCGAGCAAACCTACCGGGAGCTGCTGCTCGCGCCGGGCGACCTGGCCCTGGTCGACAACCGCATGGCGCTGCACGGCCGGAACGCGTTCCAGCCGCGCTACGACGGCGCTGACCGCTGGCTCCAGCGGATTTTCGTACACATCGACCACCGGCGGTCGCGCGCGTCGCGCCCGGACGGCGGCCAGGTGCTGCAGAGCGCTGGGCCGAACCTGCTGAACACCACGGAGAGGTAGCACGCCATGCCCATCGGGGCGGACCCCACCACCTACAGTCGGCCGGTCTCCCCCATGGAGGCCTGGTTCCTTGTCTATCCGGACTCGGTGCCCGGTGTCATGCATCTGTTCGTGCAGGGCACCGGGGTGATCACCCGGCCCGAGCTGGCCGCCGCGGTCGAGGAGGCCGCGGTCTCCTGCCCCGGTACCCGGCTCACCCGCGAGGGCATGACGTGGCGGGACAGCGGTACGACGCCGGTGGTACGGGAGCTGCCCGCGGGCAGCCTGGACCCGGCCGCCGACGCGCCGGACCTCCACCGCCCCCTGATGGGGGACGGCGGTCCCACGTGCGAGGTGCTGCTGGCGGGGCACCCCGGCGGTACGCACATCGTCTTCCGCGCCTTCCACGGCGCCCTCGACGGCAAGGGCCTGATGTTCTGGGCCGAGGAGGTGTTCCGGGCGCTCCGCGGTGAGCCGCTGCTCGGGGCGCCCGACCCGGTGAGCGAGGCGCAGCTCCTCGACCGGCTCGACGCGGAGGGCGTGCCGTCCTCCCCCGGTGTCCAGGCGGACCTGAACTGGCCGTCCGCGCTGGGTCCCCGGGCCGCCGGGGCCGAGAACCGCGGCTTCTTCTGGCGCCGGCGCACTGTCGACGGCTCGCACCCCGGTGCGGTCGCCAAGGTGGCGCTCGCCATCGCCCGGTCCCGCGGTGTGCGGACCGGGCGCTTCATGGTTCCGGTGGACCTGCGCCGCTACGCCCCCGACCTGCGTTCGACGGGCAACCTCACGCACAATCCGCTGTTCGAGGTGGATGCCGACGCCGGGTGGGAGGACGCGCACGAGCAGATGCTGACGCTGCTGGCCGAGGGCCACGACCTGGCGGCCCGCGCCGACACCGTCATGACGACCGTGCCGCTGGACATCCTGCGCGGCCAGATCGCCGAACTCGACGCGTACTCGGCCGCGCGGAACAAATACTCCGCCCTGGCGACGCTCTCCAACATGGGCAAGATCAGCCCGGACGCGCTGAGCACCGTCGGGTTCCGGGCCACCGACGTCTTCGCCCTGCCGAACTCGGGCCCGGTCGGTCCGCCGGAGGTGGACCTGCTGGAGTTCGCCGGCCGTACGGAGATCACCATCGGCTGGCACGACGGCCCCGGGGCCGCCCAGCGGGCCGAAGCTCTCCTCGACGCGATCGAGGAGGAGCTGTCGCCCTCGCACCGCAAGGAGTGGGCGGGCAACGACACCGCCCGGCCGTTGGCGCGGTCCGCGACCGTGGTGGAGCAGTTCGAGGCGCAGGCCGCCCGCACCCCGGACGCGATCGCGCTGAACGGCCCGGAGGGTCCGGTCGGTTACGCTGAGCTGAACCGCAGGGCCGACGCGATAGCCGCGGAGCTGCAGGACCGAGGAGTGGGCCGCGGCTCGGTGGTGGGTCTCGCGGCCGGCCGCACGGTCGCGGCGATGGCCGGCATCTGGGGAGTCCTCAAGGCCGGCGCCGCCTATCTGCCGCTGGACCCTGCCCACCCCGACCAGCGCCTGTCCGGCCTGCTGCGGGACGCCCGGGCGAGCGTGTGCCTGGTCGACCGGGCGCTCGCCAAGCGCGACCTGGTGCCGGTGGGCTGCGAGGCGGCGGTCCTGGAGGACCTCGCCGACCGCGGCGGCCGGCCCGCCGCCGCCGGCGTACGGCCCGGCGATCTCGCGTACATCATCTACACGTCCGGTTCGACGGGCCGCCCGAAGGGAGTCGAGGTCGAGCACGCCCAGCTGACGGTCTTCGCCGACTGGGCGCTGCGTACGTACGGGGTGGACGACACCACCTGCTTCCCGCTCTTCACCTCGCTGGCGTTCGACCTCTCCAACACGGCGCTGTTCCTGCCGCTGCTGGTCGGCGGTTCCATCGCCCTGGTCCCGGACGACATCGACCATGTGGTGCTGCGGTCCATCCTGACCTCGTCGGGGGCCAACGCGCTCAAGCTGACCCCGACCCATCTGGACCTGATCAGCCGGCTGGGACTGCGTCCGGTGGGCTTCCGTACGGTCATCGCGGGCGGCGAGCTGCTGCGCGGCGCGGTCGCCGCCCGGGCGCAGGAGATCTTCGGTCCGGAGTGCCGCATCTTCAACGAGTACGGTCCGACGGAGACGACGATCGGCTGCATGTCCCGGCTGTTCGACCCGGCGCGGGACACAGAGCTGCCGTCGGTGCCGATCGGTGTGCCGACCCCCAACACCCGGATCCATCTGCTGGACGCGCGCGGCTGCTTCGTGGAGCCGGGCGAGGTCGGCGAGATGTTCCTGGCCGGGGACCAGCTCGCCCGCGGCTACCGGGGCCGCCCCGATCTGAACGCCGAGCGGTTCGTGCACCTCGCCGACGGCACGCGCGTCTACCGCAGCGGTGACCTGGCGCGGCTGCTGCCGTCCGGCGAGCTGGAGTCGGCGGGCCGGACGGACGAGCAGGTCAAGGTGCACGGCCACCGGGTGGAGCCGGCGGAGATCGCCCGCACCCTCGAGGAGCACCCGGCGGTGGCCAGTGCCTTCGTCGCCGGCCTGCCGCGTCCGGGTACGACCGACAAGGCGCTGTACGCGTGGGTCGTGCTGGACGAGGAGGTGGCGACGGACGCGCTCGCCTCGTTCGTCGCCGAGCGCCTGCCGCGCTACATGGTCCCGGGCACGACGCTGGTGATCCCGGAGCTGCCGCTGACCCCCAACGGCAAGGTCGACGTCTCCGCTCTGCCGAAGCCCTTCGACTCGGCGGAGGAGCCGGAGGATGCGGCCGGGGAGCGTGCGGGCGTCGAGGCCGTCATGGCCGGGATCTGGGCCGACACGCTGGGTCTTCCGGCGGACAGGCTGGGCCAGGACCCGGACTTCCACGCGCTGGGCGGCGACTCGGTGAGCATGCTGACCATGCTGGCGCGGGTGGCCTCGACGGTCGTGGCGCCGGAGCGGGAGAAGGAGTTCATGTCCCACCTGGCGCCGTTCATCGCCCGCCCGACACTGAGCCACATCGCGGAGGTCGCGGAGCGCTTGAGCTGACGCGCTGGTCCCGCGCGCTGTGCGCCGCGCGCGGGACCAGCCGCCGCGAACGGGAGAGGAGCGGGGGCCCCCCCCGGGGGGGGGGGGCCCCCCCCGGGGGGGGGGCGGGGGGGGGGGGGGGCCCCCCCGCGGGGGGGCCCGCCCCCCACCGGGGGGCGCGGGGGCGGGGGGGGGGGCCCCGGGGGGGCCGGGGGGGGGGGGCCCGGCCCCCCCCCCCCCCCCCCGCCACGGGGCGGGGCGCGCCCCCCCCGGGGGGGCCCCGCTCCTCTCCCGTTGTCATCCCGGGCGTGCGGGGGTCACAGACCCTGGTCGGTCAGCCACCCCTGGATGCGCTTGGCGACGTCCTCCGAGTGGTCGCCCAGCATCGTGAAGTGGTCGCCGGGAACGTCGACCACGTCGTGGCGGTACGGCCAATGGGCACGCCAGTCGGCGTCCTCGGGGATGGTGCCGAGCGGGTCGGCCGCACGGACCAGGAGGGTCGGGATGTCGAGCGGCTGGGCCTTCCAGTCGAAGAAGAACTGGAGGTACGCCGCCCAGGCCGTGGTGCGGTAGTCGTCCATCGGCGTGTAGGCGCTGTCCCGTTCGACCATGCCGTCGAGCATCTGCGGGATCCAGTTGACGAGCACCGGGCTGTCGACGGGGTAGCTGTCCATGAGGACCACCGCCTCCGGGGCCCTGCCCTGGCGGGCCAGCTCCAGGGAGAGGACGCTGGCGACCATCGCGCCGCCGGAGTGCCCGGTCAGGACGAACGGGCTGTCCCCGACAGTCCGCAGGACCGTGTCCGCGTGGGTGCGCAGCAGCGTGTCGCGGCTCGCGGGCAGGTCCTGGCCGGCCCCGAACCCGGGGTGCGGCAGGGCGTAGACGTCCCGGACGCCGCGGAAGCCGGCCGCCAGGCGCGCGTACTCGTGGGCGCCGGACAGCATCGACATGGTGCAGCAGCTGATCAGGGCCGGGCGGGCGTCCTCCGTGCCGGCCCGGGCCAGCGGGACCGCGCGGTGGGGCGTCTGGAGGCTCGCGTGGTCCTCGTAGGTCGGCCGGAAGGAGGCCAGGTTGATCAGCAGTTCGGTGTACTCCACGGGCTTGCCGATGTCCCGGCTGTGCCGGAAGAGCTGTCCGAGCAGACCGTTGGCGCCCGGCTGCGGAGCCTCGTCCACTGCCTCGGAGCCGAGCAGGCGCTCGGCGAGGTGACGGGCGAGCCGGACCGGGGTGGGGTGGTCGAAGAGCAGCGTCGGCGAGAGGCGGACGCCGAGGACCTTCTGGAGGTTGTTGCGCATCTTGAGCGCGGTCAGGGAGTCGAAGCCCTGCTCCAGGAAGTTGGTGTCCTTCTCGATGGCCTCGGCCGAGTCGTGGCCGAGGCCGGCGGCCGCGTGCTGTGTCACGAGGCCGACGAGCAGCCAGTGTCGCTCGGCGGCCGGTGCGTCCCGCAGCTGCGCCGCGAACTCCCCGCTCGTCCGGGCGACCTCGTCGTCGTCGAGGGTCTCGGCAGGCTCGCCCGAGGCCGCGGGTGTCGCGAGGAAGCTGCCGGGCGCCGGCGGGTCGGGCCAGTAGTAGGCGCGCTGGAAGGCGTACGTGGGCAGGGCCACGGGCCGGGCTCCGGTGCCCGCGAAGACTCCGGCCCAGTCGACGGCCACACCATGGCAATGGGCTTCGGCGAGGGAGGTGAGGAACCGATCGAGGCCGCCTTCGTCACGGCGCAGGGTGCCGAGCACGGCGGCGTCGGCGCCTACGTCCTCGACGGTGCCCTGGAGGCCCATCGACAGGACGGGGTGGGGGCTGACCTCGATGAAGACGGAGTGGCCGTCGGCGAGGGCGGCGCGGGTGGCCTGCTCGAACTCGACGGTCTCGCGGAGGTTGTTGTACCAGTAGCCGGAGCCCATCTCCCGGCCGTCGAGGAGCTCGCCGGTGAGGGAGGAGTACAGGGCGGTCTCACCACTGCGTGGGGTGATCCCGGCGAGCAGCTTCGCCAGTTCGGCCTCGATCTCCTCCACGTGGGCGGAGTGCGAGGCGTAGTCCACATCGACCTTACGGGCACGGATCTCGGCCGCCAGGCACTCGGCGACCAGCTCGTCCAGGGCCTGCGGGTCACCGGAGACGACCACGGAAGAGGGTCCGTTGACGGCGGCGACCGAGATACGACCGTCCCACGCCGCGATCTTCTCCCGCACCCACGCGGCGGGCTGAGCCACCGACACCATGCCACCACGCCCGGCCAGGGCAATGATCGCCCGGCTCCGCAGCGCCACGACCTTCGCCGCATCCTCAAGCGACAGCACCCCGGCGACCGCGGCCGCCGCGATCTCACCCTGCGAGTGACCGATCACAGCCGCGGGCTCCACACCGTACGAACGCCAGACCTCCGCCAGCGACACCATCACGGCCCACAGGACGGGCTGGACGACATCCACCCGGTCGAAGCCGGGCGCGCCCTCCACCCCCCGCACGACATCGAGCAACGACCAACCGGTGAACGGCTCCAGCGCAGCCCCGCACTGCGCCATCCGCTCCGCGAACACCGCCGACGAGTCGAGCAGACCCACCGCCATCCCCACCCACTGCGCACCCTGACCCGGAAACACGAACACCGGACGGGAACCCCGGCCGGCGCTCCCGTGCACCACTGCGGCGGAAGGGGATCCCGCCGCTATCGCCTCCAGGGCGGCGAGGAAGTCCCCGCGCTCACCGGCCACCACGGCGGCCCGGTGGTTGAACGACGTCCGGGTCAGCGCGAGGGAGTAGCCGACGTCCGCGAGGGATGCCTCCCCGTCCTCGCGGACCCGGTCGAGCAGCCGCTCGGCCTGGGCGCGCAGGGCGTTCTCCGTCTTGGCGGAGAGCACCCAGGGGACGACGGCGAGGCCGGTCCCGGCCGCGCCCGTCTCCGGCTCGGCGGGCTCCTCCTGTGGCGCCTCCTCCAAGATGAGGTGGACGTTCGTACCGCTCATACCGAAGGAGGAGACGCCCGCGCGGCGCGCCCGGCCGGTCTCGGGCCACGGCTGCTGCTCGCTGAGCAGCCGGACCGCGCCCGCCGACCAGTTGACGTGTGACGAGGGCTCTTCGGCGTGGAGGGTCCTGGGCAGCACGCCGTTACGGATGGCCATGACCATCTTGATGACGCCGGCGACTCCGGCGGTGGCCTGCGGGTGGCCCATGTTCGACTTGAGGGAGCCGAGCCACAGCGGCCGGTCCTCGGGGCGGCCTTGGCCGTACGTGGCGAGCAGCGCACGCGCCTCGATCGGGTCGCCGAGCGTGGTGCCCGTGCCGTGCGCCTCGACCGCGTCGACGTCGGCGGTGGTCAGGCGGGCGTCGGCGAGGGCCTGGCGGATGACCCGGCGCTGCGCCGGACCGCTGGGGGCCGTCAGTCCGTTGCTGGCACCGTCCTGGTTGACGGCCGAGCCGCGGATGACCGCGAGGACCTCGTGGCCGTTGCGGCGGGCGTCCGACAGACGCTCCAGGAGCAGCATTCCGCTGCCCTCGGCCCAGCCCGTGCCGTCGGCGCCCTCGCCGAACGCCTTGCAGCGGCCGTCGGCGGCCAGGCCGCCCTGCTTGCTGAACTCGGCGAAGACGCCCGGGGTGGCGATGACGGCGGCGCCGCCCGCGACGGCGAGCGTGCACTCGCCCCTGCGCAGCGACTGGACGGCCAGGTGAAGCGCCACGGACGAGGAGGAGCAGGCCGTGTCCACAGTGACGGCCGGTCCCTCCAGGCCGAAGGTGTAGGAGATGCGGCCGGACAGCACGCCGCCGGCGGTGCCGGTGAGGAGGTACGACTCGCTTCCCCGGGCGTCTCCGTACATGGTCGCGCTGTACCCGGAGGCGGAGCAGCCGACGAACACGCCGGTGGGTGTGCCCTTCAGCGCGGTCGGGTCGAAGCCGCCCCGCTCGAACGCCTCCCAGGTGGCCTCGAGCAGCAGGCGCTGCTGCGGGTCCATGGCGAGGGCCTCGCGCGGGCTGATCCCGAACGGGGCCGGGTCGAAGCACGGGGCGTCGTGGACGAAGCCGCCCTCCAGTGAGAGCGGGGCGTCCTGCGGCTCGTCGGCGCCGCGCAGCCATGCCGGGTCCCAGCCCCGGTCGGTGGGGACGGCCGTGACGGCGTCCTCGCCGTCGAGCACGAGCTGCCACAGCGCCTCCGGGGAGACGGCGCCCCCGGGCAACCGGCAGCTCATCGCGACGATGGCGACGGGCTCGGTGGAGGCGTCGGACATCCGCTGGTTCTGCTGCCGCAGCCGCTCGTTGTCCACGAGGGCGGAGCGGAGCGCCTCGACGATCTGATCGGCACCTGAATCCATCAGCTGTTCCCCCTGTGCGTTCGCGCCGTCATGCGCTCTTCGTCTCCATTGCCATGCGGATCAGCTCCTGGACGTCCATGGCCTTGATCTCGTCGCTGCGGTCGGTGCGGTCGCCGTCGGTCTCCTCGGCGGGTGCGACGCCGTCCGGGCCGTCTTCCTCGGTGTCCGCGTCCCGTGTTCCGGGCAGCAGTTCGTGGCGGATGCGGGCGGCGAGCGTCTCGGGCGACGGCTCGTCGAAGACGATCGTCGACTCGAGGTCGAGACCGGTCGCGTCGTTGAGGCGGTTGCGTAGTTCGATGCCCATCACCGAGTCGAATCCCAGGTCGCGGAAGGCCCGGTTGGGTTCCACGGCGTGGGCGGAGGCGTAGCCCAGGACCTGGGCGGCCTCGGCGCGGACCAGCTCCTCGAGGATCCGCCGCTGCTCGTCGGCCGGTGCGGACTCCAGCCGTGCGCGCAGTGCCCCGGATGCCTCCTCGGCCCCGCCGGGGGCCTGGTCGGCGGCCCGGGCCCGGCCGGGCCGCGGGTCGTACAGCTCGCTCAGGAGGCGGCTGGGGCGCAGCGCCGTGAACGAGGGCGCGAACTTGTCCCATGCCACGTCGGCCACGGTGACGCAGGCTTCGCCCAGGGCGAGTGCGCGGTCCATGGCCGCGATGGCGGTATCCGGGTCCATCAGAGTCAGCCCGCGCCGCTCCAGCTGCTCCACGGCCTCGCCCTGGGCGAGGCCGCCGCCGGCCCAGGGGCCCCAGGCGAGGGAGGTGGCGGCCTGGCCGCGGGCCCGGCGCTCCTCGGCGAGGCCGTCGAGGTGGGCGTTGGCCGCGGCGTAGCCGCCCTGCCAACCGCTGCCCCATGTGGCCGAGATGGAGGAGAAGAGGACGAACGCGTCCAGGTCGGCGTCCGCGAAGACAGCGTCGAGGTTGGCCGCGCCGGTCACCTTGGCGTCCAGGACGCCGGCCAGTTCCTCTGGGGTGATGGCGGCGAGTGCGGTGGCCTGGCCGACGCCCGCGGTGTGGACCACGGAGCGGACGGGGGTGCCCTCGGCCTCGAGCGAACGGGCCAGTGCGGTGAGCGCCGCCCGGTCGGTCGCGTCGCAGGCGACGACGGTGGCGCGGGCGCCCAGCTCCCCGATCCGCTCGCAGAGTTCGGCCGCTCCCGGGGCGTCCGCTCCGCGCCTGCTGGTGAGGACGACGCGGTCGGCGCCGCCGGCGGCGGCCCAGCGGGCGACCCGGGCCCCGAGTCCGCCGGTGCCGCCGGTGATCAGGACAGTGCCACGGACGTTCCAGCCGGAGTCCGGTCCGGTCCGGGCGCGCACGACGCGGCGTACGAAGGTGCCTTCGGCGCGGATCGCGGCCTGGTCCTCTCCGTCGGTCCCGGCGAGGACAGCGGCGGTGCGGTCCCAGGCGGCGGCGTCGAGCGTCGGGGGCAGGTCGACGAGACCGCCCCAGCGCTTGGGGTGTTCCAGTGCGACGACCCGGCCCACGCCCCAGACCTGGGTCTGGGCAGGGCTGCGCAGGGCGTCGGCCGGACCCGTGGAGACGGCTCCGCGGGTGAGGGCCCAGAGGGGGGCGTCGATGCCGGCCGCGCCGAGCTGCTGGACGAGGGTGAGGGTGGCGGCCAGGCCGGGGGCCACGCCCTGGTCGAGGGTCGCGTCGTCGAGGCCCAGCAGGGACAGGACGCCGGCGGCGCCGGTGTACGCGGTGAGGTCGGTGGCGCCTGCCTCCAGGCGTACGACCTCGGCGCCGGCCGACTTCAGGCCCTGGGCCGCCCACTCGGCGAGCTCGCCGGTGGCGAGGGACGCGGGGACGGCCAGCAGCCAGCGGCCGGACAGGGCGGAGGCGGAGGCGGGGTCGGTGAGGGGCCGCCAGGCCGCTTCGTAGCGCCAGTTGTCGACCACGTCCTGCCGGCGCCGGCGGCGGCGCCAGGTGGACAAGGCCGGGAGGGCGTCCTTGAGCGGGATGTCGCCGGTGAGGCCGAGTCCGGCCAGGAGGGCGCTGACGTCGCCGGATTCGACGGCCTCCCACAGTTCGGTGTCGGCGGCGTGCTCGGCCGGCGGGGCGGCCGGGGCCTGGAGCACCGGGTGTTCGGGGGCCTGCGGCCAGTACCGCTGCCGGTCGAAGGCGTACGTCGGCAGATCGGTCCGGGCGGCGCCGGTCGCGGCGTAGAAGCGGGTCCAGTCCACGGCCGCGCCGTGCACGTGGGCGTCGGTGATCGCGCCGATGACGCTGCGCGGCTCGGCGAGGGCCTTGCGCAGGGCGGGGATCAGGGCCTTCTTGCGCGGGTCGGCGAGGCAGTCCTGGCCCATGGCGGCGAGGGCGCCGCCGGGGCCGAGCTCCAGGTACGTCGTGACGCCCTGGCTCTCGAGATGGCGCATGCCGTCGAGGAAGCGGACGGCGTCGCGGACGTGGTTCACCCAGTAGTCCGCCGTCAGCAGGTCCTCGCCCGCGAGGCCGCCGGTGACGTTGGAGACGACCGGGATCTTCGGCGGGTGGAAGGTGAGGCCCTCGGCGATCGCCTTGAACTCGGCGAGCACGGACTCCATGCGCGGCGAGTGGAAGGCGTGGCTGACCCGGAGCCGCTTCGTCTTCTCGAAGCGGGAGGCGATGGCGAGTACGGCGTCTTCGTCGCCGGAGATGACGACGGAGTCGGGGCCGTTGACGGCGGCGATCGACACACCGTCGACCAACAGCGGCAGTACCTCGGCCTCGCTGGCCTGGACGGCCACCATCGCACCACCGGTAGGCAACGCCTGCATCAGACGGCCGCGAGCCGCGACCAGCGCGGCCGCGTCCTGAAGCGACCAGACACCCGCCACATGCGCAGCCGCCAGCTCACCGATCGAATGGCCGAGCAGGAAGTCCGGGGTGACACCCCAGTGCGCGAGGAGACGGAAGAGCGCCACCTCGATCGCGAACAGGCCCGCCTGCGTGTAAACAGTCTGGTCGATCAGCTCCGAGCCACCGAAGACGATCTCCCTGACCGACTGGTCCAAGTGCCGGTCCAGCTCCGCACACACCGCGTCGAAGGCATCAGCGAACACCGGATACGCCTCGTACAGCTCCCGGCCCATCCCCGCCCGCTGCGACCCCTGCCCCGAGAACAGGAACGCCGTACGGCCGTCGGCGGCATGGCCCGTCAGCACGCCCGCGGCCGTCGCCCCGGAGGCGAGGACCTCCAGGCCGCGCAGGAACTCGGCGCGGTCCGCGGCCACGACGGCGGCCCTGCGCTCGAGCTGGGCGCGGTGCACGGCGAGCGAGTAGCCGATGTCGACGAGGGAGGAGCCGCCGTCCTCGCGGACGCGGGCGAGAAGCCGCTCGGCCTGACCGGCCAGCGCGCGGTCCGACTTGGCCGACAACACCCAGGGCACCACCGGCGGCAGTTCCCTCGGCGCCCCGTCCGGCTCGGCGGGCAGGTCCGGCTCGGCCGGTGCCTGCGCAAGGACGACGTGCGCGTTGGTGCCGCTGATACCGAAGGAGGAGACCGCGGAGCGGCGCGGACGGTCGCCCGTCTCGGGCCAGTCCCGGCGCTCGGTGAGCAGCTCGACCGCGCCGGACTCCCAGTCCACCTGGGTGGAGGGCCTGTCGACGTGGAGGGTCCGCGGCAGCACTCCGTGCCGCATCGCGAGCACCATCTTGATGACGCCCGCGACACCGGCGGCGGCCTGGGTGTGGCCGATGTTGGACTTCACCGAGCCGAGCAGCAGTGGCCGCCCGCCCTCGGCGCGCTCGCGGCCGTACGTGGCGAGGAGGGCCTGGGCCTCGATCGGGTCGCCGAGCGTGGTGCCCGTGCCGTGCGCCTCGACCGCGTCGACGTCGCCGCCGGTCAGGCCCGCGTCGGCGAGGGCCAGGCGGATGACGCGCTGCTGGGACGGTCCGTTGGGGGCCGTCAGACCGTTGGACGCCCCGTCCTGGTTGACGGCGGAGCCGGCGACGACGGCGAGGACCTGATGACCGTTGCGGTGGGCCGTGGACAGCCTCTCGACGAGCAGGACGCCGACGCCTTCGCCCCAGCCGGTGCCGTCGGCGGAGTCCGCGAAGGCCTTCACCCGGCCGTCGGCTGCGAGCACGCCCTGCTGGCTGAACTCCAGGAACACGCCCGGGGTGGACATGACGGTGACACCGCCCGCCAGTGCCATCTCGCATTCGCCGGTCCGCAGCGCCTGGACGGCCCAGTGCAGCGCGACGAGCGAGGAGGAGCATGCCGTGTCGACGGAGACCGCGGGGCCCTCGAGGCCGAGGGTGTAAGCAATGCGGCCGGAGAGCACACTGGCGGAGCTGCCGGTGGCCACGTAGCCCTGGACGCCCTCGGAGGAGCCGATCAGGAGGTTGGCGTAGTCCTGGCCGTTGGTGCCGACGAACACGCCCGTACGGCTGCCCTTGAGCGAGGTCGGGTCGATGCCGGCCCGTTCGAAGGCGTCCCAGGCGGTCTCCAGGAGGAGCCGCTGCTGCGGGTCCATGCCGAGCGCCTCGCGCGGCGCGATCCCGAAGAAGGCCGGGTCGAACTCGCTGATGGCGTCGATGAATCCGCCTTCGCGGACGTGCGACGCGCCGGGCTTGTTCGGGTCCGGGTCGTAGTACTGCTCCAGGCTCCAGCCGCGGTCGCCGGGCAGCGGCGAGATCGCGTCGGTGCCGCCGGCCAGCAGGTCCCACAGCTGCTCGGGCGAGGACACGCCGGCCGGGAAGCGGCAGCCCATGCCCACGATGACCACCGGGTCGTCGGCGTCGGCGGCGCGGGCCGGCGCGGCGGCGCGGGCGGCAGGGGCCGCCGCGGCGGGGGCCAACTCCGCGTGCAGGAAGGCGGCCAGCTCGTTGGGGGTCGGGTAGTCGAAGACCAGGGTGGCCGGCAGCCGCAGCCCGGTGGTGGCGGCGAGCAGGTTGCGCAGTTCGACGGCGGTCAGCGAGTCGAAGCCGAGCTCCCGGAACGCCTTCCCCGGCTGCACGTTGTCGTCGGACGTGTGGCCGAGCACGGCGGCGGCCTGGCCGCGGACGAGGTCCAGCAGCATCCGTGTGCTGTCGGCGGGCGACATCTCGGCGAGGCGGGCGGCGAGGACGCCGGTGCCGCTGCGGTCGGCGGCGGGGGCGGCCGGGACGGTGAACGTCGCGGCGACCCGGCGTACGTCGTCGATGTCGGCGATGAGCGCGGCGCGGCCGGTGGCCAGCCGGCCCGGCGCGAGCACGGCCCAGTCGACGTCGGCGACGACGGAGCAGGCGTCGCCTGCCGCGACGGCCTTGGCCATGACGGCGACGGCGACCTCGGGGTCCATGGCGGGCATCCCGCCGCGCTCCATGCGCCGGGCGATCAGCGGGTCGGTGGCGAGGCCGCCGCCACCCCAGGCTCCCCAGGCGATGGAGGTGGCCGGGAGGCCGAGGGAGATGCGGTGGTGTGCGAGGGCGTCGAGCAGCGCGTTGGCGGAGGCGTAGTTGGCCTGGCCGGCGTTGCCGAACGTGCCGGCGAGCGAGGAGAACAGGACGAACGCGTCGAGGCCGAGGTCGCGGGTCAGCTCGTGCAGGTGGACCGCGGCGGTCGCCTTGGCGTCGAGCACCTCCGCGAAGCGGGCGGGGTTCATGGACGGCAGCACGCCGTCGTCGAGTACTCCCGCGGTGTGGACGACCGCGCTCAGCGGGTGCTCGGCCGGCACATCGGCGAGTACGGCGGCCAGCGCTGCGCGGTCCGCGACGTCGCAGGCGGCGATGGTGACCGTGACGCCCAGGGCGGTGAGTTCATCGCGCAGCTCCGGCGCGCCGGGGGCGTCGAGGCCGCGGCGGCCGGCCAGCACGAGGTGGGCGGCGCCGCTGCGGGCCAGCCACCGGGCGACGTGGCCGCCGAGGGCACCGGTGCCGCCGGTGACGAGGACGGTGCCGCGCGGCGACCACGCGTCGGCGTCGGCCGCGAAGGGCGCGCGGGTCAGGCGGCGGGCGTAGACGCCGGAGGTGCGTACGGCGAACTCGTCCTCGGTGCCGTCGCGTCCGGCGAGGAGGCCCACCAGCCGGTCGGCGGCGCGCTCGTCCACCACGACGGGCAGGTCGACGAGGCCGCCCCATGTGGCGGGCTGTTCGATGGCCGCAACCTGGCCGAGGCCCCAGACGGCGGCCTGCGCCGGGGAGAGCAGGGTGTCGGCGGCGGCCGTGGCGACCGCGGCGCGCGTGGCGCACCACAGGGGCGCCTCGACACCGGCGTCGTTGAGCGCCTGGACGAGAGTGAGACCGGCGGCCAGCCCCGCGGGCACCGCCGGGTGGTCGGCGTGCGTGCCGCCGGACAGGGAGAGCAGGGACAGCACCCCGGACAGGTGCCAGTCGTCAGCGAGGAGCGCGGCGAGCCGTGCGCGGTCGGGGCCGCCGCCGGAGACGGTGAGCCGGGCGATCTCGGCGCCGTGCCGGGCCAGGCCCTCGGCGACGGTCTCGACGACGAGGGTGTCGTCGGCGGAGAGGTGCTCGGGTACGGCGAGCAGCCAGCGGCCCGTCAGGGTGGCGTCCAGGGAGGACGGGAGCGGCTTCCAGGTGACCTGGTAGTGCCAGGAACCGGAGGCCGACTTCTCGCGGCGCTGGCGGCGCCAGGCGGCGAGGACGGGCAGGACGGTCTCGAGCGAGGCCGCGGTGGGGTCGTCGACGTCGCCCAGGGTCTGGACGAGAGCGTCCAGGTCCTGGCGCTCGACGGTCTCCCAGAAGGCGGCGTCGTCCGGGTCGATCGCCTCGGCGAGAACGGCGGCGGGCGAGTCCGGCCAGTAGCGGGAGCGCTGGAAAGCGTAGGTGGGCAGTTCGGTCCGGCCGGCGCCGGTGCCTTCGAAGACAGCTGCCCAGTCGACGGTGGCGCCGTGGACATGGGCCTCGGCGAGGGAGGTCAGGAACCGGCCGAGACCGCCTTCGTCACGGCGCAGAGTGCCGAGCGTCGTCGCCTCGGCCTCGGCCGCCTCGATCGTGCCCTGGAGGCCGATCGCGAGGACGGGGTGCGGGCTGACCTCGATGAAGACCGTGTGACCGTCGGCGAGGGCGGTACGGGTGGCCTGCTCAAACTCGACGGTCTCGCGGAGGTTGTTGTACCAGTAGGCGGAGCCCATCTCCCGGCCGTCGAGCAGCTCGCCGGTGAGGGAGGAGTACAGGGCGGTCGCGCCGGCCTGCGGGGCGATACCGGCCAGGAGTCTCGCCAGCTCGGTCTCGATCTCCTCCACGTGCGCGGAGTGCGAGGCGTAGTCCACGTCGACCTTGCGGGCGCGGACGGTGGTGTTCCGGCACTCGGCGAGCAGCTCGTCCAGGGCCTCCGGGTCGCCGGAGACGACCACGGTGGCGGGTCCGTTGACGGCGGCGACCGAGATACGGCCGTCCCAGGCGGCGATCTTCTCGCGCACCCAGGCGGCCGAGTGGGCGACGGCCACCATGCCACCGCGGCCTGCCAGAGCGATGATCGCCTGGCTGCGCAGGGCCACGACCTTCGCCGCGTCCTCCAGCGACAGAACGCCGGCGACAGCGGCGGCGGCTATCTCGCCCTGCGAGTGGCCGATGACGGCCGCGGGCTCGACACCGTACGAACGCCAGACCTCGGCGAGGGAGACCATGACGGCCCACAGGACGGGCTGGACGACGTCGACGCGGTCGAAGCCGGGCGCGCCCTCCACCCCCCGCACGACATCGAGCAACGACCAGTCCGTGAACGGCTCCAGCGCAGCCCCGCATTCGGCCATACGGGCGGCGAAGACCGGCGACGAGTCCAGCAGACCCACCGCCATCCCCACCCACTGCGCACCCTGACCCGGAAACACGAACACCGGCCGCACGTCGGCGTCCGCGACGCCCTGTGCGACGTTCGGGACGGGAGTGCCGGCGGCTGTCGCCTCCAGGGCCGCGAGGAACTCCTCGCGCACACCGGCGACCACGGCGGCCCGGTGCTCGAAGCGCGACCGGGCGAGGGCCAGCGAGTGGCCGATGTCCGTGAGCGAGGCCGACGCGTCCCCGTGGACGTGTGCCAGCAGGCGGGCGGCCTGGTCGGCGAGGGCCTGCGGGGACTTGGCGGACAGGATCCACGGGACGGCCGGCAGCGCGGCCGCCGGTGCGGCGGCGGGGGCGGTCTCCTCGGTCGGGGAGGTCTCGGGGGCCTCCTCGTCGGGGGCCTGCTCCAGGATGACGTGTGCGTTGGTGCCGCTGACGCCGAAGGCCGAGATGCCGGCCCGGCGCGGGGCGCCGGTCTCCGGCCAGGGGCGGCGCTCCGACAGCAGTCGTACGTCGCCCTCGGACCAGTCCACATGGGTGGAGGGCTTGTCGATGTGCAGCGTCTGGGGCAGGACCCCGTTCCGCATCGCCAGGACCATCTTCATGACGCCCGCGACACCGGCCGCGGCCTGCGTGTGGCCGATGTTGGACTTGAGCGAGCCGAGCCACAGGGGGCGGTCCTCGGGCCTGTTCTGCCCGTAGGTGGCGAGCAGGGCCTGGGCCTCGATCGGGTCGCCGAGGGTGGTGCCGGTGCCGTGGGCCTCGACGACGTCGACGTCGCCGGTGGCCACGCCCGCGTTGTCGAGGGCCTTGAGGATGACGCGCTTCTGGGAGGGCCCGTTGGGGGCGGTGAGGCCGTTGGAAGCGCCGTCCTGGTTGACGGCGGAGCCGCGGACCACGGCGAGGACCTGGTGGCCGTTGCGGCGGGCGTCCGACAGCCGCTCGACGAGGATCACCCCGACGCCCTCGGAGAACCCGGTGCCGTCGGCGGCGTCGGCGAACGCCTTGCAGCGGCCGTTCGTGGCGAGGCCGCGCTGGCGGCTGAAGTCGATGAACATGCCCGGGGTGGCCATGAGGGTCACACCGCCGGCCAGGGCCATGGAGCACTCGCGGTTGCGCAGCGACTGCACGGCGAGGTGCAGGGCGACCAGCGACGACGAGCAGGCCGTGTCGACGGTCACGGCGGGCCCCTCCAGGCCCATCGTGTACGAGATGCGGCCCGAGACGACGGCGGCCGCGCTGCCGGTGCCGAGGTAGCCCTCCAGGCCGGCCTGGTTGCCGACGAGGAGGAGCGGGTAGTCCTGGCCGTTCGTTCCGGCGAACACGCCGACCTGGCTGCCCCGTACGGTCTCGGGGTCGATGCCCGCGTGCTCGAACGCCTCCCAGGAGGTCTCCAGGAGGAGACGCTGTTGCGGGTCCATGGCGAGCGCCTCGCGCGGCGAGATCCCGAAGAACCCCGGATCGAACTCGGCGACTCCGTCGAGGAATCCTCCGTCGGCGACGTAGGAGGTCCCCGACTGGTCGGAGTCGGTGTCGATGATCGATCCGAGGTCCCAGCCCCGGTCTGTCGGGAAGGGCGCCATGGCGTCGGTACCGTCGAAGACGAGCCGCCACAGGTCCGCGGGAGTGCGTACGCCTCCCGGGAACCTGCAGCTCATGCCGACGATCGCGATCGGCTCCGTGTCACGGGCCTCCATCTCGCGCAGGCGCTCCTGCGCCGCGTCGAGATCGGTGCTGACCCGCTTGAGGAAGTAGCGGAGCTTTTCTTCGTTCGCCACCCTGACGTCCTTTCCTTGACGTGTTCTTGCCGCGCTGGGCAGCGGTTACGAAATGCCGAACTTCTTGCCGAGCAGCTGGAACATCTCGTCGTCCGAGGCGGAGTCGATCTCCGCCGCCGCCGAAGCCGGCGCGTCACCGCGCGGCTCCTCCTGCCAGTCGGCGACGAGCGCCTTCATCCGCAGGAGGACGCGGGTACGGCCGACGTTGTCGGCACCCACAGACGCCATGGCGGCCTCGATCCGGTCGAGTTCCTCGAGGGCGGCGGTTGCCGCGGCCTCACCGTCCTGGAGTAGCTGTTCGCGCATGAATGCGGCCAGAGTCTTGGACGTGGGGTAGTCGAACGCGGTGGTCACGGGCAGTTTGAGACCGGTGCGGGCGGACAGCCTGTTGCGCAGTTCCACGGCGGTGACGGAGTCGAATCCCATCTCGCGGAACGCCTTCTTGACCGGGACGGCCTCGTTCCCGGAGAAGCCGAGGACGGCGGAGACGCATTCGCGGATCAGCTCGACGAGGGCGTTCTCCTGCTCCTGCTCGGTCAGGCCGGCCAGGCGCTGGACGAGTTCGGACGGCTCGTCGCCGCTGCCCGCCTCGGCCATGGCCCGGGCGATGTCCCGGACCTCGGGGATGTCCTCGAGCAGGGGGCTGCTGCGGATCGCGGTGAAGGCGACGTAGAAGCGCTCCCAGTCGATGTCGGCGATGAGCAGGTTGCTCTCGTTCTGCTCCACGGCCTGCTGGAGCGCACCGGTGGCGAGGTCGGGCCGCATCTCGCGCAGGCCGTGGCGGCTCAGCGTGTCGCCGAAGTCGCCGTCGGCCATGCCGCCGCCGCCCCAGGCGCCCCAGGCGACGGAGGTGGCGGGCAGGCCCTGGCCGCGGCGGTGCAGGGCGAGGGCGTCGAGCACGGCGTTGCCGGGGGCGTAGTTGCCCTGGCCGGGCGTTCCGACCGTGCCTCCGAAGGAGGAGAACAGGACGAATGCCTTGAGGTCCAGGTCCCGGGTCAGCTCGTGGAGGTTGAACGCCGCGCGGGCCTTGGCGTGCAGGGCGCGGTCGATCTGGTCCAGGCTGAGCGAGTCGATGACGCTGTCGTCGAGCACCGCGGCGGTGTGGACGACGGCGGTCAGCGGCTGGTGTGCCGGCACATCGGCGAGTACGGCTGCCAGGGCGTCCCGGTCGCCGGTGTCGCAGGCAGCGATGGTCACCTGAGCGCCGAGGCCCGTCAGTTCGGCGTACAGGGCGTCGGCGCCCAGGGCGTCGGCGCCGCGCCGGCTGACCAGCAGCAGGTGCTCGGCGCCACCGCCGGCCAGCCAGCGGGCGACCTGGCCGCCGAGGGCGCCGGTGCCGCCGGTGATCAGGACGGTGCCCCGGGTGCGCCAGGAGGTGTCGCCGGTGGCCGTCTTGAGGGGCAGGCGGCGCAGTCGGCGGACGAACGTACCGGCGGGGCGGACGGCGAGCTGGTCCTCCGGGCCGGAGTCGCCCAGGGCGCCGGCGAAGAGCGCGGTGGTGCGCTCGTCGAAGGCTGCCGGCAGGTCGATCAGGCCGCCCCAGCGGTCGGGGTGCTCGAGGGCGGCGACGCGGCCCAGACCCCAGACTGCCGCCTGGTGCGGGGCGTCGAGCTGATCGGCGATGTTGACGGACACGGCGCCGCGCGTGGCGGTCCACAGCGGGGCGCGGACGCCGGCCCGGCCCAGCGCCTGGAGCAGCGTGACGGAGGCGGCGTAGCCGCGCGGGACGGCCAGGCCTTCGGGGTGCGCGGTGCCGTCGAGCGCCAGCAGGGACAGGACTCCGGTGGCCGGGGAGACGCGCTCCGGCGCGAGGGCCGCCTCGATGCGGTCGGCCAGCAGCTCCGGATCGGTGGTCTCGGCGTCGCCGACGGCGAGGACGACCGGTTCGGCTCCCTGGCTCGCGAGGGCCTGGAGGATGTCCGCGGTGTACGGGTCGTCCGCGAGGGCCGCCGGGACCGCGACCAGCCAGGTGCCGGTCAGCCGGCCGGCCGAGGGCTGGGAGTGGACGCGCCAGGTGACCTCGTAGCGCCAGTCGTCCGTGGCGGACTTGTCGCGCAGCCGCTTGCGCCAGGAGGACAGCAGCGGCACGAGCGCGCCGAGGGTGTGTTCGGCGGTGTCGTCGTCCACGCGGAGCGTCTCGGCGAGGGACTCGAGGTCGGCTTCCTCGACGGCCTCCCAGAAGGCCGTCTCGGCGGGGTCGGCCGCGGGTCCTGCGGCCGCCGCGAGAAGCGGGGCGATCTCGTCCGCGATCCAGTAGCGGGAGCCTTGGAAGGCATAGGTCGGCAGTTCGGTCCGGGTGGCGCCGGTGCCTTCGAAGACGGTGTTCCAGTTCACGGCCGCGCCGTGAACGTGGGCTTCGGCGAGGGAGGTCAGGAAGCGGTCGAGGCCGCCTTCGTCACGGCGCAGGGTGCCGAGCGTCGCAGCTTCGGCGCCGGCGTCGTCGATGGTGCCCTGGAGGCCGAGGGAGAGGACGGTGTGCGGGCTGACCTCGATGAAGACCGTGTTGCCTGCGGTGAGGGCGGTGCGCGTCGCCTGCTCGAACTCGACCGTCTCGCGGAGGTTCTGGTACCAGTACGCGGAGCCCATCCGCGTGCCGTCGAGGAGCTCGCCGGTGAGGGAGGAGTACAGGGCGGTCTCACCACTGCGTGGGGTGATCCCGGCGAGCAGCTTCGCCAGTTCGGCCTCGATCTCCTCCACGTGGGCGGAGTGCGAGGCGTAGTCCACGTCGACCTTACGGGCACGGATCTCGGCCGCCAGGCACTCGGCGACCAGCTCGTCCAGGGCCTGCGGGTCACCGGAGACGACCACGGAAGAGGGTCCGTTGACGGCGGCGACCGAGATACGACCGTCCCACGCCGCGATCTTCTCCCGCACCCACGCGGCGGGCTGAGCCACCGACACCATGCCACCACGCCCGGCCAGGGCAATGATCGCCCGGCTCCGCAGCGCCACGACCTTCGCCGCATCCTCAAGAGAGAGAATCCCCGCCACGGCGGCCGCCGCGATCTCACCCTGCGAGTGACCGATCACAGCCGCGGGCTCCACACCGTACGAACGCCAGACCTCCGCCAGCGACACCATCACGGCCCACAGAACCGGCTGGACGACGTCGACCCGGTCCAGGCCCGGGGCGCCGCTCGTGCCCCGTACGACATCGAGCAACGACCAACCGGTGAACGGCTCCAGCGCAGCCCCGCATTCGGCCATTCGTTCCGCGAACACCGGCGAGGAATCGAGCAGGCCGAGGGCCATCCCGGCCCACTGGGCGCCCTGGCCCGGGAAGACGAAGACCGGCTTGGTGGCGCGGGCCGCGGACCCGGTGGCGACCGAGGAGGCCGGCTCGCCGGCGGCGATGGTCTCCAGGGCGGCGAGGAACTCCTCGCGCTCACCGGCCACGACGGCGGTGCGGTGCTCGAGGCGGGAGCGGGTCAGGGCCAGCGAGTAGCCGATGTCCGTGAGCGAGGCCGACGCGTCGTCACGTACCCGCGCCAGCAGGTTGGCCGCCTGGGCGCGGAGCGCCTGCTCGGACTTGGCGGACAGGATCCACGGCACGGCGGGCAGCCGGGTGGGCGGGGTCTGGATCGGGTCGTCCGTCTGCTCCGGGGCCGGCGGGGCCTGCTCGATGATGACGTGGGAGTTGGTGCCGCTGACGCCGAACGAGGAGACGCCGGCCCGGCGCGGGGCGCCGGTCTCGGGCCACGCGGTGGGCTCGGAGACAAGGGCGAGTTCGCCCGCGTTCCAGTCGACGTGCTCCGAGGGCCGGTCGATGTGGAGCGTGGGCGGCAGGACGCCGTGGCGCATCGCCATCACGGCCTTGATCAGGCCGGCGGCGCCGGCGGCGGCCTGGGTGTGGCCGATGTTCGACTTCACCGAGCCGAGCATCAGCGGGCGGCCGTCGGGGCGGCTCTTGCCGTACGCCGCGAGCAGGGCCTGGGCCTCGATCGGGTCGCCCAGCTTGGTGCCGGTGCCGTGCGCCTCGACCAGGTCGATCTGTGCGGGCGAGAGGCCGGCGTCGTCGAGGGCCGCGCGGATGACGCGGGTCTGGGCGGGGCCGTTGGGGGCGGTGAGGCCGTTGGAGGCGCCGTCCTGGTTGATGCCGGAGCCGCGGATGACGGCCAGCACGGGGCGCCCGGCGGCCTGGGCGTCGGAGAGCCGCTCGACGAGGAACATGCCGATGCCCTCGCCCCATCCGGTGCCGTCGGCCTCGGCGGAGAACGCCTTGCAGCGGCCGCTGGTGGAAAGGCCGCGCTGGCGGCTGAACTCGGTGAAGGCACCGGCGTTGGCCATGATGGTGACGCCGCCGACGAGGGCCATGGAGCACTCGTTCTTGCGCAGCGACTGGGCGGCCATGTGCAGGGCGACCAGAGAGGACGAGCAGGCGGTGTCGACGGTGACGGCGGGGCCGTTGAGCCCGAAGGTGTAGGCGACGCGGCCGGAGGCCACGCTGATGGTGGTGCCGATGCCCAGGTAGAGCTCGGTGCCCTCCGGCGGGTTCTCGATGGAGGCACCGTAGCCCTGGAAGCTGGTGCCGATGAACACGCCGGTCTGGGTGCCGCGCAGCGACGCCATGTCGATGCCGGCCCGCTCGACGACCTCCCAGGAGGTCTCCAGGACGATCCGCTGCTGCGGGTCCATCGCGAGGGCCTCGCGGGGCGAGATACCGAAGAACTCGGCGTCGAACTTGGGGACGTCGTAGACGAATCCGCCTTCGAGTGAATACGACTGGTTCGGCTCGTCGGGGTCCTTGAAGAACAGGCCCTCGAAGTCCCAGCCGCGATCCTCGGGGAAGGCGGACAGGGCGTCGGTGCCGGAGAGGACGACCTGCCACAGGTCCTCGGGAGAGCGGACGTTGCCGGGGAAGCGGCAGCTCATGGCCGTGATGGCGATGGGCTCGTGCTCCTTGGCCTCGGCGGCCTGCAGCTTGCCGCGGGTCTCCTGGAGGTCCGCCGTCACCCGCTTGAGGAAGTAGCGAAGCTTCTGCTCGTCGGTCTTCGATTCGTCAGTCATGGTGGGGTCGCTCCTCGAAGCGGGTCTGTGTCAGTGCGGTCCGGGGGTGCCGGCTGCGGCTCCTCATGGGGCGGCTCATGAGATGCCGAACTCCCGGCCGAGGAAGTCGAAGATCTCGTCGTCGCTGGCCTCGTCGAGGTCGCCCGCGGTGTCCTCGCCGGCGGCGGTGCGCGAGGTGTCCCACTGCGCGAGCACGCCCTTGAGCCGGTCGGTGATCTGTGTACGGGCGTCCGCGTCGCCGATGCCCGCCAGGAGTGCGGCGAGCCGGTCGATCTCGGCGAGCACCGGGGTGGCGGCGTTGCCCGCGGCGTCCGGGATCACCTCGCCGCGGACGTAGGCGGCGAGTTCCACGGGGGTCGGGTAGTCGAAGACGAGCGTGGCGGGCAGCCGCAGCCCGGTCACGGTGTTGAGCCGGTTGCGCAGGTCGATGGCGATCAGCGAGTCGAAGCCGAGCTTCTTGAACGCCCCCTGCGGGTCGATGGCGTCGGGGGTGGCGTGGCCGAGCACGGCGGCGGCGTGAGTGCGGATCAGGTCGAGGACGACGCGGTCGCGCTCCTCCTCGGACAGGCCCGCCAGCCGCTGTGCGAGCGGGACGACCGGGGCGCCGGCCGCGTCTCCGGCCCGCTTCGCCTGGGCGCGTACGAGCTTGCGCATCATCGGCGGCAGGCCGCCGGCGGCGGCCCTGACGCGCAGGGCCGCGTAGTCCAGCCGGATGGGCAGAACCAGCGCGCCGGGCTGTGCGATGGCCAGGTCGAAGAGGGCCAGGCCCTGCTCGTTGGTGAGGCCGACGACACCGGCGCCGCTCATGCGGCGGACGTCGGCGTCACCGAGGTGCCCGGTCATGCTGCTGGCCTGGGCCCAGAAGCCCCAGGCGAGGGCGGTGGCGGGCAGGCCGGCGGCGCGGCGGTGCTGGGCGAGCGCGTCGAGGAAGGCGTTGCCCGCCGCGTAGTTGCCCTGTCCGGAGCTGCCGAGGGTGCCGGCGGCGGAGGAGAAGAGCACGAACGCGGAGAGGTCGCGGTCCCGGGTGAGCTCGTGGAGGTGGACGGCCGCGTCGACCTTGGGTCGCTGGACGGCGGCCAGCCGCTCGGGAGTGAGGGAGGTGATGACACCGTCGTCGAGGGTTCCGGCGGTGTGGACGACGGCGGTCAGCGGGTGCGCGGCGGGAATGGCGTCGATTACCCGGGCTAGCGCGTCGCGGTCGGCGGCGTCGCAGGCCACGATCTGCGCCTCGGCGCCCGTGGCGGCCAGTTCCCGGGCGAGTTCGGCCGCGCCGGGGGCTTCGGCGCCCTGCCGGCTGAGGAGCAGGAGCCGTCGTGCGCCCTTCTCGGTGGCGAGGTGGCGGGCGATGTGGCCGCCGAGGACTCCGGTGCCGCCGGTGATCAGGACGGTGCCCTCGGGGTCGAGGGCAGGGGCGGCGTTCTCGTCGGGGGCGACCGGGGCCCGGTCGAGGCGCGGTGCGAGCACGACGCCCTCGCGCAGGGCCAGTTGCGTCTCGGCGACGGCGAGGGCCTCGGGGAACGCGGTCCAGGAGGCGTCGGTGCCGTCGGTGTCGACGAGGGTGAAGCGGTCCGGGTGCTCGGACTGGGCGGACCGGACCAGGCCCCAGACGGGCGCGGCGGCCAGGTCGGTGACGTGCTCGCCGGGCACGGCGGCCAGGGCCCCGGTGGTGGCGAGGACGAGGCGGGTGCCTGCGAAGCGTTCGTCGCCGATCCACCGCTGGAGCAGTTCGAGGGCGGCGAGGGCGGTGGCGTGGGCCGCCGCGGTGAGCGGGGCGCCGGTAGTGCCGCGGATCGCGGCGACCACGTGGTCGGGCACCGGCGCGCCGGCCTCGACGGCGGCGGTGAGCGCGGCCAGGTCGGCGTGGGCGGACGGGACGCCGCCCGCGACGGTGAACGGGGCCTGGTCGGCGCCGAGGAAGGCCCAGCTGCCGGCCGGGGCGGGCGCGGTGGCCGCCACCGGGGTCCAGTCGAGGGTGAACAGGGCGTCGTTGCCGCCGCCCTGGCTCGCGGCCTTGAGCTGGTCGGGGTCGACGGGCCGCATGGCGAGCTCGTCGACGGTGATGACCGGGGCGCCGGTCGCGTCGGCGATCTGGAAGCCGATGCCGTTGGCGCCGACGGGCAGCAGGCGGGCCCGCAGGACCGAGGCGCCGGTGGCGTGCACGGTCACGCCGCGCCAGGCGAAGGGGAGACGGGGCTTGCTCGCGTCCTCGCCCTGGCCGTGGCCGGGCTTGAAGTCGCCCACACCCATGGACTGAAGGGCGGCGTCGAGGAGGCCGGGGTGGAGGCCGTAGTCGGCGGCCTCGGCGCGGCCGTCCTGCGGGAGGGCGAGGTCGGCGTAGATGTCCTCGCCGAGCTGCCAGGCGCGGGTGATGCCCTGGAACATGGGGCCGTAGTCGAAGCCGGTCAGCAGGGCCTGCTCGTAGAAGCCCTCCAGGGGCAGCTCGACGGCGCCGGCGGGCGGCCAGTCGGTGAAGTCGTACGCCGGCGTGCCGCCGGTCCCGTCGGTGGCGAGAACGCCGGTGGCGTGGCGCAGCCACGGCGTCTCGAAGCCGGTGTCGTCGGTGGCCCCGGCGGGGCGGGAGTGGACGGTGAGGGTACGGCGGCCGGTCTCGTCCGGGGCTCCGACGGTGACCTGGATCTGGCGGGCGCCGCCCTCGGGCAGCACCAGCGGGGCCTCGATGGTGAGTTCCTCGACGGTGTCGCAGCCGGTCCGGTGGGCGGCGCGGGTGGCCATCTCCACGAAGCCGGTGCCCGGGACGATGATCGTGCCCATGACCACGTGCTCGGCCATCCACGGGTGGCTTTCCGTGGAGAACCGGCCGGTGAAGACGTGACCGTCGGAGTCGGCGAGGGGCACGGCGGCGCTGAGCATGGGGTGCTCGGTGGCGCCGAGGCCGACGGAGGCGAGGTCGCCGGCGCCGGAGCCCGGCATCGGCAGCCAGTACCGCTCGTGCTGGAAGGCGTAGGTGGGCAGGTCGACGCGGGTGGCGCCGGTGCCGAAGACGGCGGTCCAGTCGACGGTGACGCCGTGGCAGTGGGCTTCGGCGAGTGAGGTCAGCAGGCGCTGGGCCTCGTCCTCGTCGCGGCGCAGGGTGCCCAGGGCGGCGGCCTCGGCGCCCGCGTCCTCGATGGTGCCCTGGAGGCCGATGGTCAGGACGGGGTGGGGGCTGACCTCGATGAAGACGGAGTGGCCGTCGGCGAGGGCGGCGCGGGTGGCCTGCTCGAACTCCACTGTCTCGCGGAGGTTGTTGTACCAGTAGCCGGAGCCCATCTCCCGGCCGTCGAGCAGCTCGCCGGTGAGGGAGGAGTACAGCGGGGTCGTACCGGCCTCGGCCTCGATACCGGCAAGCAGTCGGGCGAGTTCGGCCTCGATCTCCTCCACGTGCGCGGAGTGCGAGGCGTAGTCCACGTCGATCCTGCGGGCACGGACGTCGGCGGCCTGGCAGTCGGCGAGCAGCTCGTCCAAAGCCTCCGGGGCACCGGACACCACCGCCGTGGCAGGTCCGTTGACGGCGGCGACCGAGATACGACCGTCCCACGCCTCGATCTTCTCCCGCACCCACGCGGCGGGCTGAGCCACCGACACCATGCCACCACGCCCGGCCAGGGCGATGATCGCCCGGCTCCGCAGCGCCACGACCTTCGCCGCATCCTCAAGCGACAGCACCCCGGCGACAGCGGCCGCCGCGATCTCGCCCTGCGAGTGACCGATCACGGCCGCAGGGCGGACGCCCAGCGAACGCCACGTCTCGGCGAGGGACACCATGACGGCCCAGAGGACGGGCTGGACGACGTCGACACGGTCCAGTCCGGGCGCGCCGTCCACCCCCCGGACGACGTCGAGGAGTGACCAGCCGACGTGGGGCCGCAGGGCTGCGGCGCACTCGGCCATCCGCGCCGCGAACGCCGGCGAGGTCTCGAGGAGTCCGACGGCCATGCCGAACCACTGCGCGCCCTGGCCCGGGAACACGAACACGGGGCGGCCCGACGGCCGTACCTGACCGGACACCGTGCCGGGTGCGGCCAGGCCGGCCACGAAGGACTCGAGGCCGCGCAGCAGTTCCTCGCGGTCGCGCGTCACCAGGGCGGCGCGGTGGTCGAAGTGGGCGCGGGTGTCGGCCAGGGACCAGGCGACGTCCGCGGGGGCCAGTTCGGGGTGGTCGGTGAGGTGCTGGAGCAGGCGCTCGGCCTGGGCCTGGAGGGCCTGTTCGTTCTTGGCGGACAGGACGACCGGAACGCCGGGGGCGTGGAGCAGCGGGCCCTCGGTGGTCGCCGGCTCGTCTCCGGGCGCGGTCTCGGGGGCCTGTTCGAGGATGATGTGGGCGTTGGTGCCCGAGACGCCGAAGGAGGACACGGCGCCACGGCGCGCCCGGCCGGTCTCCGGCCAGGTCTGCTCCGCGATGAGAAGCTCGACGGCGCCGGCGGTCCAGTCGACGTGCGTGGAGGGCTCGTCGATGTGGAGGCTCTTGGGCAGGATCCCGTTGCGGATCGCCATGACCATCTTGATGATGCCGGCGACGCCGGCGGCGGCCTGGGTGTGGCCGATGTTGGACTTGACCGAGCCGAGGCGCAGGGCGAGACCCTCGGCGCGGTCCTGGCCGTAGGTGGCGAGCAGGGCCTGGGCCTCGATCGGGTCGCCCAGCTTCGTACCGGTGCCGTGCGCCTCGACGACGTCGACGTCGGCGGTGGTCAGACGGGCGTTGGCGAGGGCCTGGCGGATGACGCGCTGCTGCGAGGGGCCGTTGGGGGCGGTGAGGCCGTTGGAGGCGCCGTCCTGGTTGATGGCGGAGCCGCGGACGATCGCGAGGACCTGGTGGCCGTTGCGGCGGGCGTCGGAGAGCCGCTCGACGAGCAGGACGCCGACGCCCTCCGACCAGCCGGTGCCGTCGGCGGAGTCGGCGAAGGCCTTGCAGCGGCCGTCGGAGGCGAAGCCGCCCTGTCCGCTGAGGCCGGCGAAGGCCGCCGGGGTGGCCATCACCATCACGCCGCCGGCGAGGGCCATGGTGCACTCGCCCTGGCGCAGCGCCTGGGTGGCCAGGTGCAGGGCGACCAGCGAGGAGGAGCAGGCCGTGTCGACGGTGACCGCGGGGCCCTCGAAGCCGAAGGCGTACGAGACGCGGCCGGAGACGACGCTGGCGGTGGTGCCGGTGAGGAGGTAGCCCTCGTTGCCCTCGGAGGCGTTGAGCAGGGCGGAGTAGTCCTGGCCGCTGGAGCCGGCGAAGACGCCGACGCTGGTGCCCTTGACGGTGGCCGGGTCGATGCCGGCCCGCTCGAAGGCCTCCCAGGAGGTCTCCAGCAGGAGCCGCTGCTGCGGGTCCATGGTGGTGGCCTCGCGCGGTGAGATGCCGAAGAAGGCCGGGTCGAAGCCGGCGGGGTCGGCGACGAAGCCGCCGCGCAGCTCGAAGGGGCCGCCGTCCGGGCCGCTTTCGGCGCCGGGCAGGCCGTTGATCCGCCAGCCGCGGTCGGCCGGTACGGGGCCCATGGCGTCGGCGCCGTCACGGACCAGCTGCCACAGGTCCTCGGGCGAGCGGACGTCGCCGGGCAGGCGGCAGCTCATGCCGATGATGGCGATCGGGTCGTCGTCACCGCCGGTGGCGGCCGCGAACTCGGCGACGGCGGCGGGGCTGCCGAGCAGTTCGGCGCACAGGTGGTCGGCGAGGGCAGCCGGGGTCGGGTAGTCGAAGACGAGGGTGGCGGGCAGCCGCAGTTCGGTGGCCAGGCTCAGCCGGTTGCGCATCTCGACGGCCGTCAGCGAGTCGAACCCGAGGTCGCTGAACGCCCGCTGTGCCTGGATCTCGTGTGCGGAGCGGTAGCCGAGCACGGCGGCCGCTGCGTCGCGTACGACGTCCAGAACGAAGGCGGTGCGGTCCGCCTCGGGCAGCTCCACGAGCTGCCGGACGAGCGAGGAGACCACGGCGGCGCCGGCGGTCGCGGCCGCCGGGCGAGCGGCGGCCCGGATCAGACCGCGCAGGATCGGCGGCACCGCCTCGGGGCTGTCGGCCCGCGACGGCAGGTTGATGTGCGCCGGGATGACCATCGGCTCGGGGCGGGAGGTCGCGGCGTCGAAGAGGGCGAGTCCGTCCTCGGAGGCGATGGCCGTGACGCCGGAGCTGTTGATGCGCTGGAGGTGGGACTCGTCGAGATGGGCGGCGAGTCCGCTGCGCTCGGCCCACAGGCCCCAGGCGAGGGAGACGGCGGCCAGGCCGCGCCGGCGGCGCCACTGGGCGAGCTGGTCGAGGAACAGGTTGGCGGCCGCGTAGTTGCCCTGCCCGGGGCCGCCGAAGGTGGCGGCGAGGGAGGAGAACAGGACGAACGACCGGAGGTCCAGGTCCTGGGTGAGTTCGTGCAGGTGGACGGCGGCGTCGAGCTTGGGGGTGAAGACGCCGTCGATCCGGCGGGGCGTCAGCGCGGTCAGGATGCCGTCGTCGGAGATGCCCGCGGCGTGCAGGACGGCGGTGAGCGGGTGCTCGGCCGGGACGGCGCAGAGGGTCTTCGCCAGGCTGTCGCGGTCGCCCACGTCGCAGGCGGCGAAGGTGACGTCGGCGCCCAGCTCCTCGAGGCGGGCGGTCAGTTCGTCGGCGCCGGGCGCGGCGGCGCCACGGCGGCTGAGCAGCAGCAGGTGGCGGGCGCCGTGGGTCCGTACGAGATGCTCGGCGAGGAGGGTGCCGATGGTGCCGGTGGCGCCGGTGACCAGGACGGTGCCCTCGGGGTCGAGCAGCGCGCTGCCGGTGGCGGAGTCGGTGTCGTCGGTGCGGGGCGCGCGGGCGAGCCGGGGCGCGTACAGCTCGCCCTCGCGGACGGCGAGCTGCGGCTCCGCGGCGGCCAGGGCCTGGGGCAGCGCCCGGCGCGAGGGCTGCGTCCCGTCGAGGTCGACGAGGACGAAGCGGCCGGGGTTCTCGTTCTGGGCCGAGCGGATCAGCCCCCAGGCGGCGGACTGGGCGAGGTCGTCGAGGTCCTCGTCGGCGGTGGCGGCGACCGCCCCGCGGGTCACGAGGACCAGCCGGCACCGCTCGAACCGCTCGTCGGCCAGGAGTGCCTGGGCGAGTTCCAGCGCGCGGTGCGCGGCGGCGTGGGCGCCGGCCGTGAGCTCGGTCCCGGGGCGGGTGTGCAGCGGCGCGACGATGGTGCCGGGCAGCGGCATCCCCTCGTCGACGGCCGCGCCGAGGGAGGCGAGGCTCTCGAACCGGGCCGCGGCGGGGAGCTTGAAGGGGTTGTCGCCGAGCAGCACCCAGTCGTCGGCGTCGTGGCTGCCGGTGGCCGGCACGCCGGTCCAGTCGACGCGGAACAGGGACTCGGTACGGCCGCCCTGGCCGCTGCCGAGCTGTGCGGCCGAGACGGGCCGGAACATCAGTTCGCCGACGATGGCGACGGGCGCGCCGGTCTCGTCGGCGAGCCGGACGGTGACGCCGTCGCTCCCGGCGGTGCGGACGAGCCGGACGCGCACCGCGGAGGCGCCCGCGGCGTGCAGGGTCACCGCGTTCCAGGAGAACGGCAGGCGGCCGCGGCCCTCTCCCATGCCACCGTCGAAGTCGTTGAGGGCGTTGAGGTGCATGGCCATGTCGAGCAGGGCCGGGTGCAGGCCGAAGGAGCGGGCGTCAGTGGCGATGTCCTCGGGGAGGCGGACCTCGGCGAAGAGCTCCTCGCCGCGGCGCCAGGCGGCACGCAGCCCCTGGAAGGCGTGCCCGTAGTCGTAGCTCTGCGCGGAGAGGTTCTCGTAGAAGCCGTCGAGGGGCAGGGCGGTGGCGCCGGGCGGCGGCCACTCGGTGAGGTCGCCGTCGGCGGCTGTGTCGGCGGGGCCGGCCGGGGCGAGGGTGCCGCTGGCGTGGCGGATCCACGGCTCGTCGGTGTCGGCGGCCGGGCGGGAGTGCACGCTCACGCCGCGCAGGCCCTGCGCGTCGGCGGGTCCGACGGAGAGCTGGACGGCCACACCGCCCTGCTCGGGCAGGACGAGCGGGGCTTCCAGGTTGAGTTCGCGGACCTGGCCGCAGCCGACCTCGTCGCCGGCGGCGATCGCGAGCTCGACGAAGGCGGTGCCGGGCAGCAGTGTCGTACCGAGGACGACGTGGTCGGCGAGCCACGGGTGGGTCTGCAGGGACAGGCAGCCGGTGAACAGCATGCCGTCGCCGTCGGCGAGGCTGACGGCGGCGCCGAGCAGAGGGTGGCCGGCGGAACGCTGGCCGATGGCGGCGATGTCGCCGGTCCAGCCGGTGGGCAGCTTGGGCCAGTAGCGCTCGTGCTGGAAGGCGTACGTGGGCAGGGTGACGGCGCGGGCGCCGCTGCCGGCGTAGAACGCCTCCCAGTCGATGTGGGCGCCGCGTACGTGGAGTTCGGCGACGGCGGTGGTCAGCGCGTCGGTCTCCGGACGGTCCTTGCGCAGCGCGGGTACGAACGCGGCGGTGGAGGCCGGGACGGTGTCGCTGCCGAGGGCGGCGAGGGCGCCGCCCGCGCCGATCTCGAGGTACGTGGTGACGCCGAGGCCGTCGAGGGCGCGCAGCCCGTCGGCGAAGCGAACGGCCTCGCGGACGTGGCGGACCCAGTGCTCGGGGGTGCGCAGCTCGTCGGCCGGGACGATGTCGCCGGTGAGGTTGGAGACGATCGGCAGCCGCGGCTCGTGGAAGGTGAGGGTCGCCGCGACCTTGGCGAAGTCGTCGAGCATCCCGTCCATGTGCGGGGAGTGGAAGGCGTGGCTGACCCGCAGGCGCTTCGTCTTCTCGAAGCGGGCGGCGAGGGCCAGTACGGCGTCCTCGTCGCCGGAGACGACCACGGAGTCCGGGCCGTTGACGGCGGCGACGGAGACCCGGTCGTCGAGCAGCGGGAGGACCTCGGCCTCGGTGGCCTGGACGGCGACCATCGCGCCGCCGGTCGGCAGTGCCTGCATGAGGCGGCCGCGGGCGGTGACGAGGGCGGCGGCGTCCTCCAGGGTCCAGAGGCCGGCGACGTGCGCGGCCGAGAGCTCGCCGATGGAGTGGCCGAGCAGGTAGTCGGGGGTGACACCCCAGTGCGCGAGCAGGCGGAACAGCGCGACTTCGAGGGCGAACAGGCCGGCCTGCGTGTAGACGGTCTGGTCGATCAGCTCGGAGCCGCCGAAGACGATCTCCTTGACGGGCTCGTCGAGGTGCTTGTCGAGCTCCGCGCACACGGCGTCGAAGGCCGCGGCGAACTCCGGCTGGGCCTCGTACAGTTCGCGGCCCATTTCGGCGCGCTGCGATCCCTGGCCGGAGAACAGGAACGCCAGTCCGCCGTTCTCGAGTGCGGTACCGGTGAGCACGCCGGGGTCGGGGGTGCCGTCGGCGACGGACCGCAGGCCCGCGAGGAGTTCCTCGCGGTTCTTGCCGAGGACGGCGACGCGGTGGTCGAGGGCGGAGCGGGTGACGGCGGTCGACCAGGCGATGTCGAGCACGCCCGCGGCCTGCTCGGCGGTCGCGTCGGCGGCAAGGTCGGTGGTCGCGCCGGCGGTACGGTCCGCGGTGCGGTCGCCTTCGATGCGGTCCAGGAGACGGGCCGCCTGGGCGGCCACGGCCGGCTCGCTGCGGCCGGAGAGCAGCCACGCGAGGCCCGCGGGCTCCGTGGTGGCGGAGGCGGGCGCTTCCTCGGCGGCGGGCGCCTCCTCGATGATCGTGTGCGCGTTGGTGCCGCTGATGCCGAACGAGGAGATGCCGAAGCGGCGGGGCTCGTCCGCCTCGGGCCACTCACGGGCCTCGGTGAGCAGCTCGACGTTGCCCGCGCTCCAGTCCACGTGCGAGGAGGGCTGGTCGACGTGGAGGGTCCGCGGGAGGACGCCGTGGCGCAGGGCCATGACCATTTTGATGATGCCGGCGGCGCCGGCGGCGGCCTGGGTGTGGCCGAGGTTGGACTTCAGCGACCCGAGCCACAGCGGCTTGTCCTCGGGGCGGTCCTGGCCGTACGTGTTGATCAGGGCCTGGGCCTCGATCGGGTCGCCCAGCTTCGTGCCGGTGCCGTGCGCCTCGACGGCGTCGACCTGCCCGGCGGACAGACCCGCGCTGGCCAGCGCCTGGCGGATGACGCGCTGCTGCGAGGGGCCGTTGGGGGCGGTCAGACCGTTGGAGGCACCGTCCTGGTTGACGGCGGAGCCGCGGATGACGGCGAGGACCTCGTGGCCGTTGCGGCGGGCGTCGGACAGCCGCTCCAGCAGGACCAGGCCGACGCCCTCGGACCAGCCGGTGCCGTCGGCGGAGTCGGCGAAGGCCTTGCAGCGGCCGTCGGAGGCGAGGCCGCGCTGACGGCTGAACTCGATGAACATGCCGGGGGCGGACATGACCGTCACACCGCCGGCGACGGCGAGGGTGCACTCGCGCTGGCGCAGGGACTGGGCGGCCAGGTGGATGGAGACGAGCGCGGAGGAGCACGCCGTGTCGACCGAGACCGCGGGCCCTTCGAGACCGAAGGCATAGGCGATACGGCCGGACACCACGCTGCCGGACGTGCCGGTGAGGTAGTAACCCTCGATGCCCTCGGTGAACTGCAGCATCGTCGAGTAGTCCTCGCCGGACGCGCCGGCGAACACACCGACCTGGCGGCCGCGCACCGAGGACGGGGCCATGCCCGCGCGCTCGAACAGCTCCCAGGTGCTCTCCAGCAGGAGCCGCTGCTGCGGGTCCATCGCCAGCGCCTCACGCGGGCTGATGTCGAACAGCGCGGGGTCGAAGTCGCCCACCCCGTCGAGGAATCCGCCCGAGCTGGCGTACGAGGAACCCCGCTTGTCGGGGTCCGCGTCGTACAGCTTCTCCAGGTCCCAGCCGCGGTCCTCGGGGAACGCGGATATCGCGTCCCTCCCCTCCGCCACCAGTCGCCACAGGTCTTCCGGCGAACTCACGCCTCCGGGGAACCGGCAGCTCATCGACACGATGGCGATCGGCTCGTGTTCCCCTGCCTCCAGCTCGCGCACGCGCTGCCGGGTCTGGTGGAGATCGGCGGTCATCCGCTTCAGGTAATCAAGGACCTTCTTGTCATTCGCCATGGCCCGCCAACCCCTCCAAAAATTCCGCACACTCGGCAAACACGCTTTTCAGGCCTCTCCGAACTCGTTGTCGATGAAGGCCAAGACTTCTTCGGCACTGGCCGCGTCCAGCTGGTCCACGACGCTGCCGCCCGCCTCCGCGGGCGCCTGCTCCCCGTCCAGCCGGGACACCAGGGCCCGCAGGCGCGAGGTGACCCGCTGGCGGGCCCCCTCGTCGCCGTCGAGGACGGACAGGCCCGACTCCAGCCGGTCCAGCTCCGACAGCACCGCCACTTCCGGCGTCTCCTGCGCGCCCCCCAGCTCGCCGCGCAGGAATTCCGCCAGCGCGGTGGGCGTCGGGTGGTCGAACACCAGGGTGACGGGCAGTCTTAGACCCGTCCTCGTGCTCAGCTGGTTCCGCAGGTTGACGGCGGTGAGCGACTCGAATCCGAGGTCGCGGAACGGCCGTTTGGCGCCGATCGGCTCCGCCGATTCGTAGCCCAGTACCGCTGCCGCCTCGGTCCGTACCAGCTCCAGCAGCTTCCGTGCCGCCTCGGCGTCCGACAGCCCGGCGAGAGATGCCTTGAAGGCGGCGGAACCGCCCTGCGCCTCGCCGTCGCCGGCCGCGGAGTCCGCGATGTACTTCCGGACCTCCGGGATGTCCCCCAGCCAGGCCGCCGGGCGGGCGGCGAGGAAAGCGGTCAGGAAGGAGCTCCAGTCCACGTCGGCGACCAGCACGGCCGCCGGGTCGTCCGCTCCGGTGCCCGCCACGGCGCGTCCGAGAGCGGCCAGGGCCGCCTCGGTCGGCAGCACGGGCAGGCCCCGGTCACGCATACGGTCGGCGAAGCCCGGGTCGTTGCGCGCCGTGCCGCCGTCGGCCCACGGGCCCCATGCGATCGACGTACCCGTCAGGCCCAGCGCCCGGCGGTGGCCCGCCAGGGCGTCGAGATGGGCGTTGGCCGCGGCGTAGACGCCCTGGCCCACGCCGCCGACGGTGCCGGCGAACGCGGAGAACAGGACGAAGGCGTCCAGCTCCCGGTCCTCGGTGAGCTCGTGCAGGTACGCGGCGCCGGTCACCTTGGCGCGCAGCGCCTCGGCGATCCGGTCCGGGGTCAGCGTGTCGATGAGGCCGTCGTCCGCGGCGCCGGCCGCGTGCACCACCGCCGTGACGGGCATGCCGGCCGAGTCCAGGCCGTCGAACAGCGCCCGCAGGGCGTCGCGGTCGGCGACGTCGCAGGCTTCCACGGTCACCCGGGTGCCCAGGGCGAGCAGTTCGTCGCGCAACTCCGGTGCGCCGGGGGCGTCGAGGCCGCGGCGGCCGGTCAGGACGAGATGCTCGGCACCCCGTCCGGCCAGCAGGCGGGCGACATACCCGCCGAGGGCTCCGGTACCGCCGATGACGAGGACCGTGCCGGTGGGCTGCCAGTCTCCCGGCCCGCCGTCGAGGCGGGCGCGCACGAGGCGCCGTACGAACACGCCCTGGTCGCGCAGTGCGAGCTGGTCCTCGGCCTTGTCGCCCGTGGCCAGCACCTCGCACAGCCGGGCGGTGGCCCGCTCGTCGAGTTCGGCCGGCAGGTCGAGGAGACCGCCCCAGCGCTGCGGCAGTTCGAGCCCGGCGACCCGGCCCAGACCCCATACGGCGGCCTGCGCGGGGCTGACCAGGCGGTCGGCGGCGCCGACCGAGACCGCACCCCGGGTCAGGCACCACAAGGGGGCCTGGAGACCGGCGTCGCCGAGGGCCTGGAGGAGCACGACCGTGCCCAGCAGGCCCGCCGGCTCGGCGGTCTCGGCGAGCGCAAGCAGCGACACGACGCCGTCGATGCCCTCGGGGTCCAGGCCGGCGAGGGTGGCGGCGAGCGCCGAACGCTCGGCCACCGCGACCCGGGCGACGTCAGCGCCATGTTCGGCCAGTGCGGCGGCGAGCGCGTCGACGAGCTTGTCGTCGACGGAGAAGCTCTCCGGGACGGCAAGCAGCCAGCGGCCCGGCAGGAGCGGCGAGCCGCTTCCCGCGGACTCGGCGGGCTTCCAGGTGGCGCGGTAGGTCCAGGTGTCCAGGGCGGACTGCTCGCGCTGGAGCTGCCGCCAGCCAAAGAGGGCCGGCAGGGCCGCCCGCAACGGCTCGGTGTCGGCACCGCCCAGCGCCTGCGACAGCGCGTCCAGGTCCCTCCGCTCGACGGCCTCCCAGAACCGGGCGTCGAGGGCGGCCGTGCCGGCCGCGGCCGAATCGGCCGACAGCTCGGGCCAGTAGCGGGTGCGCTGGAAGGCGTAGGTGGGGAGTTCGGTCCGGGTGGCGCCGGTGCCGTGGAAGACGGCCGTCCAGTCGACGGC
>NZ_JBIAIK010000028.1:0-55016 GCF_042871385.1 Streptomyces sp. NPDC005808 | reverse complement strand
GCCGGGCGCCTCCCCCCTGCGGGGGGTAGGGCTGCGGCGGTGCCAAACGCCCCTTTGTGGAGTGGTTGTGGGTTGTGCGCCTATTCACACGGGAGCGGTGGCACTGAGTGCCACCGCTCCCGTGTGAATCGCAACTACGCCATCCGCGGCCGCTTAGGCCGTACGGGGGGTCCGCAGCCGTCGGCGTCTTTCCTCGTACGTCGGCTCAGACCGCCTGCGAGGCGACGTAAGCGCCCCGCTTCTCGATGGCCATCCGGTACAGCCGGCCGGCCCGGTAGGAGGAACGGACCAGCGGGCCCGACATGACACCGGAGAAGCCGATCTGCTCGGCCTCCTCCTTCAGCTCCACGAACTCGTGCGGCTTGACCCAGCGCTCGACAGGGTGGTGGCGCACCGAGGGGCGCAGGTACTGCGTGATCGTGACCAGCTCGCAGCCCGCCTCGTGCAGCTGGCGGAGCGCCTCGCTGACCTCTTCGCGGGTCTCACCCATGCCGAGGATCAGGTTCGACTTGGTGACCAGGCCGTAGTCGCGGGCCTCCGTGATGACCTTCAGCGAGCGCTCGTAGCGGAAGCCGGGGCGGATGCGCTTGAAGATCCGGGGGACCGTCTCGACGTTGTGCGCGAAGACCTCGGGGCGCGAGGAGAAGACCTCGGCGAGCTGGGCGGGCTCGGCGTTGAAGTCGGGAGCGAGCAGCTCGACCTTGGTGCGGCCGGCTTCGCGGTCCGACGTCTGGGCGTGGATCTGGCGGACCGTCTCGGCGTAGAGCCAGGCTCCGCCGTCCTCCAGGTCGTCGCGGGCGACGCCGGTGATCGTGGCGTAGTTCAGGTCCATCGTGACGACCGACTCACCCACGCGGCGGGGCTCGTCGCGGTCCAGCGCCTCGGGCTTGCCCGTGTCGATCTGGCAGAAGTCGCAGCGGCGGGTGCACTGGTCTCCGCCGATGAGGAAGGTGGCCTCGCGGTCTTCCCAGCACTCGTAGATGTTGGGGCAGCCCGCCTCCTGGCAGACCGTGTGCAGACCCTCGCTCTTCACCAGGGCCTGCATCTTCGTGTACTCAGGGCCCATTTTCGCCCGGGTCTTGATCCACTCGGGCTTGCGCTCGATGGGGGTCTGGGCGTTGCGGACCTCCAGGCGCAGCATTTTGCGTCCGTCGGGTGCGACTGCGGACACATCGGCTCCCTGTTTGTTGCTGGGCGTAGTCTTCGATTCTTCGGCGTACACCAGGGTACGCCCGTTCGTTTTCGGTCTGTGAGACGGGCAACCCTGGGGAACAGGGGCCCATTCCCGCCGGGCTATGCCGACGCCCGCTCGATCTCCCGGGGCAGCAGCTCCGCGTTCTCCAGTACGTCCTTCAGGTGCCGCTCGGCCACCGGGAGAACCTCGCCGATGGTGACGTCGCGGCCCAGTTCGGCCGCGAGCGAGGCCACTCCCGCGTCGCGGATCCCGCACGGGATGATCCGGTCGAACCACACGTTGTCCGGGTTCACGTTCAGCGCGAAGCCGTGCATCGTGACGCCCTTGGCGACGCGGATGCCGATCGCCGCGATCTTGCGGTCCTCGCGGCGCTGGCCGGCGTTGGAGGGTGCGTACTCCGGGCCGTCGAGCCGGGGGTCGAACTCCTCGTCGGTCAGGCGCGGGTCGAAGTCGAGGGAGAGCCCGCCGAGGGCCGGGCGCTGCTCGACCGGGTCGCCGAGGACCCAGACGCCACTGCGGCCTTCGATGCGGCTGGTCTCCAGGCCGAATTCCGCACACGTACGGATAAGAGCCTCTTCCAGACGCCGTACGTGTGCTACGACGTCCACCGGGCGGGGGAGTTTCTGGATCGGGTAGCCCACCAGCTGGCCAGGACCGTGCCAGGTGATCTTGCCGCCACGGTCCACGTCGATGACCGGCGTGCCGTCGAGCGGCCGCTCGTTGTCCGCCGTGCGCCGGCCGGCCGTGTAGACGGGCGGGTGCTCCAGAAGCAGACAGGTGTCGGGGACCTCGTCCAGGAAACGGGCGGCATGCACACGGCGCTGCTCGTCCCACGCCTCCTGGTACTCGACCGCCTCCGCACCGAATCCCATCCGGACGAACCGCAACTCACTCACGGCAGGAGCCTCCCTCAAAGCTTCGTCAGGCACGCGAAGTACGCCGGGTGCACACGCGAACAACGCGGGGTACCTGTGCCAGGCATGTAACGCGCCCCCGCCACTGTACGTCCGGCCGATGCCCGTCAGCCCAGCGGTCAATTCTCACACGATCGGATGAATACGGGTTGAATTGTGCGACCACCTGCTTACGCTCCGCTACATTCGCGCCGTTCAAGAGGCCAAAAGGGCTGCTCACAGGCAATCCGGGCCACCTCGGCGACCTCAAGGCCGCTCAGGAGCCCGAAAGGCAGGAGACCGCACCGCAGATGACGGAACGACCCGCGCAGCGCACTCCCAACCGCCAGCTCGCCGCGCTCATTGCAGAAGCGGGGTTCTCCAACGCAGGTCTCGCCCGTCGCGTGGACCAGCTCGGCCTCGAACACGGCCTGGACCTGAGATACGACAAGACATCGGTCACCCGGTGGCTGCGCGGACAGCAGCCGAGAGGGACCACGCCCGCGCTCATCGCCGAGGTGTTCACCCGCCGCCTGGGCCGCCGGCTCGGCGCGCAGGATCTGGGGCTCGACGCCTGCGCCCCCGTCTACGCGGGCCTGGAGTTCGCCGGGTCCCCCGAAGAGGCCGTCGACATCGTCAGCGGCCTGTGGCGCAAGGACTCCGGCAGTCACGCGGAGCTGCGCAAGATCGCCTTCACCCCGGCGGGACTCGTCGTCCCCAGCCGGGACTGGCTCATCGGGAAGGCGGACGACAGGGTGAGCCGCGGTGACCCGGGCCCCGCTCGCGTCCCCGCGCAGGGCCGCCCGGCCGTGCCCCGGCAGCGCGGCCAGACCGAGCGCGGCCCCGGCCAGAAGGTCACCGGCGGCGACATCGCCGCACTGCGCTCGGTGGGCGAACTGTTCCGCACCCTCGACCACGCCTACGGCGGCGGCCACGCGCGCCAGGCACTGGTGCGCTACCTGGAACACGAGGCCGAGCCGATGCTGCGCGGCGCGTACGGCGAGCAGACCGGGCGCCGCCTGTTCGCCGCCACCGCCGATCTCACCCGGCTCGCCGGCTGGACCTCGTACGACATCGCCGCGCACGGACTCGCCCAGCGCTACTTCGTCCAGGCGCTGCGCCTCTCGCAGGCGGCCGGTGACCGGGCATACGGCTCGTACGTGCTGGTGACGATGAGCAGGCAGGCGGTCTATCTGGGGCACGGGCGGGAGGCCGTACAGCTCGCGCGGGTGGCCCAGCAGGGCGTCGGGTCGGCGGTGCCGCCCCTGGTGCAGGCGATCCTGCACTCCGTCGAGGCGCGCGGGTACGGCGTGCTGGGGGAGGTACGGCCGTGCACGGCGGCCCTGGTACGGGCCGAGCGGGCCCTGGAGACGGCTCGCTCCGGCGACGAAGTCCCCTACTGGGCACGGTTCTTCGACGAGGCCCAGCTCGCCGACGAGTTCGGCCACTGCCACCGGGACCTGCAGCAGTACCGGGCCGCCGCGCAGCACGCCGAGCGCTCGCTCCAGTTGCGGGCGCCCGGCTATGCGCGCAGCCGGCTGTTCTGCCGGGTGGTGCTCGCCTCGGCGCGGCTCGGGCTCGGGGAGCTCGACCAGGCCTGCAAGCTGGGGGCCGAGGCGGCCGGGCAGGCGATGGAGATGCGGTCGGTCCGGGCCATCGAGTACGTACGGGACTTCGAGCGGCGGCTCGAACCGTACCGGGACGCGGCCCCGGTACGCGGGTACCGGGACCGGGTGGCGGCGCTGGGCTGAGGCTCAGGCCGCCTCCGCCTCCGCCTCCACGGGCTCTTCCTGTGCGGCCGGGCGGGCGCCCAGGTCCATGAGCACGGCGTGGGCCGCCCGGCGGGCCGAGTGGAGCGCGCCCTGCACCGTGCTGGTGTCGCGGTGGTCCCCGCAGACGTACAGCCCCGCGAGGAGCCGTACCGGGCGGCGCAGGTCGTGCGGCGGGGGCATCGCGGGGACCGCCTCGGGGTCGTGGTGGACCGCGAGCAGCTCCCAGCGCGCGGTCGATGTCCCGTAGAGGCGGGCCAGTTGCGCGCGGACCGCCGCGTCCAGGTACGCGGGGGCCGGCGGAGTGCCGAGGACGGTCGAGGAGATGAGGGCCCGTCCGGCCGGGGCGCGCGTCGCGTCCACCTCGCTGATGACCGCCGTGTGCGCCACCGGGCCGCTCCTGTCCGCGTCCAGCAGCAGGGCCGGTTCCGTGAGCGGGGGTTCGTCGGTGGCGTGGTGCACAACCGTCACCTGATGGAAGTCCGGCACGTGCAACCCGGGCAGCAGTTCGGCGGCGGCGCGCGCCCCCGTCGCCAACAGGACGGCCCGGCAGGTGAGTTCACCGTGGTCCCGGGTCGTCACGCTGGTGGTGGAGACCGTGCCCACCTGGACGCCCGTGTGCACCGTGCCGGGCGGTAGGGAGGCCGCGAGAAGTTCCGGGAGCGTGTCCGCGCCGCCCTCCGGCAGACACAGGCGGCCCGTCGCGAAGGAGTGCAGCGCCAGATCGGCGCAGCGGCTGGAGGTCCGCAGCTCCGGGTCACAGAGCAGCGCGGCGAGCAGCGGACGCAGGAAACCGTCGACCGTGCGGGGCGGGAGGCCCCGCGCGGCCAGCGCCTGGGTGGCGGGAAGATCCGGGCGGGCGAGGAGACGGGCCGACGGGGTGGCCGCGAGGCGCCCGAGCGCGGTGGTGAGACGGGTCTGGTCCAGGGGCCCGCCGAGAGGCCCGGGGCGGTGTGTTCCGCTCTGGGGGCGCGGTCGGGGGAGGCGGGGGGCGCTCGCGAGGGCGCGTGCGGCGGTGAGTGCGCCCCTCGCGCTCCGAGGAGCGGCGGGAGGGCTCGCGCGGTGGTGCCGGCCGTCGCTGTGGAGCAGGACGCCCGGGGAGAACGGGCGCAGGGCCAGGGTGTTCAGACCCGGCGTGCGGAGCAGTTCCGGGTACGCGGTGGAGAGGAGCCGGCCCGCCCGGTCGAGCCGGAAGCCGTCGACTTTCTCCGTGGACATGCGGCCCCCCACGTTCCGGGCCGACTCCAGGACGGTGGCCGTCAGGCCCGCCCTGGTCAGATGCTGGGCGGCTGCGAGGCCGGCGACCCCGGCCCCCACGATGACGACGTCCACGTCCTGCACCGGGCGAACGGGCTCTGGCACGTGCTCCTCCTCGAGGTTGCGCGGCGGCCTTGCCGGACGGGGACGTCATGCCCCCAACGGGCGTCTGGAATACCCGAGTTGGGATCGAGGTTAGGCGCGCACGACCGACAGAGGGAAGCCGTGCGGGGGCCGTGCACGGGGGCATGGGGGTGGCACCTTCAGCCCGTCCGGCGTTTGAGGACGAGCGCGTTCAGCGCGATAGGGGGGCTGGGGGCGGAGCACCCAGGAGCTAGGGACGGGCAGGGGCGGAGGGGGTGAAAACCCCCACTGCGGCCCCACCCCCGCGTCGGCCCCACCCCCGGGTCACCGCCCCTGAAGGCGGGCCGCCAGCTCCCGTATCTCCGGAAGCCGGGAAGTCAGCGCGGCCCCCGGGCAACTGGTCATGAAACCGTCGTTGTGCCCGGCAAGCGTGGGCAGTACCGCCGCCGTCCCGGCCGCGTACCGCGCGAGATCGTTGCTGGACACGAGCCGTACCGTCGCCCGCGGATCGACGTCCGACAGCCCGAGCTTCCACGCGGCGAGCGCGGAGATCGCATCGGTCATGGCCCGCGGCACCGGCGTACCCGCCGTGAACGTACCGATCGCCGCGACCCCGGTCGTGCGGTGGTTGAAGCCCTGCGCGTGCGCCCCGGTGACAGGCCGGTCGACACCCCCCGCCCGGCCCTCGTAGATCGTCCCGCAGCGGTCGACGAGGAAGTTGTAGCCGATGTCGTCCCACTGCCGGGCGCCGGTCTGGCCGGCGTACAGGTAGCGGATGATGCGGGGCGCGTCCGCGCAGGCGTACCCGTTCGGCGAGTCGGTGTGGTGGACGAAGACGGCGACGACCCGGTCGTCATAGCGGGCCGGAGGCTGTTCGTGCGCGCTCTCGGCGTCCAGCCACCGTGACCGCGGCACGATGGGCGGCCTTGCCGCGGGATGGGCAACGACGTGCCGGGCCGCGACCGGCTTGCGCGCGGGACCGTCTCCCGTACGGCCCACCCAGACGGCGTACATCACGAGCAGCAGGACGGCGACCAGTCCGGGCACGCAGACCAGCAGGACGACGGCCGTCCGCGGAAGCGGTACACCCCGTGCGGGGAGCAGGCGGCGCACCGCACGCCACGCCCGCTCCCCGCCCCGTATTCGGGCCCCCCGCGTCTTCCGGAAGACACGCATGCACTCACCCTGACCCGGATCCACCCACCCCGCGATGTGTGTTGTGCCACCCGGTGGATCCGAAGTGGAACCATTGGCCCGGTGCGGGACGTTTTTAGGGGTCCAGGCACGCGCGCGTGTCTGATCACTGGGCCCGCGTCTCACGTATCAGGGGGCCCGAGAGAAAGGCGGCGCCGTGGACGTGCTCGACCTCCTGCTGTTGCTGGTGATCCTGGCCTACGCGGCGTCCGGCTACCGTCGCGGGCTGCTCGCCGGCTGTGTCTCGCTGGCCGGTTTCGTGGGCGGCGCGGTCATCGGCGTATGGGTGCTGCCCTGGATGATGGACCTGGTGACACCGGGGACAGCCGGGGCGACCGTGACTGCCGTGCTGACGGTCCTCGTGCCCGCCGTGGTGGGGCATGAGCTGATGGGACGGCTGGGGCTGAAGCTGCGCCGCGAGCTGGACCGCGGACCGCTGCGGGTGGCCGACGGGATCGGCGGGGCCGCGGCCAACACGGTGGCCGTGCTGCTGGTGGCGTGGGTGGCGGCGAGCGTCCTGGGCGCCTCCTCGTCCACCGTCGTCACCCAGTCGATCCGCAACTCCGCACTGCTGGGCGCCGTACAGAACACGATGCCGGAGACCACGCCGACCTGGTTCTCGCGTGCGACCTCGGCGCTCACCGAGGCGGGCTTCCCGCAGGTCTTCAACCCGTTCGAGAACGAGCCGGCGGCGGGCGTCGCCAAGCCCTCCGGGGACAGCGTCACGGCGACCGCGACGAACGCCGCCAAGTTGAGCACGGTGAAGGTCGAGGGCGTCTCCGGCAACCAGGGCCGCGAGGGCAGCGGCTTCGTGTACACGTCCGAGCACGTGATGACCAACGCCCATGTGGTGGCGGGCATCGACGAGCCGACCGTGCGGGTGGGCGGCGTGAGCCGTGCGTACGAGGCGACGGTGGTGCTCTTCGACCCGCAGAAGGACGTAGCGGTCCTGTACGTCCCGGGCCTCCAGGCGCCGGTACTGCCCTTCGACGACACCGCTGAGCGCGGTGACTCGGCGGTCGTGGCCGGCTACCCGCAGGACGGCGGTCTCGACCTCCAGGCGGCCACGGTCGCGAGCCGGATCGACGCGACCGGCCAGAACATCTACAACACGGGCACCGTCACCCGCGAGATCTACTCGATCCGCTCCACCGTCCGCCCCGGCAACTCCGGCGGCCCCCTCCTCACCACCGACGGCAAGGTGTACGGAGTCGTCTTCGCCCGCTCCACGTCCGACGCGGAGACGGGTTACGTCCTCACGGCGGACGAGGTCTCCGCCGACGCCCGACAGGCGGCGAACGCCACGGCGCCGGTGGACACGGGAGACCTCATCTCCTCCTGAGGCCTGCCGCGTCCACCGGCGCGGGCGCGGTGGGTCAGAGAGAGCGCCCCATGAGTACGTCGTCGACGTACCCGCCGTCGAGCAGGAACTCCTCCGGAAGGATCCCCTCCACCACGAACCCCTCGGACTCGTAGAGCTTCCGTGCCGGGGTGTTGTGCCCGAGGACGCGCAGCGTGAGGCGCCGGGCCCCCTGCCGCCGGGCCTCCTCCCGCACCGCGCCCAGCAGCGCCCGCCCGACCCCCGCGCCGCGCGCCGCGTCCGAGACGACGAGTCCCTGGATCTGGCGGACATGGGCGTTGCAGGGAAGGGGAGTGGGGAACCCCAGCTTGATGTAGCCGACGACGGCGCCGTCGAGCTCGGCGACGAGATGATCCCGCGGGCCGAACCGCTCGCTGTAGAAGGGTTCGTACGGCGGACGCGGGCGCGGCGTCACGGCGTGCAGCGTGGACCAGGCTGCGCGGTCGAGGCGGCCGAGGGCGTCCTCGTCGTCGTAGGTGGCGAAACGTATATGTGGAGCCGGCATGAGGATCACTGTACGGCGGCCGCACGGGACCACGTCCGGTCATTTTCCGGCCGGAGCGGCAGGATGGACCCATGAGCGAATCACCCCTTGCCCCCGGTTCCCGCGTGGCGATCGCCGGTGCGTCCGGTCTGATCGGTTCGGCGCTGACGCGCTCCCTGACCTCGGACGGACACGAGGTGATCCGCCTTGTCCGCCGCCCGCCCGGCGGGAAGGACGAGGTCCGGTGGGACCCCGAGAACCAACGGATCGACACCGCGCGGCTGGAGGGGTGCGCGGCGGTGGTCAATCTCGCGGGGGCCGGGGTCGCTTCGCGGTACTGGACGGCGGCGTACAAGGAGACGATCCGACGCAGCCGGGTGCTCGGCACGAGGACGCTGGCCGACGCGGTCGCCTCGCTCGACTCGCCGCCGCGGGTCTTCGTCAACGGCAGCGCGATCGGGTTCTACGGGGACACCGGTGATCGGGCGGTGGACGAGGCGGCGCCGGCCGGGGACGGTTTCCTTTCCGCCGTCTGCGTGGAGTGGGAAGGGGCGACGGCTGCGGCGCAGGCGGCGGGCGTCCGTACGGTCTTCGCCCGTACGGGGCTGGTGGTGTCCCGCGAGGGCGGGGCCTGGGGGAAGCTTCTGCCGCTCTTCAAGGCGGGGCTCGGGGGGCGGCTGGGGTCCGGCGGTCAGTACTGGAGCTTTGTCTCGCTGCACGACGAGGTGGCCGCGATCCGGCACCTGATCGACACCGAGTCGTTGTCGGGCCCGTTCAATCTGACGGCTCCGGAGCCTCTCACCAACCGTGAGATCACCGAGGCGATGGGGCGCGTTCTCCACCGGCCGACGTTCTTCGCGGTGCCGGGGCCTCTCCTCACGCTCGCCCTGGGCGAGATGTCCAACGAGGTACTCGGGAGCAGCCGGGTGCTTCCCACCCGGCTGCTCGAATCGGGCTTCAGCTTTGCGTTTCCGACGATCGAGGGGGCGCTGCGGGGGGCGCTGCGCTGAGGGGTTTATGCGCGCCCCCGGGTGGGTGGGTCGGTGTGTGAACCGCCATAGGCGGCGCCGGAGTTCGGAGCCACAGGCGTGTCGCAGGTGGTTCACAGACTCCCCAGAGCCGGTCCTCCTACCGTTGGCGTACGCACTGACCGGAGGTGGGATCATGAGCAGTGGCACTGGCGGTCGTCGGGAGCGGGAGATCCCGGAGAAGGGGGCCGACTGGGCCCGCGGCGCGCGGGGCTCGTGGACGGTGTTCTGTGTGGTGGCGACGGTTGTTCTGGGGCCGGCCGCGGTCACGGCGTCCGCTCTCGAGGAGGCCAACGCGGCTCCGATGTACCACCCGGTGAAGGTCGAGCAGACGCAGGCGTACATCCCGTCCGACCCGGGCCGCCGAAAGACCCTGGCGACCTGAGGTTCAGCCCTTGAACCGCTCCCACAGCCTGGGATAGCGCTCCGCGAGTGCCGACTCGTTCTCGAAGTCGACCGGTGTGCCCTCCGGCTCGGGAGGCGCGGGCGGAATGCCGAGGTCCGGCGCGACGACGCCGGTGAGCTGTTCGTATGCCTCGTCCGCCGCGTAGCCCAGTTCCTCGCCGTCCCCGTCGATCTCGTCGTCGAAGTCCTCCACGAGCTCGGCGAGGGAGTCCGGGTCGTGCACCGCGCCCTCGAAGACGTCCCGGCCCTGGCCGATCAGCCAGCACCGGAAGAAGTCGAAGGCGTCGTCGCTGGCGCCGTCGAGCAGCACCCAGGCGGCGCCCCACAGATCCCAGCGGTAGGCGCGGTTGTAGCGGTACTCGAAGTGCCGGGCGAAGTCCAGGACCGAGTCCGGGTCCAACTGGATGAGCCGTTCGACGAGCAGGTCTGCCTGCTCGTCGGGGTCGCCCTCGGCGCCCTCACGGGTCGCGTCCACCAGCTCCCAGAACTCCGTCTCGTCCATCACGGGTCAAGCATCGGCCCTGGAAGGGAGGGACGCACGTGGAGTGCCGCAGATTGTTATGCGTGCACATGCCGAAGGTAAAACCGCCGGGTTCGTGCGGATTTCCAGGGCACGTCGGTGCCTGGACCGGGCGGTCACTCGTAAAGCGAGGCCATACGGGCCGCGTCCCCCGCGAAACGATCACGCAGCGCCGCCGGGGAAAGTATCTCCACCTCCGCCCCCAGCCCCAGGAGCTGGGTATGGGCGACCTCCTCGGACTCGACAGCGAGGGTGAGAGTCACCCAGCCGCCGATGTCGGGCAGGCCGCCGACGGACAGCGCATCCCGTGCGGCCGCGGGATCGACGACGTACGGAAGTCTCCGCACCCCCGTCGGCGACACCCTGACCACGACCTCCGCACGCAGGATGGACCGGGCGAACTCCTCGGCCCGCTCCTCCCAGAATCCGGGCAGGTCGAATCCCTCGTCCCGGCCGAAGCGGTCCGCGCGGCCGTCCACCGCCGTGAACCGGTCGATCCGGTACACCCGGAAGGTCTCCGCCTCCGGGACCCGCGCACACAGGTACCAGACGCCCGCCTTCAGCACGAGCCCGTACGGCTCCAGCGCCCGCTCCACCTCGGCCGCCCCGCGCCGGTAGCGCGCGATGATCCGCCGGTCGTCCCACACCGCGTCCGCGACCGCGGGGAGCAGTTCGGGTGCCTTGGGCTCGCTGAACCAGGCGGGCGCGTCCAGGTGGAACCGCTGAGCGGCCGTCCGTGAGGCATCCCGCAAGGAGGGAAGCAGCGCCGCGGACACCTTCAGCCGGGCCGCCGAAGCCGCGTCCTCAAGGCCCATCTCGCGCAGCGCCCCCGGCACCCCGCTCAGGAACAGCGCCTCCGCCTCGCCGCGCGCCAGGCCGGTCAGCCGGGTCCGGTAGCCCCCGACCAGCCGGTACCCGCCGGTCCTGCCGCGGTCCGCGTACACCGGGACCCCCGCCTCGGCCAGTGCCTGCGCGTCCCGCGTGACCGTCCGCTCGGAAACCTCCAGCTCCCGCGCCAGCTCGGCGGCCGTCATCGACGGCCGTGACTGGAGCAGCAGCACCATCTTGATCAGGCGGGCAGCGCGCATACGTCCATGATGCCGGGCCCCACCGACAGCGAAGGGGCCGAGTGGACGGGCCCACCGACAGCGAAGGGGCCGGGTGAACGGCCCCACCGACAGCGAAGGGGCACGGCAACCGCCGTACCCCTTCGCTTCAAGACGCCGGAATCACAGGCCGTACCGCTCCCGCGCTTCCTTCACCGCCGTGGCCTTGACCTCGCCGCGTCGTGCGAGCTGCGCCAGCGCCGCGACGACGATCGACTCCGCGTCGACGCCGAAGTGGCGGCGGGCGGCGTCACGGGTGTCGGACAGACCGAAGCCGTCGGCACCGAGCGAGGAGTAGTCCTGCTCGACCCACTGGGCGATCTGGTCCGGCACCTGGCGCATGTAGTCGGAGACCGCGAGGACCGGTCCCTCGGCGCCGTTCAGCGCCTGGCGGACGAACGGCATGCGCTCCTCGCCGCGCAGCAGCGCCGCGTCGGCGTCCAGGGCGTCACGCCGCAGCTCGGTCCAGGAGGTCGCGGACCACACGTCGGCGGCCACGCCCCACTCCTCGGCGAGCAGCTTCTGCGCCGCGAGCGTCCAGTGGATCGCCGTACCGGAGCCGATGAGCTGGATGCGGGCGGCGTTGGCGGCGGGGGACAGCCCCGCCGACTCGGCCGTGTTGAAGCGGTACAGGCCCTTGACGATGCCCTCGTCGATGCCGAGTCCGGCCGGTTTGGCGGGCTGCGGGATCGGCTCGTTGTAGACCGTCAGGTAGTAGAAGACGTTCGGGTCCTCGCCGGGCGCCGCCTCGCCGTACATTCGGCGCAGACCGTCCTTGACGATCGCCGCGACCTCGTACGCGAACGCCGGGTCGTACGACATCGCCGCCGGGTTGGTCGCCGCGATGACGGGGGAGTGGCCGTCGGCGTGCTGCAGGCCCTCGCCGGTCAGCGTGGTGCGGCCGGCCGTGGCGCCGACCAGGAAGCCGCGGCCGAGCTGGTCGCCGAGCTGCCACATCTGGTCGGCCGTGCGCTGCCAGCCGAACATCGAGTAGAAGATGTAGAAGGGGATCATCGCTTCGCCGTGCGTCGAGTACGACGTCGACGCGGCGATGAAGTCCGCCATGGAACCGGCCTCGGTGATCCCCTCGTTGAGGATCTGGCCGTCCTTGGCCTCCTTGTAGTACATCAGCTGGTCGCGGTCGACCGGCTCGTACGTCTGGCCCTTGGGCGAGTAGATCCCGAGGGACGGGAAGAGCGACTCCATACCGAAGGTACGCGCCTCGTCGGGGACGATCGGCACCCAGCGCTTGCCGGTCTGCTTGTCGCGGACCAGGTCCTTCACGAGACGGACGAACGCCATCGTCGTGGCCACGTTCTGCGAGCCGGAGCCCTTGTCGAAGGACGTGAACGTCTTGTCGGCGGGGGCGGGCAGCGGGGCGAGCGGATGCGTACGGCGGGTCGGGGCCGGGCCGCCGAGGGCAGCGCGGCGCTCCTGGAGGTACCGGACCTCGGGAGCGTCGGCGCCCGGGTGGCCGTAGGGAACGACACCGTCGACGAACTGGCTGTCGGAGATGGGCAGTTCGAGCAGGTCACGCATCTGCTTGAACTCGTCCACCGTCAGCTTCTTCATCTGGTGGTTGGCGTTCTTCGACGCGAAGCCCTCGCCGAGCGTGTGGCCCTTGACCGTCTGGGCCAGGATGACCGTCGGCGCGCCCTTGTGCTCGACCGCCGCCTTGTAGGCCGCGTACACCTTGCGCGCCTCGTGACCACCGCGCGAGAGGTGGAAACACTCCAGGATCTTGTCGTCGCTCAGCAGCTTCGCCATCTCGACGAGCGCCGGGTCCTTGCCGAAGAAGTCCTGGCGGATGTAGGCGGCGTCACGGGTCTGGTACGTCTGCACCTGGGCGTCCGGTACCTCGCGCAGCCTGCGGACGAGCGCGCCGGTGGTGTCGAGCTGGATCAGCTCGTCCCAGGCGGTGCCCCACAGCGTCTTGACGACGTTCCAGCCGGCACCGCGGAACTGGGCCTCCAGCTCCTGCACGATCTTGAAGTTGGCGCGGACCGGTCCGTCGAGGCGCTGCAGGTTGCAGTTGATGACGAAGGTCAGGTTGTCCAGACCCTCGCGGGAGGCCAGTGCGAGTGCGGCCGTCGACTCGGGCTCGTCCATCTCGCCGTCACCGAGGAACGCCCACACGTGGGACGCGGACACGTCCTTGATGTTGCGGTTGGTGAGGTAGCGGTTGAAGCGTGCCTGGTAGATCGCGGAGAGCGGGCCGAGGCCCATCGACACCGTCGGGAACTCCCACAGCCAGGGGAGGCGGCGCGGGTGCGGGTACGAGGGCAGTCCCTCGCCCCCTGACTCCCGGCGGAAGTGGTCGAGGTGGTGCTCGGTCAGCCGGCCGTCGAGGAAGGCGCGGGCGTAGATGCCGGGGGAGGCGTGGCCCTGGATGTAGAGCTGGTCGCCGGAGCCCGGGGAATCCTGGGATTCCTTGCCCTTGAAGAAGTGGTTGAAGCCCGTCTCGTAGAGCCAGGCCGCGGAGGCGAAGGTGGCGATGTGGCCGCCGACGCCGTACTTGCTGCCCCGGGTCACCATCGCGGCCGCGTTCCAGCGGTTCCACGCGGTGATCCGGTCCTCCATCGCCTGGTCGCCGTCCACGACGGGCTCGGCGGCGGTGGGGATGGTGTTGACGTAGTCGGTCTCAAGCAGCTTGGGCAGCGCGAGGCCGTTGCCCTCGGCGCGCTCCAGTGTGCGGCGCATCAGATACGCGGCACGGTGCGGCCCGGCCGCCTTGGTGACGGCGTCCAGGGAGGCCTGCCATTCGGCGGTCTCCTCGGGGTCGCGGTCCGGGAGCTGGTCGAGCTCGCTCGGCTGGATTGCGGTGGGGTCGGTCATTGCGCCGCCTTCCGGATGCGGAGGGGGGTTCCCTCGTCGGTAAGGGGTTTTCGGGTGCCCTTGATGTCTTTGGCAGGACAGGGCGGCGGGCTCTGGTGGGAGCCCGGGGTGACTCTAACTCCCTGATCGATGATCGATCAAAGGGTTCCAGGCAAAACCTCTCCACATCGAGAAAGTCGGCACGGGGTGCCTTTGAGTCAGGCACGGGGTGCCTTGTAATTGCCAGGTTTTCCCAGGTGAGCGCGGGTGCGCTCCGCTGTGCAAGGTGCCTCGTGTGCGGGTGCGTGACCTGCTTCAGGCGCGCGGCGCGCAGCCCAGCACATGCGCCTTCACGAGGTCGGCGATCAGCGGGTCCCGGCGGCGGAAGGCGTCCACGAGGGCCTCGTGCTCCTCCGCGTACGACTGCTGTACGGTCCCCAGCCAGCGGATGGACAGGGCCGTGAACACCTCGATGCCCAGGCCCTCCCAGGTGTGCAGGAGGACCGAGTTCCCGGCGGCCCGGACCAGCTCCCGGTGGAAGGCGACGGTGTGCCGGACCTGGCCGGTACCGTCGGCCAGTCGGTCGGCCTCGTAGAGTGCTGTGACGTGCGGTTCCAGGGCCGAGCAGTCCTGGGCGAGCCGCTCGGCCGCCAGCTCCGCCGCGATGGCCTCCAGACCGGCCCGTACGGGATAGCTCTCCTCCAGGTCGGCGGCGGTCAGGTTCCTCACCCGGACGCCCTTGTTGGGCGCCGACTCGATCAGCCGCAGCGACTCCAGCTCGCGCAGCGCCTCCCGCACCGGCGTCTGGCTGACCTCCAGCTCGGTCGCGATCCGCCGCTCCACGATCCGCTCGCCCGGCTTCCAGCGCCCGCTGACGATCCCCTCCACGATGTGCTCGCGGATCTGTTCGCGCAGCGAGTGGATGACGGGCGCGGTCATGAGAGCTCCTTTGCAGGGGGCGTGCCGGCCCCTGTGGGCGTTTGACCTTTAGACAATAAGGCCGCGCCCCTGCCGAGGAGAGGCGCACGGGGGCGCTTTCACGCAGGTGAGACGAGACTTACACGCTGTCAGAGCGGCCGCACATGTAAAGACCGGTACCGGGTGTGGTGCGGAGGCGTCACGTCCTTGTCGCCCCGTGAACGCGCGAGGCCCGCACGGCGTGGGGGTCGGCACGGGGGTTGCTGCCAGGGGCACCCCCGGGCACAGCAGGGGGATGACCATGCACGAGCCCGGGCTTCGACGGGCGAGCTCAGCTCGTGGGACCGCCTCGACGCCACGTACGACGTCCTCAAGGCGTACCGGACGCAGCGGCTGACGCGGGCGGCGAAGCTGTCGATCCCGAACGTGTGGGGGGAGACGCTGTGGGGCTGGTCGGACAAGACGCTCAAGCCGCGCTAGGTGTTCCGCCCCGGGAGGTTGTCGACGGTGACAGGGCGCACGGGGCAGGCCCTGGCAACGTGCGATGCCCCCGCCCGGAGTTCCGGACGGGGGCATCGCACCAAGCGGTGGGGTTACAGGCCGAGCTCGACCTCGAACTCGCCCGCCTCCAGGATCGCCTTGACCGCGGTCAGGTAACGGGCCGCGTCGGCGCCGTCCACCAGACGGTGGTCGTAGGAGAGCGTCAGGTACGTCATGTCGCGGACGCCGATGACCGTGCCCTCTTCCGTCTCGATGACGGCCGGACGCTTGACGGTGGCACCGATGCCCAGGATCGCGACCTGGTTCGGCGGCACGATGATCGTGTCGAAGAGCGCGCCGCGCGAGCCGGTGTTGGAGATGGTGAAGGTCGCGCCGGACAGCTCGTCCGGAGTGATCTTGTTGGCCCGGACCTTGCCCGCGAGCTCGGCGGTGGCCTTGGCGATACCGGAGATGTTCAGGTCGCCCGCGTGCTTGATGACCGGGGTCATCAGGCCCTTCTCGGAGTCCACCGCGATACCGACGTTCTCGGTGTCGAAGTAGGTGATCGTGCCCTCTTCGACGTTGATCCGGGCGTTGACGGCCGGGTGGGCCTTCAACGCCTGGGCCGCCGCCTTGACGTAGAACGGCATCGGGGAGAGCTTGACGCCCTCGCGGGCCGCGAAGGAGTCCTTCGCCTTTCCACGGAGCCTCATCAGACGGGTGACGTCGACCTCGACGACCGAGGACAGCTGGGCCTGCTCGTGCAGGGCCTTCACCATGTTGTCGCCGATGACCTTGCGGATGCGGGGCATCTTGACGGTCTGGCCGCGGAGGGGAGAAACCTCCAGGGTCGGCGCCTTCTTGGCGGAAGCGGCGGCCGGGGCAGCGGCGGCCGGAGCCGGAGCGGCGGCGGCCTTCTTCGCGGCCTCGGCGGCGGCGATGACGTCCTGCTTGCGGATACGGCCGCCGACGCCGGTGCCCTTGACTGCGGCCAGGTCGACGCCGTTCTCGGCGGCGAGCTTGCGCACCAGCGGGGTCACGTAAGCGCCGTCGTCACCGGAGGTCGCGGCGGGTGCCGGGGCCGGGGTGACGGGGGCGGGCGCGGCCTTCGCGACCGGCGCGGGCGCCGGGGCGGCGGGCTGGACCGGAGCCGGAGCGGCAGCGGCCGGTGCTGCCGGAGCAGCGGGGGCCGGAGCCGGGGCGGCGGGAGCGGCAGGCGCGGCCGGAGCCGGCGCGGGAGCCGCGGGGGCGGCCGGGGCAGCGGCGGCCGGAGCGGCCGGAGCCGCCGGGGCAGCCGCGGCCGGAGCCGAGCCGGGAGCGCCGACGACGGCCAGCTTGGCGCCGACCTCGGCGGTCTCGTCCTCGCCGACCACGATCTCAAGCAGCACGCCGGCGACCGGCGACGGGATCTCGGTGTCGACCTTGTCCGTGGAGACCTCGAGCAGCGGCTCGTCCTCCGCGACCTCCTCGCCGACCTCCTTCAGCCAGCGGGTGACGGTGCCCTCGGTGACCGACTCACCCAGTGCGGGCAGTACGACGTCGGTACCGGAGGCGCCACCCGCCGGAGCGGCGGGGGCCGGAGCCGGAGCGGCCGGAGCCGCGGGGGCCTCGGCGACGGGGGCCGGAGCGGCCGCGGGAGCGGGCTCCGCGGCCGGAGCCGGGGCGGCGGCGGGCGCACCCGTGCCGTCGTCGATGACGGCCAGCTCGGCGCCGACCTCCACCGTCTCGTCCTCGGCGACCTTGATGGAGGCGAGCACACCGGCGACGGGCGAGGGGATCTCGGTGTCGACCTTGTCGGTCGACACCTCCAGCAGCGGCTCGTCGGCCTCGACGCGCTCGCCCTCGGCCTTCAGCCAGCGGGTGACAGTGCCCTCGGTGACGCTCTCACCGAGCGCCGGAAGGGTTACGGAAACCGCCATGGTTTCGGTTGCTCCTTAACGATGGTGCGGAAGTCTGTGGTCGTCGCGCCCAGGTGCGACGCGGTGACTGACGTACGGCCGGTGGCTGACGGACAGCCGGGGCCGGTCAGTCGTGCGAGTGCAGCGGCTTGCCCGCGAGGGCCAGGTGGGCCTCGCCGAGCGCCTCGCTCTGCGTCGGGTGCGCGTGGATGAGCTGCGCGACCTCGGACGGCAGCGCCTCCCAGTTGTAGATCAGCTGGGCTTCGCCGACCTGCTCGCCCATACGGTCACCGACCATGTGGACACCGACCACCGCACCGTCCTTCACCTGGACGAGCTTGATCTCGCCCGAGGTGTTGAGGATCTTGCTCTTGCCGTTGCCCGCGAGGTTGTACTTCAGAACGACGACCTTGTCCGCGCCGTAGATCTCCTTGGCCTTGGCCTCGGTGATCCCCACGGAGGCGACCTCCGGGTGGCAGTACGTCACCCGGGGGACACCGTCGTAGTCGATCGGAACAGTCTTGAGTCCGGCCAGACGCTCCGCCACCAGGATGCCCTCGGCGAAGCCGACGTGCGCGAGCTGGAGCGTCGGGACCAGGTCACCGACGGCGGAGACGGTCGGGACGTTCGTGCGCATGTACTCGTCGACCAGGACGTAGCCGCGGTCGAGCGCGACGCCCTGCTCCTCGTAACCGAGACCGGCCGAGACAGGACCGCGGCCGACGGCGACGAGCAGTACCTCGGCCTCGAACTCCTTGCCGTCGGCGAGGGTGACCTTGACGCCGTTCGCGGTGTACTCGGCCTTGGAGAAGAACGTGCCCAGGTTGAACTTGATGCCACGCTTGCGGAACGCGCGCTCAAGAAGCTTGGAGGAGTTCTCGTCCTCGAGCGGGGCGAGGTGCTTCAGACCCTCGATGATCGTGACGTCCGTGCCGAAGGACTTCCACGCGGAGGCGAACTCGACGCCGATGACGCCGCCGCCGAGCACGATCGCGGACTGCGGGACGCGGTCCAGGACCAGCGCGTGGTCGGAAGAGATGATGCGGTTGCCGTCGATCTCCAGACCCGGCAGCGACTTCGGCACGGAGCCGGTCGCCAGGAGCACGTGGCGGCCCTGGACACGCTGGCCGTTCACGTCGACCGACGTCGGGGAGGAGAGGCGGCCCTCACCCTCGATGTACGTCACCTTGCGGGAGGCGACAAGTCCCTGCAGGCCCTTGTACAGACCCGAGATGACCCCGTCCTTGTACTTGTGGACGGCCGCCACGTCGATGCCCTCGAAGGTGGCCTTGACACCGAACTGCTCGCTCTCGCGGGCCTGGTCGGCGATCTCGCCCGCATGCAGCAGGGCCTTGGTGGGAATGCACCCACGGTGCAGGCAGGTACCGCCGACCTTGTCCTTCTCGATCAGGGCGACGTCCAGACCCAGCTGGGCTCCGCGCAGCGCCGCGGCGTAACCGCCGCTACCGCCACCGAGAATCACTAGGTCGAAAACGGTGCTGGCGTCGTTCGCCACGTCACGTCCTCCATGCTGTGCGCCGTACGCCGGTCAGCTGTGACCGTGCGGCGGCTGGTGTCCGGCCGCTCTTTCTCCGGCCCTGTGGTGGGGGCCCTGTCCTGCCGAGAACCCATCTTCGCACTTGTCGGGGACAAGCGAGACGCCGGGCCGGTGTGTGACACGTCCCACCTGGTTCGCCAAGGGTCTGTTCAACGGCCCGTCAAGGGGACAAAACGGCCCCGGGGTGACTTGTCACCCCGGGGCCGCCTTTCATGCGGCCGACCTAGCCGAGATCGCCCGCGGCAGTCAGCTCGGCGAGCCGCACCAGCGTCCGCACCGCCGACCCCGTACCGCCCTTGGGGGTGTAGCCGAAGGGGCCGGACTCGTTGAAGGCGGGACCCGCGATGTCCAGATGCGCCCAGGTGATCCCCTCGCCCACGAACTCGCGCAGGAAGAGACCGGCCACCAGCCCGCCGCCCATCCGCTCACCCATGTTGGCGATGTCGGCCGTGGGGGAGTCCATCCCCTTGCGCAGGTGCTCGGGCAGCGGCATCGGCCAGGACTCCTCGCCGACCTCCGCCGCGGCCTCCACGATCGAGGCACGGAACGCGTCGTCGTTCGCCATGACACCGAACGTACGGTTGCCGAGCGCCAGGACCATCGCCCCCGTCAGCGTCGCCACGTCGATGATCGCGTCCGGCTTCTCCTCGGACGCCTTCCACAGCGCGTCGGCGAGGACGAGACGGCCCTCGGCGTCCGTGTTGAGGACCTCGACGGTCTTGCCGCTGTACATGCGGAGCACGTCGCCGGGGCGGGTCGCGGTACCGGAGGGCATGTTCTCGGCCAGCGCGAGCCAGCCGGTGACGTTGACCTCGAGACCCAGGCGGGCGGCGGCGACCACGGCGGCGAAGACGGCCGCCGCACCGCTCATGTCGCACTTCATCGTCTCGTTGTGCCCGGCGGGCTTGAGGGAGATGCCGCCCGAGTCGTAGGTGATGCCCTTGCCGACGAAGGCGAGGTGCTTGGTGGCCTTGGCGGAGGTGTACGACAGCTTCACCAGGCGGGGACCGGCGGCCGAGCCCTTGCCGACGCCGAGGATGCCGCCGTAGCCGCCCTTTTCGAGCGCCTTCTCGTCGAGCACCTGCACCTTGATGCCGTGCTCCTTGCCGGCCGCGCTGACGACGGCGGCGAAGGACTCCGGGTTGAGGTCGTTCGGCGGGGTGTTGATGAGGTCGCGGGCGCGGTTGAGCTCCTCGGTCACGGCGGTCGCGCGCGCGATCGCGGCCTTGTACGCCGCGTCGCGGGGCTTGCCGCCGATGAGCGTGGCCTCGCCGAGCGGGGCCTTGCCGTTCTTGGCGCCGTTGCCGTTCTCCTTGTACGCGTCGAAGGCGTACGCGCCGAGGCGGGCGCCCTCGGCGACGGCACCGGCGTCGGCGGGGTCCGGGATCGGCAGGGCGAACGCGGCCTTCTTGGCACCGGCGAGGACGCGGGCGGCGGCACCGGCGGCGCGGCGCAGCACCTCGGCGTCGTATGTGTCGTCCTGCTCCGGGACCGCTCCCAGGCCGACGGCCACAACGACCGGGGCCTTGAAACCGGAGGGCGCGGGCAGTTTCGTCACCTCGCCCTCGGCCCCCGAGGCGCCGAGAGTCTCCAGGATGCCGGCGAGCCCGCCGTCGTACGCCTTGTCCACGGCCTCGGCGCCCGGTGCGACGACCGGGCCTTCGGGGCCCTTCGCGACACCGACGACGATGGCGTCGGCCCGCAGACCGGACGCTGCGGCGGTGCTGAGAGTGAGAGCAGTCACGGTGGTGAAATCTCGCTTCCGTTGAAGTTGCTGCGGCCGAATCTGGGTGGGTCGACCGGGCCCGGCAATCGACCCTGGATCCGGCCCTGAGGGCGGGCCTCACCGGGGCAGGGCAAGTACCAGTGCCGAGCCTACGCTCGGGGCCGGGTCCGGCTCATACCGGCAGGTGTTCACCGCAAAGTGGCGGCGATGCCGCTCTCGCGCCGCTCGCTTCCGGTGCTTCCGCCGCACTGGACGTGTCGGTCCCTGGGGCTCACCCCAGTGAGAGCACCACGAGCGCTGTCGTCGCCGCCGTCTCGGCGAGGGCGCCGAAGACGTCGCCCGTGATTCCGCCGAAGCGGCGCGTGCAGTGGCGCAGCAGCAGTTCGGCGGCGGCGCAGGCGGCGAGCACCGCGAGCGCGGTGCGCACCAGGTCGTCCGTCCCCAAGAGCGCCCCGGCGCCGGCCGCCGCGGCGGTGACGGCGGCCGTCACCAGCAGGGCTCCGCGCACCGGTACCGTGCCCGCGACCGCGGCGCCCAGGCCCTCGGGGCGGGCCGGCGGCACTCCGTCGCGGGCGGCCAGGGTGAGGGCGAGGCGGGCCGCGGTCGCCGACACGACGGCCGCGAGCGCGCCCCGGGCCCAGGAGGTGTCGTACGCCTGGAAGAGCGCGGCCACCTGGGCGAGCAGTACGAAGAGCAGGGTGATCACGCCGAAGGGGCCGATGTCCGACTGCTTCATGATCCGCAGCGCGTCCTCGGCGGGCTTGCCGCTGCCGAGGCCGTCCGCGGTGTCGGCGAGCCCGTCCAGGTGCAGACCGCGGGTGAGGGCTGCCGGGACGGCGGCGGTGGCCACGGCGGCAAGGAGCGGGCCCGCGCCCGTCGCGAGCAGCGTCACGCCCACCAGGGCCGCGCCCGCCCCGACGACCAGCCCGGCCAGGGGTGCGCAGAGCATGCCGCCGCGCGCGGCCTCGCGGTCCCAGCGGGTCACCGTCACGGGGAGCACGGTGAGGGTGCCGAAGGCGAAGCGCAGGCTGTCGGAAAGGGGGGTCCTGGACACCGGCGCAGGTTATCCGGCCATGCGAGGAGTGCCCGCGCCGGTGGGCGACGGCCATGGATAAAGTGCGCAATATGGGTCATTGGCTGCACCGGAACATCGTCGAGCCGGGGAAACTGCCGCTTCTGCTGGCACTCGCCTCCTTCGTGCTGACCTTTGTGATCACCCGGGTCATCGTCCGGCTGATCCGGGCGGGCAAGGGCCCGTTCGGCAACGTGAAGGCGGGCGATCTGCACATCCACCATGTCGTCCCGGGCGTCGTGCTCACGGTGATCGGCGGTTTCGGGGCGGTGGCCAGCAGCCGGCACGGCTTCGGCGCGGCCGCGTTCGCCGTGGTGTTCGGGATGGGCGCGGGCCTGGTGCTCGACGAGTTCGCGCTGATCCTGCATCTCGACGACGTCTACTGGACCGAGGAGGGGCGCAAGAGCGTCGAGGTCGTCGCGGTCACGGCGGCGCTGGGCGGCCTGGCGCTAGGCGGGTTCCTGCCGTTCGGCGTCAACGACCTCAGCCAGCAGGAACTCCAGGACCGTGGCGGCGTGATCCTGAGCATCCTCGTCAACTTCGCCTTCGCGCTGCTCGCCCTGAGCAAGGGCAAGGCCCGGCTGGCGATCTTCGGCGTCGTCGTCCCGTTCGTCGCCATCGTCGGCGCGGTCAGGCTGGCCCGCCCCGGCTCGCCCTGGGCCAAGCGCTTCTACCGGCGCCGGCCCCGCGCCCGGGCCAGATCCACCCTGCGCGCCTACCATCACGACCGCCGCTGGGCCGGCCCCCGCCGCAGGCTTCAGGACTGGATCGGCGGCAAACCGGACCCCGAGCCCGTCCGCTCCCTGCCCGGCGGCCGGTGACGCGCGGCGCCCCCTCGGCTACTCCGCTTCCTTCTCCTGCCCGGAGAGCACTTCCTGGTCGGAGTCCTCTTCATGTTCATGGCCGGCGGTCTCCGGCGACGGCTTCTCCGGAAGGTCCGCCGCCAGCGCGGCAGCCGCCTGGACGAGGGGCAGCGCGAGGAGGGCGCCCGCGCCCTCGCCGACCGTGACCCCGTGGTCGAGCAGCGGCTCCAGGGCCATCCGGTCCAGGGCCTTCGCCTGCGCCGGCTCCCCGCTGTTCTGGCCCGCCAGCCACCAGTCCGGCGCCCGGAAGGCGACCCGCTGGCCGACCAGGGCGCAGGCGGCCGAGACGACCCCGTCGAGGATCACCGGCATCTTGCGCACCGCGCTCTGCAGCAGGAACCCGGTCATCGCCGCGAGATCGGCCCCGCCGACCACCGCGAGGAGTTGCAGTTGATCCCCGAGCACCGGCCGGGCCCGCCGCAGCGCATCCCGCACGGCCGCGCACTTGCGCATCCACGCGAGGTCGTCGATGGCCTGGCCGCCCCGCCCGGTGACCACGGACGCGTCGGTCCCGCACAGCGCGGCGACCAGCACCGCGGCCGCAGTGGTGCCGCCGACGCTGATGTCGCCCAGTACCACCAGATCCGTACCGGAGTCCGCTTCCTCGTCCGCGATGGCGACCCCGGCGCGGAACGCGGCCTCGGCCTCCTCCGGCGTCAGCGCGTCCTCGACGTCGATACGGCCCGATCCACGCCGCACCCGATGCCGTACGACCTCGTCGGGCAGCCCCTCCGGCGCGCAGTCCAGCGCCATGTCGACCACCCGCACCGGAACGCCGAGCCGGCGGGCGAGGATCGACGCCGGGCTCGCACCTTCCAGGACCGACCGCACCAACCGGTCGGCGCTGCCCGCGGGCCGCGCCGACACACCGAGTTCGGCGACCCCGTGGTCGCCCGCGAACAGCACCGCCCGCGGGCGCTCGATCTGCCGCACCGGCACCACGCCCTGCGCCGCCGCCAGCCACTCACCCAGGTCGTCGAGGCGGCCCAGTGCGCCGGGCGGCACGATCTGGCGCTCCCGGTGCGCCTCGGCGTCGCGGCGGACGCCTCCGTCGGGGCGCTCGATCAGATCGGTGAAGTCATCGAGATTAAGCGAGCTCATTCGCCGAACAGTACCGGCAGCGATCGAACACCTCCGCGCCACGTCGTTGCACCTGGGACTGCCATTCAATACGTACCTTTTATGTCTGATTGTCGTGCGGCTCGTCGTCCCCCACAGAAGCAAGTCGTCCCCCACCGGAGCACCAGTCGCCCCCCACCGGAGCACCAGGAGCACTCATGCCCCCCACCCCGCAGTCGACCGCAGAACGCCGGGCCGCCTGGCTGAGCGAACTCGCCCAGGGCACCGACCGGTTCCACGAACCGCGCCGGGACGACTGCCCCTGGTGCGGCTCGAAGCGGCTGCGCACCCGGCTCCGTACGCCGGACCTGCGGCAGCGCAAACCCGGCACCTTCGTCGTCGACGAGTGCGGGGACTGCGCCCACGCCTTCCAGAACCCCCGGCTGACGGCGGAAGGGGTGGCCTTCTACCACCGGGACCACCACCCCGACCTCCAGGCGGACGCATCCGACGGTCTCGCCGACCGCATCCTCGCCGCCCGCGCCGGACGCGCACGCCACCTGGCCGCGGCCCGCGCGATGCTGCCGTACTGCGAGCCGGAGAGCTGGCTCGACGTGGGCACCGGGCACGGGTACTTCCCGGCGGTGGCCAGGGAGATCCACCCGTACACCGCCTTCGACGGCCTCGATCCCACCCGGCGCGTCGAGAAGGCGCGGGCCGCCGGGCGGGTGGAGGAGGCGCACCGCGGCAAGCTCACCGACCCGGAGACCGCCGAGCGGCTGCGAGCCCGCTACGACGTCGTCAGCATGTTCCACCACCTGGAGCACACCCCGGACCCGCGCGAGGAACTGCGCGCCGCGCTGACGGTGCTGCGCCCCGGCGGCCACCTCCTCGTCGAAGTCCCGGACCCCGACTGCGCGTTCGGCGTGCTCCTCGGCAAGTGGTGGGTGTCGTACGGCCAGCCGCGCCACCTCCACCTGATGCCGCTGCCCAATCTGCTGGCGGAGCTCGAATCGCTCGGCTGCGAGACCGTCTCGACGAACCGCCGGGAACCACACGTTCCGTACGACCTCTCAGGCGCCGTCGCCCTGGCCCTCAGCCGCGTCCTCCCCGGCCTCGACGCCCCCTGGCGCCCGGTGCCGCCCACCGCCCTGCAACGCCGCCTCCGCACAGCCCTGACCCGAGCGGCCCTCCCCCTCCTGGCCTCGGCCGCCGCCCTGGACCACACGCTCGCCCCGCTTCTGCGCCGCACCCGCTTCTCCAACGCGTACCGCGTCATCGTCCGCCGGCAGCCGTGAGCCGCCCTCAACCGCGCAGTACGAGCGACTGCCCCGCCACCACCAGCAGCAGGTGCTCGCACTCCGCCCCGAACCCCGCGTTCAGCCGACCCAGTTCGTCCCGGTAGCGCCGGCCCGAAGCCGTGGCCGGCACGATCCCCGACCCGACCTCGTTGGAGACGGCGACAACCGTGCGGCGCGTCCGTCGCACGGCGGACGTCAGTTCCGCCACCCGGGCCCGCAGCGCACGCTCCCCGCCGCCGGACCACTCCGCGTCGTCCCAGGCGTTCACGGAGTCCATCGCGTCGGTCAGCCACAGGGAGAGGCAGTCGATGAGCAGAGGGGGGCCGTCCGCGTCCAGGAGGGGGACGAGGTCGCAGGTCTCGGTGGTGCGCCAGGAGCCGGGGCGTCGCTCGCGGTGGACGTGCACGCGCGACGCCCACTCGTGGTCCCCGTTGCGGCAGCCGCCCGTCGCGACGTACACGACGTCCGGGAAGGCCTCCAGCCTGCGCTCCGCCTCCACCGACTTGCCGGAGCGCGCGCCGCCCAGCACCAGGGTGCGGCGCGGCACGTCGGGGACGTCCTCGTAGACACCCACGTCCAGCGTCGCCCCGTCCGGCACGGCCCGCGCACCCGCCGCAGCCAGCCGCCGCCGCAGCTCGGCGCCCGGCGGCACGTCGTGGTCGAGATGCACCGCGATCACGTCCGTCGCCGGTCCGACAGCGCCCACCGCGCGCAGCTTCGCCAGGGCGTCCGGGCGCCCCACGACATCGGCGAGCACCATGTCGTACGCCGGGTCGCCGTTCACGTCGAGCCCGGCGGGCGCCGCGCCGGGCGGCAGGTACAGCAGCCGCTGCCCGTCGGGTCCGGTCACCGCGTACCCCGTGCCGGGCGCGTCCATCGGCACCGCCCGCACCCGGTGCCCGGTGAGCAGCGCCAACTCCCGCCCGTCGGGCACCCGGCCGGGCTGCGGCAGACCGGCAGGCACCTCGACCGCGGGGCCGTCGTGCGGGTGCGAGAGCAGCACCTGTCGTACGCCGCCCAGTGAGTGCCCGGCGCGGGCGGCCGCGAGCGCCGCGCCCGGGGTGAGGTCGAGCAGCAGCGTGCCGTCCACGAGCAGCGCGGTCGCCGCCCGCGCGTGCTCGCCGAGCGCGGTCGCGCAGGCCGCGCAGGGGCAGTCGGGACGGGGCAGGCCCTCAGGGGCTCCGGTGCCGAGCAGAGTCAGTTCCACGGGGATGATTTTCGCGTGTCCGCGCAGGTCTTGCCCGCCCGACTAGGCTTCGGGCAGGAGCCGGATCTTGTCCGGCTTCCGCTGTGCAGTGTGCTCATATCTGGGAGGCGTACATGGCGGAATGGACGTGGCGGTTCGAGAAGGCCGACGGGACAGAGGTCCAACCCGTGGTGCAGCCCGAGGAGTTCACCACGCAGGGGGACGCCGAGTCCTGGATCGGCGAGGTGTGGAAGGAGCTCCTGGAGGGCGGTGCGGAACAGGTGTTCCTCTTCGAGGACAGCACGCAGATCTACGGCCCGATGAGCCTGCGCGAGGCATCTGAGGCGTAGGCCGGTCGAGGCCGCCGGGCCTGCGCGCCGCTTCGGCGGCGTCGGCAGGCCGCTGTGGCGGCGGGGTGCCGGGTACTGCCCCGGCATCCCGCGTGTCCCCCGCTCTGCTGCTCGTCACTGCTCGCTACTGCTCGCCCAAGGTCACGTCCACCGTCTTCTCGCTGCCGTCCCTCGTGTACGTCACCGGTGTCCTGTCGCCCGGCTTCTGGGCGGCGAGCGCCTCGGAGAGCGAGGTGATCGTGGTGATGTCGGTGTCCCCGAGACCGGTGATGATGTCGCCCGGCTCGATGCCCGCCTTGTCGGCCGCGCCGCCGCTCTTCACCTCGACCACGGCGACCCCCGCGGCCTGGAGCTGGTCGTCGACGACCGTACGGGCCGTGATGCCGAGCGCGGCCCGGCCCGAGTCGGTGACCTTGCCGTCCTTGACGATCTGGTCGGCGACCTTGGTGACCATCGACGCGGGGATCGCGAAGCCGATGCCGGGCGCCGTGCTGTCCCCGAGGTCGGGGTCGGTCGCGGCGAGCGTGGGAATGCCGATGACCTGGCCGTCGAGGTTGACCAGCGCGCCGCCGCTGTTGCCCGGGTTGATGGCCGCCGAGGTCTGGACCATGTTCGCGATGGTCGCGCCGGTCCCACCGCCGGTGCTGCCCTCGCTGACGGTGCGTCCGGTCGCCGACACGATGCCCTGGGTCACGCTGGACGACAGCCCGAGCGGTGAGCCCATCGCCAGCACGATCTGGCCGACCTCGACCTTCGAGGAGTCTCCGAAGGACGCCGCCTTGAGCCCGTCCGGCACCTTGTCCAGTTTGATGACTGCGAGATCCTGCTCCGGGTAGGCGTACACGAGCGTCGCCGTCTGCTCGGTCTCGTTGTTGGCGGTCGTGACCTTGAACGTCTTCTCGTCCCCGACCACGTGCGCGTTGGTGACGATGTGCCCGTTGTCGTCGTACACCACCCCGGACCCCAGATCACTGCTGGCCTGGATCTGCACCACCGACGGCAGCACGTCCTTGATCACCTTCAGGTAGTCGTCCTGGAGGTCGCTCGCCGCGGCCGGGGCCGCCGCCTGCGTCGTCGTGCCGTCCTTCGCGGGCGAGGATCCGGAACCGGACGAGCAGCCCGAGAGCAGGGCGGCGGAGCAGGCGAGCACGGCCAGGGGGACGTACAGACGAGCACGGGTACGAGCACGGTCACGGGAAGCGTCCATGACCGAAGTGTCCCTTTGGAGGGCTTTTCCCGACCTGCGGTGCGCACCCGAACGGGTCGGTCGTCAGCCCCGCACTCCGCACAGGTGCAGCAACGCCGCCACCTGACGATAGGGATCGGTCCGCCCGGCCCGCTCCTCCGCGGCCAGCAGGCTGTCCAGGTCCGCGGGGACGGGATCCCCGTCGGCCGCGGTGTCCGTGAAGACCCGCACGCCGTACCAGGCGTGCAGGGGCGCACCGATCCCGGCGAGGGTCGAGGTCAGCGTGGAGAGCCGGTCGGCGCGCACGGCGAGACCGAGCCGGTTCGTGTAAACGGTGGTGTCGAACGCCGTCAGCGCCACCGCCCAGTCCCCGGACAGCCCGGGCCGCAGGGCCAGCGCGTCCGCGTTGCGGACGAGCAGGGAGAGCAGCCCGCCGGAGGCCAGCATCCGCGCGAGGCCCGCCAGCAGCGGGTCGGGCTCCTGGACGTACATCAGTACGCCGTGGCACAGCACCACGTCGAAGCTTCCCGGCAGGAAGTGGACACCCGTCTCGCGCCCGTCGCCCTCGATGAGGCGTACCCGCCCCTGGATGCCCTCGGGCTCGGCGGCCAGCGCTTCCCGGGCCACCGCGAGCATCTTCGCGTCCTGTTCGAGCCCCGTCACCTGATGCCCCGCCCGGGCCAGCCGCAGCGCCTGCGTGCCCTGGCCCATCCCGACGTCGAGCACCCGCAGCCGCTGCCCGACGGGAAACCGCCCGGCTATCTGCTCGTCGAGCTGCCGGGCCACCAGCTCCTGTCGTACGACATCACGCAGTCCGCCCAGCTTGTTCAGCCAGGCATCCACCGCGCCCCCGGAGAAAGAAGCCGTGCTCAGGGCCGCTCTCCGCGCTTGACCTGCGGCTTCGGCAGCCGGAGTCGACGCATCTGGAGGGTGCGCATCAGCGCGTAGGCGACCGCGCCCTTCTTGGGCAGGTCGGGGTAGCGGGTGTTCAGCTGCTTCTTCAGCCGGATCGCGATGCCGACCGAGTCGACCACGATCAGCAGGATGACCACGAGCCACAGCAGCAGCGCGATGTTCTGCAGCGAGCCCACCCGCACCATGCTCAGCACGAGGATGACCACGGCGAGCGGCAGGAAGAACTCGGCGACGCAGAACCGCGAGTCCACGAAGTCGCGCGCGAACTTCCGCACCGGCCCCTTGTCACGGGCGGGCAGATAGCGCTCGTCACCGCTGGCCAGCGCCGCACGCTGGCGCTCCATCGCGGAGCGACGCTCGTCGCGCTGCCGCTTCGACGCCTCCTTGCGCGTCGTCGGCGTGTTCGCCACGCTCCGACGCTGGGTCTGGGCCTCACTGCGCTTGGGCGTGGGGCGGCCCTTGGGGGCCTGCGGATCACGGGTCTGCTTGGAGTCGGTCACCAGCGCCTTGTCGGCGGGTGCCTTCTCTTCCTTCGCACGGCTTCGGAACACAAAACCCAAGGGTACGCGGTGTGTGCGCATGGACGTCATTCGAGTGGGGAACGATCCGGCAACACCGTACGTCTGTACTGGGAAAGTACTGGGACAGAGGGGACGTTGCGCATGGTTTCGCCGGGTGGGCTCGCAGGAATTCCCCAGGTGTTCCCCGGGAACCCCTGGTGGACCCCGAGGTTCACCTACTCCCTACGCCGGAGCGGTGCCGTTCGCAGTCGTCCTTGGGGATGAGCGCATCCGTCCCCGAACAGTGCGGTAATGGATGCAGGGCCCGTACTGTGGGTTCTGTTGCAGTACCTGGAGCTGGAGTCCGTCAGAAGGGGGCGCGCGAAGCCCATGAGCGGTGTCATGAAGCGTATGGGGATGATCTTCCGCGCGAAGGCGAACAAGGCCCTTGACCGGGCCGAGGACCCGCGCGAAACCCTCGATTACTCGTACCAGAAGCAGCTGGAGCTGCTTCAGAAGGTGCGCCGCGGTGTCGCCGACGTGGCGACCAGCCGCAAGCGCCTGGAACTGCAGCTGAACCAGCTCCAGAACCAGTCCTCCAAGCTGGAGGACCAGGGCCGCAAGGCGCTCGCGCTCGGCCGGGAGGACCTGGCCCGTGAGGCGCTGTCGCGCCGGGCCGCGCTCACCCAGCAGGTCACCGACCTGGAGACGCAGCACACGACTCTCCAGGGCGAGGAGGAGAAGCTCACCCTCGCGGCGCAGCGGCTCCAGGCCAAGGTGGACGCCTTCCGCACGAAGAAGGAGACCATCAAGGCCACGTACACCGCCGCCCAGGCGCAGACCCGGATCGGGGAGGCCTTCTCCGGCATCTCCGAGGAGATGGGCGACGTCGGCATGGCGATCCAGCGCGCCGAGGACAAGACCGCGCAGCTCCAGGCGCGGGCCGGCGCGATCGACGAGCTGCTCGCCTCGGGCGCCCTCGACGACCAGTCGGGTCTGGCCAAGGACGACATCCAGACCGAGCTGGACCGGCTCTCCGGTGGTACGGATGTAGAGCTGGAGCTGCAGCGCATGAAGGCCGAGCTGGCCGGTGGCTCCGCGTCGAAGCCGGCGATCGAGGGCGGCACGGGTCAGGGCCAGTCGCAGTCCCAGCCGCAGGACACCCCTCGCTTCGACAAGCAGTGACGAGCAGTGACAAGTGACAAGCAGTGATGGGCAGTGACAAGCGGTAACGAGCGGTAACCCACGCCTTAGGAGGGCGACATGATCGTACGGATCATGGGGGAGGGGCAGGTGAGGCTGGACGACAGCCACCTCACCGAACTGAACAAGCTGGACGACGAGCTGCTCGCCGAGATCGAGAGCGGCGACGAGCCCGGCTTCCGCCGCACCCTGGGTGCCCTCCTGGAGGAGGTCCGCCGCCTCGGCGCCCCGCTCCCCGACGACGCCCTCCACCCGTCCGGACTGATCCTCCCCTCCCCGGACGCGACCCTCGAAGAGGTCCGCGAAATGCTGAGCGACGACGGGCTGATCCCCGGCTGACGGTCAGGTCCCTGACGGTCAGGTCCCTGGATTTTCAGCCCGTCCGGCGTTTGAGGACGAGCGCGTTCAGCGCGATGCGGGGGTCTGGGGGCGGCAGCCCCCAGAAGCAAGGGACGGGTAGGGGCGGAGGGGGCGAAAACCCACCCAGCCCCACCCCGCGGACCGGGGATACCGGCTACCACCGTTCCAAGCCCCGCACGGGCCCCGTACCGTGAAGCGGGTGAGCACGCTACAGCGGACCAGGTGCAGAGCCCGCGCCCACCCCCTCGCCGTGGACGCCACCCTCGCGGCCGGCGTCCTCGTCTGCATGCTGGCCGGCTCCTTCGTCGACCCGCACGGCGAGAACGGCGCGACCTGGCTCACCCGCACCCCGAACGCCCTCAGCCTCACGCTGATGGTGCTCGGCGCGGCAGCCCTGGTACTCCGCCGCCGCGCCCCCCGTACCGTCCTCGCCGCGACGAGCGCCTTCTCCCTGGTGGAGTTGGTGGTCGGCGACCCCAGGGCCCCGGTGACGATGTCCGCCGTCGTGGCCCTCTTCACGGTCGCCTCGGCCACGGACCGCCACACCGCCTGGCGCGTGGGCCTGCTCACGATGACCGTCCTCACGGGTGCGGCGATGCTCGCGGGCCCGCTGTCCTGGTACGCCCAGGAGAACCTGGGCATCTTCGCCTGGACCGGCATGGCAGCCGCCGCGGGCGACGCCGTACGCAGCCGCCGCGCCTTCGTGGACGCCATACGGGAACGCGCGGAACGAGCGGAACGGACCAGGGAGGAAGAGGCCCGCCGCCGCGTGGCCGAGGAGCGACTGCGGATCGCCCGCGATCTGCACGATGTCGTCGCGCACCACATCGCCCTGGTCAATGTGCAGGCCGGAGTCGCCGCCCATGTGATGGACAAGCGGCCCGACCAGGCCAAGGAGGCGCTCGCGCACGTACGCGAGGCCAGTCGCTCCGCCCTCAACGAACTCCGCGCCACCGTCGGCCTGTTGAGGCAGACCGGTGACCCGGAGGCCCCCACCGAGCCCGCCCCGGGCCTCGGCCGCCTCGACGAACTCGCCGACACCTTCCGCAACGCGGGCCTCCCGGTCGAGGTGGTCCGCGACCACGGCACCACGCTGCCCGCCGCCGTGGACCTTGCCGCGTACCGCGTCATCCAGGAGGCCCTGACCAATGTGCAGAAGCACGCGGGCCCGGAGGCGAAGGCCGAGGTCAGCGTCGTGCGCGTCGGGCCCGATGTGGAGGTGACGGTCCTGGACAACGGGCCCGGGCAGTCCGCCGAGCACGAGCCGGAGGAGGGCGGCGGGCACGGGCTGCTCGGGATGCGGGAGCGGGTCACCGCGCTCGGCGGGAGATGCACGGCGGGTCCCCGCTACGGAGGCGGCTTCCGGGTCCATGCGACCCTTCCGGTCAAGACCCGCATGCCCGCCATGGAAGGCTCCGTATGACCATCCGTGTCCTGCTCGCCGACGACCAGGCGTTGCTGCGCAGCGCCTTCCGGGTGCTCGTCGACTCCGAGCCCGACATGGAGGTGGTCGGCGAGGCGTCCGACGGCGCCGAGGCCGTGCGCCTGGTGCGGCAGGAGCGCGCCGACATCGTCCTGATGGACATCCGGATGCCGGGGACCGACGGGCTGGCCGCCACCCGGCTGATCTCCGCCGACCCGGGGCTCGCGCACGTACGGGTCGTGATGCTGACGACGTTCGAGGTCGACGAGTACGTGGTGCAGTCGCTGCGTGCCGGCGCGTCCGGGTTCCTCGGCAAGGGGGCCGAGCCGGAGGAGCTGCTGGCCGCGATCCGGATCGCGGCGGGCGGCGAGGCGCTGCTGTCCCCGGCGGCGACCAAGGGCCTGATCGCCAAGTTCCTCGCGCAGGGCGACGGCCTGGACGACGACCGGGACCCGGCCCGCGCCGAGCGGCTCGACGCGCTCACCGGGCGCGAGCGCGAGGTGCTCGTACAGGTCGCCGGCGGGCACTCCAACGACGAGATCGCCGAGCGGCTGGAGGTCAGCCCGCTGACGGTGAAGACGCACGTCAACCGGGCCATGGCCAAGCTGGGCGCGCGCGACCGCGCTCAACTGGTCGTGATCGCGTACGAGTCGGGGCTGGTACGCCCCAGGATGGACTGAGCCCCACCCGCATGTACTGCGCCTGGAGTAGGTTCCGCATAAGGAAATGGACCTGGGGGCGACGGAACAGCCACCGGTGATGGCTCAAGGTGTGAGCGGGGGTGCTCAGATGGGCCCCTCCTGCCGCGCACACCACGGAAGAGAGACCCACCACCCATGTCCTGGCTGTCCCGGTTCAGCCTCGCGCAACGGGCCCTGATAGGTCTGATGTCGATCATCGCGCTCGCCTTCGGTGCGATCGCGATCCCCCAGCTCAAGCAGCAACTGCTGCCCACCATCGAACTGCCCATGGTGTCCGTGCTCGCGCCGTACCAGGGCGCTTCTCCGGACGTGGTGGAGAAGCAGGTCGTCGAGCCCATCGAGGACAGCCTCGAATCCGTCGACGGCATCACAGGCGTCACCTCCACGGCCGGCGAGGGCAACGCCGTGATCATGGCGTCCTTCGACTACGGCAACGACACCAAACAGCTCGTCGCCGACGTCCAGCAGGCGGTCAACCGGGCCCGCGTCCTTCTCCCGGACGCCGTCGACCCGCAGGTCATCGCCGGTTCGACGGACGACATACCGACCGTGGTTCTCGCCGTCACCTCGGACAAGGACCAGCAGGCACTCGCCGACCAGCTCGACCGCACGGTCGTGCCGGAGCTGGAGCAGATCGACGGGGTCGGACAGGTCACCGTCGACGGTGTACGGGACCTCCAGGTCACCGTCACGCCGGACGCCACGGCGATGGCGCGGGCCGGACTCACCTCCGCCGCGCTCGGCCAGGCCCTTCAGGCGGGCGGCGCGACCGTCCCCGCCGGCTCCTTCGACGAGGACGGCAGCAACCGCACCGTCCAGGTCGGCGGCGGCTTCACCTCGCTGGATCAGATCCAGGACCTGATGGTCGCGGGCGCCCCCGGCAAGAAGCCCGTACGCCTCGCCGATGTCGCCACCGTGAAGGAGGAGCAGGCGATCGCCGACTCCATCACGCGTACGGACGGCGAACCGAGCCTCGCCATCAACGTCACCATGGACCACGACGGCAGCGCGGTCGCCATCTCCGACGCCGTCGCGGGCAAGCTGGCGGACATGCGCAAGGACCTGGGCGCGGGGGCGACGGTCACCGTCGTCAGCGACCAGGGCCCGGCCGTGAAGAAGTCCATCGACGGTCTGACCACCGAGGGCGCGCTGGGCCTGCTCTTCGCCGTCCTGGTCATCCTGGTGTTCCTGGCCTCGATCCGCTCGACCCTCGTCACCGCGGTCTCCATCCCGCTGTCGGTGGTCCTCGCGCTCATCGTCCTGTGGACCCGCGACCTGTCGCTGAACATGCTCACGCTCGGCGCGCTGACCATCGCGATCGGCCGGGTCGTCGACGACTCGATCGTCGTCCTGGAGAACATCAAGCGGCACCTCGGGTACGGCGAGGAGCGCGAGGAGGCGATCCTCAAGGCGGTCCGCGAGGTCGCCGGCGCGGTCACCTCCTCGACCCTCACCACGGTCGCCGTCTTCCTGCCGATCGGTCTGACCGGCGGCATGGTGGGCGAGCTGTTCGGCTCCTTCAGCCTGACGGTCACGGCGGCCCTGCTGGCCTCCCTGCTCGTCTCGCTGACCGTCGTACCGGTGCTGTCGTACTGGTTCCTGCGCGCCCCCAAGGGCACTCCGGCGGACGCCGAGGAAGCACGGCGGCAGGCGGAGGAGAAGGAGGCGTCGAGCCGTCTCCAGCGTTTCTACGTCCCCGTACTGCGCTTCGCGACCCGGCGCCGGCTGACGAGTGTGGCGATCGCGGTCGTCGTCCTCGTCGGTACGTTCGGCATGGCGCCCCTGCTGAAGACGAACTTCTTCGACCAGGGCGAGCAGGAAGTCCTCACCGTCAAGCAGGAGTTGAAGCCGGGTACCAGCCTGGCGGCGACGGACGCCTCGGCCAGGCAGGTCGAGAAGATGCTCGCCGGCGTGGACGGCATCAAGGACTACCAGGCCACCATCGGCTCGTCCGGTTTCATGGCCGCGTTCGGCGGTGGCACGGACACCAACCAGGCCTCGTACCAGATCATGCTGGAGGACTCGGCCTCCTCCGGCGACGTCCAGAACCGCATCGAGGAGGGGCTCGGCAAGCTCTCCGGTGTCGGTACGACCACGGTCGCGGCCGGGGACGGGTTCGGCAGCCAGGATCTGAGCGTCGTCGTGAAGGCGGCCGACGCGGACGTCCTGAGCGAGGCGGCCGGCGAGGTCCGTGACGAGGTCGCGAAGCTCGACGACGTGACCGACGTGACGAGCGACCTGGCGCAGAGCGTGCCGCGTATCTCGGTCAAGGCCAACTCCAGGGCGGCGGCGGCCGGTTTCAACGACGCGACGCTCGGCGTTGCCGTCGGTGAGGCGGTGCGCGGCACGACGAGCGGCACGGCGACCCTGGACGACACCGAGCGGGACATCGTCATCAGGTCGGCGACGCCGGCCACGACGCTCACCGAGTTGAAGAACCTGCCGCTGGGCGCGGTGAGGCTCGGTGACATCGCGACGGTGCAACTGGTCGACGGGCCGGTCTCGATGACCCGGATCGACGGTCAGCGGGCCGCCACGATCACGGCGCGGCCGACGGGCGACAACACGGGCGCGGTCAGCGCGGAGCTCACCTCGAAGCTGAACGCGCTGAAGCTCCCCGCCGGTGCGACGGCCGAGATCGGCGGTGTCTCGCAGGACCAGGAGGACTCGTTCGCCTCGCTGGGCCTGGCGATGCTTGCGGCGATCGCGATCGTCTTCATGCTCCTGGTGGCGACGTTCCGTTCGTTGGTCCAGCCGCTGATCCTGCTCGTCTCGATCCCGTTCGCGGCGACGGGCGCGATCGGCCTGCTGGTCGTCACCGGTACCCCGATGGGTGTCCCGGCGATGATCGGCATGCTGATGCTCATCGGCATCGTGGTAACCAACGCGATCGTGCTGATCGACCTGATCAACCAGTACCGCAAGCAGGGCTACGGCACCGTCGAGGCGGTCATCGAGGGCGGCCGGCACCGGCTCCGGCCCATCCTGATGACGGCGCTCGCGACCATCTTCGCGCTGCTCCCGATGGCCCTCGGCGTCACCGGCGAAGGCGGCTTCATCGCCCAGCCGCTGGCCGTGGTCGTCATCGGCGGCCTGATCACCTCGACCCTGCTGACGCTCCTGCTGGTGCCGACGCTGTACACGGTCGTCGAACTCCGCAAGGAGCGACGGGCGAAGAAGAAGGCGGACAGGCGCGCGGCGAAGTCCGGCGGGACCGCCGCCACCGCGGGCGAAGCGGACAAGTCACCGGAACCGGCCGGAGTCTGACCTCTCCTGTGGATCAAGGGGCCCTCGTCCTGGCGCAAGTCGCGTCAGGACGAGGGCCGTTGGTCAGTGAGCGGCACGTTCAGATACCGTTCTTGAATTGGTCCATACCAACACCTTGACGCGGTTTCATTCACGCCTTAAAACAAGCGGTGAAGACCTTGCGAAGGTGCAACCCCCTCTTTCGACTCCCCACTTCAGTGCAAAACGGCGAAAGGTATGACATGGGCATGAAGTTCAGATGGAGGCGTGTGGCCTCCGCCGCCGTCGGCTCTCTCCTCGTGGGTCTGCTGAGCGTGCTGCCCGCGTCTCCCGCCGCGGCCGCCACCGGCCAGATCACCGGTCTGGCGGGCAAGTGCATCGATGTGGCGGGCGGTTCGAGCACCAACGGCACCGCGGTGCAGCTCTACGACTGCAACGGCTCCGCCGCCCAGCAGTGGAACGTCGGCTCCGACGGCACGATCCGGGCGCTCGGCAAGTGTCTGGACGTCTCGAACAACTCGACCGCCGACGGCGCGCTGATCCACCTCTGGGACTGCGTCGGCGGTGCCAACCAGCAGTGGACCGTGTCGGCGGCGCGTGACATCGTCAACCCCGCGGCGAACAAGTGCCTCGACGTTGTCGGCAACAACTCGGCCAACGCCACCCGGCTGCAGATCTGGACCTGCACCGGCGCCGCGAACCAGAAGTGGACGGCTCCTTCCGGCGGCACCACCCCGACCCCGACCGGGTTCGTCGTCACCGAGGCGCAGTTCAACCAGATGTTCCCGAGCCGGAACTCCTTCTACACCTACAGCGGGCTGGTCGCCGCGCTGAGCGCCTACCCGGCGTTCGCCAACACCGGCAGCGACACGGTGAAGAAGCAGGAGGCCGCGGCCTTCCTCGCCAACGTGAACCACGAGACCGGCGGGCTCTACTACATCGTCGAGCAGAACACCGCGAACTACCCCAACTACTGCGACTGGGGCCAGTCCTACGGCTGCCCGGCCGGTCAGTCCGCGTACTACGGCCGCGGCCCGATCCAGCTCAGCTGGAACTTCAACTACAAGGCCGCGGGTGACGCGCTCGGCATCGACCTGCTGGGCAACCCCTGGCTGGTGCAGAACGACGCCGCCGTGGCCTGGAAGACCGGCCTCTGGTACTGGAACACCCAGAACGGCCCCGGCACCATGACCCCGCACAACGCCATGGTCAACGGCGCGGGCTTCGGCCAGACCATCCGCAGCATCAACGGTTCGCTGGAATGCGACGGGCGGAACCCCGCTCAGGTCCAGAGCCGCGTCGACGCCTACAACCGCTTCACCGGGATCCTCGGCGTCACGCCCGGCGCCAACCTCTACTGCTGACGGCTCCCTTCACCGCGTGACCTCACTCGCCACCGCCGCACCCGCGGCGGTGGCGAGTTGGTGCGCCCCCCTTTTCGATCGCCACTGCAGTCCGGTTCCCCCCCGATCTAAGGACCGTCATGAACGCCCCCCGCGGACCCCTCCGTACCGCCGTCCGCTCACACCGCACGGTCCTCGGAGCCCTGGCGCTCGCCGTGCTCGGCACCTTCGCCTCCGCCCCCACCGCCAGCGCGAACGAGCCGCTTGAGTGGAAGGGCAACCTGAACGACTTCATCGCCGCGGGAGCCCCCGACTGGCAGTTCGCCCGTGCCGTCGGCAACGACACCTGCTGGCCGTCCAGCGCTTTCGTCAACGGTGACCAGCAGGCCCCCTCCGCCGAGCTGAAGGCGTGGCCGGACGCCGACTACGGCTGCGCCGCGACGGGCTCGTACTTCCCGACGTACACCACGGTCAAGACCTGCGGCAGCGACGAGGTGCGGGTCATCTACACGCTGTTCTTCCCCAAGGACGGCTTCACCGGCGGCATCGGCCACGCGTACGACTTCGAGCACGCCGTGACCACCTGGAAGTACGCGGGCGACAACAAGTGGACCCGCTCCACACTCCTGCTCAGCACGCACGGCAACCACCGGGTGCTGACCGACTGGAGCAAGATCGAGTCGACCGACCTCAACGCCGACAGCTGGGGCTACGGCAAGGAGCGGCCCAGTGTCTACGTCGGCTGGGGCAAGCACGCGATGTTCAACAACCAGGGCGGTCTGACGGACTACCTGTCGCAGACCACCGACAACGAGTTCCGCAACGACGACTACGCGGGTGACAACACCTCGTACGTGATCGTCGAAGAGGGCAGCGCGATAGCCAGCAAGTTCGACGAGTACAACTGGGGCAACGCGAGCAGCGACCCCACGCAGGTCTCGCGGGACCTCTGCTACTACTAGAGCACTGAGTGGCACTGAGTGGAACTGAGTAAGGGGCGCCGGCCATTGCCGACGCCCCTTACTCTCCACCGGTCACAGGGATTACGGCAGCGCCAGCATCCGCTCCAGTGCCAGCTTGGCGAACTGCTCCGTCTCCCGGTCCACCTCGATCCGGTTGACGAGGTTGCCCTCGGCCAGGGACTCCAGGGTCCACACCAGGTGGGGCAGGTCGATGCGGTTCATGGTCGAGCAGAAGCAGACCGTCTTGTCGAGGAAGACGATCTCCTTGTCCTCACTCGCAAAACGGTTGGCCAGCCGCCGTACGAGGTTCAGCTCCGTACCGATGGCCCACCTGGAGCCGGCCGGAGCCGCCTCCAGGGCCTTGATGATGTACTCCGTGGAGCCCACGTAGTCCGCCGCCGAGACGACCTCGTGCTTGCACTCGGGGTGCACCAGGACGTTCACACCGGGGATCCGGGCGCGCACGTCGTTGACCGAGTCGACCGAGAAGCGGCCGTGCACGGAGCAGTGGCCCCGCCAGAGGATCATCTTCGCCTCGCGCAGCTGCTCGACCGTGAGGCCGCCGTTCGGCTTGTGGGGGTTGTAGAGGACGCAGTCCTCCAGCGTCATCCCCATGTCCCGGACTGCGGTGTTCCGGCCCAGGTGCTGGTCGGGCAGGAAGAGCACCTTTGTCGTCGAGGGCTCCCCCTGCCCGAAGGCCCACTCCAGGGCGCGCTGGGCGTTGGACGAGGTGCAGATCGTGCCGCCGTGCTTGCCGGTGAACGCCTTGATGTCCGCGGAGGAGTTCATGTACGAGACGGGCACGACCTGCTCGGCTATGCCGGCCTCGGTCAGCACGTCCCAGCACTCGGCGACCTGCTCGGCGGTGGCCATGTCGGCCATCGAGCAGCCCGCGGCGAGGTCGGGGAGGACGACCTTCTGGTCGTCGCCGGTCAGAATGTCCGCGGACTCCGCCATGAAGTGCACACCGCAGAAGACGATGTACTCGGCCTCGGGGCGCGCGGCCGCGTCCCGGGCCAGCTTGAAGGAGTCGCCCGTGACGTCCGCGAACTGGATGACCTCGTCGCGCTGGTAGTGGTGGCCGAGGACGAAGACCTTGTCCCCGAGCTTCGCCTTGGCCGCGCGGGCGCGCTCCACCAGGTCCGGGTCGGACGGCGACGGCAGATCGCCGGGACACTCGACGCCGCGCTCGCTCCGCGTGTCGGCCTCGCGGCCGAGCAGCAGCAGGGCGAGGGGCGTCGGCTGTACGTCGAGCTCCTGGGTCTGGGCGGTGGTCACGACACCAACCCTTTCTGTTCTGCGGCTCGCTTGGATCACGGTGGCGATCCAGCGGTACATGCCTTTTCGTCGAATTGACGTTATCTATCATAACCGCTTCGTGTCACTTTGACGATGGCCATAGCGTCGATGTGACGTGAATCCCGGAGAGGTTGTCCACAGGCCGCTGTGCGTCCCCCGGCCCGTGTGCGAGCATGAAGAGAGAACGCAAGACAAGCGCTCGGCCCGGAATGAATCCGAGGCCCCGCCGGTTGGAATGTCGGCAAGCAGTCTCCGAACAACCCGGGAGAGAAGCAGATGTCCGTATCGGACGAGACCACCACCGTGAACGACGGCATCATCCTGTCCGAGTCGGCCGCGGCCAAGGTCAAGGCCCTGCTCGACCAGGAAGGCCGCGAAGACCTGGCGCTGCGCGTCGCTGTTCAGCCCGGCGGCTGCTCCGGCCTGCGCTACCAGCTCTTTTTCGACGAGCGCTCCCTCGACGGCGATGTCGTCAAGGACTTCGGCGGCGTCAAGGTCGTCACCGACCGCATGAGCGCCCCGTACCTGGGCGGCGCGTCCATCGACTTCGTCGACACCATCGAGAAGCAGGGCTTCACGATCGACAACCCGAACGCGACGGGCTCCTGCGCCTGCGGCGACTCCTTCAGCTGAGCCGCGCTGCTCTGGCGGCTGAGCGCCCGGCCGGCCGCTCCGCACACGCGTACGAAGGCGGCGTCCCCCCTGCGAGAGGGGACGCCGCCTTCGCGTATGCGCGGCCGCGTTCGGAAGGACTGCCGTTCCACCGCTGGCTACTGCGGCTGTGCCGAACTCACCACGGCGCCGAGTTCCTTGCCCTCCGGAATCGCCTTGCCGTCCGTTCCCACGACCTTGCGATCGCCGAGTGGCTCGTCCAGGTGCACGGGCAGGTCCATCGCCTTGGCGAGCATGATGCAGACCTTGCCCGGCTCCGATGTGCTGGTCACCGTGACCGTCACCTTGTCGGAAGTCTCGCTCGCAGAAGCCGAGTACTTACTGCACACCCCGCCCCAGAAGCTCACGGTCAGATCCTTGCCGTCGGCGGTGTAGCCCTCCACCTTGACGTCACCGGTCGTGGGTGCCCCGGTCGGCGAAGGGCTCGGGGTCGGGTCCTGACCGGCCTCCGGCGAGGTCAGATACCGCGGATCGACCGCCGGATGCGTCACCGTGAGGACATCCTCCGTACCCGCGGACCGGACATCGAACAGCCAGGACGGCACCAGCGTCTGCTTCCCGTCCACCGAGTGCGCCGCCAGCCCGAACGTGGCCTTCTCGACGGTCGCCGTCGCGGGCGCCGGAGCCACCGTCGCCACCTCGCAGGGCACCTCGTTCCGGTCCTCCAGCGGTACGGGACTGGCGCAGCCGCCGATGCCCTTGGGGGCGCCGCCCGAGGCCGGCCCGTTCATCAGGTCCAGGGTCTGCTGCGCGGTGATGACGGGGTACGTGTCTCCCTTCACCGGCGTCTTCAACCGGCCGCTGCCGCCGATGACCTCGCCCTCGGAGTTGATCTGGACACCCGTCGTCCAGCCGTACGTCGGCAGCCCGCCGACCTCCGGGTCCGCGTTCACCACCCGTACCCGGTCATCGTTCATGAGCTGCGTCGCGTCCAGCTTCGCGTCGTCCTGGCCGACGGCCTTGAGTACGGGGGCGGCCGCCTTCTTCGCCGCCTCCTCGCTCACCGCCGCCGGGCGCAGACCCGCCAGACCGCTGGACCCGATGGGCCCGCAGGGCTTGTTCTCGACGCAGTTGTCGCTGCCCGGCACATAGGAGCTGTAGGTCCAGGTTCCGGGCGCGTCCCTGCTCACCCGCAGGTTCGGTTCGGCGGCGTCGTTCGTGGCGCCGACCGTCCAGTCACCCCCGTCCGTCCGCGGGGTGCCCGCCACCCCGAGAGCCTCGGCCAGCCGAGCCACCTCGGCCTTGGTCACCTGGCCCTTCGCGGCGTACACGGGCGCCGAGTCCGGCCCGTCGGCGAGGTCGCCTTCCGCCCGGTAGGTCGTGCCGTACGGGTTGGGCTCACCGGGCGCGATGCCGTTCGGGCCGTCCGTACCAGCCGTGTCACTCGTACCGCTCTCGGAGTACCCGTCGAGAGCGAGCGCCGGGGGAGTGCCGTCGCCTCCGGGCGTTCCGGAGGCGCTGTCGCCGTTCCCCCCGTTCGACGTGGTCGTCGCGAAGTACGCCCCGCCGCCCCCGACCAGCAGGACCGCGGCCGCGACCGAGGCGACGGCCACCAGGGAATGCCGCCGGCGCGGCTTCGCCGTCTCGACGTCCCTCTCGCCGCCCTCGGCCGAATCGGTCGCGTCGTTGTCGGGTCGCTCGGTGCTCACCGCATAGCTCCTTGGCTCCACTGCTCCTGACGACCCGGCCCGGTCAAGACGGGGCGCCGAAAAAGGGGCGCTGAGGGTCGTACACCGCATCCCCTTCACGGGGGACAGCGATGGGACGCAGCGGGGGAGCGCACGGTTCCCTGCGGGCACGGGTTCCGGCCGATTGTCCGGACGGTTTCAGCCCGTCCTTGCCCGCGCGGCGCTCAGTCGCCGTAGTCGGACATCGCGTCCAGCAGCCGGGCCGAGGCAGGCGGCACCGTCACGCCGTGGATGTGGGAGGGCGGCACGGGGAGGGCGGTGATCCGGTCGGGCGCCGTCCAGTGCTCGGCCATCCGTGCGCAGTCGCCGCGCAGTGAAGCCAGATCGCCGTCGAGGTCTTGCGGAACGGTGCCGTGGACCTTCAGGTTTGTCATAGCGGCACCGTAGGCACGGTGGTGCCCGCGAAGAAAGATCTACTATCGGGTAGTTTTTGCCGCTTCATTGCGCGCACGCCGACCGGGTAGCGTGAACTGTCAGCGCCAGCCCCTCCACATCCCCTCGCAGGAGCGTGTCCTCGCCGTGCGTATCGCAGTCACCGGATCCATCGCCACCGACCACCTCATGACCTTCCCCGGCCGTTTCGCCGACCAGCTGGTCGCGGACCAGCTGCACACGGTCTCCCTCTCCTTCCTGGTCGACAACCTCGACGTACGCCGGGGAGGGGTCGGCGCGAACATCGCCTTCGGCATGGGCCAGCTCGGCACCAAGCCGATCCTGGTCGGGGCGGCAGGTTCCGACTTCGACGAGTACCGCGGCTGGCTCGACCGGCACGGCGTCGACACCGACTCCGTCCGCATCTCCGAGGTACTGCACACCGCCCGCTTCGTCTGCACGACGGACGCCGACCACAACCAGATCGGCTCCTTCTACACGGGCGCCATGAGCGAGGCCCGCCTCATCGAGCTCAAGGCCGTGGCGGACCGCGTCGGCGGCCTCGACCTCGTCCTGATCGGCGCGGACGACCCCGAGGGGATGCTCCGTCACACCGAGGAGTGCCGCTCCCGCTCGATTCCCTTCGCGGCCGACTTCTCGCAGCAGATCGCCCGGATGAGCGGCGACGACATCCGGGTACTCCTGGACGGCGCGACGTACCTCTTCTCGAACGAGTACGAGAAGGGGCTCATCGAGTCCAAGACCGGCTGGAGCGACGAGGAGATCCTCGGCAGGGTCGGCACCCGCGTGACCACCCTCGGCGCGCAGGGCGTGCGCATCGAGCGCGCCGGCCAGGAGCCGATCGAGGTCGGCTGCGCGGAGGAGGAGCGCAAGGCCGACCCCACGGGTGTCGGCGACGCCTTCCGCGCGGGCTTCCTCTCCGGCCTGGCCTGGGGTGTCTCCCTCGAGCGCGCCGCCCAGGTCGGCTGCATGCTCGCCACGCTGGTCATCGAGACGGTCGGCACGCAGGAGTACCAGCTGCGCCGCACCAACTTCATGGACCGCTTCACCAAGGCGTACGGCCATGAAGCCGCCGCCGAGGTCCAGACCCACCTCGTGTAGTCGTGTCGTTTGGTTCACCTCGGGTCCGCGACGCCTGGCACGGCACCTCGCCGCGTTGTCGCATGACCCGAGTACGCCCAGTACGCGGGTCGTGCTCCGCCTTGCGATGCACCGCACCATGCGCCGCGGCCTGATCCGAGGTGAACCAAACGACACCCCTAGGACACCCGGCGGACCACATAGGCAGAGCCGTGGTCCGCCGGCTCCTCGCCCACGTACTCCTGTCCCCGCATCTCGCACCACGCCGGAATGTCCAGCCGCGCCGCCTCGTCGTCGGCCAGGACACGGACCGTGCCGCCGACCGGGACATCGCCGATGACCCTGGCCAGCTCGATGACCGGGATCGGGCACCGCTTGCCCAGGGCGTTCACCACGAGCGAGTCGGAGGCGGCGGCCGACTTCGGCGCCGCGGCGGGAGCGCCCAGCTTCTCCCGTACGGCCAGGACCGCGCCCGGCAGCACGGACAGGAACCGGTCGACGTCCGCCGCAGGGACACCCGGCGGCAGCGAGACCCGGACGTTGCCCTCGGTCAGGACCCCCATGGCCTTCAGTACATGGCTGGGCGTCAGCGTGCTGCTCGTGCACGACGAACCGGAGGAGACCGAGAAACCGGCGCGGTCCAGTTCGTGCAGCAGGGTCTCACCGTCGACATAGAGACAGGAGAAGGTGACGACGCCGGGCAGCCGGCGGTCCGGATCGCCGACCACCTCGACATCCGGGACCAGTTCGGGCACCCGCAGGCGGATCCGGTCCGTCAGTTCCCGCAGCCGCGCGCCTTCCTCGGCCGCCTCGGCCCGTACGGCCCGCAGTGCCGCCGCCGCGGCCACGATCCCGGGAATGTTCTCGAACCCGGCGGCCCGCCCCGACTCCCGCTCGTCCACGGGCCCTTGGGGAGCGAACCGCACCCCCTTGCGTACGACGAGCAGCCCCACACCCGAAGGGCCGCCCCATTTGTGGGCACTTGCCGTGAGCAGGGACCACTCGCCCTCCACCCGGCCCCACCCCAGCGACTGCGCCGCGTCCACCAGCAGCGGCACGCCCGCCGCCCGGCACTCCTGAGCCACCGCGGCCACCGGCTGCTCCGTACCCACCTCGTGGTTGGCGGACTGCAGACAGGCGAGCGCGGTGTCGGGGCGCAGGGCCGCCGAGTACGCGGAAGGGGACACCGCGCCTGTACGACCGACCGGGACCTGTGTCACCGTCCCGCCCGCCGACTCGTGGACCTCGGCCGAATGGAGCACCGAAGAATGTTCGACCGCTGACACGATCAGGTGATGTCCGGTCCGCCGGCGTCCGGCCAGCGCGCCCGCGACCCCGGAGTGCACCGCCCGCGTACCCGACGACGTGAAGACCAGTTCGTCCGGCCGGCAGCCCACGGCATCCGCCGCCGCCTCACGCGCCGCGTCGAGCAGCAACCGGGCCCGCCTTCCCTCCCTGTACAGACGTGCGGGATCCGCCCACCCCTCGTCCAGGGAGGCCTGCAGGGCCTGCCGGGCAACGGGATGGAGGGGAGCGGCGGAAGCAGCATCGAAGTAGGACACACCACAACGCTAGGCGCCCCAAAGGGGCGGGGGGAACTGCGCGATCAACCACAACGGGCCGGCAGTCGCACGACGAGAGCGACTCGCCGAGTTGTTGGGCGCCCCTACCCCCCGTCAGAAGCACCCCAGGACAGGGCAACCCACCCCCTCCGCGAAACCCGGCGGCGCGTTGCGCACCCCTCCCCGCGCGACCCCAAATAGCGTCCAGTAGGGTTTGCTCCGCATAAACATCCAAACCCCTGCCCGTGTGCCAGGGCGGCGAGCGACCAGCGAGAAGGCCGTAGCCAACCAGCGCGGGCGAGACTCTCGGGAAGGCGCTACGTGAGTCCCAACGGCTCCGACCTCCCCCGCTGCCTGAAGGGCGCGGGCGGTACCCCCACGCCGCGGCGCCCGATGCGGCGGAAGCTGCTGCAGGCAATGACTGCGGGCCTGGTCCTGGCTACCGCTACCGGTTGCACATACAAGGACTTTCCGCGCCTTGGTTTTCCCACCCCGGTCACGGAAGAGGGTCCCCGGATCCTCTCCCTCTGGCAGGGCTCGTGGGCGGCCGCGCTCGCCACGGGCGTGCTGGTCTGGGGCCTGATCCTGTGGAGCGTTTTCTTCCACCGGCGCAGCCGTACCAAGGTCGAGGTTCCCCCGCAGACCCGGTACAACATGCCCATCGAGGCGCTGTACACCGTGGTCCCGCTCATCATCGTCTCGGTGCTGTTCTACTTCACCGCCCGCGACGAGACGAAGCTCCTCAGTCTGGACAAGAAGCCCGACGTCACCATCAACGTCGTCGGCTTCCAGTGGAGCTGGGGCTTCAACTACATCGAGAACGTCGACGGTTCCACCGGTGACGCCGCGACCGACGAGAACCTGGCCGCCATTCCGAACAGGTTCAAGAAGGACTACCCGGCGAACGCCGGCGGTGTCTACGACGTCGGCACGCCGGCCTCGGAGAACCCGCAGACGGGTAACCCCGGTCCGACGCTCTGGCTCCCCGAGGGCAAGACGGTCCGTTTCATCCTCACTTCGCGAGACGTCATCCACTCCTTCTGGGTGGTGCCGTTCCTGATGAAGCAGGACGTCATTCCGGGCCACACCAACTCCTTCCAGGTGACCCCCAACGCGGAGGGCACCTACCTGGGCAAGTGCGCCGAACTCTGCGGCGTCGACCACTCCCGGATGCTCTTCAATGTGAAGGTCGTCTCTCCCGAGCGCTACGAGGCCCACCTCAAGGAGCTCGCGGAGAAGGGCCAGACGGGCTACATCCCGGCCGGCATTGAGCAGACGGACCCCGAGAAGAACCGGGAGACGACCAACCTGTGAGCATCCTCAACGAACCCCAGGGTGCCGCCGAGGCCGAAGGCTCTTACGAGAGCGAGTTGCCGCTGAGGCGCAAGGAGCCCGGCAGCGTCGTGATCAAGTGGCTCACCACCACTGACCACAAGACGATCGGGACGATGTACCTGATCACGTCGTTCGCGTTCTTCTGCATCGGCGGCGTCATGGCGCTGCTCATGCGCGCCGAGCTGGCGCGCCCGGGTCTGCAGATCATGTCGAACGAGCAGTTCAACCAGGCGTTCACGATGCACGGCACGATCATGCTGCTGATGTTCGCGACGCCGCTGTTCGCCGGTTTCACGAACTGGATCATGCCGCTGCAGATCGGCGCGCCCGACGTGGCGTTCCCGCGGCTGAACATGTTCGCCTACTGGCTCTACCTGTTCGGCTCGCTCATCGCGGTCGGTGGCTTCCTCACCCCGCAGGGCGCGGCCGACTTCGGCTGGTTCGCCTACAGCCCGCTGTCGGACGCGGTCCGCTCGCCGGGCATCGGCGCCGACATGTGGATCATGGGCCTGGCCTTCTCCGGCTTCGGCACGATCCTCGGTGCGGTCAACTTCATCACCACGATCATCTGCATGCGCGCCCCCGGTATGACGATGTTCCGTATGCCGATCTTCGTGTGGAACGTGCTGCTGACCGCGGTCCTGGTCCTGCTGGCCTTCCCCGTTCTCGCCGCCGCGCTGTTCGCGCTGGAGGCGGATCGGAAATTCGGGGCACATGTCTTCGATGCCGCCAACGGCGGGGCCTTGCTGTGGCAACACCTCTTCTGGTTCTTCGGCCATCCAGAGGTGTACATCATCGCTCTGCCATTCTTCGGAATCATTTCCGAAGTGATCCCGGTGTTCTCGCGCAAGCCGATGTTCGGCTACATGGGCCTGATCGGCGCCACCATCGCGATCGCGGGTCTCTCCGTGACCGTGTGGGCGCACCACATGTACGTCACCGGTGGCGTGCTTCTGCCGTTCTTCTCCTTCATGACGTTCCTCATCGCCGTGCCAACGGGCGTGAAGTTCTTCAACTGGATCGGAACGATGTGGAAGGGGTCCTTGTCGTTCGAGACCCCGATGCTCTGGGCGACCGGCTTCCTGATCACCTTCACCTTCGGTGGTCTGACCGGCGTCATCCTGGCCTCGCCGCCGATGGACTTCCACGTCTCGGACTCGTACTTCGTGGTGGCGCACTTCCACTACGTCGTCTTCGGCACCGTGGTGTTCGCGATGTTCTCCGGCTTCCACTTCTGGTGGCCGAAGATGACCGGCAAGATGCTCGACGAGCGCCTCGGCAAGATCACCTTCTGGACGCTGTTCGTGGGCTTCCACGGCACGTTCCTGGTGCAGCACTGGCTGGGTGCGGAGGGTATGCCGCGTCGTTACGCGGACTACCTCGCGGCCGACGGCTTCACCGCGCTGAACACGATCTCGACGATCAGCTCCTTCCTGCTCGGTCTGTCGATACTGCCGTTCCTCTACAACGTGTGGAAGACCGCCAAGTACGGCAAGAAGGTCGAGATCGACGACCCGTGGGGCTACGGCCGTTCACTCGAATGGGCCACGTCCTGCCCGCCGCCGAGGCACAACTTCCTCACCCTGCCGCGGATCCGTTCCGAATCCCCGGCGTTCGACCTGCATCACCCTGAGATCGCCGCTCTCGACCAGCTCGAGAACGCCGGTCACGGTGAGAAGGCCCTCGCTGGTGGCAAGGAGGCCGGCAAGTGAAGGTCCAAGGCAAGATGTTCATCTGGCTGGCCCTCTTCATCCTCGTCATGGCGATCGTCTATGGCGTGTGGTCGAAGGAGCCGGCCGGCACCACGGCGCTCTTCCTGGGCTTCGGCCTGAGCATCATGATCGGCTACTACCTGGCCTTCACGGCCCGGCGGGTCGACGCGCTGGCGCAGGACGACAAGGAGGCCGACGTCGCGGACGAGGCCGGCGAGGTGGGCTTCTTCAGCCCGCACAGCTGGCAGCCGCTCGCGCTCGGCATCGGGGGCGCGCTCGCCTTCCTGGGCGTCGTCTTCGGCTGGTGGCTGCTGTACTTCTCGGCCCCGATCATCGCGATCGGCCTGTGGGGCTGGGTCTTCGAGTACTACCACGGTGAGAACCGCACCCAGTAGCACGCGCTGAACGCCCGGGAGCCCGGACACTCCGTCAGGAGAGTCCGGGCTCCCTCGTTTGCCACACCTTCTGTCCCTCGCTCGGGTCACTCGGCGCGCCGTAGTTGACAGCCGTTCATAGCGTGAGCTCATGAACCACTCACCGCGATTCCGCACGGTAGCCAGCTGCACCACGCTGCTGGTCGCCCTCGGCGCGGGCGTCACCGCCTGCGGCTCCGACGGCCACCCGCTCTCGGCCAAGCCGTATGACGCGGCGGGTCAGATCACCTTCAACGGCCCGGCCGGCGAGAGCCGCAAGGTCGACCCCGACAAACCCCTGGAGATCACCTCCGGGGGTGACGAGGGGCGTATCACCGACGTGACGGCCACGGATGCGTCCGGCCGGTACGTCGCGGGCGAACTCTCCGCGGACGGCGGCCGCTGGCACAGCACCTCACCGCTGGCCGCGGGCGCCCGCTACACCGTGCGCGTGAGCACGGAGGACGCGGACGGCGCCCCGGGCCGCAAGGTCATCGCCTTCGACACGAGCACCCCCACGACGAATAAGCGGCTGAACGTCACCTTCGGGCCCGACGCGGGCACGTACGGCGTCGGTCAGCCCGTCACGGCCGAACTCAGTGCTCCCGTCAAGGACAAGGCCGCCCGTGCGGTCGTCGAGCGCGCCCTCAAGGTCGACTCCAAGCCCGCCGTGGAAGGCGCCTGGCACTGGGTGGACGACAAGACGCTGCACTATCGCCCCAAGGAGTACTGGCCCACCCACGCCACCGTCCAGGCGCACGGCAACATCGGCGGCATCAAGATCGCCGAGCGACTCTGGGGCGGCGAGGCGAAGCCCCTGAAGCTCACCATCGGCGACCGGCTCGTCGCCGTGACCGACGCCTCCGCGCACTCCATGACGGTCTACCGGAACGACAAGGCGATCAACGAGATCCCCGTCACCACCGGCAAGCCCGGCTTCGAGACACGAAACGGCGTCAAGGTCGTGCTGGGCAAGGAGTACTACGTACGGATGCGCGGTACCAGCATCGGGATCGCCGAGGGCACCGCGGACTCCTACGACCTTCCCGTGTACTACGCGACGCGCGTCACCTGGAGCGGCGAGTACGTGCACGCCGCGCCCTGGTCGACCGGCTCCCAGGGATCCGCCAACGTCAGCCACGGGTGCACCGGAATGAGCACGAACAACGCCGCCTGGTTCTACGAGACGTTCCGTGAGGGCGACATCGTCAAGGTCATCAACTCGTACGGCGAGGACATGGACCCGTTCGGCAACGGCTTCGGGGACTGGAACCTCAGCTGGCAGAAGTGGCGCAAGGGCAGCGCCCTCGTGGGCGGATCCCCTGACGGCCCGAGCGTGCAGGACCGGGCCAGGTTGCGCCCCGAGTCCGTGTGAGACCGGGGCGCGCCGAACCGCGCGACAAGCCACACCCGGGCCGCGGGCACCGACCGATGGCTGCCCCTGCCCGACCCCCTGGGCGCCCGCAAGGGCCCCCCGACTCCTAGGCGCCCGCAAGAGCCTTCCGGCGCAGCAGTGCGGCCAGCTCGGCAGCGAACTCCACCGGCTCGACCGGCAGGGTCACCGCGGCGTCCGCACGGCTCCAGGTGGCCAGCCAGGCGTCCTGGGGCCGCCCGATCAGCACAAGGACGGGCGGGCAGTTGAAGATCTCGTCCTTGATCTGGCGGCAGACGCCCATCCCGCCCATCGGCACGGCCTCGCCGTCCAGCACACAGACGTCGATACCGCCCTTGTCCAGCTCCTTCAGGACGGCGGCGGGTGTCGCGCACTCGAGGAACTCGACCTGGGGGACATCGGTGGCCGGCCTGCGGCCCGTCGCGAGACGCACCTGCTCCCGGGTGTTGGAGTCGTCGCTGTAGACCAGCACCGTGGCGGTCGGCTGCATTCTTCCTCCGAGACGTCGGCGTCCTTCAGGCGGGACGGACAGGGTCCGCTGCGCGGATGCTACTCCTCCGAACACCTCGTCAACACCTGTTCGGACAGGGCTTCCATGGGCCATTTGGGCTGGACACACCCCATCAACACTCCGAATGGCACCCCCCGGGGTGAGGGCGGGATAAGCGACCGACATAATGTCGGTCGTGGCGACAGCAACGACAGTAGAAACCGGGCACGCGCACCCGTCGGTCAATCGGCCGAACCTCACCAGCGTCGGAACCATCATCTGGCTGAGTTCCGAGCTGATGTTCTTCGCGGCCCTCTTCGCGATGTACTTCACCCTGCGATCGGTGACCGGGCAGGATCACTGGAAGGAAATGGCCGAGTCGCTGAACATCCCGTTCTCAGCGACGAACACCACGATCCTGGTGCTCTCCTCACTCACCTGCCAGCTCGGCGTGTTCGCCGCCGAGCGCGGTGACGTGAAGAAGCTCCGGATGTGGTTCATCGTCACCTTCATCATGGGTGCGATCTTCATCGGCGGTCAGATCTTCGAGTACACCGAGCTGGTCAAGAAGGACGGGCTCTCGCTCTCCTCCGACCCGTACGGCTCGGTGTTCTACCTGACCACCGGTTTCCACGGACTGCATGTGACAGGAGGTCTGATCGCCTTCCTGTTCGTCCTCGGCCGCACCTACGCGGCCAGGAAGTTCACCCATGAGCAGGCGACCGCCGCCATCGTCGTGTCCTACTACTGGCACTTCGTCGATGTCGTCTGGATCGGCCTTTTCGCCACGATCTACCTGATCAAGTAATCGGGCGAAGCGCCCGAAACATCCAGAAGCACCGACGCAGAAGATCCTGACACCGGGGTAATCCGTGAAAAAGCTCTCCGCACGACGACGCCATCCGCTGGCGGCGGTCGTCGTACTCCTCCTCGCGCTGGCGGCCACCGGGGGGCTGTACGCCGCGTTCGCACCCGCGAGCCAGGCGCAGGCCGACGAAACCGCCCAGTCTCTTGCCATCGACGAGGGCAAGAAGCTCTACGCCGTGGGCTGCGCAAGCTGCCACGGCACCGGCGGTCAGGGCAGCTCCGACGGTCCGAGCCTGGTGGGCGTGGGCGCAGCCGCCGTCGACTTCCAGGTCGGCACCGGTCGTATGCCGGCCCAGCAGCCGGGCGCGCAGATCCCGAAGAAGAAGGTCATCTACTCGCAGGCCCAGATCGACCAGCTCGCGGCGTACATCGCCTCGCTGGGCGCCGGTCCCTCCGTGCCGACCGAGAACCAGGTCAGCCCCGAGGGCGCGGACATCGCCAAGGGCGGCGAACTCTTCCGTACCAACTGCGCGCAGTGCCACAACTTCACCGGCAAGGGCGGTGCGCTGTCCGAGGGCAAGTTCGCACCGGACCTGGAAGGTGTTTCCCCCAAGCACATCTACGAGGCCATGCAGACCGGCCCGCAGAACATGCCTTCGTTCCCCGACACGATCATGTCGGAGCAGAACAAGAAGGACATCATCGCGTACCTCGACGCGGTCAACGGTGACGACACCGTGGAGCCTGGCGGCCTCAGCCTGGGCGGCCTCGGGCCGGTCAGCGAGGGCCTGTTCTCCTGGATCTTCGGACTCGGAGCCCTGATCGCTGTCGCCGTCTGGGTCGCCGCTCGGACCGCAAAGGCCAAGAAGTGATGAGTAGCCAACAAACTCCAGAAGAGAACCTGCCCGCCGAGCGGGCCACCGACGACCATGGACACGGTGCCGTGTCGGTGGCGAACGAGCAGGACCCGTTCGCCAACCCGGGGCTGCCGCCCCATGAGCACCGCGTCCAGGACATCGACGAGCGGGCAGCCAAGCGCTCCGAGCGCGTGGTCGCCTTCCTGTTCACCCTGTCGATGCTGGCCACGGTAGGTTTCATCGCCTCGTACGTGGCGATCCCGGTCGACAAGGCCGTCTACATCTTCCCGATCGGGCACACCAGCGCGCTCAACTTCGCGCTGGGCATGACGCTCGGCATCGCGCTGTTCGCCATCGGCGCGGGCGCGGTCCACTGGGCCCGCACCCTGATGTCCGACGTGGAGATCCCCGCCGAGCGTCACCCGATCGAGGCGCCGCCCGAGGTCAAGGCCCAGGTGCTGGCCGACTTCAAGCAGGGTGCCAAGGAGTCCGCGCTCGGTCGGCGCAAGCTGATCCGCAACACGATGTTCGGCGCGCTGGCCCTGGTCCCGCTCTCCGGCGTCATGCTGCTGCGCGACCTCGGCCCGCTGCCGGGGACCAGCCTCCGCCACACGATGTGGCGCAAGGGTCTACAGCTCGTCAACATGAACACGAACGAGCCGCTGCGTCCCTCGGACGTGGTCGTCGGTTCGCTCACCTTCGCCAAGCCCGAGGGCCTGGAGGAGCACGACGAGGAGTTCCAGACCGAGATCGCCAAGGCGGCCCTGATGATCGTCCGGCTCCAGCCGGACAACATCAAGGACAAGCGGGAACTCGAGTGGTCCCACGAGGGCATCGTGGCCTACTCGAAGATCTGTACCCACGTCGGCTGTCCGATCTCCCTGTACGAGCAGCAGACGCACCACGTCCTCTGCCCGTGCCACCAGTCCACCTTCGACCTCGCCGACGGCGCCCGAGTGATCTTCGGCCCGGCCGGTCACGCCCTGCCGCAGCTGCGCATCGGTGTGAACGCTGAGGGCTACCTCGAAGCGCTCGGCGACTTCGAAGAGCCCGTCGGTCCTGCTTTCTGGGAGCGCGGATGAGTACCACTGCTGCGAACACCTCCGACCCGGGCGAGAGCAACTCGCGGAAGAAAGCACCCGCCGGTGAGCGGGTCGCCGACTGGGCCGACGGTCGGCTGGGCATCTACGGCCTGGCCAAGACCAACATGCGCAAGATCTTCCCGGACCACTGGTCCTTCATGCTGGGTGAGGTCTGCCTCTACAGCTTCATCATCATCATCCTCACGGGTGTGTATCTGACGCTGTTCTTCCACCCGTCGATGAACGAGGTGGAGTACCACGGCAGCTACGTCCCGCTGCAGGGCCAGCTGATGTCCGAGGCGTTCAACTCGACCATGCACATCTCCTTCGATGTGCGCGGTGGTCTGCTGATCCGGCAGATCCACCACTGGGCGGCGCTGATCTTCCTCGCCGGCATGTTCGTGCACATGATGCGCGTGTTCTTCACGGGTGCGTTCCGCAAGCCCCGTGAGGTCAACTGGATCTTCGGTTTCCTGCTGTTCGTCCTGGGCATGTTCACCGGCTTCACCGGCTACTCGCTCCCGGACGACCTGCTCTCCGGCACCGGTGTCCGCTTCATGGAAGGCGCGCTCCTGTCCGTGCCGATCGTGGGCACGTACCTCTCGTTCTTCCTCTTCGGCGGCGAGTTCCCGGGCGGCGACTTCGTGGCCCGCTTCTACTCGATCCACGTCCTGCTGCTGCCGGGCATCATGCTCGGTCTGGTGGTCGGCCACCTGATCCTGGTCTTCTACCACAAGCACACGCAGTTCGCGGGCCCCGGAAAGACGAACGACAACGTCGTCGGCATGCCGCTCCTTCCGGTCTACACGGCCAAGGCCGGAGGCTTCTTCTTCCTGGTCTTCGGTGTCATCACGGTCATCGCGGGGATCGCCTCGATCAACCCGATCTGGACCATGGGCCCCTACCGCCCGGACCAGGTGTCGACCGGTGCCCAGCCCGACTGGTACATGGGCTTCTCCGAAGGCCTGATCCGTTTCATGCCGGGCTGGGAGATCAACCTCTGGGGTCACACGCTCGTCCTGGGCGTGTTCATCCCGCTGATCATCTTCCCGCTGGTCCTGGTCGCGATCGCGGTCTATCCGTTCATCGAGTCCTGGGTCACCGGCGACAAGCGCGAGCACCACATCCTGGACCGCCCGCGCAACGTCCCGACGCGTACGGCCTTCGGCGTCGCGTGGATCACCTGGTACATGGTTCTGCTGATCGGTGGTGGAAACGACCTCTGGGCCACGCACTTCCACCTGTCGATCAACTCGATCACCTGGTTCGTGCGGATCGCGTTCTTCGTCGCGCCGGTCCTCGCGTTCGTCGCCACCAAGCGGATCTGCCTCGGCCTGCAGCGCCGGGACCGGGACAAGGTGCTGCACGGCCGCGAGTCGGGCATCATCAAGCGCCTGCCGCACGGTGAGTTCATCGAGATCCACGAGCCGCTCAGCCAGGAGGCTCTGCACACCCTCACCGCGCACGAGCAGTACCAGCCGGCCGAGATCGGCCCGGCGGTCGACGAGAACGGTGTCGAGCGCAAGGTGAAGGGCACGCAGAAGCTGCGGGCCAAGCTCAGCAAGGGCTATTACGGGGAGGACAACCAGATCCCCAAGCCCACCGTCGAGGAGTACAAGGAGATCACGAGCGGCCACGGCCACCACTGATCACCCCTACGATCCTCGCTGATCGCCACGGCTGGAGCCCCGTCCATTGCATGGACGGGGCTCTTTGCCCTCTCCAGGGCTGGATAGGGTGGAGTGGGGCCCCCCCCCCACGGGGGGGGGCCCCCCCCCCCCCCCCCCCCGGCACCCCCCCCCGGCCCAAAGGCGCGGGTAGCCCCCCGGGGGGGCCACCACCGCCGGCCCCCCCCGGGGCCCCGTGGGGTAACG
>NZ_JBIAIK010000027.1:0-56726 GCF_042871385.1 Streptomyces sp. NPDC005808 | reverse complement strand
CCCGGCCACCCGCCGGGGCGGCCGGCGGCCCCGCCCCTCGCTAAATCAAGGGGTATTACTACACCTTTACCCGGTCACCCGGGGGGGGGGCGCCCCCCCCACCCCCCCCGCCCCCCCCCCCCCTCCCTCATGTCCCGTCTCAGTGGCTGCGTCTCATGTCCCGTCTCAGTGGCTGAGCTTCCTGAACCGCCGTACCGCGAGCGGCAGGAAGATCAGCGTGAGGATCGCCGGCCACACGCCCGCCATCAGCAGCGCGTGCTGTTCGACCCATGAGTCCCCGCTGCCCACGGGCGTTCCGAACAGCTCACGCGAGGCCGCCGCCGTGGACGAGATCGGGTTCCAGGCCGCGACGAAGCCGAGCCAGTCCGGCATCAGCTGCGGCGCGACGAAGATGCTGGAGATCATCGTCAGCGGGAAGGCCACCGCGAACAGCCCACCCGCCGCCTCCGGGTTGGGCACCATCAGCCCGAGCCACACGCCGAGCCAGATCAGCGCGAAGCGCAGCCAGAGCAGCAGCGCGAAGGCCGCCAGGAAGGCGAGTCCGCCGTCGGGACGCCAGCCCATGGCGAACGCGGTGAGCATCAGGATCGTCAACTCCGCGCAGGCGCCGAGCAGATCGGTCACCCCACGTCCGGAGACCACGGCGGACGGCGCCATCGGCATCGAGCGGAACCGGTCGATGACGCCCTTGGTCGCGTCGTAGACCACGACCGTCGCGGTGTTGATGAAGCCGAAGGCCATCGTCATCACGAACATGCCCGGCATCAGGAAGTCCTTGTAGTCCCCGCCCCCAGGCACCTTCATCGCGCTGCCGAAAACATACCCGTACAGCAGCACGGAGAGGATCGGGAAGCCCAACTGCCAGACGATGTTGATGGGTTGGCGCTGGTAGTGGGTCAGTCCGCGCCGGACGACGTTCCAGCAGTCGACGAGTGCCCAGTACGTACGACCGTGACCGCTCGGTCCGGTCAGCTCCGGCGCGCTCATGCCGCCGCCTCCTTCGCGTTCGTGTCCGTGGTCGTCTCCGTACGGTGTCCGGTCAGGCGCAGGAACACGTCGTCGAGGCTCGGCCTGCGCAGTCCGATGTCCTCGACCGCGACGCCCTCGTCCTGGAGGGTCCGCGCCACGTCGGTGAGCGCGGCCACGCGGTCGGTCACCGGCGCGTGGACGCGGAGTTCGGTCTCGTCCGACTCCGGTTCGCCGTCCGCGACCCGGGCCACGACCTTCACCGCCCGCGAGATGTCGGCGCGTTCGCTCACCACGACCTCGATGCGGTCGCCGCCGACCATGTCCTTCAGCCCGTCCGGTGTGTCGTCCGCGATGGCCCGGCCCTGGTCGATCACCGTGATGTGCGAGGCGAGCTTGTCGGCCTCCTCCAGATACTGCGTGGTCAGCAGCACGGTCGTGCCGCCGGTCACCAACGCCCTTACGGAATCCCAGACTTCACCCCGGCCGCGCGGATCGAGCCCGGTCGTCGGCTCGTCCAGGAACAGCACGCTCGGGGTGAGGATCATGGACGCGGCGAGGTCGAGCCGGCGCCGCATGCCGCCGCTGTACTTCCCGACGCCCTTGTCGGCTGCCTCGACGAGGTCGAACTGCTCAAGCAGCTCGCCGGCCCGCAGCCGCGCCCGGCGTCCGCCCAGATGGAACAGCCGGCCGAACATCTCCAGGTTCTGCCGCCCGGTGAGCACCTCGTCCACCGCCGCGTACTGACCGGTCAGCCCGATCCTCGCCCGTACCTCCCGCGGCTGCCGTGCCACGTCCAGGCCGGCCACCGTCGCGCTCCCGCCGTCGAGCCGCAGGAGCGTGGAGAGGATACGGACAGCGGTGGTCTTGCCCGCGCCGTTCGGCCCGAGCAGGCCGTGCACCGTCCCCTCCCGCACCGCCAGATCGAAGCCGTCGAGCGCGCGCTTGTCTCCGTACCTCTTCTCCAGGCCCTCGGCCCGTACCGCGTAACCGTCGTTCATGGTTCCCCCTTCTCCTCCGTAACTGAGTACAGCGTACCCGATTGCGCGTACAACGTACCCAGTTTTTTCTCGCGCAACTAAGCTGCACCCATGAAGAGCAGCACGGAGACCAGTGGCAGCGGTGACATCCAGCGCACCCTCGAACTGCTGTGGGACACCGGCAAGCGCCCCAGTCGCGGGCCCAAGCCGGGTCTGACACTGGAGGGGATCGTGGAGGCGGCGATCCGGGTCGCTGACGCCGACGGGCTCGAGGCGGTCTCGATGCGCCGGGTCGCCACCGAACTCGGCACCGGTGCGATGTCCCTCTACCGCTATGTCCCCGGCAAGGGAGAGCTGCTCGACCTGATGCTGGACCGGGTCCAGCGGCCCTCCGAGAACCCGGCAGACCTCGGCGACGGCAGCTGGCGTTCAGCCCTGGAGGCTCTGGGCCGCGCGACCCTCGCCCTCTACCGGCGCCATCCCTGGCTGCTCCAGGTCAACCAGTCCCGCCCGATCCTCGGTCCGAGCGCCCTCGACGGCATGGAGAAGATGCTCTCCCGCATCAAGCCGATGGGCCTGTCCGATCCAGAGCTGGTCTCGGCGATCGTCATGATCGACGGATACGTCGTCGGGGCGGCCCGCACGCAGGTGTACCAGGAGGAAGCGGAACGCAGAACCGGTCTGACGGATGCCGAGTTCTGGCAGGCCCACATGCCGATCTTCGAGAAGGTCATGGCCGACGGCAGCCACCCCTTCCTCGCCGCCCTCAGCGAGGACGCCTTCGGGACCGACTTCGACCACTTCGAGTTCGGGCTTCAGCGCATCCTCGACGGCCTCGAAACCTTCGTCTCCCGGCGCACCGAAGGGTGACGAACCGAGGGATCAGCGCCTGCACGACTGGCCTTCGGCTACGACCGCCGCAGCAGCCGCTTGAAGCCGATGACGACGACAAGCCCGATGGCGATCGCAAGAGCGCCGACCTTGAAGCCGTCGCTGTCACCGTCACCACCCTCTGCCGCTGAACTCCCGCTCCCGGAAGGCGACTCGGATGCCTCGCCGGCGTCTCCGGGGGCATCCTCCGCCACGACCGCACTCCCGGCGCCTTCCATGCCGAGCATGAGCTTGGTCCCGTCGGTGGAGTAGCTGACGGACTCCCCCTGCCCAAGGGGCACGCTGATCCGCTCCAGCTTCTCGATCTTCCCGTCGTTCCAGTCGTACGCGATCCCGCCGAAGTAGCCGCGTACGGCGAGCCGCGTGCCGTCCGGGGAGAAGGCGGCGTCGGTGGCCCACAGATCGACGGCGACGACGGGCTTGAAGACATTGGTCCCGGAGGCGGAGAGCTCGGCGGACCCCTCGTACAGGTGTCCGCCGTCCTCCTGTTTGTCGATGATGTAGACCCGCCCGGTCTTGGGGTGCACGACGAGCGACTCGGCGTCACGGGGTCCGTCGGAGTACTTCACCACGTACTGCGTGGTGCGGATCGTCTGGTCCTTGAGTTCCTTGGGCTCGGGCAGTTGGTAGACCCACACGTAGTCCCAGACGACGCCGTCGTTGTCGCCGATGTCACCGACGTAGATCTGGTTGTCCGGGCCGATCGAGATGGCCTCGACGTCGCGCGGGGTGCCCACGCCGGTCATGGTGATCGTCGCGACGGTCTCGCCGGTGCGGCTGTCGACGGCGTAGAGGTAGGCGCCGGTGTCCTGGTCGTTGTGGGTCCAGTAGATCCCGGGATGCTGCCGGGAAGCGGCAAGGCCGCTGGACTCGGTAATACGAGGATCCTTGATCGTGAACCCCTCGTCACCGTCGGCGGCGAAGGCGGGCGCGGCGAGCGCACCCATGAGAAGGACCCCGGCAAGGAACACGAGCGGTCGGCGCATGCCCCAAGCCTGCCATTCCGCACCGGGACTGATGTTCACATCGACCTTCCCGCCCGACCGACCGCCATGAGGCATGCCCAGCCACACCTGACACCGCCCGTGAGGCGTGCCAACCCACACGCTCACACCGGCCGTGACGCGTGACCACCCACACGCTCACGCCGCCCGTGACGCGTGACCACCCCACCTCACACCGCCCGTTGAGGCGTGTCCAGCCTCACACCCGCACCGCCCATGGCACCCGTACCGATCGTTCATGATGAGCGAATGCTCAGGTTCATGCCCGTCGGCGACTCCATGACGATCGGAAGCGTCGGCGAACACACATGGCGTTACCGGATGTGGCAGCACCTGCGCGAGACGTACGCGGGCCCGTTCCGGATCGTCGGCCCGCGCGAGACGCTCTACGACAAGGCGACGGAGTCCCCCGACTCCTACGAGTACGCCGACCCGGACTTCCCCCGCGCCCACCTCGCGGGCTGGGGCGAGGGCTGGCTCCACATGACCCCGCTGATCCGCGAGGCGGTCCGCTCGCAGCGCGCCGACATTTTGCTGGTCTCCCTGGGCCTGATCGACCTGGGTTTCTACACGAACGCGGCACAGACCGCGGACAACGCCCGCGCCTTCGTCGCGGAGGCCCGCGCCGCGAACCCGCGCATCCGCATGGTCGTGCTCCCGGTGACCCCGAACGTCCGCGCCGAGTCCGACGCCGCCTTCGCCACCGAGGTCGCCGCCTTCAACGAACTCCTCGCCAAGACCGTCGCCGACCTCGACGAACCCCGCTCCCCCCTCCTCCTGACATCGCCCCCGTCCCCGTACGACGTCAACCTCGACACCTACGACGGCACGCACCCGAACGAGAGCGGCGAACACCGCATCGCGGAGGTCTTCGCAGAGGCGATGTACCAGGCCTGGGACCTGGGCGAGCCGTACTCCGCGTGAGCGGGGCGCCTGCGCGCAGCCGGCATCGGCCCGGTGTGGGGATCATCGCGCCGAAAACGCCGAACAAATCGCCCCACGGTCACTCGACGGCGGCGACGAGCTGGCGACGAGCCCCGGCGAACTCCGTCCGCTGACCGGCGAGGCGGACGGCCACGAGCCTGCCCTGTCAGGTGTGGCCGCCCGCTCAGGACATCACCAGGCGAACGCTTCCGGGGACGGTCCCGGGCCCGGGAAGATCTCGTCGAGGCCGGCCAGCAGTTCGTCGCTCAGCTCCAGTTCGACGGCGCGCAGTGCGGAGTCGAGTTGTTCGGCCGTGCGCGGACCGACGATCGGTCCTGTGACGCCGGGCCTGGTGAGCAACCAGGCCAGGGCCGCCTCGCCGGGCTCGATCCCGTGTTTGCCGAGCAGGTCCTCGTATGCCTGGATCTGCGCCCGTGAGGTCGGGTTGGCGAGCGTGTCGGCGGCCCGGCCGCTCGCCCGGCGCCCGCCCGTGACCTCCTTCTTGATGACCCCGCCGAGCAGCCCGCCCTGCAGCGGTGACCAGGGGATGACCCCCAGCCCGTACTCCTCGGCCGCCGGGATCACCTCCATCTCGGCGCGCCGCTCAGCGAGGTTGTACAGGCACTGCTCGCTGACCAGCCCGATGGTGCCGCCGCGCCGGGCGGCGATTTCGTTGGCCTGGGCGATCTTGTAGCCGGGGAAGTTGGAGGACCCGACGTAAAGGATCTTCCCCTGCTGCACCAGCACGTCGATCGCCTGCCAGATCTCCTCGAAAGGAGTGCGGCGGTCGACGTGGTGGAACTGGTAGACGTCGATGTGGTCCGTCTGCAGCCGCTTCAGGCTGGCGTCGACGGCGCGCCGGATGTTGAGGGCGGAGAGCAGGTCGTGATTGGGCCAGGCCTCGCCCTCGGGGCCCATGTTCCCGTACACCTTGGTGGCGAGCACGACCTTGTCGCGGCGGTCGCCGCCCTTCGCGAACCAATTGCCGATGATGCTCTCAGTACGGCCCTTGTCCTCGCCCCAGCCATACACATTGGCCGTGTCGAAGAAATTCAGTCCCGCGTCCAGCGCCGCGTCCATGATGACGTGGCTGTCGGCCTCGTTGGTCTGCGGTCCGAAGTTCATCGTCCCAAGGACCAGCCGACTGACCTTGAGTCCCGTGCGTCCGAGCTGCGTGTACTTCATGAGTCCCCAGCCAACGCCTTCGAGTCCGCTCGAAGCAAGGGCCCCACTCGGAGCTTCATCGAGCTTCCCCACCTGAGGAGCAGGCTCTCGCCACCTCCTCTGGTGGGGAGAGCCTGCTCCTCAGGCCATCGGCAATGCGTGGTTGATGCGTGGGCGACGCGTGGGCGATGCGTGGTCTGTACACGATCCCGGCATTTATGTATTTTGCCGATCATATCCTTCATAAGCCGTTTGCCTAATTCTGGCGCGGCCAAAATGCCTCAGAACGGAGCGGATTGGGCACTGTGAAAAACAAATTGACTGCGGAAGAACTTGTGGTTACGTTGTGGAAGATCTTTGTTTATTCAGTGCTCGCGGGGGGCGCGGCTTTCGGCATGGAAATGCCGCACCCGAAAGGAGGGTGCGGTGAATTTCCGCGCTCGTAGTCTAGTTTTTGCCGGCCTCGCCGGACTTATCGGAATCCTGGGGGCGGCAGTAGGTATTCCAATGGCCGTCGCCGACGATTCCACGGTCGCGGCGGCCGAAACACCGCCCGTCGCGGTGGAGCAGTTCGCCTATCCGGGCGCGGCGGGCATCCTCGCGTCCGACGGCATTCAGCTGAAGAAGGGCGACGGCCACATCGTGCTCGTCACCTGCGACGGCTCGGCGGACCAGATCAGGGTCTACACCGTGGCGGACAGCACCGCGGGCCGCCGGGGCGACTACTGCTTCAAGGCCACCGCCGCGTCCGGCTACCTCACGCTCGAACTGCCCCGGGTCTTCGCCCTGGAGACCGGCGACCACCCGATCAGCGCCGACCTGACCGCGAACGGCGCGACGACCACCGTCGCCGTCGCCGAGGGCGGCTTCGCGAGCGTCGGCGAGGGCACCGTGGGCGGCGCCCGCTCCGTCCTCGTCGAGATCCGTGTCACCGGCTGACCCGGCCGTGCCCAGCGTCAAGGAATCGAGAAACGTGACCTCCCTGCGTTCTTCCGCGGGCGCCGCCCTGGTGACGGCAGTCGCCACCGCCGGAGCCCTGCTCGCCGTCCCGGCCCACGCCGTCGCGGGCGCCCCCGTGTCCGCCGGCTCCTACGCCTTCACCGCCAAGGTGTCCCTCGGTGCCGACGACACGGCCCGCGCGTGCAGCGGCGCCCTCGTCGCACCGGACTGGATCCTCACCGCGGCGAGCTGTTTCGCCGCCGACCCCGAGGTGCCCACCGTCGCCGCGGGCAAGCCCGCCCTGTCGGCCACCGCCACCGTCGCGGGCAGGACCAGCGCCGTGGTGCAGCTCGTGCCGCGGGCCGGCCGTGACCTGGTGCTTGCCCGCCTCGCGCGGCCCGTCACCGGGGTCACCCCTGTGACCGTCGCATCCACCGCCGTCACCGCGGGGGAGCAACTGCGAGCGGTCGGCTACGGCCGCACCGCGACCGACTGGGTGACGGACACCGCGCACACCAGCGCCTTCAGCGTGGACGCCGTCGGCACCGACGACCTCACCGTCACCGGCCTGGACGGCGCGCTGTGCCAGGGCGACACCGGCGGCCCCCTTCTGCGTGAGACCAGCGGCACGGCCCAGCTGGTCGGTGTCGGCAGCCGGTCCTGGCAGGGCGGTTGCCTCGGAGAAACGGAGACCCGCACCGGCGCGGTCGCCGCCCGCTCCGACGACCTGTCCGCCTGGGTGTCCGCCACCACCGGTGCGGCACCCGTGAGCGACTTCAACTGCGACGGCGTGGCGGACATCGCGATCTCCGACCCCGAGGCCACCGTGGGCGGGGTCGCCAAGGCCGGTCTGGTCCGCGTCGTCTACGGCGGCGGCAAGGGCACCGCCGAGCTCAACCAGGACGTCGACTGGGTCTCCGGCGCGGCAGAGGCGTCCGACGGCTTCGGCACGGCCATCGCCACGGTCGACTACGACGAGGACGGCTGCACCGACCTGGTCGTCGGCACCCCGGCCGAGGACCTCGGCACCGTCGCCGACGCCGGCATGGTCGATGTGCTGCACGGCGCGACCGGCGGCCTCGGCACGGGCACCAAGAAGGACACCCACTTCGAGCAGGGCTCGGGCACCGGTTCGCTGGGCGCATCCGCCAACGAGAGCGGAGACCGTCTGGGCCAGGCCCTGGCCGCGGGAAACTCCGCCACCGGTGAACCGTTCATCGTAATGGGCGTGCCCGGCGAGGCCCTCGGCTCCATCGCCAAGGCCGGCAGCGTGATCTACCTGCACGGCACCACCAACATCGCCGTCAACCAGGAGGCCACCGGTGTGGACGGCGCGGCGGAGGCCAACGACGGCTTCGGCACCAGCGTCGCCGCCGACGCCAACCACATGGCCATCGGCGCACCGGGAGACGCCATCGGCTCCGACGCCAACGCCGGCAACCTGGCCGTCTTCTCCCACACCCTGAACTCCGAGGGCCGTCCCACCCCGCTCTTCGGCCTGGACCAGGACCTCGACGCCGTCTCCGGCGCCGCCGAGGCCGGTGACCTCTTCGGCCAGTCCCTGGCCCTGGTCCCCTACCGCCCCTCCGGGAGCACGGCCGCCACCGAGTCGATCCTCGCGGTCGGCTCCCCCGGCGAGGCCCTGAGCATCGACGGCGTCGACAAGGCCGAAACGGGCTGGGTCCTGACCTTCCGGATCACCGCCACGGGCACCTACAGCCAACTCGAGGGCTACTCCTCGGGCACCGGCGAGGACGACGTGTCCGGCACCGCCGAGGCCGGGGACCACTTCGGCCAGGCACTGACCGCCGTGAACACCGCGCCGCGCGCAGTGAGCACCACCGACACCCTCAAGCTGGCCGTCGGAATCCCGGGCGAGGCCATCGGCACCACCGCGAGCGCGGGCGCCATCAGCACCTTCTCGCTCCTGGGCACGCCCGGCGCCAACGACCGCTGGCTCGAGGCAGGCGACGGTGACGGCATCCCCGGCACCCCCGGCGCCAACCAGCGGCTGGGCACCAGCCTCCACTTCACCGGCACCAAGCTGTACGTCGGCCTGCCCTACGGTCCGTCCGTCTACGGCTCCCTGTACGCCCTGCCCCTGTCCAACGTGACGGCCGGTGGCACCGTCGCCGCGGTCACCACCTACCAGCCGGGCGCGGGCGGTCTCCCGGCCGCGGACGTCAGTTTCGGATACGCGGCACGGTAGGTCTGTTCCGCCGTACCGCACGCGTGGGCGGCGGGCATCCCCCGGGAGACCGCGGGGCGCCCGCCGCCAGCCACCCACCCTCACAGGACCGAAAGGAGAATTGCGGTTCCATTTCGAGGCCGCCCGATGCCACACTGTCCGGGTGAATTCCGAATTCTATCCGGACCTGGTCGAAGCCGGTGGCCTGGCCGCCGCGCTGGAGCGATCGGCAGCCGACCTCGGCGTCCCTCTCGTTCTCGTTCCCGGACGAAATGAAATACCCGATGCGGTCGGTATCGCCACCACGGCCCCCGGCCGGCTCCCGCTCCTGGTGTTCCCGCGCGCCGATGCCCGTGGCTTCCACGTCATCGGCCGTGCCAGGGAGGTCGACATCGTCACCGGGGGGGTCCCGGAACTCCGGGACGTGGTCGAGGCGGGCGCGCTCTGGGCGGCGGGCACGCCCGTGCCACAGATGCGTCAGGCGCTGCCCTCCCTCCTGTACGACCCGATCGCCGATGCCCACGAGCGCGGACCCGCCGCAGCGGTCACGGCGCAGTGGGAGCGGCTGAAGGAACTGGCTGCCGACACCCCGACCTTCCCCGAGTTCGGCCTGGTGGTGGAGGCGGCGCACGCGGAACCCCGGCTGCGGCAGCTCTTCCCGTTCACCAGCCACTGGACGGTCGCCTTCAGCTCCTGCACCGGGCGCCGCTACCGGACCGAGGTCGCGATCGCCCCGTACCACGGTGGGCAGTACTTCGTCCTGCGGCACCCGAACACCGGCATGCTCGGCGAAGTCTCCACCGCCGCGGAGGCGGTGGCGCTCGCCCTGGCGAACCTCCCGGACACTGTCGGTCCGGCCGTCGCGGGGTACCCCGGCGGGTCCGACTGACCGTGCGACGATACCCCACCGAGATGTCCGAAAGCAGAAGTCGACCCCCAAAAGGGATGGCCCGGTAAATTCTCCGCAATGCTCATTGCCGGGATGACTGGACAGGGAATCAACTTTCCAATTCCACTCCATTTTCCATGGCCATCCAGTTATGCTTTCCGTGGCAATGTCCGGCGCGCGGTAAAAGGGTCGCAGTCTGGTAAGGCTGATTTCCGGGGGGAAAAGGAGCGGTCGGTCGTCGGTCGACGACGTCCGCGGCCGCCGCCCGGGGATGCCTCGCCGTCGCAGGGAGGGCGGACCCGCAGACCGGGCGGACTGCCGGACGGAGCCGACCCGTTCCGCCGCCCGCAGCCTCCGGTCTTCGTGAAGTCCGGCCGGCCGCACGGCCCTACGACGAACCGAGGACATCCATGAGAGGAAAGCCACCCGGGCGCTCCGGGAAACTCGCGAGCGCCCGCAGACGCACAGCGAGTTCCCTGGCCCTGGCCGTGCTGGCCGGCCTGCTCGCCACGTACCCGGCCGCCGCCGACGACACGGCCGACGAGACCGTCGTACCGATATCCCGCACCTTCCGTCAGCAGGCGGTGGACCTCTGGGCGTCCGGGGGTACCGAGGTGCGGTCGGCCGCCGAGGCCGCGCTGGTCGGCAGCCCTGACGAAATCGCCGCCTTCCTCACCACCTACGGGGACCAGCAGCTACAGGACTACCGGGTCGAGGCCGCCCAACTGGCCGCCATCGGCGGGGAGAACACGCTCGCCGCCGTCCGCACCGCGCTGGCCGGCGACGAGGGCGACCTCGCCCTGTTCATGAAGTCGGGCTGGCAGGAGCCCCTGGAGCAGGACCAGCGGGTCCTGGTCGCCCGGGCGATCGACGCGGGCGGCCCCGAGGTTCAGGAGCGCGGCCGGGCGGCGCTCGCCGGCACCACCGAGGACATCCAGACCTTCCTGGGCACCGGGCTGAGTGAGGCCCAGGAGCAGGACGACCGGGTTCTGCTGTCGCAGATCATCGCCGCCGGCGGCACCAATGTGCGGGCCGCCGGGCGGCTCGCACTGAGCGGAACCATCGACGACGTACGGGAGTTCCTGGACGTCGGACAGTTCGTCGCCCGCAACCGCGACCAGGAGTACGCGAGCATCGCGGAGCTCGCGGACCAGGCCGAGCGGGCGGGAAAGCTCGCCGCGGAGGAGACCGCGAAAGCCGAGGACGCCTCCGCGGAGGCCGTCGAAGCCGCCGCGCAGGCCAAGAAGGCCGCGCAGGAGGCGGCCGCCGAGGCCGAGGCCACGCAGGAGGACTCCGCCGACGCGGCACGCGCCGCGAACCGGGCGGCGAGCGCCGCGTCCGGGGCGGCGAAGGCCGCGCAGCGGGCCATCAGCGCGGCCAACTCCGCCGAGCAGTCCGCGCGGACCGCGGCGGCGGCAGCGGCCCAGGCGGCGGCAGCGGCGGTCAACGCCGCCAACGCGGCCTCCGACGCGCGCAACGCGGCGGCCGCGGCCGCGACCGACGAGGCCAACGCGGACGCGGCCAGGAAGGCCGCCACCAAGGCCAGCGACGCGGCCAAGGGCGCGGACCGGGCGGCGGATGCCGCCGACCAGGCGGTGAAGGCCGCCACCGCCGCCGGTGACGCCGCCAGGTCCGCCGCCGGCGCGGGCACCAACGCCGCCGCGGCGGCCGACGCGGCGGTACTGGCCAGCCAGTACGCCGGCGCGGGCAGCTCCGCGGCGGCGAACGCCCGGGCCGCCGCGGCCTCGGCACACCGGCAGGCCGCAGAGGCCAACCGGGCCGCAGGCCAGGCCGAATCGCTGGCCCGCAAGGCAGCCACTGCGGCCGGGGAAGCCCGGGACTCCGCGCGGTCGGCCGCCGTCCACGCCAGGAACGCGGCGACGGCCGCGCTGGAAGCCGCCGACAGCGCGGGCGACGCGGCCACCGCAGCCGCGAAGTCCACCGCCCACGCCAACGCGGCGACCGAAGCGGCGAACGCCGCCACGAAGGCCGCCCAGCAGGCCCAGACCGTCTACACGCTGGCCCGCGAGGTCGAGGCGGCGGAACTGCTCGGCCGCACCAACGCGGGCATCGAGAACGCCCGCGACCTCAAGGCCCAGGAGACCGCCGCCGCGCAGCAGCGCGAGCAGGAGGCCACTGAGGCGGCCGAACGGCAGGCCACCGCCGAGGAGTTGGCCCGACAAGCCCAGTCAGGCACCGACGACGAGGAGATCGCCGTACAGGGCCGCGAGCTCGCCCTGCTCGACACGAAGGACGGCAAGCCCTGGCTCCGCGCCGCCGCCCAGGAGGCACTGGGCGACGACACCGCCGGCGTCGTCGCGTATGTGCGCACCGGCCGGGCCGAGGCCCAGCAGCAGGACGACCGCGCGGACGTGGCACGCCTCGCCGAGGAGAGCTCCGTCAAGGAGGTCCGCGACGCGGCGGAGACGGCACTGGACGGCGACGCGACCGCGGTCGGCGCGTTCCTGCGCGAGGGCCAGTACGAGGCCGGCCGCGAGGCGTTCCGGGTTGCGGTCGCCCAAGCAGCCGACGCCGGGGGCCCGAACGTCCAGGACAAGGCGCGCGCCGCGCTGAGCGCCGGTACCACCGACGCCTACCGCACCTTCCTCACCAGCACCCTCGCCGAGGCCCAGGTCCAGGACGACCGGGTGACCGCCGCCCAGCTGGTCGACAGCGGCGACCCGGAGGTGAGTTCCGCCGCGCGCATCGCCCTGGAGGGTCCCGCGGAGCTGCTGCGCCGGTTCGTGGCGTCCGGGCAGTACACCGCCCAGCGCCAGGACCTCCTGTCGCTGACCCACCAGTTGCAGGTACAGCAGCTCGTGTCCGAAGCCGCCCAGGTGGGCGCGAAGGCACAGCAGGACGCCGCCGAGGCCCAGGCCACCGCGGCAACGGCCCGCAAGGCGTCGGCCGAGGCCCAGCAGTGGGCGACGAAGGCGAAGCAGTCCGCCGACGAGGCGGCCGACTACTCCACCCAGGCCGACCAGTACGCCGACGACGCGGAGGCCTCCGCGCAGCAGGCAGCGGAGTCGGCGAAGACGGCTCGGGCCGCGGCGAACAGGGCCGACACGGCCGCGCAGAACGCCGCCAAATCCGCCAGCGACGCGACCGTGTCCGCGGAACTCGCCCAGAACTCCGCGTCCTCCGCGTGGGCCTCGGCCACCGCGGCGCAGACCTCGGCGGAACGGGCCGGCAAGAGCGCGGCGGAAGCGGCCCAGGCCGCGACCGAGGCGTTCGTGGTCACCATCCAGAAGTACCGCGAGGAAGAGGAGGCCCGCCGCCGCGCGGCCGTCGCCGCGAAGGAGGCCCAGGAGAAGGAGGGCCTCACGCCCGCCGAGCTCTACCGGTGCGGAATCCTCGGCTGCGAGGCGGTCGAGAACCCGGGGCGGTGGTGCCAGCACAACGAGGTCTACTGCGACATCCTCTCCCAGGGGCCCGCCTTCGAGGCGAGCATGAAGCAACTCAACGAGTTCGTCCAGGCCATCACCGGCCTCACCCAGCTGGAGAACTGCGCCCAGAAGGGCGATCTGGAAGCGTGCTGGGAACTGGGCCGCGACATGGCGATGAACTCCAAGTTCCGCATGGTGGGCATCGCGTACAAGTCGCTGATGGCGCTGCAGCGCGGCTGCACCCAGTGCTTCCTGCCCGGCACCCGCGTCCTCATGGCGGACGGCGGCAGCCTGCCGATCGAGAAAATCGAGGCGGGCGACCTGGTCCGGGCCACCGACCCGGTCACCGGCGAGACCGCGGCCCGGCGGGTGACGCAGCAGATCGTCACCCCCGACGACGACAAGTACCTCGCCGCCCTCACCATCCGGGGACCGACCGGTGAGCGCGCCGACCTCTCGGCCACCTACGAGCACCCCTTCTGGAGCACCAGCCTCCAGGCCTGGGTGCCGGCAAAAGACCTGCGGCCGGGCGACACCCTGCGCACGGACAGCGGCGAAACCGCCACGGTGCTCGCCAACCGGGCCTACACCCGTACGACCGTCACATACAGCCTCACCGTCGCGGGGCTGCACTCCTTCTACGTCCTCGCCAAAGACACCCCGGTCCTTGTCCACAACTCCGAGTGCAAGGTCCTGATCCTCGGCCTGACCGAGCACATCGACGGCGAGACCACCCGCCTGGGCGGATACAACTTCATGGATGACAAGTACAAGACGGTGGAGGCTTACCTGCCCGACGGCACACCGATGACCGGGTGGATGGCCGGAGTCACCGACGTCATGCGGAACAACGGCAAGATCGCCGTGAGCCTGAAGGGATTCGACGGCGCCACGTATCAACAGAGGTTCGACCTCGCCGTGACGAACGGACAGCCGGGCCAGCCCTGGCGTTCCACGGAATGGGAGATGGCCCAGATCGCCAAATACCACGGCAGAGGCGATCTGGACTGGAACAACGTGACCTTCTATGGCGAATACGGTGAAGTGGTGCCTATCAACCCGCCCAACTGATCGCCTCAGGGCAGCGCCTCACCAGGGGGCGCTGCCCTACCGGCCGACCGCAGCGGCCAGGGCGACGACGACGAACATCAGCACAAGCACACCGGCCATGATCCGGTTCCGGGTTTTCGGGTCCACGCCTTGAGCCTAACCGGCCGAGCCGAGGGGCCGGCGGTCGACCACCTCGTAACGCGGCTGCTCGCCCGGGACGCCCGAGTTCGGCAGGTTGCTGCGGATCAGCGCCAGCTCGGTCACCGTCCAGGTGCGGCTGGTGAAGGACGCGAGGACGTCGACGTAGGGTCCTACGTCCACCTCGTCCCGGCTACGGGCCACGGTCAGGTGGGCCCTGTACCGACGGTGCTCCCCGGTCTCCACGCCCGCCTTGCGCGCCGCCGACCCGGCCCGGTCGGCCAGCAGCCGCAGCGCGGGCAGGTCGCCCTCCGCACCTGCCCACAGGGCGCGACCCTTGCCGAACTGGCCCCCGCCGCGCACTGCCAGCAGGAAGGGCGCGGTGCGGTGGGCGGCCCGCTCCAGCCGCGCCGACAGGTCCGGCAGCAGCTCCTCCGCCACCTCGCCGTAGAACGCGAGCGTGTAGTGCCAGCCGGGACGGCCGGTCCAGCGCAAGGCGTCCGCCCCCGGCAGCTCGCGCAACTCGTCCACCACCGAGCCTAGTTCACTCACCACGTCCTCGGGTGGCACCACAGCCGCGAAGAGTCTCATGACGTCACCCTTCCAGGGAACGAACCATCCGGCGCCTCTCCCGGACGAGGCCCGTCACACCACCGCGGACCGCCGGACGGGGCAGGTCACGTCACTGCGGACCGCCGGACGAGGCCCGTCACACCACCGCGGACCGCCGGATGAAGCCCGTCACACCACCGCGGTCAGCGGCTCCCGCTGCTCCCGCTGCTCCTTCGGTACGAAGCGGACGTGCGGGTGGCCGCGGTTCCAGCCCAGGGAGAGGCGGAGGCCGCCGAGGCGGGCCAGGACCAGGCCGATGGTGATGGCGGAGAGCGTCGAGATCAGTCCGCCGAGGGCGAAGCCGATGCGCGGGCCGTAGGCGTCGGTGACCCAGCCGACGAGGGGCGCCCCCAGGGGCGTACCGCCCATGAAGACCATCATGAACAGGGCCATGACGCGGCCGCGCATCGCGGGGTCGGTGGCCATCTGGACCGAGGTGTTCGCGGTGACGTTGACCGTCAGGCCGAAGACGCCGATCGGGACCATGAGGAGGGCGAAGAGCCAGAGCGAGGGGGCCGCGGACGCCAGCACCTCCAGGACACCGAAGGCCACCGCGGCGGCGATCAGGACGCGCAGCCGGGCCGTGCCGCGGCGGGCGGCGAGCAGCGCGCCGGCCAGGGAGCCGGCCGCCATCAGGATGTTGAACAGGCTGTACGCGCCCGCGCCGGCGTGGAAGATGTCGTCGGCGTAGGCCGAGAGCCAGACCGGGAAGTTGAAGCCGAAGGTGCCGATGAAGCCGACGAGGACGATCGGCCAGAGCAGCTCGGGGCGGCCGGCGACGTAGTGGAGTCCTTCGCGGAGCTGGCCCTTGGCACGCGGGGCGCGCTTGACGGGGTGCAGGTCGCGACTGCGCATCAGCAGCAGGCCCGCGAGGGGCGCCACGAACGACAGGCCGTTGAAGAGGAACGCCCAGCCGGTGCCCACGCCGGTGATCAGGACACCCGCGACGGCCGGGCCGACCAGGCGGGCGGACTGGAAGTTGGCGGAGTTCAGACTGACCGCGTTCTGCAGCTGGTCCGGGCCGACCATCTCGGAGACGAAGGACTGGCGGGCCGGGTTGTCGACGACCGTGACGAGGCCGGCCACAAAGGCGGCCAGGTAGACCTGCCAGACCTGGACGTTGCCGGAGAGGGTGAGGAAGGCGAGCACGAGGCCGGTGACGCCCATGGCCGCCTGCGTGGCCAGCAGGGTCGGGCGCTTGCGGAGCCGGTCGACGAGGACGCCGCCGTACAGCCCGAACAGCAGCATCGGCAGGAACTGCAGTGCGGTGGTGATACCGACCGCGGCGGACGAGCCGGTCAGGCTCAGCACCAGCCAGTCCTGAGCGATGCGCTGCATCCAGGTGCCGGTGTTGGAGACGACCTGGCCCATGAAGAACAGGCGGTAGTTCCGGACCTTCAGCGAGCTGAACATCGACGAGCGGGTGTGTGGGGTGGGCGGGGAGTCGTGGGTGGCTGGTGCGGGTGCGGAGTCTGCTCCGGGTCCCGAACTCAAAAGGGCTCGCCTCCTAGGCGTGGGGGGGTGTGCGGACGTCGTCGTCCCGAGACGGCGGACGTCGTCGTCCCGAGACGGCGGACGTCGTCGTCCGCCCGTGATGGACACCGCGACCGGTGCGGCTGCGGCTCGGTTCAGATCTGTGCGAGCTTCTCCAGAACGGGAGCGGCCGCACGGAGCTTGGCCCACTCGTCCTCGTCGAGGCCTTCGGCCAGGCCGGCCAGCCACGCGTTCCGCTTGCGGCGGGCCTCTTCGAGCATGGCCTCGGCCTTGTCGGTCGGCGTGACGACCTTCTGTCGCCGGTCGTCGGGGTGCGGCTCCAGTCTGACCAGTCCCTTGGCTTCGAGCAGCGCGACGATGCGGGTCATCGACGGCGGCTGCACATGCTCTTTGCGGGCGAGTTCACCCGGCGTGGCGTTGCCACAGCGGGCGAGGGTGCCGAGCACCGAGATCTCGGTGGGGCTCAGCGACTCGTCGACCCGTTGGTGCTTGAGTCGGCGCGACAGCCGCATGACTGCGGAGCGGAGGGAGTTCACGGCGGCAGCATCGTCGCCATGGGCAAGGTCAGGCATGTTCCTTAGCATAACTCATTACTCTCCCTAAAGACCACCGCGATGCCCGCGAAACCGGAAACCGAATCTTTACGTCACTCATACGAGTGAGCCAGATCCGGAAAGTGACCCCTCACCCCACAGGGGAACGCGACCCTCGACTCCATGGGGACCAGCGTGCTCAGCCTGCGGATAGACGGGGAGCTGCTCAACCGGCTCCGACACCACGCCGCCAAACGCGGAATGAGCGTCCAGGACTATGTGGTCCAGACGCTCATTCGCGACGACTTCGACGAGCGGTTCCAGACCGCGGTCGAGGAGACGGAGAAGTTCTACGGGGTCACGTGAGCGGTGGGCCGCCCGGCCCCGTACGGTCGCCGCTCAGGTCAGCCCCAGCGCCGGCATCAGGTAGTAGAACCCGAACACCGCCGCCACCACGTACATCGCGACCGGGATGTCACGGCCGCGTCCCGCCACCAGGCGCAGCACCACGAAGGTGATGAAGCCCATACCGATGCCGTTCGTGATCGAGTAGGTGAACGGCATCATCACCATCGTGATGAACGCCGGGATGGCGATCGTGTGGTCCGCCCAGTCGATCTCCCTGATCGACCCCGCCAGGATCATGAAGCCGACCGCGAGCAGTGCGGGCGTGGCCGCCTGGGACGGGACCATGGTGGCGACGGGGGTCAGGAAGAGCGCGACGGCGAAGAGCGCTCCGGTGACGACGTTGGCGAAACCGGTGCGGGCGCCCTCGCCGACGCCCGCCGTGGACTCCACGAAGCAGGTGGTGGCCGAGGAGGAGGTGGCACCGCCCGCGGCGACCGCGATGCCGTCGACGAAGAGGACCTTGTTGATGCCGGGCATGTTGCCCTGGGCGTCGGTCAGTCTGGCCTCGTCGCTGACTCCCATGATCGTGCCCATCGCGTCGAAGAAGCACGACAGCAGCACGGTGAAGACGAAGAGGACGCCGGTCAGCACGCCGACCTTGTCGAAGCCGCCGAAGAGGCTGACCTTGCCGACGAGCCCGAAGTCGGGGGTCGCGACGGGGTTGCCGGGCCACTTCGGGGTGGTCAGACCCCAGGACGGGACCTTGGCGACGGCGTTGATGATCACCGCGAGGACGGTCATCGTGACGATCGAGATGAGGATCGCGCCGGACACCTTGCGGACCATCAGGGCGAGCGTGAGCAGCACACCGAGGACGAAGATCAGGACGGGCCAGCCGTTGAGGTGACCGTCGCAGCCCAGCTGGAGCGGGACGGTGGTCTGCGCGACGTCCGGGATGCGCGAGACGAAGCCGGAGTCGACCAGACCGATCAGCATGATGAACAGGCCGATACCGATGGAGATGGCCTTGCGCAGGCCCAGCGGCACGGCGTTCATCACGCGCTCACGCAGGCCGGTGGCGACCAGGAGCATCACGACGAGGCCCGCGAGGACCACCATGCCCATGGCGTCGGGCCAGGACATCCGCGGGGCGAGCTGGAGCGCGACGACCGTGTTCACTCCGAGGCCGGCGGCGAGCGCGATCGGCACATTGCCGATGACACCCATGAGGAGCGTGGTGAGCGCCGCGGTCAGCGCGGTCGCGGTGACCAGCTGGCCGTTGTCCAGCTGGTGCCCGTACATGTCCTTCGCGCTGCCCAGGATGATCGGGTTCAGCACGATGATGTAGGCCATCGCGAAGAAGGTGGCGAAACCGCCGCGGATCTCGCGCGGCAGCGTGCTGCCCCGCTCGGAGATCTTGAAGTAGCGGTCCAGTACGCCGTGCCCGGGCCGGGGCTCCGGCTGCTCCGGGGTGGGGGCCTTGGCGAGAGCCGAGGTGGACATGCGTGACCTCATACGTACGGGGCCTTGCGGGGCCGGTGGGCGCCGGGCGGGACGGCGCCGGGCTGGGGAACTTGATCGAGTCTGGCCACCACTCTGGCCGCTGCGTGATCACCGTCAGGTTTCCTGAGTGTTTCCGTTGGTGTTTCGTACGAACAGAAAGAGCCAGGCTCAGGTGGTTTCAGTATGAACATATGAGTCCTTAATCGCCATCTCCGCGCGTAGACCCTTGGTATACAAGGACTTCCCACGCGCTTAAGAGGACCTGGACGCGCTCTCGTAAGCTGTCCCCATGGCGAAGTGGACCCCCAAGCACGAGGCGCCGGAGCCCCTGGAGGGTCCCGTCGTCGCCACCATCACAGGCCTGACGATTCTCTGGTTCGTCCTCTTCCTGGTGCAGCTGCCGTTCTACGGCTGGTTCGACGACCACGGGCACACCTGGTGGGTATGGACGTGCCTGGCCGGCGCGGGTCTCGGCCTGATCGGCATCTGGTACGTCCGCGGGCGCGAGGCCGCCCTCAAGCGGAACGCGGCGCTCAAGTCCCCCGCCGACTCCCCTACGGAGTGACCACTCCCCGCCTACGACCACGGCATCATTGACCGCCACCCCCGTCCTCCCCTGGTCGGATCTTTCGGGCACTCGGCGGGTGAAGCCGTATATCCACACGTACCGTCGAACGCATGACGCACATCGACGCGGGCGCCGAACTCGATCCCGTTCACCCTGTGCCCCTGCCTGCCTCCCCCTCCGGACGGGCGCGGGGGCTGTCCGCCGCCGAGGTGGCCCAGCGGGTGGCGCGCGGCGAGGTGAACGACGTACCCGTGCGCAGCAGCCGCTCCGTGCGGGAGATCGTCCGCGCGAACGTCTTCACCCGGTTCAACGCGATCATCGGTGTGCTCTGGCTGATCATGCTGTTCGTGGCGCCGTTCCAGGACAGCCTGTTCGGGTACGTCATCCTCGCCAACACCGGGATCGGCATCATCCAGGAGTGGCGGGCCAAGAAGACCCTGGACTCGCTCGCGGTGATCGGCGAGGCGAAACCGACCGTACGAAGGGACGGGGTCGCCGCCGAGGTCAGCACCTCGCAGATCGTGCTCGGGGACCTGATCGAGATCGGGCCGGGGGACAAGATCGTCGTCGATGGCGCGTGCGTGGAGGCCGACGGCCTGGAGATCGACGAGTCGCTGCTCACCGGCGAGGCCGACCCGGTGGTCAAGCAGGCCGGTGACGAGGTGATGTCGGGCAGCTTCGTGGTCGCGGGCGGCGGCGCGTTCACAGCGACGAAGGTGGGCCGGGAGGCGTACGCGGCGCAGCTCGCCGAGGAGGCGTCCCGGTTCACGCTCGTTCAGTCCGAGCTGCGGACGGGCATCTCCACGATCCTCAAGTACGTGACGTGGATGATGATCCCGAGCGCGATCGGTCTGGTCATCACCCAACTGGTGGTCAAGCAGAACGACTTCAAGGGCTCCGTCGCCCGGACGGTCGGCGGGATCGTCCCCATGGTCCCGGAGGGTCTGGTTCTCCTCACCTCCGTCGCCTTCGCGATCGGCGTCATCCGGCTCGGCCGGCAGCAGTGCCTGGTGCAGGAGTTGCCCGCCATCGAGGGCCTCGCCCGCGTCGACACCGTCTGCCTCGACAAGACGGGCACGCTCACCGAGGGCGGCATGGACGTCACCGAGGTGCGCTCGCTCAACGGCAGCGACGAGAATTACGTACGGAAGGTCCTCGGCTCACTCGGCGAGTCGGACCCGCGACCGAACGCATCGCTCCAGGCGATCATCGACGCCTACCCGGACAGCGAGGACTGGCGCTGCACGGAGTCGCTGCCTTTCTCCTCGGCCCGCAAGTACAGCGGGGCGACGTTCAGCGAGGGAAACGGCGAGGCGAGCACCTGGCTGCTCGGCGCCCCGGACGTGCTGCTGTCCGACGGGGATCCGGCGCTCGCCGAGACCGCGCGGCTGAACGAGGCGGGGCTGCGGGTGCTGCTGCTCACCCGGGCCACGAAGGACCTCGGCGATCCCGCGGTCGCCGAGGGCGCGAGGCCCACCGCCCTGGTCGTCCTGGAGCAGCGGCTGCGCCCGGACGCGGCGGACACGCTGCGGTACTTCGCGGAGCAGAACGTCCAGGCGAAGGTCATCTCCGGCGACAACGCGGTGTCGGTGGGCGCGGTGGCCGGGAAGCTCGGGCTCAGCGGCGCGGTCGTGGACGCGCGCCGGCTGCCCACCGAGCGGGCGGAGATGGCGAGGTCGCTGGACGAGGGCACGGTGTTCGGGCGGGTGACCCCGCAGCAGAAGCGGGACATGGTGGGCGCGCTGCAGTCGAACGGGCACACCGTGGCGATGACCGGCGACGGCGTGAACGACGTACTGGCCCTGAAGGACGCCGACATCGGGGTCAGCATGGGCTCGGGCTCCGAGGCGACGCGAGCCGTGGCGCAGATCGTGCTGCTCAACAACAGTTTCGCGACGCTGCCTTCGGTGGTCGCGGAGGGCCGCAGGGTCATCGGGAACATCACCCGGGTCGCGACCCTGTTCCTGGTGAAGACGGTCTACTCGGTGCTGCTGGCCATCCTGGTGGTGTGCTGGCAGGTCGAATACCCCTTCCTGCCGCGCCACTTGACGCTGCTGTCCACCCTGACGATCGGCGTCCCCGCCTTCTTCCTCGCCCTCGCCCCCAACAAGGAACGGGCCAGGCCCAATTTCGTCCGGCGGGTCATGCGGTACTCGATCCCCGGCGGTGTGATCGCCGCAGTGGCCACCTTCGTCAGCTACCTGATCGCCCGTCACCACTACACCGGGACCGGCGCCTTGGCCGCGGAGACGAGCGCCGCGACGCTGACGCTCTTCCTGATCTCGATGTGGGTGCTGGCGATCATCGCCCGGCCCTACACCTGGTGGCGGATCACCCTGGTCGCGAGCATGGGCGGGGCGTTCCTGGTGGTGCTCGTCGTGCCGTGGCTGCAGAACTTCTTCGCGCTGAAGCTGGTCGGGGTGACGATGCCGTGGATCGCGGTGGGTATCGCGGCGGTGGCGGCGGCCGCCCTGGAGTTCACCTGGAGGTGGGTCGACCGCCGCATTCCGGCGTAGGCGCGGGGCTGCCTACTTCACGTCGATGTAGTCACCCGTGGCGGTGGAGGCCCCGACGGTCGAGACGCCCGCGTAGGTGTAGCGGTAGAAGCCGTCGGCCGAGGCCGTGACCGTGGTCTTCAGCGCGCCGCCCGAGGTCGACTTGATGGTCTTGACGTTCTTGTACGTCGTGGTCCCGGCCTTGCGGTACTGGAGAACGACCGACTGACCGCTCAGACCCGCGTACGTGTTCGTCTCCCAGTCGGCACGCGTCAGCTTCCCGGTGACCGTGATGGTCTTGCCCTTCACGACCGGCTCCGGCGCGGCGTTGACCGTCAGCTTCGACATCCGCTTGACATTGGGAGAGGTGAAGCCGCCCTGGTCGGCGAGGCCGACCTTGGTGATGTCGAAGCTCGTGCTCGACGGGTCCTGGCCGTTGTACGCGATGGCGAGGCCGGCGGCCTTCCAGGTGCCGGCATCCGAGTTGGCCAGGTAGCCCTCGTTGGCGTAGATGTCGATGTTGCCCTTGCAGGAGGCGGTCGTCGACGTGGTGGGGGTGCAGGTGCCCGGCTTGTCGCCGAACTGCTCGTTGTCCGCGTTGCCGAAGGTGCCCCTGTAGATGTACGGGCCGCTGAAGAAGTCGGCGGCGGCGATGTTGACGTCCACGGGGTGGGTCAGGGTGTACGTGACCGGGACGACGGTGTGGGTGGTGGCGCCGACGACGATCGACTTGCCCTGGTTCACCTTGATGTTGGAGAAGGTGACGTCGAGGGCGTACGGCTCGTCCACGGCGACGGCGGCGGCGCGGAACACGCTCTCGCCGGAGTCGGCGGCGCGGGCGGCTTCCCGCACCTTGGCGACGTCCGCGCGGTAGGCGGAGCCGGAGTCGGCGGCGTGCGCGCCGGGTACAGCGAAGGCGGAGAGGGCCAGGGCGCCGGAGACGGCGGCCACGGTGGCTCTGATGCGCATGCGATCCCCAAGTGGAGAAAGGGGCCCGCCGGTGGTCGTCCTTACGGCTCGATTCACACCTGGGGCCCAAGTGATGTCGGAGTCTGTTGACTCGGATGATCAGATGCCTGGCGAGGTGCGATTGGTTGTACGGGTGAGATGGATTTTGCCCATGAATGACGAACGGCCCCCGGGAAAACCCGGGGGCCGTTCGAAAGACACTGGAGCTTCAGCCGGTCGACTACTTCACGTCGATGTAGTCACCCGTGGCGGTGGAGGCGCCGACGGTCGAGACGCCCGCGTAGGTGTAGCGGTAGAAGCCGTCGACCGAGGCCTTGACCGTGGTCTTCAGCGCGCCGCCCGAGGTCGACTTGATGGTCTTGACGTTCTTGTACGTCGTGGTCCCGGCCTTGCGGAACTGCAGAACGACCGACTGACCACTCAGGCCCGCGTACTTGTTCGTCTCCCAGTCGGCACGCGTCAGCTTGCCGGTGACCGTGATGGTCTTGCCCTTCTTCACCGGCTCCGGAGCGGCGTTGACCGTCAGCTTCGAGGCACGCTGAACCTTGTGGGTCTTGTAGAAGTCGTTCCAGTAGATCTCGCCGTCCGTGGACAGCGCGCCCACGGTGACGTGCCAGTTACCGGCCAGCACGTTGGCGTACAGGTCGCCGATGCCGGTGTCGGTGTTCAAACCGGGAGTGGCCGTGAGGGTGAGCTTGCAGTTCGACTTCGTTGCGCTGATGGCCGTGCAATTCGCCGCTTCCTCGTTCGGCGGGAGCCAACCGTCGACATCGCTCTCGACGTCCGTGCCGTGCCACAGGTCGATGTAGGCGTCCACGATGCCGCTGGCGTGGCTGGCGGTCACGGACACGGTGAAGGTCTTGGCGGCGGGGGTGCCGACGACGACGCTCTTGTTGGCGTTCACCTGGAGGTTGGAGATGGTGAACGCGGCGGCGGCGGTGCTGAACGTCGACTTGGCGGAGGATGTGCCGAAACGCTCCGCGGCACTCGGACGGTCCAGGCTCGCGGCACCCTGCGCGTCGGCCTGCGCTGCCGGGATGACGAGGGCGGAGAGGGCCAGGGCGCCGGTGACGGCGGCCACGGTGGCTCGTATACGCATGTGTTCCCCACGTTGAAGGAGTCCCGAGCGCTGGTTGTTCCCTACGGCTCGTCGTCGGCTCGGGACCCGAGTGATCATGTGAGCCTGCTGACTCACATGATCAGATGCATGGCGGAGGTGGATAGTTGTACGACTGGTGAGGGAAATGTGCGTGAGATGAAAAGTGGCCGCACCCGCGGATCGCGGTCAGTCGAACCAACGGTCCCGTTCCAGTTCCTCCGTGCGGGACGGGTCCTCCAGGAGGGCTGCGACCTCGAAGCGGCGGGGCCACTGGCCGGACGCCCAGGCGAGGGCGGCGGCGACGCCCTCCAGGGTGGCGGCGTGCAGCACCCCGTCGCGGGTGCGGAGCCAGTCCAGTTCGACGCCGTCGACGACGAGTTCCTCGTGCTCGGTGTACGACGCCGGGGTGGCGGGGCCGAGCAGCACCCGCACGGACTCCGGTACGTCGTGCTCGGCGCCCTCGGAGTCGACCTCGCCGGTCACCGACTCGCTCAGCCGCCGCACCTGGAAGAGCTCGGCGAGTTCGGCGGCCCGCGCAGGCCGTACCGGGAGCAGCGGCACGCCGCTGGTGAAGGGCAGCAGGTCGGGTGAGTCCACGACCATGGCGTCGGCCGCGTCCACGACGGTCACCTGACCGTCGACGACGGCCCGCAGCTCGTCCGGCAGGGTGACCTGCTCGGGGTCGAGGTCGGCCAAGGCGCTGTAGAGGGCGTGCAGTTGGGCGCCGGAGACCTCGCGGTCCGGGTCGGCGAGGCGGTCCAGGAGCTCGGCCGCGCCGCCGGGTTCGTCGAGGAGGGCGGCCACGGAGGTCCGTACGCCCAGCGCCCGCAGCACCTGCTCGTCCTCGAAACCGCTCGCGTCGGCGGCGTCGTAGAGCCCGTGCAGCAGCGGGTCGCCGCCCGCGGACCGCAATCCGGCCGGGCGACGCCCGTCCAGGACGGGGTTACCGCGCAGCCACCAGGCCGTGTACGACCGTACGATCTCGTGCGTCCCGTCCGGCAGCAGCAGCCGCACCGGCTGGGTGAGCGCGTCTCGCAGCGGCGGCTGCGACAGCAGGGCGAGGGCCTGCGGCCAGCGGTCGTCGTCGACGAGATCCAGGTCCCGGACGGCGACGATCTCGGTGGCGACGGGCGGCACGGGTGTGTCGGGCAGCCGGTCCAGGACGTCCTCGCACCACACGTCGACGGCATCGAGGAGACCCGCGTCGTCGGGCTCCGCGAAGTCGGAGTCGCGCGGCTCCAGTTCGTCCGGGTCCAGGACGACATCGGTGGCGCGTACGAGGGTGAAGTTGGCGAGGACGCCACAGGCGGCCAGCGGCTGCTCGCCCCAGCGGTCGGCCAACTCGGAGTCGACGAACGCGAGTTCGTCCTCGCGCATGACCTGGGCGAACGGGCTGCCGGGCAGGACCAGTTCACCCGCGGGCACCAGTTCGCCCTCGTCGTCGGGGAGGGCGAGGGCGCCGAGCCAGGGCTCGTCGCCGGGTTCGAGACCGGCGGCGCGGACGAGCGCGAGGACGGTGTCGGCCAGCTCCTCGGCGTCCGGGGTGTCCTCGTCCCAGCCAGCGCCCTCGTCGTCGAGGGAGGCCGCTACGGCGGCGCGCACCTGCGGGGTGGTGAGGACGGCGCGGGGGGTGGCCGGGAGGGCGCCCAGCTTCTCCAGGAGCGGGTGGGCGGCATCCGGGTGGGCGACCTTGAGGCCGAGCCGGGCGAGGGTTTCGGGAGCCGCGGCGGTATCGGCGTCGTCGGGCAGCGGAAGCAGGACCTGGCGGGGGCCGATCGTCGTGCGTCCGTCAGCGAGCGGCACCGGCAGCCCCGAGAGCCGGTCGGGGTCGACGCCGGAGAGGCTGTCGTACAGCCGCCGCCACCAGCCCGGGTCCTTCTCCAGACCCGCCAGCCGGTCCACGGCCTCGGTGAGCGGCACCCGGGCGACGCCCAACGTCCGTAGTTCCGCCCGGCGTTCGAGCCCGGCGGGCAGCAGGCTGGGCAGCACCTCGGCGAGCACCCGGACGGTGTCGGCACCGGCGCCCTCGACCACCTCGGCGTCACGAGGACGCAGAGCGACGGGGTTCTCCGCGGTACTGGCGCCGGTGTCGGGCCAGTCGACGGGAGTCTCCGGGACGGCGGTGTCCGGCGGGGCCGCGGGCGGCAGGAACGCGGTGCGCGGCAGCCGCTCCAGGATCGCCTGCCGCAGGGTGCCGTCCAGTTCGCCCTTGCCCAGCGGGCCCGGCACGAGGTCGATGATCCCGGTGTCCACCGGGCTCCAGGCGGCGAGCAGTTCGGCGTACGCGTCGGCCGCGCGCTCCACGATGAAGGCGGTGAGGGGGCCGGGGGCCGCGTGGCGGCGGGTGGTGTCGAGCGGGAGGGAGGCGATCAACAGCGCGGGTACGCCCAGGGGTTCGTCGCTGGGCGTGGGCGCGTGCACGACGGGGCTGGTGCGGGGCTTGGCCGGAGCGCCATCGGCGTCCACGGGGACGGCCCAGGTCACCGACCAGTGCGGACGCAGCCGTTCCTCCACCGGGCGGTCGGCGAGCAGAGCGGGTTCCAGGGCGCCGTGGTGGAAGACAGTGCGCCAGCGGGTGGTGCCGTCGCGGGAGTCCTCGATCACAACGCCGTGCTCGCCCGCGCGACGCCGCAGCGTACGCACCTCGTCATCGCCGATCTCGACGACGACCTCTTCGAGGCCGGGCAGCGCGAGGAGCAGCGCGTCGTCGACGTTCTGCAGGAGCCGCTCGGCGAGGTCCTGCGCGGCGGGGTCCCGCAGCGGGAGGATCACCGCGGTGTCGTACGGGTCGGGGGCCGTGCCCTCGGCGGCGAACGGCAGCCGGAGCAGGGGCACATGACCGTCCCGGCGGCGGATCTCGTCACCCAGTCCCGGGCTGTGACGGGCGGTCTCCGAGGCCAGGTCGCGGGCCTCTGCGAGGGACCAGCGGACACCGCCGTGCCGACCCACCACCGCGGGCTCGTCGGTCACCGCGAGAACCGCGGCGAAGCCGACACCGAAGCGGCCGACCGCCGTGTCGTCGGCATCCCGCTTCGCGGAGGCACGGAGCGTGGAGAGCGACTCGACACCCGTCGCGTCCAGGGGGGCGCCGGTGTTGGCCGCGACGAGCACGCCGCCACGGAGGGTGAGCCGGAGGCGGCCGGGAACCCGGGCCCTCGCCGCGGCGTCGGCCGCGTTCTGGGCAAGCTCCACGACCAGACGGTCGCGGTATCCGCCGAGGACGAGGTCCTCCTCGGCGTTGGCGTCCTCGCGGAACCGGGCCGGGCTGGTCGCCCAGGCGTCCAGCACACCCCGCCTGAGACGGGCGGTCCCGAACGGGTCGGCACCCTCGGCTGCGGGCCGCACGAACTTGCTCACGTTGGTTCTCCTCATCGGCGTGACGATGAAGGTACCGCGAGGCGGCGCCGGGCGCCCCGCCAGTCCACACCCAGGTCGAACCGCCCGGTGAACGCTAGGCGTGACCCGGTGGACGCCGGGCTGCGAGGGCCTCGCCGAGGCGGTCCAGGAGGAAGAAGAAGACGGGGAGGCTGAGGAGGGGGATGCCCAGGAGGAACGGGAACGAGAGCGTGGGCCGGTCGGTGACAATCATCCAGAAGTCGCGGACGAGCAGGGCGCCAATGACTGCCAGGCTGGCGACGCCCGCCCGCTGCAACGCCTTGCGCCGTCGCGCCCCTCGCCGGATACGCTCCTCCACCTCGGGCGGCGTCTCAAGAGACATGAGCCCGAGCCCTACGGCGGTGGCGCACAGGTCGGCGGCCTCGGCGACCGGGTCGCCCAGCTGAACCTCGTCGAGGTGGGGGAGGCGAACCCGGCGCCCGTCGGTACCGTAGAGATACGCCTGCCATCGGGGGCTGCCCCAGCTGTTGCCCTCGACCCGGATGCCGTGGATATCGGACCAGGCCCAGGTTCGAGTGCGCAACGGCCCTCGTACGGTGATCCCCTCGGCCGTGACGAACGTACGCGCCCGCCACTGCTCCAGGGCCAGTCGGACACCGATGAACAGCCAGAGCACCGGGACCATCGCTTCCGAGGCCCTCAGCCCGGGCAGCGTCATCGCGTCCAGCAGGTTGAGCGCGACCACCATCGTCACGGCCACCAGCAGTACGTACACCGTCGGCGCCGTCCGACGTCTGCGGTACTGCCGCTCTATGCCGTCATTCATCGCAACTCCCCCGCTTTCACGGCCCTGCATGGCAGACGCATGAGGGCGGGGGGATGTTACAGGCGGTCTCTGTGCATGTCAGACGTAGGAACCCCGGGACACATACGGCACGAAGTCGGCCCAGGCCTGGGGGGTTAGGGCGAGTTGGGGGCCGGTGGTGAGGCACTTGGAGTCGCGGACGTGGATGGTGCGGGGGGCTGCCGCGATCTCGACGCAGGAGTTTCCATCGTTGCCGCTGCTGTAGCTGCTCTTGAACCAGTCCAGCGCGATCTCCACGCAGGAGTCGCCCTCGCTGCTGCTGCTGTAGCTGCTCTTGAACCACGCCAGATCAGGGGCGCCCCCGGCCGAGGTGTTACGGATCATGTTTCCCCCAGCAGTTGTTCGATGAAGGCCGCTGACTCACGGGGCGTGAGAGCTTGGGCCCGGATGATGCCATACCGCAGTTCAAGGATACGGAGCTGCTTGGGCTCCGAGACCGGCCGCCCGCCGACCACCACTGGTGATCGACCCACCGCAGATCCGTCTGCGAACTTCAGCACCTCGATGCCACCGGCCAGTCCCGCGTGCTCCTCGCGATCCATCGGCATCACCTGAAGCTCGACGTTCCGCAACTGCCCGGCCTCCAAGAGACGTTCAAGCTGGCGGCGCAGCACCGACCTCCCTCCAAGCGGACGTCGTAGCGTCCATTCCTCCAGGACGAAGCTGAGTTCGGGCACCGGGTCCCGCTCGAATACGGCCTTGCGGGCCACGCGCGCCGAGATGAACCGCTCCACCTCGTCCTCGGTATACGCCGGGCGCCGCATGAGGAGCAGCCCGCGTGCGTACTCCGGCGTCTGCAACAGCCCGTGGATGTTCAGCGGGTCATAGAGCTGAAGCTCGACCGCCTTGGCCTCCAACTGCCCCAGCTCCCGCACCTTCTTCGGATACCGAACCCTCTTGACGTCCTCCCAAGTCGCCGAGATCAGCCCACCCGCCCCCAACACCTCGTCCGCCCTGTCCAGATACTCCTGCCGAGGGATCCGCTTGCCGCCCTCGATCTTGTAGACGAGGTCCTCGCCGTACCCGACCGACTCCCCGAACTCGGCGGCCCGCATGCCGGACGCCTCCCGCCGCAGCTTGAGCTGCCGTCCCACCGTGGCGATGACCGCGACTCCCCACTCGTCGTCGGGATCCACCTCCCAGCCCGGCTCGTCCGCCTCGGTCCTGAGCCGACCCGCGCCCGCGTCCACCGACATACCGCACCCCTCCGTCGTACGACCGTGCCGCAACGCCCCTACCCGTGCGCCCGCCCCCGACAGCCCGGACAGCTCCGGACAAGCTCCGGACAGTCACCGTACGCAACGGCGTCGTCACTGTTCACGGTAGGCGGGCGCGGCCACGCTGAGTGACGTGAATCAGGAAACCTCCACCCTCATCCGCAACTTCAGCGTGCCTCTGTCCGCCACGCCACGCGGAGCCCGTCTCGCCCGGCTGCTCGCCACGGAGCAACTCCGCGACTGGGGGCTCCCGTTGGACCCGGCGGCGCACATCGTGGCGGAGCTGGCGGCGAACGCGGTCACGCACGGCCGGGTCCCGGGCCGGGACTTCCGGCTCACGCTCTACGTCGTCGGCGACACCCTCCGTATCGAGGTCACGGACACGAGAGGGGACCGTGCCCCGCACGCCCAACACCCCACCCCCGACGCGGAGTCGGGCCGGGGGCTGCTCATCGTGGACGCCCTCGCCGACCGCTGGGGCACGAACACGGGTCCGCACCCTCGCAAAACCGTATGGGCCGAAGTCACCCTCCCGTCGCCGTCACCACCGAAGCTCAGCCCTCTGAGCTCCGGTGACGCGGGCGGTCTTTCCAAAGGACCCGGGAGAAAGAACCCTCACCAAGCCCCACCCCTCCCGCCCGCAGCCCAAACTCACTCGCGAGAGTGAACATCACCAACTCAGCTGGATTCGGGCCCGGTTGCCTGCCCTACGCTCAGCGCGACAAGCACTGACAACCACAGAACAACCGCGGAACAACCGCAGACATACGACGGCCCTCGCCGGGACTGGCATCCCAATGCGAGGGCCTGACCACCAAGGAAGAGATCGCTTCCCGATGGACACGCAAAACACTAGCGCCCCCGCGCGCCCCCAGTCCCGTACTCGGGCCCGGAATCACCCCCACTCCGGTGTGATTCACGACAACGCCCGGCACACCGAACGCTTCACGGTGATCGGCAATCACCTCGCCCAGCACCCGGAGTTGTCGGGCCTCGCCATCGGACTGGCCGTCCACATCCAGTCCCTCCCCACGGGCGCCTCCGCCGACATCAAGACCCTCGCGGCCCGCTTCCCGGAGAGTCCGGCCCGTATCGCCGCCGCCCTGCGGGAGTTGGAAGCCCACGGCTATCTGCGCCGCACCCGCGAACGCGTTCCCGGCGGCCGCATCGTCACCCGGACGGTGTCCTGCAACCGGCCCGGGCACCACGACCGGCCGGCCGACGCCCCGAAGCCACCGCGCAGACGGCCGGACGCCGCCCCACCCCGCAAGAAACTCCCGCCCGTCCCGGGGCCCGCCTACTCCTCCCCCACCCTCCTCCAGCAGGCAACCGACCTCCTCGCCGGTCTCCGCCGCCAGGATCCCCGCCTCCTGCTCTCGGCCACCGACGCCGAACACCTCGCTCCCGGCGTCGCCGCCTGGCTGGAGCGCGACCTCACCCCCACCGCCGTACGCCACGCCCTGGCAGCGGACCTGCCACCCGAGGACCTACGCCGCCCGGCAGCCTTCCTGGCCCACCGCCTGGCCGCGCAGCTCCCCCCACTGCCCCCGTTCCGGGCCCCCACCCCGCCCCCGGCCGTACGGCACCCCTTCCAGACCTGCGACGGCTGCGACCGCGCGTTCCGCTCCCCCACCCCCGGCCGGTGCCGAGACTGCCGAACCGATCTTCTGGAGGGCGCCTAGCAAGTCGATCCTTGCCGTTCCCGCCGCCGAGGAGCCCTCCTCGCCGCCGCCCCGGGCGGATAGCCTGGGCAGGGCACTCCTGGAGGACATCATGAGCACACTGCCCGACCACGGACGCGAGCTGATCCCCCGCCCGGCGCAGACCCCTGACGCCCTGCGCGCGGCCTTGGCCGTCGTTGCCCCGGGCCGCTTGGGGGAGATGCAGGCCACGAAGGACGAAGCCTTTGCACAGGCTGTCGAGTGGCAGTCCCTGAGCCCGGTGCAGAGCTGGGTCCTGATGTGGGCCAGGGATATCGAGATCGCCCGCCGCCCCGGACTTTCCTCTCGTCACGCCCGCGCGCAGAGCACGCTGGAAAACGAGGACCCGGCCACCGCCCAAGAAGCCCTGAGGGAGCTGAGCGCCGTCCTGGACGAAGCCATGAAGGCAGTGCGCGGTTGAGCTGGAAATGGGAGTACGCCTTCGGCGCGGAGGAAGCCGCCCGCACCGCTCCGGCCGATTTCCTCGCCAGAGTGGACAGAAAGGCGCAAGAGCTGGTCAGAGCCGCCGAATCCCTCCATATCCACGGACGGGCCCACCAAGGAATCGACCCGAAAGGCGGCAACATCATCGTGCCGGGCGGCATGTTCACGTATCAGGTCGTCGTGCGTAGCGAACGCGTCTACGTCGTTCAGATCACCTACCTGGGATTCTGAACCTCTGACGCGCCCCCCGTCTTACGAGTGCCCCAACTCCGCCGCAGCCTCGTCCGAGACCTCCGACACCGACCCCGAGTCCGCCGCCGGGCGCAGCGGGAACGGGTCCACCCGGGTCTCGTCGATCACGTGAGGCGCCGGACGCGGCGGTGCGGGCATGACCGCGGCCTCGGAGTGGCCGCCGCAGCCGTAGGCGAGGGAGACGACATGACCGTCGGCCGGCGAGAACTCGTTCGCGCATACGCCGAACGCCTGTCCGAGCGAGCCGCCGATCCGGTTGAGGAAACCGCAGCTGACGCACGACGCCGGCGCCGCCTGCGCCATGGGCGTCTTCGGCCCGTACCCCTCTTCCCAGCGGTCGGCCGCGACATGCAGCCCGTAGCGGGACAGGACACGCGCACGCCGTAGCCCCAGCTCCTCGGCGACCGACGCGATCGAACCGCGCATCGGCGCGAGGAGCAGGTCCGCGGGCGTCACACCCGAGACCTCGGCGTCCTCCGCCTCGACCAGCTCGGCCATCTCCTCGGAGAGCGGCGAGTTGGGCGGGGGCTCGTCCTCGCCGGTGTAGCCCGGCTCCAGGCGCAGATCCTCGGCGTCCGTGGGCAGCAGGTCACCGGGGCCCAGGTCACCGGGGCGCAGACGCTCGCTCCACGGCACCCACTCGGGGGCCAGGATGGAGTCGGGGCCGGGCAGCAGCACGGTCTCGCTGAGGGTGACGAGCTTCGCGCGGGAGGCGCGGGCGACGGTCACGGCCCAGCGCCAGCCGCGGTAGCCCATCTCCTTGCACTCGAAGAAGTGGGTGACGACCCGGTCACCTTCGGAAACGAGCTCCACGTGCTCGCCGACGACGCCGGGGGCGGCGGCCTCCTCGGCGGCGGCGCGGGCGAGATCGACCGCCTCGGCGCACAGGCGGTCGGGGGTGCGGCTTCGCGTGGTCGCTGCGCTCACAGGTATCGCTTCTCTCCTACGCCGTCTCACGGGTGCGCCATTCCACGGCGGGGGTGCGGACGGAGCGGACCAGGGGACCGCGTCGACGTCCGCGCCCGATCGCGCTCGGGCGCACCTACGTCATCCATTCTGCGGGATGACCGAGAGGCGCGCGGCCGAGAACAATCGCCACTGGCGCGCTACGCACGCTACCTTCTCCTGGCCCCTGGGCCCACACCGGCGGGCCTCTTCGGCGCTCCGCGCCGCGTTTTTCGGCGCTCCGCGCCGCGTTTTTCGCCGCTCCGCGGCCCCAGCCTCCCGCCGCTCCGCGGCTCGATTCCCGCCGCTCCGCGGCGATGTTTACCGCCCGCCCGCCCGTCTCGGTCGGCTGGAAAGCACCGAAAAACACAGCCTCCCCGAGCGCCCCCACCCCACCCCACTCGGCCGCCATACGCGCGGTAACTGCACTACGCACCGCCATCTCGGGGCACTATGACGGGGTGGCAGCCGCAAGGTCGCCCCACGGAGCCACCGGGATCGGTGGCGCCAAGGGGAACAGCCGAGGTGGCGGATCGGCCCGGGTGACCGGGCCCGTCCGTGCGGTCGGCCGTGCCCTGCACTTCCCGGTGACGGGTACGGCGCGCGGCATCCGCAAGGCGACGCACGCGCACGGCGCGGGCGAGTCGGGCCTCGGGAAACTCATCGAACTGCACGGCGTGAACGGCGCGGGCGACGTCATGATCACCGTCGCGCTGGCCTCCACCGTCTTCTTCTCGGTGCCCACGGACGAGGCCCGCGGCCGCGTCGCGCTCTACCTCGCCATCACCATGGCCCCCTTCACGCTCCTGGCCCCCGTGATCGGCCCGCTCCTGGACCGCGTCCCGCACGGCCGGCGCGCCGCGATGGCGGGCGCGATGCTCGCCCGGGCCTTCCTCGCGCTCCTGCTGTCCGGCGCGGTGGTCACCGGTGGCATCGAGCTGTACCCCGCCGCGCTGGGTGTGCTGGTGTCGTCGAAGGCGTACGGGGTGGTGCGCAGCGCCGTCGTGCCCCGGCTGCTGCCACCGGGGTTCTCCCTGGTGAAGGCGAACTCCCGGGTCACCCTCGGCGGGCTGCTCGCCACCGGTGTTGCGGCACCGATCGGGGCGGGGCTGCAGGCGCTCGGCCCGCGCTATCCGCTCTACGGCGCCTTCGTGATCTTCATCGCGGGGATGTTCCTGTCGTTCTCGCTGCCGCCCAAGGTCGACTCGGCCAAGGGCGAGGACAAGGCGCTGCTCGCGGCGGACGCGGAGCATCTGCACGGGCCGCACCTGAAGAAGGTCCCGCGCCCCGGGCTGCGTACCGTCGGCACCGCCGTCACGCACGCCCTCGCGGCGAACGCCGCCCTGCGCTGTCTCTCCGGCTTCCTGATCTTCTTCCTCGCCTTCCTGATGCGCGAGCATCCGCTGGCCGGGGCGAGCGCGGCGGCCTCGCTGGCGATAGTGGGCGTCTCGGCGGGGGCAGGCAACGCGCTCGGCACGGCGGTCGGAGCATGGCTGAAATCGCGCGCTCCCGAGATCATCATCGTGACGGTCGTCGCGTTCGTGCTGGGGGCCGCGATCATCGCCGCGGTGTTCTTCGGCGCGGTCCTGGTGGCCTGTCTGGCCGCGGTCGCCGGGTTCGCGCAGGCCCTCGCCAAGCTGTCCCTGGACGCGCTGATCCAGCGGGACGTACCCGAACTCGTCCGTACGTCCGCCTTCGCGCGCTCCGAGACGCTGCTGCAGATGGCCTGGGTCATCGGCGGCGGCATCGGCATGGCGCTGCCCCTGAACGGCACGCTGGGCCTCTCCGTGGCCGCCGCGATCGTCGCCACCGGCTGGCTCACCACCGTGCGGGGGCTGATCGGGGTGGCCCGGCGCGGGGGCTCCGCACGGCCGCGCGTGGCATAGGCATAGCGGCGGCAGGCGCACGGGGGCTCCGCACCACCGCGCGGGGCATAGCGGCGGCAGGCTGCGCGGGGCTCTGCACGGCCGCGCGGGGCGTAGCCACGGCACACCCCGGCCACGGCACGCCGTACCCCACGTGGGGGGAGCGGTGGACGTGCCCGATAACCTTCGCCCATGACCTCTGGATTCAGCGCCGCGCGCCGTCGTCGCGCCGTCGCCGCCGTCGGAGCCGTATCCGCCGGACTTCTCGTCCTGTCCGCCTGCGACAAGCCGACACCGCTGGCCACCATCACGGTCGGCGACAACTCGGTGAGCTCCGAGACCGACTGCTACAACGACGGCAAGGAGGTGAAGACCGATGAGCTGGCCAAGTGCCTCAAGGCCAAGGACATCAAGTCCATCACGGTCGACCCCGACGAGACCGTGCGGTTCGGCGTGGACCCCGACATCGCCGACAAGGGCTGGACGATCCTGATGAACGGTCAGCCGCTGACCGACTCCAGCAAGAAGACGTACCGCACGATCCCGGGCAGCGTGTTCTTCAACGCCCAGTACGGCGCGAGCGGCAACTCCACGCTCGTCTCCATCCAGGAGGCCGAGCAGGGCGACACGGCGGTCAGCGGTCTGTGGTCCTTCACGCTCAAGAAGGACTCCTGACCACGTCCGCCGTACCCGCGGCACGTGTCCTCGTAGCCACCGCCGTCCCGGTCGAACGGGACGCGGTGGCACAGGCGTTCCCGCACCGGACTCTCCTTGAGGTCCAGCTCCCCGGGGCAACCCTCCACCGCGCCGGTGCCGTCGACCTGCTCGCCGCCGGCGTCGGTCCCGCCCTCGCCGCCGCGTCCACCGCCGCCGCCCTCACCGCGGCCGCCCTGGCGGACACGCCGTACGACCTCGTCATCTCCACGGGCATCGCCGGCGGTTTCCAGCCCGACGCGCCCGTCGGCTCCCTCGTCGTCGCCGACGAGATCACGGTGGCCGACCTTGGCGCCGAGACCGCCGACGGGTTCGTGTCCGTCACCGGACTCGGCTTCGGAGTCGTCAGCCACCATCCACCCCCTTCACTCGTACGAGACCTCGTGGCCGCCACGGGGGGCCGCGCCGGGACGGTCCTGACCGTGTCCACCGTCACCGGCAGCGCCGCCCGCGCCGCCGAGCTGCGCGCCCGCCACCCCCGCGCCCTCGCCGAGGCCATGGAGGGTTTCGGGGTCGCCGAGGCCGCCGCCGCGCACGGCGTGCCCGTACTCGAACTGCGCGCGGTCTCCAATCCCGTCGGCCCCCGCGACCGCGCCGCCTGGCGCATCGGCGAGGCGCTCACGGCGCTCACCGAGGCATTCGGGAAGCTCGCGCCCGTACTGGAGAGTTGGAACCCACATGAGCCCTGAGAAGCTGCCCGAGAAGCTGTCCGAGAAGCTGTCCGAGAACCTGCCTGCATCCCTGCGGATCGCGTACTCGCCCTGCCCGAACGACACCTTCGTCTTCGACGCCTGGGCGCACGGCCGCGTGCCGGGGGCGCCCGCGCTCGACGTCACCTTCGCGGACATCGACATCACCAACGGCATGGCCGAGCGCGGTGAGTTCGACGTGCTGAAGGTGTCGTACGCCGTGCTGCCGTACGTCCTCGACGAGTACGCGCTGCTGCCCTGCGGCGGGGCGCTGGGCCGGGGCTGCGGGCCCCTGGTGCTCACCCGGGAGGCGGACGCTGACCTGACAGGCCGTACGGTCGCCGTGCCGAGCGAGCGGTCGACGGCGTATCTGCTCTTCCGTCTGTGGGCGGCGGACACGCTGGCCGACGGGGTCGGCGAGGTCGTGGTCATGCCGTTCCACGAGATCATGCCCGCCGTACGGGACGGGAAGGTCGACGCGGGACTCGTCATCCACGAGGCGCGTTTCACGTACCAGAACTACGGGCTGCACAAGCTCGCCGACATGGGCGAGCACTGGGAGCGGACGACCGGCCTGCCCATCCCGCTGGGCGCGATCATCGCCAAGCGTTCGCTGGGCGAGGAGCGGCTCACCGCGCTCGCCGCGGCTGCCCGTACGTCGGTCAGGATGGCCTGGGACGACCCGGAGATCTCCCGCCCCTACGTCCTGGAACACGCCCAGGAAATGGACCCCGCCGTCGCCGACCAGCACATCGGCCTGTATGTGAACGAATTCACGGCCGATCTCGGCGACGACGGTTACGCGGCAGTCAGGGGCCTGCTGACACGCGCGGCGGCGGAGGGGCTCGTTCCGGCGCTGGGGCCCGACGCACTGTCGTTCCCCTGAGCCATCGCCGAGGGGCTGGTGCCGCCCCTCGGCCCGGACGCGCTGAGATTGCTTCCCGTAGAACCGGATACGGAATACGGGCTACCGGAGGGCTCCTACCGGGGGATTCCGGCTATACGTCGAGCTGGTCGGCGACCGCTCTCAGCAGGCCCGCGATCTTGCTGCCGGAGGCCTTGTCGGGGTAACGGCCCCTCTCCAGCATCGGCGTGATGTTTTCGAGAAGGGTCGTCAGATCCTGGACGATGGAGGCCAGTTCGTCCGGCTTACGGCGCTGCGCGACCGCCACGGAGGGCGTCGGGTCCAGGAGGACCACCGAAAGCGCCTGGTCACCGCGCTGGCCGGCGACCACACCGAACTCCACGCGCTGGCCGGGCTTGAGGACTTCGACTCCGGCGGGCAGGACCGAGGAATGAACGAAGACGTCGCCGCCGTCGTCGCGGGAGAGAAAGCCGAAGCCCTTCTCACTGTTGAACCACTTGACCTTGCCGGTGGGCACGTCTGTCCTCGTCCTCGTACTCGTCGGGAAACTGCTCTGAAAACTGCTGGGTAGTGCTTTGCAACTGCTCGGCTCGTTCGCGGCAACTGCTCGGAAACAGCTCTGGATAGCACTACAGCGGGTCGTCGGACCCGCCGCTACCAAGGCTAGTGGCAGGGCGGCTGCTGACAAGACGTCGCCGGATTGTTCCTTGCCGCTGGGAACTACCCTGGTCGGGTGCGTGACAAAACCCAAGCGAATTCCGCGGAACCCGGTGACCGGCTGATCCGTGCCGGTGCCATCGTGTTCTTCCTCGGCGCCGTGGCCACTCTGGTCACCGTGGCCCCGCTGTTGCTCGATACGGCGCCTTTCCCGACGTACATGTTCGGGTTGAGCATGCTCATGGGCGTCGGCTTCCTGATGGCCGGAGCGGGGGTGTTCCAGTCGCTCGCCGCGGGACGCCGTCAGGCCCGCGAGGGCGCCTCGCGGTGACCCCGGCAGGCCGGTAGCGGCGCCTGGCGGGCACTCCCGTCAGGCCCGAGGCGGTGCCTCGCGGTAACCGGCGGGCCGGTAGCGGGCCTCGCGGTAAGTCACGCCCTCAGCGGCGCCTCGCAGAACCCCGTCAGCCATGCCGGGAACTCCGTCAGGTCGGCGAGCACCACGTCTGCGCCCGCCGCGTGCAGTTCCGCGGCGTCGCACGGGCCGGTGGCCACCGCGACGGAGTACGCGTCCGCGGTGTGCGCGCCGCGTACGTCGCCGGTGTGGTCGCCGACGTACACGCTCGCGCCGTGCTCACGCAGCGCCTGCGCCTTCTGCTCCGCCCACAGGTTGCCGACGACCGCGTCCGCGTCGATCCCCAGGTGCTTCAGGTGCAGCTTCGCGTTGGGCTCCCACTTCGCGGTGACGACGATCGCGCGCCCGCCCGCCGCCTGCACCGCCGCTACGGCCTCGCGGGCGCCGGGCATGGCGGGCGTGGCCGCGATCGCGTATGTGGGGTACATCTCACGGTAGATGTCCGCCGCCGCGGCCACCTCGTCCGCGGGGAACCAGTTGGCGAGCTCCTCCTCCAGCGGCGGCCCGAGCCGCGTGATGGCCAGGTCGCAGTCGATGTACGTCCCCGTGCGCGCCGAGAACGCCTGGTAGCACGCGTGGATCCCGGGCCGGGAGTCGATCAGCGTCATGTCGAGGTCGAAGCCGACGGTGAGGGGGGTGCGGGGGCGCGATGTCATGTGCGTCATTGTGCCCAGGGGGTGGGGGGTGGGGTTTTCGCCCCCTCCGAGGCCGTCCAGGCCGAAGTGGGGGCCTGGGGCGGCAGCCCCCAGAAAGGGGACGGGGAGGGGCGGAGGGGGCGAAAAACACCACCCGTCACCGCCGTCGCTGCGACCGCCAGACCACATACAAGGCCGACCCCACCGCCGCCCCCCGCACGACCCACGGCCAGGTCTGCGTGATCGCCTCGTTCAGGTGCCCCTCGGGGATCGGCGCGCCCCAGCGGCCGTTCATGCGCCCCCACAACCAGACGATGCCGGCCGTGGCCGCCAGGCCGGGCAGGACGAGGACGGCGCCCTTCACCTCGGCGGGGGTCAGTCGGCGGGAGGCGTAGGCGATGACCCAGCCGAGGACGAGGGCGAACCAGTTGCCGAGGACGGCGCCCGCGACGAGGAGGGCGGCGGCCAGCAGCAGGAGCGGGTTGCTCCACGCGCCGAGGCGCGGGAGGCGGAGGAGACGGCGCCGCCGGGCCTCGACCACAGGCTCGTCCACGACGTCCGCGGCAGCGGCCTTGCCCTGCGCCTCAGGTACCGCGCCCCCGACCGTCTCGGGTGGCGGCGGCTTCAGTATTTCGGGGATCTCCACGCCGCCCACGAACCCCGGCACACTCTCCCCGGGACCGAACAGGCTGCTGTCCACCCGCCACCAGTCCGGCTGGGTGGCGCTGTCGCCCAGCTCGTCCGCGCTCGCGAGATGCGGCGGGGACGGCGCGTCCTCGACGGGGTCCGGTTCCGCGGGGCGCGGCTTCGGGACGACGCGGCGCAGGCCCTTGGGACGGGGCTGCGGGGCGTCGGCCTGCCGTTGGGTGGGCACGGCGGCCCAGGTTCCCGTCCCGCCGGCCGCCTCTCCCGGGGTGCCCGCGCCCGCGGCGTCGACGATCGCGTCGGGGGTGCCGAGGCGGTCGAGGATCCTGCGGACGGCGGCGGGGCTGTCGCCGGTCGTTCTCGCCCTGCGCCGGTCGATCTCGTTGCGCAGTTCCGACACGAGCCGCATGCGCGTCGCGGACGGCACCTGGCGCTGCTGGGCCAGGTCTCCGACCCGGCTCAGGTAGTCGTAGACCAGCTGGTCGCTCTCAATCCCCACGAAGTCCCCTCCGGGGCGCACGCGTTGCACAGTCCGTGCATAGTCCGTGGTCACGACGGTACCGGGTTTTCCGCACCCGCCGCTCCCGGGATTCCGGCGCTTCCGGCGCTTCCGGCGCTTCCGGCGTACCCGGAGCAGGCCCGGAGCAAAGGCCGGAGCAGGCCCGGAGCAAAGGCCGGAGCAGGACCGGACCAAGGCTGGAGCAGGACCGGACCAAAGGCCGGAGCAGGACCGGAAGCGAGACCGGGGAAGGTCCCGCACGGAACCCGGCCCGTAGCCCCAGGACCGAGCCCGGGGTCAAGGAGGCCAGGGAGGTCAGGGGCACAGGAGCCGAAACCCGCTACCGTTGGCCGGATGAGCACCGAGGAGCACCCCACGCGCCCAGGCGGCACGGACCCCGCCCCCGCGGGGAACGCTCCGCGTTCGCTGGCGGAAGCCCTCCGCACCCGCGACGACGCCTCGCTGGCCGCGCTCCTCCGTGCCCGCCCGGACCTGATCACCCCCGTCCCCACGGACCTGACGCAGCTGGCCACCCGGGCAGGCACGCGCGCGTCGGTCGTGCGCGCCCTGGAGCGCCTGGACCGGTTCGCCCTGCAGACGGCCGAGGCCCTGGCCGTGGCGTCGGAACCGGCGGCGTACGAGGAGCTGCTGGCCTTGCTGGCGGGCGACGACCGCGATCCGACGGTCACCGGGGCGTTCCCGCGCGCCCTGGGCACGCTCCGCGAGCAGGCTCTCGTCTGGGGACCCGACGACCGTCTGCGTCTCGTGCGCACGGCCCGTGAGCTGCTCGCGCCGTCCCCGCAGCACCCGTCCCCGACGGGCCTGGGGCCGACGGTCGCGGAGGCCACGGCGGGCATGTCGCCGGGGCGGGTCCAGGAGATCGTGACCGCGGCCGGGCTGCCGAGCACCCATGACTCCGTATCGGCCAGGGCGGCGCTGACCGGCCTGTTCACGGACCGCGCCAGGATGTCGGCGCTCCTCGACAGCGCCCCGGCCGAGTCCGTGGACGTGCTGTCCCGGCTGGTGTGGGGGCCGCCGTACGGGCAGGTGACCGCCGATCCGGCACGCCATCTGCGCTGGCTGATCGACCGGGGGCTGCTGCTGCCGACGGCGCCCGGCACGGTCGTACTGCCCAGGGAGGTGGCCCTGCACCTGCGGGCGGGCCGCGCGCACCGGGAGACGGAGCCGGTGGCACCGCCCGTCCAGTCCGCGGCCGCGGCGACGCACCGTCCACAGCTTGTGGACAGCACCGCGGCGGGCCAGGCGTACACGGCGCTCGCCACCGTCGAGGAGCTGCTGAAGGACTGGCACGAGGGCGGTCCGGCCGTGCTGCGCGCGGGCGGGCTGAGTGTGCGTGATCTGAAGCGGACGGCGGTGGCGCTGGACGTGTCGGAGCCGGTGGCCGCGTTCTGGGTCGAACTCGCCTACGCGGCGGGCCTGCTGGCGTCGGACGGTGCGGCCGAGGAGCGGTACGCGGCGACACCCGCGTACGACGAGTGGGTGGAACTGCCTTCCGCCGAGCGCTGGGTGCGGCTCGCCTCGGCGTGGCTGACGTCGACCCGTGCGCCGGGCCTGGTCGGCGGGCGGGACGCGAAGGACCGTACGTTGTCGGCGCTCGGCCCGGGTCTGGACCGCTCGGCGGCCTCCGAGGTCCGCCACCGCGTCCTCAGCCTCCTGGCCGCCCTCCCCGAAGGTGCCTCCCCCGCCGCGGCCTCCGTCCTCGCGCGCCTCCAGTGGGAACGCCCGCTGCGGAGCCCGCAGTCGACGGACGACCTGCGTACCCGGCTCGCCCGCTGGACCCTGTCCGAGGCGGAGTCGCTGGGCGTGACGGGCCGGGGTGCGCTGTCGGCGCAGGGGCGGGCGCTGCTCGGTCTGCCGTCGGCGGCCGGTCATGACGCCGGTACCGCAACCAACCGCAACGCCGGTTCCGCGGGCGGCCACGACGCCGGTTCCGCGGCTGGCCACAACGCCGGTACCGGAACCGGCCATGACGCCGTCGCCGCGGCCGGTCCCGGCGACAAGCTCCCCGTCCACAGGCGCGCCCACCCCGCCCCCGAGTTCCCCCGCTCCCCCGCCGAGCAGGCCGCCGCCGCTGAGCGGGCGGCCCGGCTCCTCGCCCCGCTCCTGCCCGAGCCGCTGGACCACGTCCTCCTCCAGGCGGACCTGACGGCGGTCGCGCCGGGCCCGCTGCAACGCCCGCTCAGCGACACGCTCGGCGTCCTCGCGGACGTCGAGTCGAAGGGCGGGGCGACGGTCTACCGCTTCACGCCGGGGTCGGTACGGCGGGCGCTGGACGCCGGCCGGTCGGCGTCGGACCTGCACGCGTTCCTCGCCGCGCACTCGCGCACGCCCGTCCCGCAGCCGCTCACGTATCTGATCGACGACGTGGCGCGCAGGCACGGTCATCTGCGGATCGGCTCGGCGTCGGCGTACGTGCGGTGCGACGACGACTCGATGCTGAACGAGATCCTCGCCGACAAGCGGTCGCAGGTGCTGCGTCTGAGGCGCCTCGCGCCGACCGTGCTCGCCGCGCAGGCCGATCCGGGGGCGCTCCTCGAAGGGCTGCGCGCGATGGGCTTCGCGCCCGCCGCCGAGTCCGCCGAGGGTGACGTCCTGATCACCCGCGCGCACGCCCACCGCACCCCGCCGCGCTCGGCCCCCGCGCCCGTCCCGGACGGCCCGCCGGTCCCCGACGCCACCCTGCTCGGCGCCGCCGTCCGTGCCATCCGTGCCGGCGACCTGGCGTCCACGACGCCCCGCAAGCCCGCCTCGGACAGCGGGCCCGGCAGCGGCGGCCTCCCGCGCACCAGCCCCGCCGAGACCCTCGCCACCGTGCAGGCCGCCGTGATGACCGGCGAGGCCCTCTGGATCGGCTACGTCAACGCGGAGGGCACCGCCACCCAGCGGGTCATCGCCCCGATCCGTGTCGAGGGCGGTTTCGTGACGGCGTACGACCACACGGCGGACGAAGTCCGGACGTACCCCCTGCACCGCGTCACGGGAGTCGCGGAACTGGCCGAGGGACAGGCCTGAGCGACCGGCGGGCGTCCGCCGACCGCGGATGGTGACGGCGGGCACGGGGAGCGGCTTGGGTACTCCGGCCAGGTGTCCGCTGAAGGTCCGGTCCGTTCGGGTGCGAGCGGCCCCGGCCGCGCCGGCCTCCTGACACCGTCACGGGCGTCACCGCCCGTCGGTCTCGGCGGCCTCGGCGGGGTCGGCGGGCGGGCTCAGCAGAGGGTCGATCCCCGCCCTGAGGTACGTGAGCAGCGTGCTGTCCGACACGGAGGCCAGCGCCGGGGTGCGGATGGCCTTACGCATCAGGGTGATGCCGAGCAGCCAGGACGAGAGCAACTCGGCCCGCAGCGCGGCATCAGGGCCGTCGAGGCGCCGGGCGAAGCACTCCGAGAAGATTTCGGTGATCTCGTCGCGGAGCTGCCCGACGGCCTCCTCCCGGCTGGAGGAGCGGAGCACCGACAGCACCGGATGCGGGACCTCGTCCTCGCTGGGCGCGTTGAGGACGAAGTCACAGATCCATGCCGGCACGTCTTCGAGCGGTAGGCAGCGCAGCGGTTCGAACAGGGCGGTGTTCGTCGTCACCGCTTTGAACAGTGCTTCTTTTGAGCCGAAGTAGCGGTAGACCAGGGCCGCGTCCACTCCGGCCTCCTTGGCGATGTCCCGGACGCTGGTGCCGTCGTAGCCGTACTTCCCGAAACGCGAGATGGCGGCGTCCATCAGAGCCGCGCGCGTACCCGCCGCGTCGTACTTGCGGGCTTGCCCGGAACAGATTTCGCCCTGGTCCGATGTGCCTGGTCTGTTCACTGCCGTACCTCCGCCTTGGTCATGCCACCCATGCTGTCGCCCAGCTTCACCCATGTCCAAAAGTCATCGAACGTTGTCACCAATCGTTGACTCACGCCTGGGGCAACCATATTTTTTGATCAACGGGCAGTGATCTTGGGCCCTCCGTTCGCACAGCCACTGCCGAGAGCACTCCGGGAAAGGCCGGTACATCGGCTCACGCGCCAGGCGCCCGCCCCCGAACCCAGCAGAAGTGGTGATCTTCCTTGCCTGATCGACGCATCGCCGTCATTGGAACCGGATACGTCGGACTGACCACCGGAGCCTGCCTGGCCTCGCTCGGCCACCGGGTGGTGTGCGCGGACTCCGACCCCCACAAGATCGAACGTCTTCGGCGAGCGGAGGTCGACATCCTGGAACCCGGCCTGCCGGAACTCGTCAGGCAGGGACTGGACTCGGGCCGCCTGGAGTTCGTCCAGGACACGCCGGGCGCCGTCAAGGCCGCCGATGTGGTGTTCCTCTGCCTGCCGACCCCGATGGGAGTCGGCGGCGGCGCGGATCTGGCCGCCGTCGAGGCCGTCGCGGAGGAGATCCGCACGGTCCTGCCGTACGAAGCCGTCGTGACCAACAAGTCCACGGTGCCGGTGGGCACGGCCGAGCGCGTCGCGGCGCTGCTCGGGCGTCCTGACGTGACCGTGGTGAGCAACCCGGAGTTCCTCCGCGAGGGGCACGCGGTGCGGGACTTCCTCAACCCCGACCGCATCGTGGTCGGCGCCGCCGACCGGGCCGCCGCGCAGCGCGTGGCAGACCTGTACGCCGAACTCGACGCCCCGCTGGTGCTCACGGACACGGCCGGCGCGGAACTCACCAAGTACGCGGCGAACTTCTTCCTGGCCATGAAGCTGTCTTTCGCGAACAACCTGGCCACGCTGTGCGAACGCCTCGGCGCGGACGTCGACGACGTCATCTCCGGCATCGGCCACGACCCGCGCATAGGCGGCGCGTTCCTCAGTCCGGGACCGGGATGGGGCGGCTCCTGCCTCCCGAAGGACACCCACGCGCTGCTGACCGCCTGCGAGGAGTCCGGCGTGGACTTCCCGCTGTTGCGGGCCACCATCGAGACCAACGTGGAGCACCAGCGCCGGCTCGTCGAGCGCGTGGTCGACGGGTGCTCGACGCAGGACGGCTCGCTGCACGGCGTACGGCTGGCACTGCTCGGCCTTTCCTTCAAGGCCGGCACCTCCGACCTGCGCGACTCGCCCGCCCTTGCTGTCGCCCGCCTGCTCAGGGAGCGTGGCGCCGAGCTCTACGCCTACGACCCCGCCCTCAGCGAGAGCCGCCCCGACCTCAGCGATCTGCTCACCATCGTGGACACCCCGGAGAAGGCCGTCGAGCACGCCCGTGCCTGCGTCGTCCTCACCGAGTGGCCTCAATTCCGTGACCTCGACTGGGAAACGGTCGCCGGACTGCTGGAGAGTCCGGTCGTCTACGACTTCCGCAACCTCCTCGACCCGACGCTGCTCCACCGCGCCGGACTGTCCTGGGAGGGCATCGGCCGCTCGTTCGCGATGGCTGGCTGACCGCGGACCGGCGTCCCCCTCGCGACAAGACCCCCCACAAAAGAAAGGCCCATTCGTGCGTGTATTGATCACCACCCTCGGCAGCCCCTCGCACGGACGTGCGCAACTGCCCCTCGCCCGGGCGCTCGCCGCCGCCGGCCATGAGGTTCTGGTGGCCACCAGCCCGGACCTCACCGCGGTCTTCGAACACGACGACGTCCGGGTGACGAGCCCCATCAGCGACTCCATACCGGTCTACCACGCGGCGAACGCCCTGAAGGAACTGGGTGACCACCCGGAACTCGATGCCGAACAGCAGAGCGCGTTGAGGATGCGCGCCATGTCGCAGGCCCTGTCCGGTCCGGTGGCGAGGGAGCTCCTGGACATTTTGCTTCCCTTGGCACGGGACTTCCGCCCCGATCTCATCCTCCGCGACGGCATGGACATGGGCAGTGTCGTGATCGCCGAACTGCTGGGTATCCCGCAGCTGCCCACCCCGTCCGGGACCAGCAACACCATCGACCCGGCCGACATGCTGCGAGGCCTCAACATCGTCCGGGAGGAGTACGGGCTCCCCGCCCACGAGGACCCGCTGTCCATCGTCCCGCAGGGGCGCGTCGACTATGTGCCGCCGGCCTTCTCCTTCGCCAAGCATCTGCCGGCATCGTGGGCGTACCGGCAGACGGTGACCGTGGACCGCCGCTCCGTCCTGCCGCCGTGGATCGCGGAACTGCCCACTGACCGCCCCCTCATGTTCGCCGCCATCGGTACCGCGCTCCCCCTGGTGCGCAAGAAGGCGCAAGGCGAGGAGTCCGCGGGCCTGCCCTCCTGGGTGCCGGACCCGGTCGACACCCTGCGGACGATCATCGAGGCGGCGTCACTGCTGGACGAATACACGGTCGTCGTGGCGACCTCGGGCGTTCCGGCGGACACCGACGGCCTGCCGCCGCATGTCCACATCACCGAACAGCTGCCGCAGCCGCTCCTGCTGGAATCCGTCGACCTCTTTCTGACACACGGCGGTTTCAACAGCATCCGGGAGTCACTGCGCACGGCGACGCCGCTGGCTGTGCTGCCGCAGTTCGGCGATCAGCACTCCAACGCGCGGCGCGTCCAGGAACTCGGCATCGGTCTGGAGGTCGCCGACCCCACACCGGACGGCATCGCGACGGTCTGCCGTGACGTGCTGGCCGACGCCGCTATCGGCGCGAACGCCCGCCGGGCACGTCTGGCGATGCTGACGCTGCCGGAGATCGAGAGCGCCGTCGCCGACCTGGAGAAGCTCGCCGGATAGGCCGCGCCACGGAGCCCGGTCCCGTGACCGCGCGGCAGGCCCGCCCGGCCGCGCGGTCACGGAAGGCGGAGTCACGGGCCCCGCCTCCCGCCCCAGTCCCCGCTCCACTCCCCGCCCCACTCCTCGCCCCAGTCCCCGCCCCACTCCCCGCCCCACTCCCCGCTCCACTCCTCGCCCGTATCCGAAGCACGCCGTTGCGGCAAAGAAGGTTCCTATGACGTCCTCACCCCGCACGGCCGACACGGCGGACGGCCCACGAGGTGAACCGGAGGCAACCGCCCGACTGACACATCGTCAAGTCGTCAGCGTCCTTTCCGGGCTCATGCTCGGGATGTTCCTCGCGGCACTGGACCAGACGGTGGTCTCGACCGCGCTGCGCACCATCGCCGACGACCTCCACGGACTCACCGCCCAGGCCTGGGTGACGACCGCCTACCTCGTCGCCGGCACCATAGCCACCCCGCTGTACGGGAAGCTCTCCGACATCTACGGCCGTCGACCGGTCTACCTGAGCGCCATCGTCCTGTTCGCCGTGGGATCCCTGCTGTGCGGATTCGCCACCTCCATCTACGAACTCGCGGCCTTCCGCGCGGTACAGGGCCTCGGCGGCGGCGGGTTGATGTCCCTCGCCATGACGATCATCGCCGACATCACCTCGCCGCGTGAACGTGGCCGCTACCAGGGTTACATCACGGCGGTCTTCGCCGGTTCCAGCGTCACCGGACCGCTGGTGGGCGGGGTGTTCGCGGAGCGCGCCACCCTGCTCGGTCTCGACGGCTGGCGCTGGATCTTCCTGGTCAACGTGCCGTTGGCAGCCCTGGCCGTCGTCGCGATCCTGCGTGTACTGCACCTGCCGCACCAGCCCGTACGGCACCGGCTGGACTACGGCGGGGCGGCGGCGCTGGCGGTCGGCATCGTCCCGCTGCTCGTCATCGCCGAGCAGGGACGAAGCTGGGGCTGGGCCTCTTCTCGCGCGCTGGCCCTGTACGCCGTGGGGCTGACCGGCCTCGTGGTCTTCGTCCTGGTGGAACGCCGGATGGCCGACGCCGCCCTGCTGCCGTTGCGGCTGTTCCGCATCAAGGCGTTCCGCCTGGGCAGCGTCCTGCACTTCGTTGTCGGCATCGGGATGTTCGGCGCCATGACGATGCTTCCGCTGTATCTCCAGCTCGCCCGGGGGATGAGCCCCATCCGCGCCGGCCTCGCCACGCTGCCCACCGTGGTGGCCAACGTGACGGTGACCCTGGTGGTCGGCCGGCTGATGTCCCGTACGGGAAAGTTCAAGGTCCACCTGGTGGCGGGCGTCGGCTCCCTCACCGTCGCCATGGTGGTGTTCGCGACGCTGCGGGTGGACAGTCCGCTGTGGCACGTCTCCATCGGCATGCTGTTCATGGGGGCCGGCCTCGGCGCGGCGATGCAGACGATCACCACACTCGCCCAGTCCGAAGTACCGCGCCAGGACATGGGTGCGGCGACCGCGTCGGTGAACTTCTTCCGTTCCAACGGTGGCACGGTGGGCGCCGCCGCCTTCCTCTCCATCTTCTTCTCCCTGGCCGGCACACGGATCGGCGAGCGGCTGACCAGCGCCTTGCAGGAGCCGTCGTTCCGCCGGCTGGCCGAAGAGCCGGCGAACGCCGACGCGCTGGCGGGCGTCCTGCGGGCCGACGGCAGTGTGAACCTGGAGGACTCGGCCTTCCTGCGCACCCTCGATCCGCGGGTGGCGATGCCCTTCCTGGAGGGCTACGTCAGCGCCCTCCAGGTCGTCTTCCTCACCGGCGCCGCCGTGACCCTGATCGCCTTCGTGATCGCCGCCTGGCGCGTACCGGACACGAAACTCTCCGCCGACTAGACAAGTCATTCGGGACGTCTTCGGAACGACTCGCACACCTGGTGGTCGCCTGGCTTGCGAGCCCCGGCGACCACCAGGTCCGATCGACGACCAGGTGTGGTGATGGACAAGCCTGGGCAACTGCCGCCCATGATCGTCCGCCGGTGATGCACACTGGACGTTTGGCCAAGCACCCGCGCATGGGTGCCGCCACGCAGAAAGGCACGGGCGTGAACGGACCTCTCATCGTCCAATCTGACAAAACACTCCTGCTCGAAGTCGACCACGAGAACGCCGACGCCTGCCGTCGGGCCATCGCGCCGTTCGCCGAGCTGGAGCGGGCGCCCGAGCACATCCACACCTACCGGGTGACGCCGCTCGGGCTGTGGAACGCGCGGGCGGCCGGGCACGACGCCGAGCAGGTCGTGGACGCGCTCGTCGAGTTCAGCCGCTATCCCGTGCCGCACGCACTGCTGGTGGACATCGCGGAGACGATGGACCGCTACGGACGGCTCACCCTCAGCAAGCACCCCGCCCACGGTCTGGTCCTCACCACCACAGACCGGCCGATCCTGGAGGAGATCCTGCGGTCCAAGCGGGTCGCGCCGCTGGTCGGCAACCGGATCGACCCGGACACGGTCGCCGTGCACCCCTCCGAGCGCGGGCAGATCAAGCAGACGCTGCTGAAGCTGGGCTGGCCGGCCGAGGACCTCGCCGGGTACGTCGACGGTGAGGCGCACGCGATCGAGCTGGACGAGACGGGGTGGGCACTGCGCCCCTACCAGCGACAGGCCGTGGAGAACTTCTGGCACGGCGGCAGCGGTGTCGTCGTACTGCCCTGCGGCGCCGGCAAGACCCTCGTCGGCGCCGGGGCGATGGCGGAGGCCAAGGCCACCACCCTCATCCTCGTCACGAACACCGTCTCCGCCCGGCAGTGGAAGCACGAGCTGGTGAAGCGGACATCGCTGACCGAGGAGGAGATCGGCGAGTACAGCGGTACGCGCAAGGAGATCCGGCCCGTCACCATCGCGACGTACCAGGTGCTGACGACGAAGCGGAAGGGTGTCTACCCGCACCTGGAGCTCTTCGACTCGCGCGACTGGGGGCTCATCCTCTACGACGAGGTGCATCTGCTGCCGGCGCCCGTCTTCAAGTTCACCGCCGACCTCCAGGCACGCCGTCGGCTCGGTCTGACGGCGACCCTGGTGCGCGAGGACGGCCGTGAGTCGGACGTGTTCTCGCTCATCGGGCCGAAGCGGTTCGACGCGCCGTGGAAGGAGATCGAGGCGCAGGGGTACATCGCGCCCGCCGACTGCGTCGAGGTCCGCGTCAACCTCACCGAGACCGAGCGGCTCGCCTACGCGACCGCCGAGACCGAGGAGAAGTACCGCTTCTGTGCGACGACCGCGACCAAGCGGAAGGTGACGGAGGCGCTGGTACGGCGGTTCGCGGGGCAGCAGATCCTGGTGATCGGTCAGTACATCGACCAACTCGACGAGCTGGGCGAGCACTTGAACGCGCCGGTCATCAAAGGCGAGACGAGCAACGCGCAGCGCGAGAAGCTGTTCGGCGCCTTCCGCGAGGGCGAGATCTCCGTACTCGTGGTGTCGAAGGTGGCGAACTTCTCCATCGACCTGCCCGAGGCGACCGTCGCCATCCAGGTCTCGGGGACCTTCGGTTCCCGGCAGGAGGAGGCCCAGCGGCTGGGGCGCGTGCTGCGACCCAAGGCCGACGGTCACCAGGCGCACTTCTACTCCGTCGTCGCCCGCGACACCATCGACCAGGACTTCGCCGCCCATCGGCAGCGGTTCCTGGCGGAGCAGGGGTACGCCTACCGGATCATGGACGCCGATGAGTTGCTGGCGGCGGACAAGGACGGCTGAGACGCCAGGACGGCCAGTCCGAGCAGAGGGTAGGGAGAGGCCAACAGCTGCTGCCACCAGGGGAGTTGCAGGTCCAGCTCGCCCTGGTGCGGGACCAGCCAGAGGGTGCGGGCCGTGAAGACGACCGCCACCGCCGCTGCCAGGTGGAGGCGGCGTTCGGCGTAGAGGACGGCGATCAGCGGTACGCACCACACCCAGTGGTGCGACCAGCTGATGGGGCAGACGAGGAGGGCCGTGGTGGCGGTGAGCAGGATGCCCCAGCGGTCCTGGGGTGCGCGGCGGGCGAGCCAGAGGCCCGCGCAGCCGACAACCACGGCAGGCAGCAGCCAGGCGAGACCCGGCGACGGCTCCCCCAGCGCGCGGGCGACCAGCCCCTGAAGCGACTGGTTGTCGACGATCCACGCCTTGCCGACGCGGCCGGTCTCGTAGAGCCGCCGGGTCCAGAAGTCGGCGCTGGCGGCGGGGAGTACGAGCGCGCCGAGCAGTAGGGTCCCGGCGAAGGCCGCCCCGGCTGTGGCCGCCTCCCTTCGCCGTCCCCTGAGCAGCAGGTACGCGATGAAGAGGGCCGGGGTCAGTTTCACTCCGGCGGCGATGCCGAGCGCGATTCCCTTGCCACGGGCGCCGGTCGGCCGTGTGAGGTCCCAGAGGATCAGCACGGCGAGCGCGAGGTTGATCTGGCCGAACAGGACGGTCTGGAAGACGGGTTCGAGCCAGAGGGCGAGGGCGGTGGCGGCGCAGACGGCGGGGGTCTTGGCCGGTAGGTCCGCGAGGCGGCAGGAGAGCCTGACCAGGGCGGCCAGCAGGGCCACGTTCCCGGCGACGAAGGCCACCTTGAGGGCGGCGAGCGGGAGCCAGGTCATCGGTACGAAGAGGAGCGCCGCGAAGGGCGGATACGTCGCGGGCAGCCGCCACTCGGTGACGGTGAACCCGTAGAGATCCGTGCCGTTCGCCACGGCCGCGCCTTCGGCCCGGTAGACCAGTACGTCGGCCATGGGGGCGCGGGTGAGGACGCACAGCGCGGAGAAGGCTGCGAGGGAGAGGAGGAGCAGGGCGCGCGCGGAGACGACTTCGGTGGGTGAGGTGTCGATCACGTTCCGTTGAAGCACGGAGTGACCTTAGTGTCCGGGCAGTTCGGCCCGGCGTACGGCTCACCGCCACGGGTTGGTCATACGGCTCAGCGCCGCGGGTTGCTCGTACAGCTCAGCGCCGCGCGTTGCTCATACGGCTCACCGTCGCCGTACGCCTGCCTCCTCTCCGTACTCGCCGAGGAGGACCACGCTGAGGGCGGCGCCCGCGAACACCTTGACGGCGCGCAGGGCGTCGCCGATGCGGTGGCGGCGGTGGGTGCCGGAGGCGGCGGTGGCGCCGCCGGGGTGGGCAGGGGGGCCTGGGGTGAAGGTAGCTGCGCTCATGTATCCATGGTGGAACTCGCGGCCCCGGATGGCGTCGGCCTCCCGACCGAACCTCGGCGGCCCAGTCGTACGCCTGTGGGCCGCCCCTCGTACGCCTCACGACGGACGCCGACCCCTAGGGCTTTTGCGGGGGCACCCCTGAGGCCGCGGAAAAGGCGTACCGCTGAGGCCGCCGAAAAGCCGTACCGCTGAGGCCGCCGAAAAGCCGTACCGCTGAGGCCGCGGAAAAGGCGTACCGCTGAGGCCGCCGAAAAAGGGTTGGCCCCGGCCTCCCTCCCTCGCCTAGAATCTCCGCTCTTGCCCGCCTCCCAGCACGGAGCGCCGCCGTCCGGACGGAAACCGGACGGCATCCAGGAATCACCCCCACCGCAGGTCTCCCGGAGGCACCCCCTTGTCCAGCCCGTCCGACGACCCTTACGACCCTCAGGACCCCCTCTCCCGCGAGCGCAGCCACCTCGGCGAGTCCCGTGCCGCCCTGCGCGCGATGCGCGAGGACGTGGAGAACCTCGACATCAAGGACGTCACCGCGAACTGGGTGAACGCGGCCGTCCTCCAGCACCAGATCGACGAGCGCATCAAAGCCCTCGCCGACCTCAGCCACACCCCGCTGTTCTTCGGCCGGCTCGACTACCTGCACGCTCCCGGCGCCGACCGGGCGGAGGGCGCGGAGGGCGAGCGCTTCTACATCGGGCGACGGCACGTCCACGACGCCGACGGCGATCCGATGGTCATCGACTGGCGCGCCCCCGTGTCGCAGCCGTTCTACCGGGCCTCGAAGAAGCAGCCGATGGATGTCGCGCTGCGCCGCCGGTTCGGTTACACGGGCGGCGACCTCACCGCGTACGAGGACGAGCACCTCTCCGACCCGTCCGAGGCGGCGACCACCAGCAAGCTGCTCCAGCAGGAGATCGAGCGCCCGCGCGTGGGCCCGATGCGCGACATCGTGGCGACGATCCAGCCGGAGCAGGACGAGATCGTACGGTCGGGGCTCTCCGGCTCCGTCTGCGTGCAGGGTGGTCCCGGCACCGGCAAGACGGCCGTCGGCCTGCACCGCGTGGCGTATCTGCTGTACGCCCATCGCGAGCGGCTCGCCCGCACCGGCACCCTCGTCATCGGGCCGAACAGCTCCTTCCTGCACTACATCGAGCAAGTGCTACCCGCGCTCGGCGAGTTGGAGGTCAAGCAAGCAACGGTCGACGACCTCGTCGCGCATGTGGAGATCCGCGGCACGGACGGTGCCACCGCCGCTGTCATCAAGGGCGACGCCCGGATGGCCGAGGTCCTGCGCAGGGCCGTCCGTGCGCACGTGACGTTGCCGACCGAGCCGGTGATGGTCGTCCGCGGCTCACGGCGCTGGCGCGTCCCCGCGTACGAACTGGAGGAGATCGTCCGGGAGTTGCTCGACCGCGACATCCGGTACGGCGCCGCCCGCGACGCTCTTCCGCAGCGGATCGCGCATGCCGTGCTCGTCCAGATGGAGCGCGCGGGCGAGGCTCCGGACGACCGGGTGCAGGACGCCGTCGCCCGTAACCCCGCCGTGAAGGCCGCGGTCAAGGCGATCTGGCCGCCCGTCGACCCCGCCAAGCTCATCCTCCGGCTCCTCTCCGACGCGGACTTCCTCGCCGTACACGCGGCGGGGATCCTCGACGAGGACGAGCAGAAGGAGATCCTCTGGCAGAAGCCGGCGCGGTCCGTGAAGGCCGCCAAGTGGGCCCTGGCGGATGCCGTGTTGATCGACGAGGTGACCGACCTGGTGCAGCGGACGCACTCACTCGGGCATGTCGTCCTCGACGAGGCGCAGGACCTGTCGCCGATGCAGTACCGGGCGGTGGGGCGGCGCTGCACCACCGGTTCGGCGACCGTGCTCGGCGATCTCGCGCAGGGCACGACGCCCTGGGCGACGCGGAGTTGGGCCGAGGCGCTCGGCCATCTCGGCAAGGGGGAGGCGGTGGTGGAGGAGCTGACGGCGGGTTTCCGTGTCCCCACGGACGTCATCACCTACGCGTCCCGGCTGCTGCCTCACATCGCGCCGGGGCTGACGCCGGTGGCTTCGGTGCGGGAGAACCCGGGCTTCTTCGATGTGCGTACGACGTCCGGTGACTCCGAAGTCATCGCGGCCTGCGGGGAGTTGCTCCGGCACGAGGGCTCGATCGGTCTGATCGCCGCCGATGCCCGCATCCCCGTACTCGCCGAGGCGCTGACGGCGGCCGGCCTCACCAGCCTCGGCCCGGGCGAGGAGACGACCGCCGACACCCGCCTCACCCTCGTACCCGCCTCGCTCGCCAAGGGCCTCGAGTACGACTACGTGGTCCTGGACGAGCCGCAGGCGGTGGTCGACGGCGAACCCGACGAACGCACCGGTCTGCGCCGCCTGTACGTGGCCCTGACCCGAGCGGTGTCGGGCCTGATCGTGACGCATGCGGCGCCGCTGCCGGCCCAGCTCACGTAAGGGATTTGAGGAGCGCGTCCAGGAGGCCGGGAAACCGGGCGTCGAGTTCGTCGCGCCGCAGCTGTACGTAACGGTTGCGGCCGACGGCCCGCGTCGAGGTGATCCCGGCCTCACGCATGATCCGCATGTGGTGCGAGACGGTCGACTTGTGCAGATGCCCGATGCCGAGCGCGTCGGGCGCGCAACTGAACTGCTCGCCTGCCGAGTACACCTTCAGCAGCGACAGCCGCACCGGGTCGCCGAGCGCGTGCAGCACCTTGACCAGCTCGATGTCGTCCGCGTCGGGCTGCGGCAGCCACTCGCCTTCCTCGCCCATGCCTGGGCCTCCCTCCTCATACCGTTTGACAATCATCCAACAGTCTCTATTGTTTGACCAACGTCAAACCGTCATTGAATCATTCACGGACCACTGGGGGACCCCGTGCGCCTACGCCTGCTCCTGCTCGCCCTCGGCACCTTCGCCGTCGGAACGGACGGCATGGTGATGGCAGGCATCCTGCCGCTCATCGCCCGCGATCTGGACGTCTCCATCTCGGTCGCCGGACAGGCGGTGACCGTCTTCGCCCTGGCCTACGCGGTACTCGCACCCGTTCTCGCCACGGCGACCGCCCGCTGGCCGCGCCGCCGCACCCTGCTCATCGCGCTCATCGTCTTCACGCTCGCCAACTGCCTCACGGCACTGGCCCCTTCGTACGGCACCCTGCTCGCCACCCGGGTGCTCGCCGCGGCCGGAGCCGCCCTCTACACCCCCACCGCGAACGCGGTGGCGACCGGGCTCGTGCCGCCGGAGCGGCGTGGCCGGGCCATCGCCGTGGTGATGGGCGGGCTGACCGTCGCCACCGCGCTCGGGGTGCCGCTGGGCACCTGGATCGGCCGCAGTGACTGGCGGCTGACGATGTGGCTGGTGACCGGCCTCGGGGTGGCCGCGTTCGGCGGCCTCGCCCTCCTGCTGCGCGAACTCCCTCAGCCGGCCGCCGCGTTGACCCTGCGGGACCGGTTGGCTCCGCTCGCCAACACTCGCGTACTGGGCGCGGCGCTGACCACCTTCCTGGTCTTCCTCGCCTTCCAGACCTCGTACATCTACTACACCGTGGGCACGCACGCGGCGACCGGCGGCGACCAGGACCGGCTGACGCTCCTGCTCCTGGTCTCCGGGATCGCCTCGGTCGGCGGCTCCTCGATCGGCGGACGGCTGGTGGACAAGTGGGGGCCGCGCGTCGTGATCCTCACGAGCAGCACGGCGTACGTCGTCCTCGCCGCCGCCGCGCCCTGGACCCTGCGCACCATGCCGACGGCGCTCGTCGCCTCCGCGCTGACCCCGCTGGTCGGCTGGGGGATCGCGGTCGCCCTGATCACCCGCCTGGCCTCCCTCGACCCGCCCAACGCGCCCGTCCTGGTCTCCCTGAACAGCAGCGCGCTCTACCTGGGCATGGCGGCGGCGGGCGGCACCGGCAGTCTGGCGATCACACTGTTCGGCGACCGCTGGTTCCTGCTGGTGGGAGCGGGCCTGATGGCAGTGGCTACGGCGGTGGCCGCGGTCACGACGCGGGAGCCGACGCGTGACCTCCGGCGCCTGGCACCGGAGGCCACCAACAGCCCTGCCCGCTCGACCACTTGACGCTCTGCGGTCCTAAGCGTCCAGGACCTGCCGCCACTGCCGTACCGCCTCCGCCGAGACCGGCCCGGTCCAGCCGCCGGGACGGGCGGCGCCGCCGATGTGGAAGGCGTCGACGCCCGCGGCAAGCAGCCGCGGCACGTGGTCCAGGCGCAGGCCGCCGCCCACCATGATCTGCGGTTCGTAGCCGGGCTCACCGCTGCGGGCGGCCTCGGCGAGGAGGGTGGGCATGCCCTCGTCGACCCCGGCGGGGGAACCGGCGGTCAGGTAGGCGTCGAGGCCCGGCAGCTCCGCGAGCGGCTTGCGCAGGGCGTCGCGGTCGGCGGCGCGGTCGATCGCGCGGTGGAAGGTCCAGCGGCAGCCGTCCAGCTCGGCGACGATCCGCTCCACGGCGGCCAGATCGAGGCCGCCGTGCTCGTCGAGGAAACCGAGCACGAACTCTTCGGCCCCCGCACTGCGCAGCTCGCCCGCGGCGCGTACGAGCGCGTCGAGATCTCCCGCCGCGAAACCGTCCGAGCGCCTCAGCATCACGCGCAGCGAGATGTCGACCGCGGCACGGATCCCGACGAAAGTCTCCACGGGCGGGGTGAGCCCGTCCGCGGCCATGTCCGTGACCAGCTCAAGGCGGTCCGCGCCTCCGGCCTCAGCGGCGACCGCGTCCTCCACACCGAGGGCGATCACCTCCAGGAGTGCACGCTTGCGCTTGCTCATCGGACCTCTTCCCTTGGAGCGGCTACAGGTCTAGTCCAATCCAAGCGTACGCGAGATCCTTCAACCCCGGCCGGAGATCTTTCAGCCCGTACGGGGCTGGAGACCTTCCAGCCCGTCCGGCGTTTGAGGACGAGGCCGTCCAGGCCGAAGCGGGGGCCTGGGGGCGGCAGCCCCCAGAAACGGGACGGGCAGGGGCGGAGGGGGCGAACAAACCCCCCCCCCCCCCCCCCCGCCCCCCCCCCAAGACCCCCAGCCCCCCCACCACCCCCCCCCCCCAAACCCCCCCCCCCCCCGGGCCCC
>NZ_JBIAIK010000026.1:40271-72200 GCF_042871385.1 Streptomyces sp. NPDC005808 | reverse complement strand
TCTAGCGTACCGCGTGCATCATGTTGATGCAGCATGTACCGTTGGCGAAAACACGGGACACGCCCTAGTCGTCTGGACCGGGGCTTGGGAAGCGATGACTCATTGGTGTCAGGGATTTCCGAATTCCCTGACATGAGAGAAAGAGAGGGACTCCCGAATTCCTTGGAACTAGTAAATCACGGAAATCGGGAGAGAGTTGGCCCCTCCGGGCCCAACCCGCCCCGGAGATACGAGAGTGAGAGAGCGTCAGGAGACGACAGGGCGTGTGGGCACCCTCCGGGCCCCCACACGCCCCACCACCCCACCAGGCTCCTACCGGACGCCTGGCAGGCCACCAGACCCCCACCACCCAGCGCGGCGACACCAGCGCCGCGCCACCACCACCAACAGCCCAACCCGATCCACGAAGCCGCCGCCCACCCACACCCCGCCCCCATCCTCTCTTCATTCTTCTACGGTGCGGAAAAGTGGCAGCTGAGGGGATGTCAGCAAGGCGACCACACGTTACTAGGCATCTGACCAGTGGTTTCATCGAAGCCGGCCGTTTGGCCCCGCAACCTCCAGCGCAACACCTAACGCAACGTCAGAACGCAACCCCGTGCGCAACATCGGGCGCAACGTGGGGTTCCAATCCCCCCTGACTTCCACTATTATTTGAGTCCTGGGGGAGGCGACCCCCGGAAACGCAAGGAACCAACGAAGGGGAGAACGTGGAAATCAAGATCTCTGGCGGCATTGTCCGCCGCGTACGCGGCGCGGACGCGCCGATGAACGGCCTTGCAATTCAGGCCCGCACGGTCGCGAACTTCCTCCCGCTTTACGTCCGGCGGACGGGGGCGAACATCGTTCACAACGTCGACGACAAGTACACGGGAATTCGCGTCGACACCAAGCGCGGCCCGATCGTTCTGGAAATGCCGTCAGGCGAGTCCCCCTATCGTCTCGTCCACCAGCTTCCGGAGCCGGACGAGACCGGGCGCACCGAAGTGGAGATGCGCCGCTTCCCTCAGATCTACAAGCCGCAGGGAATCGCGCTCATTCTTGGTGAATTCCTTCAGTCGCGCGGGTTTCTGAGCTAGTCAGCAACCCATCCGGGGGGAATGGTGGGTCACTAAGCCATTCCCCCCGGGCACGTCCAGACAAAATCCGTGATCGGAAAAGGGGAAACTGATCATGAAACTTGTTTCGCGTGTGACCGGAAAAGAGATCAAGCAGGGCCGGACGCTTCATGGGCAGGCAGGCGCCGCCACCGGGCTTGCGTGGAGGTTCGAGCGGATCAGTCTTCACCGTGACGGAGTCCACCACGTCCATGTGTCGCGCCCTGGCGGGAAGCTGGGCCGCATCCACCGCGAGTTTCACCCGAGCGTCTTCGGGTGTGAGGTCACGGTGGAGATCACGTGGCGCCTGGCCGTCCGGCACGCCGCTACGCGTACGTGGTCGAAGGTCGATGATTACCTGTTGGCCGGAGTGTTTGCCCTGGTGCCGTTGGCGTTCTTCGAGCACTTCCACTGGGCGGAGGCCATCGTTTCCGCCCTCGGATTGAACGGACACTAGAGGAAAGTGCAGGTCAGGGGTGGGTTTACCCACCCCTGATTTCCACTATTGTTGGAGTTGTTCGGGGGGTGGTGGCCCCACCCCCCGAACCGCAGAAGCCAACAGCGAAGGGGAAACGCAGATGGCACACCAGATCGAGCAGTTCACCGACGGAACCGCCGCATTCGTGTCCGCCCGCGAGAGCGCGTGGCACGGACTGGGGACCGTCACGGCCGGAGCACTGACCGCCGAAGAGGCCATGGAGAAGGCTTCTCTCGCCGACTGGAACGTCCGGCTCCTGGAGTTGGCCGCAACAGAGATCACGGAGGACGGCGCCACTCGCGTGGACGTCCCCGAACATTTCGCGTCCGTCCGCACCCACCCCAAGACCGGCCGGACCGAAACTCTCGGAGTGGTGGGCAGCGACTACCACCCCGTACAGAACGAGGAACACGCCGAGTTCCTCAACCTGTTGGCCGACGAGTCCGGCGCGCACTTCGAGACCGCCGGATCGCTGAAGAACGGCCGCCAAGTGTTCCTCACGATGAAGATGCCGCATTCCATGGTGATCGGCGGAACCGACGTCACGGACCTGTACATCGCTGCGTTCAACAGCCACGACGGATCCGCCGCGTTCCGGATCGTCACCACGCCAGTCCGCGTTGTCTGCGCCAACACCCAGCGCGCAGCGATCCAGTCCGCCCGGTCCAGTTTCACCGTGCGGCACACCGCCGGGGCGAAGGCCCGTATCGCGCAGGCCCGCACCGCGCTCGGTCTCACCTTCAAGTACGCGGAGGAGTTCGAGAAGGCTGCACAGCGCATGGTCGAGGCGGAGATGACGCTAGGTGAACTCCGGTCGGTCGTCGACGCCATGTGGCCCGTTGCAGCGGAGGACAGCAAGCGCAAGGCGACCAACACCGAGCAGCGGTGGGGGCAGATCTCTCATCTGTTCGAGCAGGCCGACACCCAGGCGCAGATCCGGGGCACACGGTGGGCCGGATACAACGCGCTCACGGAGTACGTGAACCACGCCGCGCCCACCCGGGGCAAGACCGAGGCCGACAAGCGGCGAGCCCGCGCGGAACGCATTGTCAGCGGAGCGGCTGACTCCCTGATCGAGCGCGCTTTCGCTCTGACCACGGTCTGACCAACACAGACCCCCGTGCGGGTCGGGTGACCCCGACACCCGGCCCGCACGGGCCCCGCCTCGCCCGAGCGCGGAGCGCTCCCACCACTGAGGAAGCGCGGAGCGCGCCCGCCCCGCCTCTGCCGCGTAGCGGCAGAGCAACGCGTCTGCGGAGCAGACCGCGCGCCCAGAACAGCCGCGCCCCACCGCCCACCGCCCCCGCCGGCCTTTTGCTGACAGCCTCTCGCCAAGGAGCACTGCGCCATGCCCGCACGCCCCGAGCTCATCCGCCCCGACGAGGCCTCTACCGAGGCCGCCATGGATCGCGCCCTGGGCGCGTTCGCTTCCCTGTTCCAGGCACTCGGTCCCGGTCAGCACACCCTGAGCATCGCGTCCGTGCGGACCGACGGCGCCCAGCTCTCGCGCACAGCCGATCTCTCCCTTGCGACGAACCCCGCGCGCATGGTGGTCCTGGACGAGGACGACTACGCCGCCTTGGCCACGCTGTTGGTATTCGCGCTGGAAGGAAGCACCGTCACCGGCGCCGTACTCATAGCCACCACGGCCGCCGAGCCCCGCCCCCGCGCGTGCGGCTGGATCGTGCGTGATGGGTGGCTGCACCCCATGGACACGGCCGATGTCCAGGCCGCCGTCACCCCCTGCCCCGGCAGCTCCACCGTAGACCGCGAGGTCTACCCCGCCCCTGTACTCATCAAGCCGTCCGGAATGGACAAGGAGTACCCCCGTGGCTGACACCCCCGCCATCACCGCAGACGGATACTGCACCAATGCCGCGCCGGTCCCCGGCAGCGTCCGCAGCACCAACACCACCGGCCTCGGAAGCAAGTTCGCCCGGATGAACAACCGCCCCTACGCCAACTGCCCTTGCGGGCGTGCCGGGATCGGTGTGACGGAGCGCGGCAACCTGCACCGGCACAAGCCCCCGAAGGGCGCCGAGTAGCCCCCACCAGCCCCGTGCGCCTTCCCCCACCACTCGGGGACGGACCCAAACCAGATCGCCACTGGCCGCCCCCTGTCTCCCCGCGCCCGCCTCTCCCCCTCGCCGGGCGCGGGGAGACCACAACCGCCCACCAGACCCGTGCCAGCTGAAGGAGCCGTCATGCCCGCCCACACGTTCAACTGGACCCAGCCGCCCTACGACGAGGAAACGCCGATCCTCGGCGGCCAGCTACTCGCCGTCGCACAGAAGGTCGTCGAGCGGCTCGGCGACCAGTGGGGCGCAGCCGCAGGCCCCGGAGGCCGCACCGGGCATCTGCGCTACGCCCACCATGACGTTTTCACCATCGGAGTGTGCGAGGCCGGAGACGTCTTCCTACGCAGCGACGTTGCAGGCGACGTCAGGCACCTTCCGCACGTCACCGCGAACAGCAGCCCCGACGACATCGCGGACGCCGTGGCCATCCACGTCGGCGACCTGTACTGACCCCCGCCGCGCGGGGGGGGCCGCCCCCGCCCCCCCCCCCCCCGCCGCCGCCCCCCCCCCCCCGGGGGCGCCCCCCCCGGGCGCCCCCCCCAAACCCCCCCCCCCCCCCCAGGGCGCCGGCGGGCCCCACCCCCGCGGGCGACGTGAACTCCCCCCCCCCCCCGGGGGGGGCCGCCCCCGCCCCCCCCCCCCACGGCGCAGCGCCACCGCTCGCGTCGACCACCACCAGGAGCAGCAGCCCATGAACCCGAGCCTGACCGTCGAGACGCCCGCCGGCACTGTGAGCGCCACCGCCCGGCCCCGCGAGAAGGACTCCGTCGTGTTCGACCTTGGCGGAGCGATGCGCGGCAGCGTGCACGTCACCGGCACCCACCACGTACGGCACTGGGACCAGTTCACCGCCGTCCGCGCCTGTCTCGGCCCCGTCAACGCTTTCCAGGAGACCGAGCCTGCCCCCGCCGAGACGCTGCCGCGGCTCGCCCACAGCCGCACCGGCTACCGTGGCAGCCTCACCCTCTACCGTGACGCGCCAGCCGACCGCCCCCAGTTGTCGGCATACCCCGCGGAATCCACCGCCGGACACGAACCGTCGCCCAAGACGGCGGCGACGCTCACGGCCGTGCTGCGCGCCTGCGCCGAACACGTCGAGCAGCGGCCCGACTTCCCCCAGATCCTCACCGCCTCCCGCGAGCGCGATACGCCCGCAATGCTGCGGTTCCTCACGTGGTCGGCCGACTACCACCGGGGCGCAGCCGCCCGCCTGGAGGGCAAGGCCCGGGCCTCCCGGCCCGCACTGCGCGCGGCCGTGACTGCCTGGTGGACCGCCGCGCGATGGTTCACCGCGCGCCCTCACCCTGCCGTGTTGATCATGCTCGCCAACCTGGACGGATCACTGGCCCGCACCGTCGATGTCCAGGAGTGGCTGGGCCCCTACTGCCTCACCGAAGCCGCGCGCGAACACGACCGCGCTCGCAGCGCCGAGGCCGAAGCCGCCTCCCTGCGCACCCAGCAGCGGAACCGGCGAACTGTCCGCCGCCCGCAGACCGGTACGCCCAACACAGCACGGGTGGAGATCGCATGACTTTGCGCTGGCTCATGACCCTCGGAGAGCGCACGCGCCCGGACACACCCACCTACGCCGAATGCCCGCCACCGGGCGAAGCCCGCGCCGCCGCCCTGGTCGACGACTGCGGACAGCTCTTCCCCATCCTCAGCACCTGGAGGAGCCAGTTCGGCAGCGACCTGACCGCATGGGCCGCACAGGTCGAAGTCGACGACATCGAGCACCTCCCCCCGCACGTGACCGAGGACTGGGGACCGGAACTCCGGCTCGACACCGTGCCGGGCGGATACGTGGTGGTGTCCGACTACCGGGACCACGAACAGCCCTCCACCAACAGGCTCCGGCACCATTCCCGGCGCACCACCCTGGACGCGGCGCCGGGGGCGCACCCGTAAGTGCGCAGTTCAGGGGTGGGTTCACATCCCCCGGAAATCTACTATTATTAGTTATGCGGGAGGGGGTCCCCACCCCCCTCCCGTCCCTGGCACTCACCGACCGAGCGCCCGATTCCGAGGCCACCGCCTCACCTCGCCGTCCGGCCGAGCAGGCCGCGCCCCCCAGTCGGCTACTCCACTCCAGCCCAGGAGAGCTCACATGGCCCACGCATCCGCCCAGCTGATCGGCGACCGCTCCCACCAGTGCGACGCCACCGCCACCTACACCCACAACGGAGCCCGCGCGTACGTTCTGTGCGACGGCATCGGCTCCAGTGACGAGGTGCGCGACTGGACCCGCACAGCCGCCCGACGTATCGCCCGAGCGGCCGCCCGTTCCGCCGACGCCGAGGCCGGCCTCCGAGCTGTCTACGACAGCTACGCCGCCGAACCCGAGCGCAGCGACCCGTACGCGGACACGCCCAACGCATGTGCGGCCGTTGCCGTCACCGCCCCCGGGAAACCGCTGACCATCGCCTGGTGCGGAGACGTCCGCGCCTACACCCTCACTCCCGGCGGCACCCTCCAGTGCCTCACCGCCGATCACAACGTCCGCCGCGTGTTCCAGGGCAGCCGCAACGTCGTCACGTCCTACCTGGGTTCGGCAAAGACCGATGAGCAGACGAAATTCCGGTACGGACACCCGGCGATCGAGTCGGCCAGTGGCCCCGCAGAGGCCTGCCGCCTGCTGCTCGCCAGCGACGGCGCGTACGAGCCCCTTGAGGACTCCGCCCGCAACCTCGCCAACTATCTTGACGGGAACCCCGAGCAGGCCTCCACGGACTTCGTCACATCCGCCGTCGAGCATGCCGGAAGCTACGCCGACAACGCCACCGTCCTGGTTGCCGACGTCCCCGGCGCGGACCCGCGGGAGTGAGTTCCCGCAGGTCAGGGGTGGGTTCACACATGGTCAATATTCACTATTATTGATGTTGCGGGAGGGGGCGGCTTCCCCTCACTCCATACCCCTCCCGCACCCACCGACCCAAGGAGCGCCGATGCTGGAGCAGTTCCGGTTCACCCGCAACCGCGCATCTTTCGGATACCGGGTCCTTGACCAGCAGGACCGGAGCACCTGTTACGGCGTCGTATGGCACCACCGCGACGGTTCGGACTGGGTCGCGGAGTCCCCCGGTCACACCCCGGGCAATGGCGGCGGCATCCCCGGATTCGCCAGCCGCCAGCAAGCCGCGCGCTTCCTGTACCGCTATCGCAGGCCCCAGCCATCCGGCCGCCCTTGAGCAGCCTCCCACCCCACGGAAGGGGCACGCCATGGCCACCTTCGGCCACATCACCCGCGCACGGTGCGCCCAGTTGGGCCGCTTCCTCACCGCCGCCGGCCTCTCCTGGGAGGACAACGGCAGCCAGGACAGCCCCGAGGCGCTCACGTACACCGTCACCGACCCCCACGGGCGCCGCTGGACCATCAGTCCGGCCACCAGCAACCAGATCGTCCCGTCACGACCGGCGAGCCTGTGGCAGACCACATGCCGGGATCCGTACGACCGCAGCCCCGTCATGTCGGCGCGGGCAGTCGCCACGCGCATCCTGACTTCCCCGCCTGAGCAGGACTCGGCCGCGCCCACCGCCCCGCGGAGCCTCTCAGCCGCCAGCCCGAAGGAGTGAACACCCCGTCATGCCGCAGGAGATGACCACACAGGAGCAGTTCGACGCGTTCGCCGACGAGGTCGCGCGGGAGCTGGGCACGCATTGCCGCACCGCCCCCAGCGACGAGTACGCGCACGGTCTGGCGCGGCTCATCATCGACGACGAGGAACGCGCCCTGAACCTGTGCCAGCCTGACGACCGGCAGCCCGCCCGCCTGAAGGTCTACGCGGCCCTTCCGGACGGCTCCGAGGTCCTGGCCCCGTCGATCGGCGTCACGGCCAGCAGCGCCCACCACGTCGCGCGGCAGATCACCCGACGGCTGTACCCGCTGCACGCCGAAGCCTCCCACCTGGCCGCCCAGTTCACCGCGCGGAAGGAGGCCGAGGCTCGCGAACGCCGTGCCGTTGTCGAGGCCGTGGCCGGCGCGCTCCCCGGCGCTCGGATCCAGGATCAGCACCGCCGCACAGACGTGTACTGGCAGCGCGCTTCGCAGCCGCAGGGCCCGTCAGGCCCCATCCACATCGACAGCGTGCGCGCCGTCATCGGAGCGTCGGGAGAAGGCGTGAGCGTCGAAGTGTCCGGCCGCCCTCAGGACATCGTCGCCATGCTGGCCGCCTTCGCCGAGCGATGAGCCGCGCCCGCCCCTCGCCACCTCACCAACGGGTCTGCCCGGCCACCGTTCGCGCTCACCTCCTGCGCACAGTTCGTTTGCGCAGGTCAGAGATGGGTTCACACAGAGCAGATCTACACTATTATTGCCTTAACGGGCTCGGGGTACTCCCCCTGGACCTCGCCCGCCGGGGCGCAGGTCCCCGGCCCCGCCCCTCCACCTCATTCCAGTCTCAGGAGTTGCCATGCTGCGAGTGCTGCGCCGCGCTCTTCGCCCTCCCCGCGTCCGGCTGGCCGCCCGCCCGTTCGGCCAAGGCGTCCTCGCACTGCCGCCCACCTCCCGTGACGGACTCGGGCCCGACATCACGGCGCCACAGGCCATCGCCTACAACCGCACCCGCGTGGCCACCGTCACCGCCTTGGCCCTCTACCGCAGCGGCCAGCGGCTCTACCTGAGCGACGCCGAACTCGACACCGCCGTGCGCGACCTCAAATTCCCGTACTCCCGCCCCAGCGCCGAGACCCGCGCCGCCATCCGCGCCGCGCTCGCCGTGCTGGAGGCGGACCCCACCATCACCGTCATCTGACCCGGCGCGCGGGTTCCCGCCGCCACGTCGACGGGAACCGGCGCCGGAAGGCCCAGCCCATGTACCTGGTCACCCCCGACCCCGGCCACGGGGTCGTAGCCGCGCCCCGCGCGCCAAAGGACCTGACCGCCGAGACCGAACAGGCCCTCGGTGCACGCGGGTTCACCTGGAACGACAGCATCGAGGCTTACGTGCGCCCCAGCCCCGCAGACGAAGCAACGTCCACGGCGGCGGACGTCGCCGCCGAGCTCCGGGCCCTTGGCCACTACGTCATCACCCCCGCAGCCGTCGCCCTTGCGCAGTTCCCCAGCTGAGGCACGGCCGCCCAACCGCCCCCCGCAGCACGCACCGAAGGGACACCCCATGGCCGATGCCACCGCGCCCGTCCTCACCACGGCCGCCGTCACGGTCACGACCGACCGCATGGGCCGCCTGTACGCCGTCATCCCCGACGACGTCGCCCGCCTGCTCACCGTCGCCTCGCACCAGGGCATCGACCCGGAAGCACGCGGCATCTTCTTCGAGTCCGACGCCCACCCGGCCAACTCCTGGGCCACCGCCACCGTACGCACCATTTTCGAGGCCGTACTGTCCTCGCCCCTCTCCGCCGAGGACGTCCACACATGGGGCCTGAACCTGTACCGGAAGCACGACGGCGGCACCCTCTACGGATTCATCGTCGGCGAGAGCGGATGGGACCCAGACACCCGCTGGTGGCGCGACCCCGACCACACCCGTGACCTGTGCGTCCGGGGCAACGCGTCCATCGCGCCCGCGGACCGCCGCGCCCTCGCCGGAACCTGCACCTTCTGACAGCCCCACCACCAGGCCGCCCACCCGGCAGGAGGCCACCCGGCATGCGCACGGCCCCGAGCAACGAACCCCGTCCGTGGCGCCCTTCCGAGGACTTCACGGAGCCCTGCGAGACCTGCCACGCCCCCGCCGGGCAACTCTGCCGGCCGTCCTGCGACACCGGCTACACCGCCCAGGACGCCCAACGGGACACCGAACGCCGGGCGCAGCGCAGCCGCCCGCCCACCGAGTGATCCCCAGGCAGGCAACCGGCCAGACCGCCAACGCGCCGCATGCTCAGTTGGCGCCGCACCCGAAGGAGCGCAGCACCCATGGATCTGACCACCGCCGCCGGCCTTGAGTCGCTCGCGCGCGACATCGCCGAGCTCCTCGAAGCAGAGCATGTTGCGCCCGGCGAAACCCCAGGCCGCGTAGGCATCAACTACGCCGACGGCCGCGCCGTGGAACTGGAGTTCAACCGGCCACCCTCCACCCACGTGACCATCAGCGCAGTATTGCCCGATCTGGCCCGCACGCACGGCATCGAGGTTCCGCCGATCACGGTCTACCTGCCACTGCGCTCACGCCAAGGCGACCCCGGGGCCAAAACCCCTGCCCAGATCGTGGCCGACCAGATCCACTGGCGCATCGAGCAGGCGCACACCGTGGCCCTGGCCGAGCTGGTCAAGCGCACCACCTGACCTGGGACCGCCACCGGGGCTCGGCGTTCACCGGTTCACCGGCGGCGCCCAGCCTGCGACTCCGCCCGATCAGACCCCGCGAAGGACGATCAGCCGTGTCCCCTGACGTAGCCCCTCTGGACACCGCAGACCTGTCCGCGCTCGCCGACGGCCAGCGAGCCTGGTTCACCACCGTTCGCGGCCCGGTGTTCGTACGGCGCTACGCCCGGCACGGGGACTTCGTCCGGGCCGCCGTACGGTCCGGCAACGGCCAGGACCGCGCCGCCCTTCTGCCCCTGCACCCCGACGCGTACCCGCTCGCCCCGGCATGGCTCGCCGCCATCGCCGAGACCGCCCCCGAAACGGCCGACCACCGCAACCCGTTCGCGTCGATGACGTCCGTCCGGCTGCTCGCGCGGATGACGCCGGACAAGCGCAACGGCATCCCGAGGCTGAGCGACGGATCGGTCGGCTGGAGCATGCCCGGCGCTACCGCCCGCGTCTGGCCCGACGGCCGCATCCAACTGCGCAGCACCACCGGCCCGGTCCTGGCCTGCCGCCTGGAAGGCTCGCCGTGGGACCACTTCCAGATGGCCACCGTGGCAGACTCCGGCCTACGCCTGCTGTGTGCGCCCGAAGCCCAGCACATGACCCGCACCGGCGAGCCCTCCGGCTGGCACCGCCCCTACGACCGCCCCGGAAACACCATGGCGGGACGCGAACGCAATGGCGGTCAGATCTACGACGGCTCCACCACGTCCTCCTGCACCTGCGGCTGGAGCACGACCTCCCCTTCACAGCTCGGCGCCCGGGCCATGGCCGAGCAGCACCGCCGGGAGGCCACCGCCAGCACGGCCGGAGCCGACCAACCGCCGCACCCGTAGCCGCAACTGCGCAGCACGAGCGCACTTGCGTGCCACCAGACCGCCGCCCTTTGGACACCGCGGCGGCTCACGCCTTGTCTCCGCACCGCCCGAGGAGAGCTCCGTCATGAATCCGTGGAGCGTCATCCCTCTGGATGACCCGCTCGTTGCCGACCTTCGCGCGACGTTCACCGTCTGCCGTCGGAGCGACAAGACCAACGGTCGTACGACCTGGACCGACGCTGACCCTGTAGAGGCATGGGAGACATGCGACGTTCCTGGGTGGAGCGGTTCAATCCGTCTGTCGGCCGACTGGGACCTCATTCAGATCACCGCCGAGGCCGGGAGCTTCCACGCCAGGGTGTGGGAGCTCAGCCGCGCGCCCGTCGAGGTTCTGATCCTTTCGGCGTGGATCGATGAGGACGGCACTGTCACCGAGCTGCCCGAGACCACCCGGGCCGCCGCCTGGGCCGAGGCCTTCCCCGGCGACTGGGACCGGCACGCCCAGCGCGCCGCCCAGTGGATCACCTGCCTGCCCGACCCGAAGGACCCGTTCGGCTACAGCCAGCAAACCCGGTTCCGGGACGCCACGGACAGGGCTGTCAGCCGCCTGAAGAAGTGGGCGTACCGGCAGCTCGCAGCCACCGGCGTCCCCATGGGGTGGCATATCCAGGACCACCGCATCATGCTGCGCCACGGCCGCTACAGCACCCGCGTACTGCTCACCGGCTCCGACTTCGGCGCCGTCCGCGCGGAGTGGGCCGGCGCACTGCCCCGCCTCCGAGACCAGATGCTCGCCGACGACCGGTTCCGCCGCGCCGTCAACACTCGCGGCACGGTCATAGACATCGCACGGATCAAGGCCGGTCCGAGCCTGCTGGACGCGGTCCGCCGCGACCTCGCCGCGGACCGCGTCCCGCACCCTCGCACCGCGCCCTTCCGCACATCCTCATGGGTGGCCTGGACCTGCCCGGACACCGGCCTGGAGCGGCGTGGAATCGTCGTCGGGGAGTCCCTGAGCCGGTCCAAGGTAGTGGCCGTGCAGATCCTGCCCGACGACGGCGCAGAGGAGATCGAGGCCACCGTCACGGGCGCCGTCGGCAGGCTAAAGGCCTGCCGGAAGGTCAGGCAGGGGGAGCCGGGCACCGTCCTCCCGGCGTCGGCCCATCTGGGGTAGGCGAACTCGTGTGACTCACGGACAGCTGCCCGCTGGTCCCGTTCAGGGGGCAGGCCCGGTTGTCTTCCGGGGGCGCAGGGCCAACGGAGAGGGTTAAAACCGCAGGTCAGAGGTGGGTTCACACCCACCAAATATTCACTATTATTGATGTTGCTGGTGCTGCGGAGCGCGCCACAGCCGCCATCCGCCGCCTGCCACCCACGAGAGGACACCGCCTGTGAAGCCCCGAGAACTGACCTCAGCGCTGATCAACCCGACCACACCCCTGGTGCGCGAGGCGCTCCGCCATCTACCGCTCAAGTCTCTGGAGGCACTGACCATTGAGGCCCTCAGGGCAACTGAGGAGGGGGCGCATCAAGTGGTCGTCGACCGGGTCATCGCCTTCGCGTCCCAACAGGACGAAGACGGCGCAGCGCCGGTGGCCGCGTACTTCACACCGACGGAGCGAAGGACCGCGAACGGCCTCACCTGGAGCCCGTTCATCGCCGCACTCGCCAGCACGGAGGAAATCCCGGACCTGCGACACACCCACACCACGGCGGTCGCCGTCCTGGTGGAAGAAGCGGAGCTGACGGACGAGGAGTTCGCGGACCAGGAGCTGGCCGCCGCACTCAACCGGATCGCGGCGATGGACCCGCCCGGCCATGAAGACGTGCTGCGGGTTCACCTGCCCACGCGCCAGGTCACCCGCATGACGGCCTGACCCCCACCCCGTGCGGGCGCTCCACGGCCCGCACGAGGGAGGCGCACTCGACATGCCCGTTCCGATCCTCTGCCACGTCTGCCACCAGAGCCGGTATCAGGTCCGGGGACCGGACTCCTACGCCTGCCGTACCTGCGGCAGCCGGACCACGAGTGCGGAGTTCCCAGTCGGGGTCGACGAGCGACTCATCGTGCTCGAAGGCATCCTTCAGGTCCTCGCCGTGCCGGACGGCCACCAGGTGATCACTCCCAACCGACGCTGCTACGCGCCGCATCTGGGCGCACGCCTGGCTCTCGCGCTGCGCCTGGACCGGGCCCGCGCCCGCGCCGTGTTCGCGCACGCCGAAGACGTCGAGGCCGCCGAAGGACTGCTGGCGGCCCTGGACGCCGACGAGCGCGGGCCCTGGGTGCTGTCGCCCGCGCAGTTGGACGTCCTCACGCGCGCCATGGACGTGAGCAACGCCCTACTGCCGTCGACATCCCGTCAGTACCCGGAGTTCGACGCCGAGATCCGCAACGCCCACGCCATGAGCCGGCGCCCGAGGCGACTGAGCGCAGCGATGCCCCGGGCAAGCCGTCCCCGCACTGCCCCGACCGCAAGGAGAGATCGGCCATGTCCGTCACGTCGTCCGTGTACGCCGTCTACGGCGTGGTGATCGCGCCGCCCCGGGATCTCGACGCGCTCCACGCCGCGCTGGAGGCCCAGACCGCCGAGTCCGGCAGTCCGGACCCGGAGTTCATGCGCGTCCAGCTCTTCACCGTCGGCGACAGCGAGCACATCATCCTGGGCGCGGCGTACGAGGAGTTGGGCCCCAATGAGTACCGGCCCGTGTGCAGCTTCACCGTCAGCCCGGCGTGGAGCGATGTCCTGCTCGGCCTCACCGAGAGCTTGGGCCTTAGCGTCCAGTCCGGACCGGCCTGGCTCCTCGTACACGACCTGAGCTGATCACACCCCGAACGCGACGTTTACCCAGGTCAGAGGGCATCTAGCCACCATTTCAGATGTCACTATTATTGAAGTATGCGGGGTTGGCCCCCCGCCAACTCGCCGCTGAGACATGGAGAAGGAGAGCCACATGGCCACCGTCGTCTCGACCCAGACCGACCAGCCCGACGAATTCGAGGAGGCCGCCCAGCAGATCGTCCAGCTCGACCCGGCGCTGCTCGTGCGCGACGAGCACAACGCCCGCGAGCACGACACCGAGCCGGACGACAAGCTGATCTCTTCCGTCAAGGAACTCGGCGTCGAGGAGGCCATCAGTGTCCGGCCCCGGGCGGACGGCACCTACGGGGTGTTCAAGGGCTGGCGGCGCGCCCAGGCCGCGCAGATCGCCAACGCCACCGCCGGACAGGACGGCCGCCCCGTCCGCACGGTCAAGGCCTTCGTCCGCGAGGACCTGGTCGGCCGTGACGGCTGGACCCGCTTCCTGTCGCTGGTGGAGAACGACCACCGCCTGGAAATGGACGCCCGGGACACCCTCAAGGCCCAGGAACTCTCCCTGGTCGGCATGGACGAGGTGGACCAGGCCAGGGCCGTCAAGGCGATGGGCCTCAAGCACGGCGCGGTCAAGCACCTGCGCAAGGCCCAGAAGCTGAATGACGCCACGCTCCGCCAGGCCACTGCCGGAGGCATGGACCTGGAGCAGACCGCCCAGCTCGCCGAGGTGGAAGAGATCTCCAACGCCCCGCAGCGGCTGCTCCGGGCGCTGGCAAAGGACCAGGAAGAGGGCCGGGGCGGACGCGGGCACTGGGACCAGGAATTCGCCCTGCTGATGGAGGAGCAGGCCAGCACCAAGACCCGCGCGGACGCCACAGCAGCCCTCCAGGAGTCCGGCGTCACCCTACTGTCCACCCTCCCGTACATGACGCGGGAGTCCGCCCGCGCCCTGTCGGACCTCACCACCGGTCTCGGCAATCCGCTCACCGCCGACAACCACCACGGCTGCCACGGCCACTGCGCAGCGCTGGACGAGGAGAACCAGCCCGTCTGGTACTGCTCGGACCCGGCCGGGAACGGCCACAAAGTCCGCAAGCAGCCCAAGAAGCCGCGCACAGCGGAAGACGAGGAGAAGGCGGCGGAGAAGTCGGCCGAGCGGGCGCGGGTGGTGGCCTGCAACCGGGCGTGGAAGGCAGCAGCCGGACCCCGTCAGACGTTCGTAGAGCGTCTGGTCCGTAGCAAGAGCCTGCCCGAGGAGGCCCGGCTCTTCGCTCAGCAGGTGCTGCTGGACCTGCCCGAGTTCTACGGCAAGTGGGCGAGCAAGGGGGACACCACTGCCGTGGCGCGGTTCCTGGGGGCCAAGGAGGGCGAGAACACGGCAGCTTCGGCACTGGCCGCCGCTCTGCCGAAAGCCCGGCTCGCGAACATCCTGTTCGCCCAGGTCGCCGCCGCCTACGAGGCCGACATCCGCGACCCGAAGACCTACGACATGGTGCGGTACCGCCCCGCCTACCTCTGGGAAGCCCCCAGCAAGCAGCAGGCCGCCTATCTGCTGTTGCTCGAATCGCTCGGCCAGGCCGACAGCGGCAGTTACCAGCTGTCCGAGGTCGAGAGCCAGGCCGTGGCCGCGCACCGGCCGCAGGAGCCGACCGCCGCATAGCCCCCGTGGTCCCGGCCGGGGCACGCCGTGCCCCGGCCCTCCTCCCGCGAACGACACCGACACCGCTGGGAGTCCGTCATGCCGCCGTCCAGCCCAGCAGAATCCGATTCCGAGCAGGAGCAGGGCAAGCAGTCGCTCACGCTCGCCGTGCTGCGGCACCTGCTTCGCACCCGCTGGTCCCGTCTTCCCGGCGAGACGCTGGTCGTGCTCTGCGCGGATGCCAGCGGAAACAGCTACTCGCCGTTCAGCACCCTCGACCACGCCCGCTACTCCCCCGTCCACGGGCTGCACGGCGAGGTCTACCCACTGGAAAGCGATCTGGCCAACAGCGAGACCCTGCGCGCGCTGTTCCCCGAGATCCCCGACAACGCCGTCGCCGCGCTCGTGCTCTACCCGCTCGACTGACCGGCCCCCTCTTCTCCCGCCCGGTGCCGCGCATCCCCCGGGCCACGGCGGCATCCGGCCCTCGATTCCCCGGGCAGATCAGTGCCCGGTCATCCCCGCAACACGAGAGGAACTCTCGCATGCTCACCACGACCGAGGTCCGCGACCACATCCGCGACCTGAAGGACGTCGAATCCGTGGCCGCCGTCCAGGAGGCAGCCACCTCCCGCCTCCTGCAACTGGACGCGGCCCGGAAGCCGGTGATCACGCCGGGCCGCACAGGACGGATCGACACCTCAATCCGCCCGGCCTGCCTGCGCCGACTGACCGGCACCGTCCAGCAGCCCAACCGCACAGGCACCCGGTTCGACTTCCTCCTGGACGCCGACTCCACCGCACAACTGCGCCGGGACCCGCGCAACACCCGCTTCCAGATCCCGGAGAGCGTGAAGCGCTTCCGGCTCTCGAAGGTCCCCGCCGCGTGCATCGAGCTCACCAAGGCACCGGCCGACGCCTGAGCAGGCCCGCTCCGGGGGCAGTCCACCTGGCTGCTCCCGGAGCGGGCGCGACCCGGCGCGCCTACGGCCAGGACGCGCACTGTCGACAAACCAGGTCCGGGATCTCTGATCGGCCGCCGTCATCCGGACCGCGCACCCACCGCACCGCGGGTCTCGCCCGCCTCTCCTGAAAGGACGGCTTGTGATGCTGATTCGCCTCTCCCCTGCCCAGCGTGATCTCCTGCTCAGCCACCTGCGTTTCGGCAACCGTCCCGTGCGGGGAAGCCGCACACTCCACACGGCCCTGGCCACTGCCGCACTCACAGACCAGCACTATGCAGTGCTGATGAGTACCGAGACGGCAGAGGCCGCCTCGTTCCTGTTCCGCTTCGCCTCAATGGGCGACGGACCCTGTCAGGAGTACTCGCGAAGCTTCGACGGCGAGTACATCCTCGGGCCCCGGCATCAGACCCATCGCGAGCGCCTGCTGTCCGCCCTCGCCTCAGGCGCTGAAATCCGCGAGGTCCGCAGCTTCCACGATGCTGCCCACCGGCCCCGGCACGATGACGATCCGGAGCCGTGGGTCGTCAACGACACAGCTCTCAAAACGGAGTTCCGCCTCCCGGACGAGGACGTCCACCCCGTCTGGCCGCTCTAGCCGGTGCTGGTCATCAGCGACAGCCCGGACGACGATCCGGTGGGCCTGCTCCCCTGCTGAGTGCCGCTCCGGCACCTGCCACACCGCCCGGGCCTGATCGTCGTGTGTTCCGACCTCGACGACGGCACGACCTACCCACGGGGCGCCGCCATCGCGGCCGAGGCCGGCCTCTGGGCCGGACAGGACCTGAGCTGGCTCCACCTGCGCATGCACGACGCCACCGACTGCCGGTACCTCCCCTTGGAAGAACTTCCGACCGGCGACACCCCCGACCCGCCCCCGCCGCCAGGCAGTTGACGCACTCCACCGGGCGGCTGCCACCGGACAGCCGCCCGCTCCAGCGACTCCAAGGACGTGACAGATGCACCCGATACCTCAACGCTGCGTGCGCCGGCCTCTGTCGGGCGGGCTCGTCGTGCCGTATGTGTCTCTGATCCACGCAGGCCACGCCGCGTTCGGAAGCCTCGATGCGGAACGGGCCCGAACGGCTCTCGTACAACGCCTGTGCCAGATCTGCGGCGAGCCGCTGGAAGAGCGGTGCTTCCTGATAGTCCGCCCGGTCGACGCCGCCCGGGGCATCTCACCCGAACCCGCCCTGCACCCCGAGTGCCTGCCCTACACCGCCGCACACTGCCCCATGCTCAACGGCACGGCCACGCACTACCGCAGCCGCGCGGTCCTGGCCGGCCATCCCGCCGGACGCCCCTGCACCGATCCGTCCTGCCTGTGCCCTTCCCGCTCGCCCGACGAGGGCCACGCCGCCCGCAGCGGCGCACGCGCCGACCGCTACGAGGCCTGGATGATCCACACCCGCAACTACCGCCTGACCGGCCCTTCCGACCAGCCAGGCGTGGTCTCCGGCATCAGCGTCGACGTCCCCGTCCTGCGTCGGCGTGTCCTGCGCACCGCGACACTCACACCTGATCAGGGCCATCTGATGGGTCTGGTGCGCGACCTCCTGGACGGAACTCCGTAACCTTCCGCCCCCTTGCCGCCGTTCACCGAAGGAGGAGTCCCGTGATCACACCCGACCCGGCCACACCCGAGAGCGAAGTCATCAGCAGCCTGTACGAGCTGATGAAAGAACTGAGGAAGCGCAGCGGTGAGCAGCCCGGAGCAGGCGCCGTCGACGTCATCGCCGAGTGGCTCGCCGGCTTCGACTTCACCCGCCCGCCACAGCCCACGCGATGGGTCGCGGGCAGCGCCTGGGTGCTGCGGCTCCAGGACCGCCATGAGGACGTGGTGACGCTCTGGACCGACGAGGCTTCCGCGCTCGCCTCTCTGGCACGGCACGTCCGCGGCAACTGGGACAACGTCCGAGGGGACGAGGGCATCCCTGAAGTGCCTCCCTTCGACGACCGTACGGCCATCGACCTGTACTACGGGCCCAGTGACGGACGTGGCGATGAGGACTACTGGCTGTACGCCGATGACATCGGCAGGAACGCGCCGATGACGCCCGCGCCGTACGGCTTCCGTTTCCCTGGCGGGGAGTTCTGTGCCCAGGCCAACAGCGCTGCTGTATTCCACCCGATGACCGGTCCCGACGACGACGGTCTGCCCTGCATCGAGGTCGGAGGAGTCCTGGTCTTCGCCTACCTGGACCCTGACATGCAGGCCGTGCGGGTGTCGGTGCATCTCGACACCACTGTCGAGCAGCTCGTGCGCGGCGACTCGACGGTCCCACTGCACGTCAAGGTCGAGGACGCCACGGTGTTCAGCGCGGGAGCCGGGCCGGTGCCGGCGAATGCGTGGTCCTGGCGGCTACACCGGCTGGTCCGCCGGGTGCGGTGGATGCGGTGGCGCAGGGGGGATTGACACCCACCATAGATACACTATTATTGATTTTGGAGGTGCTCGCATGTCGCAGCCCATCACGCACGTGTCCGGCACCGTCGCCAGCGACGTCGAAATCCGCTTCACCGAAACCGGCCTCGCCGTCTGCCGGTTCCGCCTCACCGAAGTCCCCCGGTCATGGGACACCGCCACCCAGAAATGGCAGGACGGGACCCCGATCCGCTACGTGTGCACTGCCTGGGGCGACATCGCCCGCAACGCCACCGAATCACTCGTCAGCGGATCGGCCGTCCTCGTCCGTGGCCGCATCACCGAGATCAAGGACAACGCGATCCGGCTCAGCGTCGACGACCTCGGCCTCAGCCTGCGCGAGCGAATCGCCTACACCGAAGCAGGCCTTCCCGGGCCGGGCGCCGCCGCTCCCGTCAGTCCGCCTCCCCAGCCTCAGCCCGCCGAACCGGTCGCGGCCGAAGCGGCCTCCAGGCGTCCAGGCAACCCGCCCGGCTGGTGGGACGAACGACGGTCCTCCGGCTGGTCCGGCCCGAGCGCCTCCACAGCTGCCGACGCTCCTCCCCTTCACGTCGGCAGCTGACCGCCTCCTCCCCTTCCTTCCCCTTCACCTCGCCCACCGGGCGCGGGGGGGGGGGGGGCCCCCCGCGCCCCCCCCCGCCCCCCCCCCCCCCCCCCCCCCCCCCCCCCCCCCCCCCCCCCCCCCGTACGNNNNCCTGACGACCTCCCGCTCTTACACCAGCGCGGGGGCGGGGGTGGCGCCCGTAGGTATTGGCAAACCCCCCCCCCGGGGGGGGGCACGGGCTCGCGGGCGGGGGCCGCGCCGTGCCCGAAAGGCCGCCATGTCCGACCGTGCCGTCCTCGCCGCGCTCTCCGCCCACTTCACCCCCGACCAGGTCGCCGCCGATCTTGCCCGGAACTCCCCCACCGACGTGTGGCAGCGGCGTGTCCGCCTCGACAACACCGGCCGCCTGGCCCAGTACCGGCCGGAGCATGAACTCTCCAACGCCCAGTTGTCGTGCCGGTTCGTCATCCCCTCGGACGCTCAGTGGCCCGCGGCCCTGGGCGACCTCGGTCCCGACTGCCCGCTGGGACTGTGGGCCCGCGGACACGACCGCCTGCCCGAGCTCACCGCAAGCACCGTCGTCGTGACCGGCAACCGCATGGCCAGCGCCGAGGTCACCGACCGCGCCAAGGCCTTCGCCACCGCTGTCGCCGAGGCCGGCCACACCGTCGCCGCAACCCTCGCCTACGGCGTCGACGCCCACGCCCACCAGGCCGCCGAGCTGATAGGCGGGACGACACTCGCCGTCCTGCCGCGCGGCCTGGACCGCGCCTACCCCCACACCCACGCCGCGCTCCTGAACTCCATCACCGAGAACGGCGGCGCGGCGGTCAGCCTCTGCCGCCCCGGCACCGCCACCAGCGGCGCAACCCTCAGGGCCGGCGCCGCCCTGCTCGCCGCCCTCTCCCGCGCGGTGATCCTCATCGAGGCCCTGGACCACACCGAGTCCCTGCGCACCGCCGAAGCGGCGATCGCCCTCAAGCGGACCCTGCTCGCCGTCCCGGCCGACGGCGGCATCCGCTCCGAAGGCAACGCCCGCCTGCTCGCCGAACACCAGGCGCTTCCCTGCCCCGACCCCGCGCGAGCGCTCGCACTGCTCTGACCGCTGCCCGTGCCCGGACTCCCCACCCGGGCACGGGCCCCAAGACGAAGGACCCCCTCATGACTGTCCCCCTCACGTGGCCCGCGTTCATCGAGGCCACGGACCGCGTGCGCGAGGCCGCCCAGGCCCTTTCCCGGCTGATCGCCGACACCCTCAACGCTCAGTACGCCGGCGCAGCCGCATACCTGGTGCTGGAGGACAACGACTGCTGCGACGTCCTGACGCTGCACAGCGTGCTCGATGCGGACGGCCGGACCCTGTTCGATTTCGGCGACGGTCACACGCGGCTGCTGCCCGCACTGCCGCAGCACTCCCCTCTCGCCGAGGCGTGGGGGTCTCTCGACCCGGCTGACCCCCGAGCGCTGTTCAAGGCCGTTCAGGGACTGCACCAGGCAGGGTCCCTCTTCGACCAGCTTCCCGACGACCTGCCCTTCGCCGAGGGACCCGACCCCGAGGACAGCTACTGCCTGCTGCTCTCCACGGCCGCGCGCCCCGACTGCTGGGACGTCACCAGGGCCAATGCCTCACGGATGCTCCGCCCCTACAGCGCACCCCTGCCCGCGGCGCAGGACGATTCCGCGCGCTCCATACCGCCCACCACCCGGTGAGAGTGCCGCCATGCCCAGCCGTCCCGGCTACACGCCGCCACTGCCCGGTCTCACCACCACCGATGAGGTCGACACGTTCATCAACTGGGGCCTGGGCGCGGACTCCACCGCCTACCTCGCCAAGATGCTCACCGACCCGGCAGTGCACGGCATCGACCTGGAGCGCACCGCAGTCCTCTACATGGCCACCGGAAGTGAGTGGCCCGAAACCCGGCTCCTGGTCGAGGAGTTCATGCTGCCGCTGCTGCGCGAGCACGGCGTGCGGTTCGTCCAGCTCGCGCGCAACGGTCACCTCGCTGCTGACGGGATCACGGTCCTGGACGACTCCCGTCACCCCGAACGGCTCCACGCCCGCGGGGCGTGGACGCTGTGGGACGAGATGGAGTCCGTGGGCACGGTTCCCCAGCAGGCCGGCACCCGCAAATGCAGCCTGCGTGCCAAGGCAGACGTTGGTGACCGGTGGATCGGCGCCGTCACGGGCGGGCTTCCCTTTCGCCAGATCATCGGCTTCAACGCCGACGAATCCGGACGCTGCCTGAAGGACCAGGCCAACTCGAAACTCCCCGGTCGGACCGGTGAGTTCCCGCTTGTCGACTGGGGCTGGGGCCGGCAGGCGTGCGAGGACTATCTGCTGGAGCGCTTCGGCGTGCACTGGCCCACAAGCTACTGCACCTTCTGCTGTTTCCCGGTTTCCATGGGCGCGTTACCGGCCCACATGGAGCGCATGCGCACCCACCCGGGCATCGCCGGTGAAGTGCTGCGCCTTGAGTACACGGCGATGAGCCTCAACCCCAACGCCAAGCTCTACGGCAGGAAGAGTCTCCTGGAGCTCTTCGACCCGGCTCAGCCGCGGGACCGGGCCTGCCTGGAGGCCTTCGAGCGCGAGCTCGACATGCCCTGGGCCCTCTACCGCGTCCGGCGTCTGTTCCTGCTGTCCGGCGACGGCGGGCACCGCCCGGTGATGCGCTCCACCGAGCGCATCGACATCGGCCGCCCCCAGCAGCTCGCGCAGCGGCTGACCAACGTGTCCCGGCGGCACGGCATCGACGTCGAGCGCGACCACCTGTACGGACGGTGCCGCGCCTGGCTCCGCCCCCGGAAGGCGGCCTGGCCGATGGCGGAGGAACTCTTCACCACCGCCCCCGCCCGCGTGCTGGACAAGCGGGACCAGAACTTCGACAAGGAGTGGCAGGCCCTCATCTCGGGCGCCGCCGCGCAGCTGCCACTCGCCTGACCGCTCCTCTCCTCGCCTCTCACCGTCCGGAAGGACCGCTCATGCGCGCCCGCATGCCCTCACACACTGGGCTTCACCTGCCTCCCCAGCGCCGTGCTGTACCTGGCAACGCCCTCCGGAGCTGAGGTACGGGCCGTCATGCAGGCCGGACTCCTGGGCTGCATGACGACACCGGCCCAAGGCAACCTGATCCCGCCCGGCGCGCTGTACGCGTGCGACAACGGCAAGTTCGGCAAGGGCTGGCCCGGCACCGCAGCATGGTTCGCCTGGCTGACCGCGACCGTCGAACGCTACGCGGCGGACCGCTGCCTGTGGGCCGTGGCCCCGGACGTCCCCATGGACGCCGCGGCGACGCTTGCCGAGTCACTGCCGTGGCTGGAGCCCATCCGCGCCCTGGGCATCCCGGTCGCCTTCGCCGCCCAGGACGGCAGCGAGGAGGACGGTCTCATCCCCTGGGACGCGATCGACGTGCTGTTCCTCGCGGGCTCCACCGAGTGGAAGACCTCACCGGCCGCGCACCGCCTGGCCCAGCAGGCCCGCGAGCGCGGACTTGCCGTCCACATGGGCCGGGTCAACTCCCGGCGCCGACTGCGCATCGCGCAGGCCTTCGGCTGCACCACCTGTGACGGCACCTACCTCGCCTTCGGGCCCGACACCAACCTCCCCCGCCTCCTGGCCTGGATGAACGAAATCCGCACCACACCAACTCTGTTCGGAGACCCGACATGACCACCCGCCTACGCCTCATCGGCGCAGCATTCATGGGCATCCTCAAACCGGTCCCCTCCCCCACCAGCTCCCCCATGACCGGGGAAGAGGGCGCCTGGATCCGCGCCCACGCCTGGACCAAGGCACTTCGCCGGATCGACGATGCCTACCCCCACGGATTTCACCGCTGGTGCTCGTGCGAGCGCGGCGTCTGCCACCCCTGCGACTCCGGCCGCCACGACCAGTGCATCAGCGCAGACGGCCCACGCATCGACAAGGACGCCGGCACCATGACGGACCGCGGCGGCTTCGTCGTCGCAATGATCCACTACGCGGCGGGGCAGCGACCATGCCGGTGGAACTGCCCCTGCACACACGCCGCAGACGACGACCAGCCCACCGACGCCACCCCCGCGCCGTCCCAGGACGTCCGGCACACACCGCCCTGCTCACCGCTGCGCGCCGCTCCCGCCGCGCAGCTCTCGCTCTTCCCTGACGCCGACCAGCACGAGGAACCTGCGGACGGGAAAGCAGTGTGATGGGCTCGGTCCAGGAAGCACTGCCGTTCGAGGACCTGGCGGAGATACCGACCTCGACCCCCTGGTGCCAGCGATGGCGCGAGGGAAAACACTCCTGGAGGCACCTCCGGGACGGCGGGTTCGACGCGCGCCGGTACCAGGTGGAGGTCATCCCTGGCGAAGAGCCGGGCAAGCAGTTCGTCCTCACGCACCACTACTCGCGCTCCTACCCTGCCGCGAAGGTCCAGTTCGGCCTGTATGACGTCTCCGGGCGGGTGCGCCGACTCACCGGTGTTGCCGTGTTCGGGGCCCCGGTCAACACCGCCGTGCTCACCAAACCGTTGCCTGACCTGCGCCCCTTCACCGAGTCCATTGAGTGTTCCCGGTTCGTTCTGCTCGATGAGTGCCCGGGTAATTCCGAGAGTTGGTTCCTCGCGCGCTGCCACGCCACCTTGCTCGCCGAGGGAGTGCGGGGCGTTGTTTCCTTCGCCGACCCTGTCCCACGGAGGACCGCTTCCGGCGTCCTGATCATGCCCGGGCACGTCGGGACGATCTACGCCGCGACGAACGCCGTCTATGCCGGCCGGGCGACCGCGCGGACGGTGAAGCTCTTGCCCGACGGCACGGTCTTCAACTCCCGGACCGCGCAGAAGATCCGCCGCCAGGAGCAGGGCTACCACTACGCCCAGGAGCAGCTCATCGCGCTCGGGGCTCCGCGGCCGCGGCCCGGCGTCGACCCGGCGGTCTGGCTGCGCGAGGCCCTGGCCGCGGCCGGCGCCCGCAACGTCCGTCACCGCGGCGCCCACCGCTGGGTGTTCCGGCTCGGCCGGTCGCGCCGCAAGCGCGAGGAGATCCGGCTGGGCCTGCCGACCCGACAGCCCTACCCCAAGCACCCCGATCGCGAACCCGTCCCTTCCTGAACACGGTGTGCCGGAGCGTCCTGCGTTCCAGCACCGCGCACTCCCCTCTCACCGCTCTCACCACACCGACCTGTTGGAGTCGTCATGCCCACGCGTTCCCCCCACCGCCCGCCGCACGCACCTGATCTGGCCTCGTACGACCTGCTCGCCCCGCAGCTGTCCGGCGGGAAGGACTCCGCGGTCATGAACTATGTGTTCATGGAAGCCGCGCGGAGCGCCGGCGTCGCCGACCGGGTGATCTCCTACCACTCCAGCCTCGGCGTACTGGAGTGGCCGGCCGTGGTCTTCGACGGCGTCCGCTACCCGGGGGTGTCCGAACTCGCCGCCCTGCAGAGCGCCGCGTTCGGAATCCCGGCCGACCGGCACGTCGAGGTTACCCGCACGCTCCCCAGCCCCGATGGCACGCGGATGCCGCACAGCCTGCTCACCGAGATCGCCGCCTACGGCCGCTTCCCCCGTATGGGCAGTCCCTACTGCCGCAAAGCCGCCAAGGAGAGCGTCGTCTCCGCCGCCTGGACGCCGATGGTCACCCGCATGAAACGCGAGCTCGGCCGTCCCGTGCGCATCCTGAAGGTCATGGGCCTGCGCAGCGACGAAGGTCCCGACCGCAAGAAGCGGCCGGCCTTCCGCACCGTCCAGTCCAACAGCGCCCGCCTCGTGGACGAGTGGCTGCCCATCAAGGAATGGTCCACCGACGCGGTCAGGGACTGGCACCGCACCGCGCCGGTGCCGTACTGCTGGACGTACGACTCCGTGCCCGGCGCCGGCGACTGGGCGGGCACCTCGCGCTGCTCCTGCTCGCTGTGTCCCTACGCCGCGCGCCGCGACGTGCAGCTCTCGGCCGGACGGCGGCCGCGGCTGGCCGACCTGTACGCCGAGGTCGAACAGGTTCGGGGCGACAGCTTCCGCGCCGACTGGCGCATCACCGATCTCATCCGGCACACGAGGACGTGCGGAGCACCCGACCCGGGCGTCGTCTGCCCCGACGACGGGCCCGAGTTCGCCGCGCTCCAGGTGCAGGTCCGCGCCGCACTGCAGCTGGAGCCCCGGAAGCTACCCGACCTGGCCCGCGACAGCGGGCGCGCCCTGTGCAACGGCTGCGCCGCCCAGAGCTAGAGATCTCGGCATCTGGATGCCAGTCAAGTCTCACCGTCCAGGCGGCCGACGCCCATCACTTCGCCTCAGCGTGGCACGGAAGCGTGCCAAGACATCTGTGACCTGCGGGCGCTCACCTTCTTCGGCCGCCCTCCTCATCTGAACCACCCGGCCCGAACTGGCGCTCCCCCTCGCCGCCTCGTCAGAGTCCGGCGGCACCCCGCTGATCAATCCAGAAAGGCATACTGGCCATGATGACGACGACCACCCAGCGCCTCCTCGACCTCGCCGCGGCCGCACCGGCCAGTCACGACGAGGATCTGATGCTGCTGTTCCTGACCGAGGCGAACGATCTGTACCAGCAGGGCTTCGAAGACCTGCGCAGAACCGTGGCGGCTCGTGTGGCAGGAATGTCGCCCGAGGTCCTGGCAGCGACCGTGAACGCGGCCGGTCTGCCGTGCGACGCATCGCAGGACCGCGGCGAGTTGGTCTCGCTGCTCGCCGTCACCGAGTGGCAGATGACTCCAGCGGCTCTGGCCTACTCCGAGATGGCTGAGGACGCCGCCCACCGCGGTGTGTGCCTGATCCCTGAAGGATGAAGCCGGCCGCCTTGCCCGCAATTCCTGGGCAGCGTGGTAGACCCGCACCCGGATCTTCTGCCATTATCTGAGTTGTGAGCCGGGCAGGCCGGCGCACTTGCCGACTGGACGGGCGGTTCCGCCATGACCTCGCCACGTAAGCCTCGCCTGGCTGACGCTGCCGAGATCGCGGCAGAGCAGGGTCTGACCTCCGCGCGGGTCACCCGTCTCTACAACACGCGAGACGAGAACGGCTTCCCGGAAATCGTCGGCATGCGCCGGCGCGCGAGACTGTGGGACCACGCCGAAGTTACCAAGTGGTTCGCAGAGCGGTCGCTGGCGAGACTCGGCGACCACAAACCGCCCTCCCGGGACCCTGGGGACCTGCTGAACGGTGTGGCCGCCTCGAGGTTCCTGGGCTACAAGAACATGAACCAGGTCAACAACTACGTCCGCGACCACCCCGGGTACTTCCCCAAGCCGGACGTCGTCGAAGAGATGGGCACCCCGGAGCGCCCCTACCGCAAGCTGCTGTGGCGGGTGCAGACCCTGCTCGACTGGAAGGCAGCACGGCCCGGGAGCGGCCGGTACCCCAGCAGCGAGCGGCCAGCGCAGGCACTTCCCGCTGTTCCCGTCGACGGTGATCCCGACGAGCTCCTCGGGGCGACACAGGCTGCGGCGCTGCTCGGCTACAAGAGCGTCGGCTCCTTCTCTAGCAGCCTCGCCCAGGGCAATCTTCCCCTGATGAAAACACCTGACGCCGTCACGGATAAGGGCGGGCGCCGGCGGTGGACGCGCAAGCGGATCCTCGAGCAGGCGGCCAAACGTAGGCCGAAAAGGTAGAAACGGCGGTGCGGCCATCTCCCACCGCCTCTTGAACGCGGCACCTGGTTACGGGTTGTTGGTCCCTTGCGGACCGGGTGTCGCACGATGGCCGGCATGGCGCGGCTCGCCACCACGCCCCGCAGCAGCTTGGCTGCTGCGGACCGGCCATCGCCCATTTTCTCCAGGCACCGCCTTCTTGGGTCTTGCCGAGACTGGCCCCTGGAGCCGGGAGAGCCCATCGCACACTTCCCTTGCCCGCCTCCGAGGCTCGTGGTCGGGGTCGTGGATGCGCGGCCCTGAGGCTGTTTCGATTTCGTGACCATGGTCGGGGCTTCGTGGTCGGGGGTTTGGTCGGGGCCCACGGGTTCTCTGATCAGCAGACGAAGTCCGCCACGGCCCAAGGATTTGCATGATCAGCCCCGCCCTGAGCACCCCGGTCCCCAGCCCTGCTGAACCCCTGCGTCACCAAGTGCTGGCCGGGCTCGCCCAGCACCGCATCGCCACCACCAGCCAGATGCGCCGGATGCTGCGGCCGGAGGGCACGCGGCAGTTGCTGTCCCGGGTCTTGAACACGCTGCGCTCCGACGGTCTCGTCGAGTGCACGGTGCTTCCGGATGCGAACCGCTCGCGTACCCACGCGTGGTACCTCACGCCGGAAGGTTCCCGTCTGACCCGGGATCTGCCTGTCCTGCGGGGGCGGCCGCCCTACCCCATCACCTCGGGTACGGCGGCGTCGCTGAAGACCCCGCACACGCTCGCCGTCGTCCGCGTCCATCTGGCCTTTGCCGAAGACGCCCGTCGGCTCGGACACGAGCATGGCCCCTGGGACTGGACCCCCGAGGTGTCTCACTCGATCGGCGAGGGTGAGCGGACTGTAGCCGACGCCGTCATGTACTACACCGTCGTCGAGAGCGAACACCGGCGGAAGCTAGGCGCGTTCGTGGAAGTCGATCGCAGCACCATGAGCAGCGGACGGCTGGCCGCGAAGTTGATCGAATACGCGCGTCTGTTCCAGTACGAGGCCCAGCCCGTCGGCCGGCGCAGGAAGGCCGACGCAGGTCCTGCCTGGCTCCGCTGGTATCCGGTCTTTCCCCGGCTGCTCTTCGTGCTCACCGGCGCCTCCCGAGCAAGGCTGGACAACCGGATCAGCGATCTGCAGGCGATGGTTGCTCAACACCCGCTCGTAGTGGCCCTCGCCCGCGAAGTCCGCCTCGGAGCAGCCGTGCTCGAAGACCTCGAGCAACACGGTCCCACCCACGCCATGTGGACGCCGCTGACCGGCGGCAAGCCCCGCCCGTGGACCGACCTGTGAGTTGCCTTCGTTGGCGTATCCGGCATCGAAGACCATCACGGCGCCCCAGGCGATGGCCTGGGGCGCCGTGCTGTGTGCCCAACAACCGGTCCGCTCATGTTGTGGGCCGTTGGAGGCCCATCCCGCCTGGCCAGCCTCCTTGGCGGATCAGGGTACGAGCCGCCTGTGACGCCGTGCTCGCTGTGCAAGCTGGTGGAGCAGGCGCCGATGTCCGCCCACCAAGGCAATCGCGCGCGCAGCTACCGCCCAGGCCTGGCCGTCAAGCTCACCATGCAGTACGGCGGACCGCCGAGATCCTGGGAGAACGTCGTACGCAACGCACTCCAACACCGCCCCGCTTCTGAAGGACTGCAGCGCCCCAGGCCATGGCTGGCCCGGGGCGCCGTGCTGTGTTTGTCGGTCTCATGGTTGGTCGACGAGCTGGGGCAGCAGATCATCTCCGGGCCAGAGGGGCCGCTCGGCCACTAGCTTGGTGAGGAACATGCCGACTTCGGCCAGGGCCGCGGCGCGATCGGGGGCCGCGTAGACGACGAAGTCGTCGGCTGCAGCGTCGTAAGCGCGGACCTGGCTGTGCGGCCCGGCGCAGAGTAGAGCACGCGCGATCTCGGGCAGGCCGAGGCTGAGGGCATCACACAGACCTGCGTGGACAAGCTGCACCAGGTCGGAGGTGACGCGCTCCCAGTCGCCGACCGTCGGCCAGTCGGCGCCTCCGTTCAGTTCGTGGGTGAGCGTGGACAGGGGGACGATCTTGCCCGCCTGCCGTCCCTGGGTGAGGAGGTTGTGGATCCGGGTGCCGTCGGGCTGGTGCACCTTCGGGTGGAGGAGGGTGTCGGCGGCTACCACGGTGGTGTTGATCTCCTGGGCTCCGGGGCCGGGGTAGTACGGCTCGTGCGCGAAGAGCAGGTAGACGTCCGTCGTGCGAGCGGCCGTGCCGGGTTCGGTCTGCGCCATGAGGAGGGTTCCCTTCAGGGGTGAGGTGCTGTGCGCGTCTTGAGGTGCCGGAGGTGTCGTCGGCCGGACGCCAGGCGGGTACGGACCCAGCGGCAGCCCGGGGTCGCAGGTCTGGTCCTCGACGGCTGTGCCGTCCCCGGTGGAGGAGCGCTCGATGAGCCGGGCAACCTGGTCGGCGAGTTGAAGCATCAGCCGTTCACGGGCAATGAGCCCACCTGATTGAGAGCGGGTGTCCTGGGTCTGGAGCAGACCGGCGGCATCCCACATCAGGTGCTGGCCGATCTCTGCCGAGCGGCGCAGTTCGTAGCGGTCGCTGCCAGCGGCGGCTTCGACGAGCGAGGTATGCAGGGTGGCGAGACGCTGCAGGTAGCGGACGGCGCTGTCGCCTTCGACGATGTTGACGTGTGCGCGGGCCCGAGCGTCCATCCGGTCGGGCAGGTGCTCGGCGAGCAGCGGGGCGAGCAGCATCGCCGGCAACGCGACGCCCGTGGGGACGCCGCGGGTGATGGAGAACAGGCCGACCACCACGCTCAGGAGGGCGACGGCGGCGGCGGAGAACCGCAGTGATCCGGGGACGGTGTCCAGGGCGAGGCGCCGGGCGGGGCGCCTGGTCAGCCAGCGCAGGGCCAGGCGCTGCGAGCGGGTCGCGGCCGGAGTGAGCACCCCGATCTGATGAGGTATCTGTGACGGGCTGCCGTTGCCGGGGACAGTCCAGGCGAGCCAGCCCCAGGGCGTGCGTTCGTGGACGAGCACGAGTTCGCAGGCGGCCGAGCATGTGTGGTCGCGGACGTGGCCGGTGCGCAGGGCGCGGGAGGCTTCCTTGTTCCACCGTCCGGGGTCGCGGGCGAAGGGGCGCTCGTGATGCGCGGCCTCGGTGGGCGGCGGGGTGTGGAGGGTGTCCGTCACGGGGTGCTTCCTTCCATCGGGTCGGTAACGGCGGAGGCGCATGTGGTGCAGCGGCCGTTGCCGTCGGGGTGGGCGCGGCGTGGGGTGGGGCCCGGGCAGGTGCGGCAGGGTGGCCATCCGAGGCAGGCCGGGCATAGGTCCTCGCCGGGGGCGGTTGCGGGCACGCCGCAGCCGGCGCATTCGACGAGGGCTCGGTAGGTGAGGGCCTCGGTCACCTTGCGCGCGGCGGTGGAGCTGGGCGGCTGCGGCGGCGGGCCGTCCCCTGCGGGCTGGTCTTGGTGGCCGGCCGCGGTGGAGGGCGGGGGGTAGGCCTGGGCAGCTCGAAGGCGGGCGGCGATGATCGCGCCGACTGTGGTGCGCACCGGGTGGGGCAGGGGCCGGGCGGCGATGACGTGCTGCAGTTGCTCGCGGCTCCAGCCGGCTTCCAGCATCACGGTCGCGACCCGGCCTTGATCGGTGAGTGCCTCCCCGGTCAGCAGCAGTTCGGGGCGAGCCGCCCCGAGTTCGAGCAGTAGACGGATCCCTGGGTGCATCTCATCCGCCGCAGGCGCTGCCAGCTGGTCCGTCCGGCCCGGTGCCCGCGGTGCTTCGCTGCGGCCGAACGGATGGAGGGGTCTGGTGTTCTGCTTGTTGGTCTTCTTAACGATGGTGTTCTTAGTGCCGGGGTCAGCCAACGTAGGCTCAGCCAATCCTGGAAAACCCGACTCTGGTTGTGAGCTGGGGTTTTGCAGGGCGGGCAGGTCGGTGATGAGGTACAGCGCCTGGCCGAGCGTGCCGTCGGGGTTCCGCTCGCGGGTGCGGTAGAGGAAGCCGTGCCGCTCCAGCTGGTGGAGCCCTGTGGTGACGGCGTCGACGCCTTCACGGCCGCGGCGCACCAGTTCGGCGAGGGTGACCTGCCAGCCGTCCCGGTGCGTGCTGACGTACCCGAAGATCCCCTTCGCCTTGAACGACAACCTGGAGTCCCGGAACAGACCGTTGGCGATCTGCGTGAACTGATCGGCCGCCATCACACCCCGGCGGATCCCTGCCCCGAAGCCGGTGTCGTGTCCGTCTTCGGCCGCGAGTGCGGAGGTGGCTTCCAGCAGGCCGATGTCGAGGGTGGCGGGGTGGTCGGTGATCGCGTAGACGACCTCGCCGAGTGTTCCGTTCGGGCGGCGCAGGCGTTCGCGGATGAGGTAGCCGTACCGTTCCAGTTCCTTCAGGCCGGCGCGGACCGCTTCCCGCCCGTCGGGGCCCACGGCGACGAGGTGGGCGAGGGTGACCTGCCAGCCGGTCTGGTGCGTGCTGACGTGCCCGAAGATCCCCTTCGCCTTGTAGGACAACCGGCTGTCACGGAACAGGCCGTTGGCGATCTGCGTGAACTGATCGGCGGCCATCACACCCCGGTGGACTCCCGCCCCAAAACGGCTCACCGCGGTGTCTCCGAAGTGGACCGCGCGCTGTGTCCTGGACAGCGCTCCAAGCCCGCCGGGGTGGGGCGGGCGGCGGGCCTGGGTGCGCGGTCGTGCGTGTGTTCCATGCCGTCAGCTCACCCGTCGACCCCGACCAGGCAGACGGCCACGAGCCCCGACCATCGGTCACGATCGGGCAACATGCCCGTCCAGCTGCCATGGTCGGGGTCATGGTCGGGCCGACCACGCACCGTCAGCCCGGCACGCAGTCCGGCGAGATCCCGATTGCGCACCCCCGGACGGACGTTGCGCAATCCGGCTGCGCGACCAGTCGAGGATCCTGCGCAGTCGCCATGCACGGAACGGCTGCGCAGTCCGCCCAGAGCCTTCCGGGCTTTCTCGTGCGCAGCTCCAGGCGACACATTGCGCAGGTGCCCACCGCAGCCCGGGCGGCCTCCGTCTGCGCATCGGCACGCGGGGCTCCAGTGCCCCGCACTGCTGGTGGTCGCGCAGCAATCCTCGGCAGCGGCACGTGTGCCGGCCCCGATGACCTGTCGCCTACTCGGGGCTGAACCGTGGTCGGGGGGATGGTCGGGGCGCCCCAGCCCCCCCCCCCCCCCGTAGTGTGTCCCACCAGAAACCGGGGGGGGGGGGGT
>NZ_JBIAIK010000026.1:0-40261 GCF_042871385.1 Streptomyces sp. NPDC005808 | reverse complement strand
CCTCAAGCCGCGGCGGGGGCGCGGGGGCCGCCCCCTCTGGGGGGGGGCCTCGGGGGGGGGGGCCGGGGGGGGGGGGCGGGGGGGGCCCCCCCCCCCCCCCGACCACGGAGTTCGTGTCTCCATCGTGACCGTGGTCGGGGGTTCGTGGTCGGCGGTCGGGTCGAGGTCGGCGGGTTTCCTCAAGGTCAGCAACATCCGTACTGACCTGGGAGTTTGACCATGTCCCCTGGCAAACAGGTTTCCGAGAACGAGGCCGCTGCTCCGATGGCGGCCAGCGCCCGGCTGGAGTCGATGCGGCGACGTGTCCGTCTTTCGCGCCTGGCGGTCTGGACCGTCATCGCGGCCGGCCCGATCGCCCTGGGCGTCGCCATCACCTCTACCCCGACCACGGTCGAGGCGGCCACCGAGACCAAGCCCACCGCCATGCGCACCACGGCGGTGGCCGCCGACCCGGCAGGCTATGCGCAGTCGTTCGTCAGCACCTGGTTGCGCAGCAGCGCGGACGACGCCTCGACTGCGCAGGCCCGTCTTGCGCAGTCGATGGCGCCAGGCGTCGAACTACCCGACCCGGCCGCGGGTGCGCAGTCGCTGCCTCAGTCCCTGACGGCGGTGCGCAGTGCGCAGCGCGCGGACGGTGCGTGGTCGGTGACGGTGGCTGCGCAGTACGCCGACGGACGGTTGCGGTACTACGCCGTGCCGGTGACCGCCGACCGCGCAGGTGCCTCGTTCGCGGTGACCGGTGCACCGGGCGTGGTGGCCGGCCCGGCCCAGGCCGGGGTGCCGACGTCGCCGTACGGCGTGACCGTTCCCGAGGGAGATCTGACGTCCGCGGTCGGGGAGTTCCTCGCCGCCTACCTGACCGGTGCCGGAGAGGTGAGCCGCTACCTCGCACCCGGAGTACAGCTCACCGCGGTTTCCCCCGCCCCGTACACGGCCGTCACCGTGCAGCAGGTGTCCGCCGTCGAGGAGGCCGCGGCCGCCGAGCAGGTGCCGGCCGACGGCACCAAGGTCCGCGTCCTCGCACAGGTGGAAGCCCGGGACGTCGGCGGGCGGTGGCCGCTGGGCTACGAACTCGCGCTCACGGCCCGCTCGGGCCGGTGGGAAGTCTCGGCGCTTGAGTCCGGCACAGTCCAGGACGGGGGTGTCCGGTGAACACCGTGAACAGCCTGATGCTCGCCGGGCAGCTGGACGACCTCGGCGACTCGTGGATCAACATGTTCAAGGACTGGGCGACCAAGGGTCTGCAGGCCGGCCTGCTCGTCCTCGTGGTCGTCATCATGATCCAAAAGTTTAGCCTCAAGGCGGGGATCGGCGCCCTGCTCCTGATGATCATCGCGTTGGGGCTGTACAACTCCCGCGAGGACCTCTCCGACATGTTCGAGGACGAGGTCAAGAACCCTGCCAACGGCGCGCCCGCTGTCCCCGGCATCGTGCACGGTACTGATCCGGTCGCACGCGAGCACTCCGCCGACGCGGGAGGCCGGCTGTGAGCGCGGCCACGGCCGGGCGGGTGGGGCGCTTCTACACCTCGGCCCGCCGTCACCCCTGGGTGCTGGGGAAAGTCGCGGACTGGAAGATCCCGCTCGGCCCGTACACGCCGGCGCAGATCGCGGTCGCCGTCGGCGGCGGGTTCCTTCTGGTCAAGAGCATCGGCTGGTGGTCGTGGATGGGGCCGGTCCCGATCGCGGCCTGGCTGCTGACCATCTGGGCGGTCCGCCGCCCGAAGATCCGGGGCCGTGCCCCGATGCAGGCGGCGCTGGGCTGGATGCTGCTCGGCTGGCAGCCCCGCGGAGGGCGGATCGGCGGGCGGGCCGCCCGCGACCGCGCTCCCCACCCGCTGCTCGGCGGCTTCACGATCGAGGACGCACCCCAGCCCGGCCCTGTTACGGCGGCCGGACCGTCCCGTGCAGCCCGGCGGCATGCCGTGCGGAGACCGGGCACGAACCCGGCCGCGGGCCGCCCGCCCAGGGGCCGCCGCGCGCAGCCGGCTGCTCCCGCAGTGCCGGTGGGACCGGTGTCGGGTGTGCAGCAGCTGCTCGCGCTCGCCGAGCAAAGCGGGGGTGCGCGATGAGGGTGCCGATCCGTCACATCGCCGGGCACCTGGTGTGGTCGACGCAGGGCAGCGTGTGGGCCCTCTACCGCCTTCACCCGGGCCCGGACGCACAGGGACAGTCCGAGGAGACCGTCCAGGGCACCTATGTGCCCGCCGCGGTCCGCGACGAACAGCTCGCCAAGATCACACATTTGGTGCGGTCGTTGTCCGGGGCGCCGCGGCTGTTCGGGCTGTGTGCGCAGGTCGATCCGGGCGAGATCGCTCTACGGATGATCGAGGGCATCGAGCCCGCTGACACGTCACCGGATGACGGCCCGCATCCGTGGGTGGAGAACGTCGAAGCCACGCTGGATCTGCTGGACGGTCAGGAGATGCACCGCCGCACCTTGTGGCTGGCGGTTCCGCTGCAGGCCGAGACGGCCGGTCTGCAGGTGTCGGCGTCCCTCGGGGCGGCGTGGGCGGAGCTGTCTCCGGTGCTGGGCATGCGCGCGGTGCCGGTGGCCCGGCGCGAGGTGACCGGCTACCGGGAGCAGGCTGCCCGGGTGGAGGCCGCGCTCGCCGGCGGGATCGCCTTCCGCCCGGCACGCCCAGCCGAGATCGTGTGGATGATCCAGCACGCCCTGCACCGCGGCCTTGCCGAGCCGCTGCTGACGGAAGCCGAAGCCAGCAACCTGTACGGCGGGCACCTGCGTGACGGGGTGCTGCGCTCCCCCAGCTACGCCGACCTCGGCCAGGTCCGCCTGCAGGAAGGCGGCATCGACCCCGACCTCGACGACGTCGACGAACTCAAGAGCGCGGGCCGGATCACCCGGTCCGGCCGCACAGCCTGGTGGCGGCTGAACACCGGCTCGCCACTCGGGCGGCGCTGGCTGCAGGTCGAATCCGACGCCGGGGTGGGCTACCAGGCTCAGTTGGCGCTGGCCGAGTGCCCGCCCGCCGTCAGCCAGGACGCCGCCGACCTGTTCGCCCAACTGGAGATGCTCGACTTCCCCGTCGACTACACCGTCGACCTCACCCTCGTGCCCGCGGAGAAGGCCCGCGACCAGGTGCGGCGCAAGAAGAACGAGTTGATCGACCAGGCCGACCAGTACGACGCCCGCCCCACCGGCATGCCCGCCTCCCTGTCCGAGGCCGCCCGCGACCTTGGCGAACTCGACGCCCGCCTCTCACGCACCAGCGTGGAGGTCGAGGTGCAGTCCGTGACCGTGCTGACGGTGTGGGGGCCGACCGCCGGCGTCTGCGACGCCCGCGCCCGCGCACTGGCCGCGCTGCTGGGCGGCGCCGACTACCGGGCTGTTCGCCCAGCCGGCTTGCAGGAGGCCCTGTTCACTCTGGGGCTGCCCGGCACCATGCGGCCGGGCCTGGTGCGGGAGTTCACCCAGCATCAGGTCTCCGAAGACTGGGCGCTGGGCGGGGCGTTCACCGCCTCCGAGGTCGGCGACCCCAACGGGATGTTCCTCGGCCTCGACCTGGACAGTGGAACCACCCGCCCCGTGATGATCAACGTCGCCGATGCGCCCAAGGTGGACGCTTCGGCGTCGATGGGCATCGTCGGGGACCTGGGTGCGGGCAAGAGCGTCCTGCAGAAGCTGATCGCGGAGGCGGTGTGGGCGCGCGGCGGCTGCGCGATCTGCATCGACCGCACCCCGGTACGCGAGTGGGCCACCTTCGCCCGCACCGCGGCCAAGGGACGCGTCCAGATCATCGACGCCGCTGAGGCCGAGGTGTCCATCGATCCGCTGCGGATGTTTGACGGACCCGAAGGCCGTCATTACGCCCTGTCCTACCTCACCCTGCAGCTCGGCATCGGCCCGATGAGCACCAACGGCGAGGTCCTGCACCACGCCGTCGAGCAGGCCGCCGCCGGCGAGCAGCCGTCCATGCACCGCGTACTCCAGGTCCTGGAGGAAATGGCCACGAGCGAGGCGGGCAAGCGGCAGGACGCGGCCGCCACCCTCGCCGGCCTCATCCGGGTCGTCGCCAGCAACTCCCTGGCGGCCATGGTGTTCGACCCCAGGCTGCCGCCGGTGAAGCTGGACGCCTCCAGCGCCTCCGACATGATTGTGATCACGACGGCTGGTCTGAAGCTGCCGCCGAAGGCCGCGTTCAGCAATCCGGAGATCCTGCATCAGCAGCCGCTGGAGGCGCTGATCGGCCGTGCCGTGCTGTATCTGATCGCGGCGATCGCCCGGCAGACCGCGTTCGAGGACCCCGAGCGGTTCACCTCGGTCGTCCTGGACGAGCTGTACTGGCTGACTTCGTCGGCCGAGGGCACCGCCCTGGTCCACGAGATCCTCCACGACGGCCGCAAGCACGGCGCCGGGCTCCTCGCCGGATCCCACGACGCCGCCGAACTCGGCCCCGACCGCGGCCTGATGGCCTACCGCGCGCTCGCCCGCACTACCGACCGTGAACGCGCCCGCCGCGGCCTGGAGTTCGTCGGTCTCGATGCGAACGACCCGGAGCTGCTGCGGCTGGTGACCACCGGCCTGTCCCCCGTCGGCCGCAAGGGCCGCCAGGGCGAGTTCCTGCTGACCTGTCCGCGGCAAAACACCGGCCGGGTCAAGGTCTCCATCCCCCGTATCCCGCGCATCAGCACGTCCATCACCACCACTCCCGGACGCCGCACGAGCGCTGCCTCGCCTTCCGTGCCTGAGCCGCTCGCCGGTGAGACCACGGGGACCCGTCCGAAGGAACACGTCTGATGACCTCATCTTCCTGGGATCGCTCCCGGCGCCTGGCCGCGGCCGCGAGTGTCCTCACCGTGATCGCCGTTGTCCTTGGCGTGCTCGTCCTGACCGTCGGAGCGAATGTCCCGGAGGGTTGGTGGCCGCACGCGGGGCAGACCTTCGCCGCCGAAGCCCGCCCCACGGACCGGGATCCGTGCGCGCTGATCGTGGGCCCGGCCAAGGACTACTGCGAGCGCGGCACCACGACGACCGCCTCCGCCCCTGCCGAGCATCCGGGCATTGCCGGTGCGGCGTGGCGGCTGGTGCCGGCCTGTGCGGGTCTGGCCGCCCTCGTGGTGTGGCGGCGGCGCAGTGTCGCTGGGCAGAGGCGGCGCTGACATGTGGCGTCCAGACCGCGCGACCCTGCGCTCGGCCGGCTTCGTCGTGCTGCTCACCGGTGTGTTCGTCCTGGTGAACAGCCAGGTCGTGTATGCGGCGAGCAGTGACAGTGAGACCGGTGACCTGCTCGCACCGCTGAATATCACCTCCTCCGAGGGGGTGCCGATCAACGGCTATGAGCTGAGCGCCGCGGGCGGCTCCATTTTCGCTTTCAAGACGCAGACCCTCGCCTTCATACTGTCCGGCCTGTTCACTCTGATCCGGCTGCTGGTCGGGCTGGCAGGCTGGTCGATCGAGGTCGCCTTCCGGTTCCCGCTGCTGAAGATCCTCGTCAATCCAGCGCAGAGGGTCGCCGACGCCTACAACAACGTGGTCGTCGACACCCTCGGGTTGAAAGGGCTGCTGCTGGCCTGGGCGTTCGTCTTCGCAGGATTCATGATTGTGCGGGGACGGGTCGGCCGCGGGCTGGGCGAGATCTTCCTGACCCTGCTGATCGCGGCGTTCGCCGCGTCCGCGTTCGTCCGCCCCGACTACCTGCTCACCCAGGACGGCCCGCTGGGGCAGACCCAGCAAGTGGCCGCCGAGGTCGCCAAGGAGAGCGTCAACTCCTACAACTGGGGCGGCAAGCTCGCCAGCCTGGGCCCGTGCGAAGGCATGGCCGGCAACGCGGAACTCAAGTGCCTGGAGCAGGAGGCCGAAGCCCCCGTCTCCTCCACCGACGTGGCACGCCCGCTCCAGGACTCGATCACCAACGCGCTGATCGTGAAGCCGTACATGCTGCTGCAGTACGGGCGCATCCTCGACCCGGCCAAGGAGTCCGACAGCAAGGCATACGCAGTCCACGTGAAGTGGATCACCGGTGGCTTCAAGGCCGAAGCACAAACCCCGGAGGACCGGTCGGACGCCTGCAGCCTGGTCTACGGTCCGGCCAAGGAGTACTGCGAGGGTAAGGGCGCCGACTACGACGTCCCAGACGGCTTGCCGGGGCTCACCCCCGGCAGTGCGCTGCTGGACGCCACGAACGCCATCGTCACCGATGAGGACCAGGAATTCGACCTCTTCCTGCAGGCCATGAAGAAGGCCGGGCCGGTCGGTGAAGCGTCCGCCGCCTACGCGCAGAAGCCGACCTGGTGGCGGGTCGGCGGCGGCGCCCTCCTGTTGATCGCCGCCCTGTTCATCTGCGGCATGCTGCTGTCCTCCGCGATCGTGCTGCTCGGCACCCAGGGCGTCTGCGCGGCGGCCGCAGCCGCCGGCGGCATCACGTTCATCGCCGGCATGCTGCCCGGCCCTGCCCGCCAGTCGGTGTGGAAGTGGCTGTCCCTGTGGGGGATCGCGATGCTCGCGCTGGTCGGGATCTGCGCGTTCGTTCCGTTCTTCGGCATCGCCATCGACGCCACCATCACCAACGGCCCGGATTTGATGGTGGAGCGGATCCTGCTGATCGACGTGCTGGCCATCGCCGGCGCTGCCGGGCACCGCAGAATGCTGACCGGGATCACCTCGTTCGGCCAGCGCATGGCCATGCGGATGCGCTACGCCAAGGTCGGCGGCACCCACATGCCCGGTGACACCTCCGAGCTCGGCGCCGCCCTCGCGATGAACTCCCCCGCTGCGATGGGTGGTTACGGCGGCGGACTGCGTGCCTTCACGGGCGGTGGCGGCGGCCGGTACGGGATGCTTGGCACCCGGATGCGGCTGATGGGCGCGCTCGCCTCCCTGGTCGACGGTGCGGGGATGCCGGTGGACACCGGCGGTGTACTCGCCGATGCCACTGCCGAGGCCGGACGTGGTCTCGCTCCGCTCACCGCGGCTGCGGCCGTGGGCGGGCTGGGTGCCCGGCTCGGCGGGAAGGGTGCGCACTGGCTGCTGATCGGCCGTCGGCCGGACAAGGAGCAGTTGGCCAAGTGGCGCAAGCCCACCGCCGACGGGGACCCGGACATGGGCGGCCCGTCGGATGGAGGCGACGGTGGTTCCGGCGGTGCGGGGCCGCGTCGGCCTGGCGGCCCGCCCGACCGCTATCGCAACGAGGACGGCCAGGTCGTCGACCGCGACTCCGGCCAGGTGCTGCACGACCAGAACACCGACCGCACTCTGCTGTCCACCCGCGCCCACAACCGGCTCGTCCGCTACCGCGGCTACCGCCTCCTCAACCGCGGCGGCCGCACCGCCTACGGGGCCACGGTCGGTCTGCCGGAAAGCGTCCGCCGGGCCCGGTCGGGAGGCTCGCGCTACGCCCAGGACGCCCGCCAGCAGGTGCAGGTGTGGGGCAACACCGTCCGCGAGGACGGCCGGGCCTGGGGCGACACAAGGCGTCATGAGTCCCGGGTCATCCGGGAGAACAGCGACAGCGGCGGACCAGGGCCGTTCGCCGGCCGCCGACTGCCGACCGCAGCCACACCGGCTGCCGCCCCACGGCCCGCAGCCCGTCCCGCACCCGCTCCCACGCGGCGCACTACGTCTGCGGGCGGTCCCACGACACCTCCGCCCCCGGCACCGCTCCCGCGCCCCAACGGCCCGACTCCGCAGCCTCGATCCGATCTCGACAGGCCCGTTCGCCCCGAGGGCGGGAGCGCGCGCAACCCGCGGGACGAGGCGCGGGCCCGGGTGCGGGAGCTGATGCAGCAAAACGCGCCCGACACCGACCGGCTCAACCGCCTGCGCCAGGTGCGGGACCGGTGGGGGAACGAGGACGGTGATGAGGGGTGACGACTCCTGGACGCCGCGTCCGGCGGTGGGGATGCGTGGTGGCGCTGCTGATGTTCGCCGCTGTGTGCTGTGCCGCGCCGGCCGGGAACGCGATCAGTGCCTACGTCGCGCTGAAGACTGGTGCCCAGGACGACGGCGGGATCGCCGAGGGCGGCAGCGCCGCAGACATCCCGCCGCGGATGCTGACCGCCTACAAGAAGGCCGTCCAGCAGGTCGGAAAGCATGTGCCGACATGCCAGGGCATGCGCTGGCCCGTCCTCGCCGGAATCGCCAAGGTCGAGTCCAACCACGCGGTGGGCCGCAACATCGCCGACAACGGCGACATCCGCCCGAAGATCTACGGGGTGCTCCTCAACGGTTCCGGGGCCGGTGGCAACACCACCGTCTTCCCGGACACCGACGGCGGCAAGTGGGACGGCAGCGCCAGCGGGGAGCGCGCCGTCGGTCCCTTCCAGTTCCTGCCCTCCACCTGGGAAGGCGTGGGCGAGGACGCGAACGGGGACCAGGTCGCCGACCCGCACAACGCCGACGACGCCGCGCTCGGCGCCGCGATCTACCTGTGCGGCAACGGCCGTGACCTGACCGGGCGCTCCCAACTCGAGGCGGCGATCCTGCAGTACAACCACTCCGATGAGTACGTCGCCAACGTGCTCGGGTGGATCGACCAGTACACGGCGGCCGCCGAGGACCCGGACCTGAAGAACGTGTCCGGGAAGGTCCGCACCGTCATCGAGACGGCGCTCTCCCAGCGGGGTGTCCCCTACTCCTGGGGCGGTGGCAACGCGGGTGGCAAGTCGTACGGCATCTGCTGCTCGCCCGGCGGTTCGAGCGGCGCGACCATCAAGGGCTTCGACTGCTCGGGGCTGACGGTGTACGCCTACGCCAAGGTCGGCATCCAGCTGCCGCGCACTGCGGCCTCCCAGGCCGGAGTCGGTCAGCGGATCCCCGCCAGTCTCGGCACCGGCGCGCTCAAGCCCGGCGACCTGGTCTTCTACGCCGATGCCCCCGGCCGCGACGCGACGATCTATCACGTCGGGATCTACCTGGGCAGCGGACAGATGGTCAACGCCGCCCGCCCGGGCACCGTTGTCCGCCTGGACGCGGTCAACGCGATGTCGGGATACGCGGGAGGGGCCCGGCTGCTATGACCACCTCTCCAACCCGTTCGCCGCGCCTGCTGCTGATCGCCACCGTGTTCTTGGTTGTGGCCGGGGTGGTCCTGCTGACGATGCCGCATGCGCCAAGCGGCCCGGCTTCCTCGGTGGCACCGAGGGCAACTGACTCCACATCGGTTCCCTCGGCAGCCGCTCCCAGCGGCCGCTCTCCGCAGACCGGGGCGCCCGCGTCGGCCACGGCTGCCACCGCGACGGCGGAGCCGATCGGCGCGTCCGCGCTGCCGCCGCACGGCGAGGGCATTGCCGGCGATGCGGCGATCCAGAAGTCACTTGAGAACGCCTGGCCTGCCGACCTTTCCGCCGCCGACGAGCACACGCTCCTCGCGGCCGGCCGGGGCATTCTGCGGGCGGACGCCACCGGGATCGGCCGCACCACGTGGCCCGCGCTCTTCGGCGACCCGGACCAGGCGATCTCACCGGCGTTCGCCACCGCCCGCTTCCGCATCCAGGCCGCCATCGCCCGCAGCGACGGCAGCCCTGACAAGGCGGTGGTGCACCTGGTGTGGGCGGGCACGGACCGCGGCGGCACCTACACCGACCGGCGCATCACCGACTGGTACTTCACCCGCACTTCGACGAAGGGAGCAACGACGTGGACTCCGCAGCCCCGTACGTGACCGACCATGCCGATGAGACGGCAGCCGGTCAGGCACTCGGCCTGCTCACCCGCCTGGTCAACGCCGCTGACTGGCTCTACGACCACTGGTACCTGCTCGCCCTGGTCATCGCCGCGATCTGGCGTGTGGGCGAGATGGTGGTACGGCGTCTCGCCGCGCGCGCCTCGGCCGAGCGGATGGCCCTGGAGCTCGTCTCCAACCGGCACTTCGACCCCGGCCTGGAGGAGATCTTCCGGCGCGGCGTCCAGCTCGCCCGCGCCTCAACCGCCATGCCGTGGTGGGCGCCGCGAAGGTCGAAGGCGGTGCAGATCCGGCTGCGCGCGGACGGCTCCAGTCCACTGCGCTACCGCATCGAGGGCCCCGCCGGCGGTGAACGGCTGCTGTCCATCACTCCGTTCGGGCCGGACGTTGCCGTCAACCGGGCCCGGCCGATCGTCGACGAACCCCGGACGCACACCGTGCGGGCCGAGTTCATCCTGCGCGGCAGACTGACCTCTCCGCTGCGTGAGGTGCCGCTCTCCCCCGACCCGCTCCAGCCGCTCGTCGACGCCGTGGCCGACCTGCGCGCCGAGCTCGGCGACCTCGCTGAGATACGGCTCGACATCCAGCGCGCCCCGAAGTGGGCACTGCGGGCACGGCGTCTGCAGCTGATGAGCGCTGCGCGCCGGTCGGAGCGGCGGGAGGCCCAGCGGGCCGCGCGGTGGCTGCGGCAGGACGCCGGCGGCATCGAGGACTCCTGGGGCGGACAGCTGCAGCAGCTCCTCAGTGACAGGCCCGGCTCGGGGCCCGGACGGCGGCTGGTGATGCCGCCGGTGCCCCGCCGGGTGGAGCCGGCCGAGGCGCTGGGCAAGCTCGCCGAGGACGACCACCTGGTCCGGGTGCAGCTGCTCGTGATGTGCGCGTCGAACATCGAAGGCCGCGCGCAGGCGCGGCTCGCCCAGCTCCAGGCGGGGTTCGATGTGTTCGGTGGCCGCTCGCGGTGGGCGATGCGCGGGTGGCGGCTGGGGCCGTGGCGGGTGGGTGCCGACCACTGGCCCACCCGGCACGGCTTCGAGCGCCGCTGGGATCTGGGGCACTGCCAGCCGCCCCGGGCGAACTGGGTGAGGCTGGAGGAGCTGACCGGCCTGCTCAAGCCGCCGACCGTGCACTGCCGTCTGCCGGTGCTCGCCGGTGACCTGCCGACCTTCGCGTTCGGCGATCCGGACTTGCTGCTGCAGGGCATCTATCGGGGCCCGGACGGCAGGGAGCGTCTGGTCGCTACCTACGCCGAGGAGACCCTGTTCGAGGTCGGGGTCGGCAAGGCGGGCGGCGGCAAGACGGAGCGGGCTCTGGCGCAGGCGATCGGATGGGCACACGCGGGCGGAGGACTTGTCTTCGTCGACCCGCACCGCGACTCATGGCCGCGGGCCACCCCGTTCCTGGCACACGAGTCTCTGATGCCGCGGATCGCGCTGATCGACCTCAACGGTCTCGGCCCCAACCCGCGGGTCAGCTCATGGAATCCGCTCGGAATGGACCAGGGCCAGGCGGCGCACGAGGTCGTCGAGGCGATTGCCGACGCGTACGCCTCCGCACTGGCCTGGGACGACGCGACCGCCCCCCGTGCGCTCACCATCCTCACGGCCGCGCTCACCGTGCTGGTCGCGGTCAACAAGGCGGCCTGCCAGGCGGGACGCCCCGAGGACCAGGCCACGCTTTTCCACATCCGGGTCCTGCTCACCGATGCCACCTTCCGCAAGGCAGCGCTCGCCACGGTGGGAAACTGGCTGGACGAGGAGACCCGCTCGTGGTGGCAGGTGGTGTTCCCGGCCCTGCCGCCCGACGCGTTCGCCGTGGTCCTCAACCCGCTCGCCCGCCTCGCCGCCAACCCCATCACCCGCGCCTTCCTCGGCCAGGCGGTCGGCGTCTACAACATCCGCGCGGCGATGGACTCCAAGATGATCGTGTGGGTGTGCCCGGGCGGCAGCGGGCCCACCGACCGTCTCCTGACCGCGCTCCTCGCCCGCGATCTGCTGCGCGCGGCGCGTTCCCGGCGTGACACACCCGAAGGGAAACGGGTGCCGTTCCGCCCGTATTTCGACGAGCTGATCACGCTGACCGGCGCCGCTCCGGAAACCATCGCCGCCATGTTCGAGGACCTGCGCAAGTACCGGTGCCATGTCCACGGCATGACGCAGCTACTGGCCCGGCTCCCGTCGGCGGTGCGGCTGTCGCTGGTGCAGAACGCGTCCACGCTGGCCACCACCGCCGGCTCAAAGTCCGCGATCGCGCCCATCACCGCAGAGTGGGGCGACAACCCCAACCCCGACCGGGTCGCCACCATGGAGCGCTTCGAGCACTACGTCTCCATGAACGTGCGCGGACGCCGCATCGGGCCTATTCAACTGCGCGGGCCCCATCTCGACGACCTCTTCGCCGCCCAGGCCCGCCCCAAGGACGTCCCCGCACTGGAGCGGGCTGCCCACGGCAACGCCGGAGCACTCCCGCTGGCTCTGCTGACCGACCGCGCCGCGCACCAGCTCAGCCGGGTCACTGCATTCCTCGCCGAGCGGTCCACTGCCGGCGCCACCGCTGTCGACCTGTCGAAGAAGAAGGACGAATGGACCTGACCACTTCGCAGCCAGGGGACCGTAAGGTGGCGGGCTTCACTCGCAGCCCCCTGTGGAGTCCCTCGTGCATCAAGCCTTGGCCACGCGCCAGCGCTGCGCGGCCGCCGTATCCGATCACCACGGCCACCTCGACTGAACGCCTGAGGTGTTCCACTCGATCGGCGACGGCGAGAAGGTCGTAGCCGACGCGGTCATGCACTACACCCTCATCAACGGCCAGCAGCGGAGAAGACTTAGGGCGCTCGTCGAGAACCCGCCTGCGCGGGTGGTCAGGAAGCGGCGGTCTTCCGCTCCGAGTCGGTCAGCGGCGGTCCTTGCAGGTGTGGCTTTTTCGGGCCGAAGAGCATCGGGATGAGCATGTCGGGCGAGAACAGGCGGGTCGCCGGCTTCTCCAGGCTCATCACGTCCAGCAGGGCGCCGAGGGCGCGAGGGTTGGCGGCACCGGTCTCTACGGCGCGGTCGACGAATCGGGCAAGGAGCCGCTCCACGGCGGAGGGGGGAGTGTCCGTGGCGCCGGGGTAGAAGGCGTCCTGTCCCACGGCCAGGTCCCAGGCGCCGCCGACGGGTCGGGCCACGGCACGTTGGATGCGGCGGGCGGTGCCGTCGGCGGTGACTTGCCCAGCTCTCAGGATGTCGCGGACGACGAGGGCGCACTGTGCGGCGACGGTGAGGCCGTGGCCGTACACGGGGTTGTAGCTGGCGATGGCGTCGCCGAGGACGACGAATCCGTCGGGCCAGTTCTTGGCTTTCTCGTAGTACCGGCGGTGGTTGGCGGTGGAGCGGGTGGTGGCGACGTCGCCGAGCGGTTCGGCGTCCTTGAGGAGTTCGCCGATGACGGGGTCGCTGAGGCCGAGTGCGAAGTCGACGAAGGCGTCGGGATCGCTGGTGGGCTCGCCGCCACGGGTGCCGCAGAGGGTGACGATCCACTGGCCGTCTTCGATGGGCAGGATGATGCCGCCCTGGCCGGGGGCCTTGGCCGGGTTGGCCTGGACGTTGATGAGGGGGAAGCCGGCATCCACAGTGTTGTGGGGGGCGCGGAAGAGGCGGGTGGCGTAGGCGACGCCGGCGTCGACCCGGCGTTCGGCGACGTTCGGCAGTCCGAAGTTTTCGAGCCACTGGGGTGTGCGGGAGCCACGGCCGGAGGCGTCGATGACGATGTCCGCCTTCAGCGTGAGTTCGTTGCCGTCGCTGCGGACACGGACTCCGGTGATGCGGGTGGCATCGCCCTCCAGCACCAATGCGGTGGTGTTCTGCCGCAGGGTGACGCGTTCGTCTTTGAGGAGTCGCTCGCGTAGGACCGCGTCCAGCAGATTGCGGGAGCAGACGAGGTTGCGGTGGTGGGTGGACAGGAAGCGCCGGAACCAGACCTCGTTGGGGGCCCTCGAAACCATGTTGCCCATGATGTGGACCAGGCGTCCGCCGCGGGCGACGATGTCGTCGACGACTCCGGGCAGCAGTTCGTTGAATGCCGCTACGCCGCCGCTCCAGACAAGGTGCGCGTGCCGGGACTGGGGTACGCCGCGGCGGTCAGTGGGGCCGTCTGGCAAGTGATCCCGCTCGACGATGGTGACGTCGGCGAACTCGGCGAGCGCGGCGGCAGCGAACAGGCCCGTCGCGCTCGCGCCGATGACGACGGCGGTGGGCCGGCCGGTGGGGTCAGACATGGCTGTTTTCACTTTCACTGGAGGCCACCCGCTGCCGGATGGTCTCGACGGTGCGCGGCCGGTGGAACGCGCGGGCGATTGCTTCGAGGTCGTCCAGGCCAGTGACGATCCGGGTTTCCGTGCCCTGGTCGGCTTCGTCCTTCGGAGGAAGTGCGCGGTCGGCGTCACGAGCTTCGCGCAAGGCATCAACGGCGGCGCATACGGCAAGGGCTCCAGCGATGCCTCGCGCGTAGTCGGCGCGATGACCTGCAGCGCGCGCCTCGTCGTATGCCCGCCGGTGCAGTTCGGTGTCGAGGAAGGGGGCGAGCCGCAAGAGGCCGTCATGGATGCGCTGTTGGCGCTGTAGCAGGCGGAGGTCGAGCGGAGCGAACCTGCCGAGGCGGGCACGCGCGGCGGACGGGGCGACGGATCGGATAGCCCGCGCAAGCGGGGCAAGGCTCCGGTAAGCGACCTGTTCACGGATCCGCTTCTGCAGGAACGGACCGACCTGGGGGAGAAGGAATCCGATGCCGACGAGACTGGCATCGAGGACCGCGAAAGGCGGCGCCACCTGGGTGGACAGCCAGTCCAGGTTCTTCCCGGCCCAGCGCGCGCCTATGGCCACCAACTTGGCGACGTCGAAGACGAGCCCGAAGGCGTAACCGGCCTGGAGGAAGACGAGCCCGGCTTTGAGCCAGGCGCTGCTGACCTTGGGGATCCATTTCCAGATCATGTAGGCGGCCACGAGCGCGGAGGCCATGTGCGCACCCAGGTACAGCAGGATGTTCTCACGCATCCACGGCTCGCTGGCGTAGTACGTGTCCAGGTCGTAGATGCGCTCGCTGGGGACGTCTGCGAGGAGGAAGGTGACCCACAGCCCGACGATGATGCCCAAGTAGATCAGCCAGATGCCGCGGATCCTGGCGCGGCGGCGCGGGGAGGGCTCGTCCCGCCAGGTGATGACCATCGTCAGGCAGGATCCGCAGAAGGCTGTCAGGAGCGAGTACACCCAGGGAGCCGCGATGTTCGGCACGCCCGTCACCGTGTTGATCCGGTGGATGCTCGCGGGCGCCACCGACACGAACACCGCAGAGGCCAGCAGCAGCAACAGGGTCGTGGCCCGGATGTCGGGGTCTTTCCAGGCGCGGACGAAAGTGGACGTCTTGAGGCTGAGCGCCAGAACCAGCAGAACGGCTGGCAGCGTGTAGGGGATGTGGAAGCTGCTGAGGCTCATCGCCGTATCTGCCCGTTCCCGACGATGGCGGAGTTGTGGAGTGCGGCAGCAGCCGTGGGCCGGTCTGTGGTGACGTTTAGAGGCATAGGCCCGTTGACTCTTTCCGTGCTGGTCACCCGTTGGCGGGTGGTGTCGGCGAGGTCGGGGTTGCACATCTCCCGCGAGATGGCGCGGAAGGGTTCCAGGACGTGCCAGGAAACGCAGGGCATCGTGGATGTTTTGCCGGCTTTGGGCAGGCGGGGGTTTGCGGGCGCGAGGCCGTAGCGGTCCGCGGTGGTGGCGCGCCTGCCCCGCAGGAGGGTGCCGATCGGGAAGGGCGCGACGGACGGCAGAGCGTTGGGGGTGACGTAGGGGATGTGGAGTTGGGGGTTCACAGGATGCGTCCGTCACGGTTGAGGAGGGAGAGGTTGATGCGTCCCTCGACCGTTGACGTGCTGACGGGGCCTTGCGCGTGCGGTCCCTTCATCCAGGTGCGTACATCACGGCCGAACAGCAACCCGAAGGTCTCCGCGGCCACCTCGTGATCGGCGGCGGATTCCGCCCTGGCCACCACAGTGAGGATGGCGTCGCGGGGCACTTCGTGCGCGTCGAGGATCTCCTCCACGGCCCTGCGAACGGCGTCGGGATGCTCGTCGGTGGTGAGTGTGCGGGTGGCTGCCGGCAGGCCGGCAACGTGATGGCCTCTGTCCCCCTCCCATTCGTGCCACAGTTCGTGGCCGAGGATGACTAGTTGGGCTTCGGGGGCGGTGGCTTCCTCCACGACGATGATGGAACGGTCCCCCAAGTCCAGGCGTACGCCTGACACGCCGAGATCCGAGGGGAAGGCGCTGAATTTGAGCGCTATGGGCCGGCCTTTGAGGATGGCCATGGCGCGGCAGAACTCCTCCATGACGACCTTGGGGTCGGCTGGCCGACGAAGCGATTTCGATGCTTCCCTTCCCAGGGCGCTCAGCATTGACTTCATCGTCTTGGTGCTCATCTCCCGGCGTCTCCTTCCTTAGGCAGCACCGACCGCAGGACTCCTTCGAGGATGCGCTCCAGCTGGTCGCGTGAAAGGGAGCCGTGTATCCGCAGATCCGTGCCTTTCACGCCATATCGATCCAGCAGGGCGGCCACGGGATCCTGCTCGGGGTTCTCCAACCGTCGCAAGTGGGGCATCAGCACCCGGTTCAGCGCCACGTCGGCCTCGGCTGTGAAGAACGGCTCGCCGTCGACGCCGAAGAACGACACCAGATGATGCAGGAGTTCGATGTTGGGTGTCTTCCTGCCGTCGCAGACAGAGCGCGCCCAGACGTCGGAGATGCCCAAGCGTGCGGACAGTTCGGCTGCGAGGTCCGACATGCGTTTGCCGGTGCGGACCAGATAGTCGGCGCTGACCACCTTCATCCGCGAACAGACTCGGTCGTTGACGGTGTCCGCCGGCGGTGTGCCGCCTTTGAGTAGCCGGTGGACCGTGCTTTCGGGCAGAGCCGTCCTGGCTGCCAGTGCCTTCGTGTCGAGGATGTCCGATCGGTTCAAGCCTCGTTCTCTGATGAGTTCGTTGAGGCGCCGGAGCGTTTCGGGCAGTGGCGTGTGTGGCTCCAACGAAGTACTCCCTGGGGGCCTGTTGCGGCTCGTCCGCGCGTGCAGGGCAGGGTAAGCAGAAACCAGTCTGATTCTCAACGATCGTTTATTGGCCACAATCGATCGTTCGATTTCCGGCTTTCGTCCCGGACAGTCCAGACGGGGCGGTTGCACTTGCCGGACGGAAGCACCCGGACACCCCGTTTCTGAACAATCGTTTCCTTGCTGGAAACGATCGTTGACACACAGTGTTTGCTCGTAGCAATATCAGCGATCAACGGAGGCGACCGCCTGAAGTCCCGGGCTGGCCGCTGCCGTTCGTTGTCCTTGCCCCGCAGTCGTCCAACGGGAGACACACGCGTGCAGGCGCCCTCCAGACCGGCCGATCCCCGCCGCGCATGGCGCTGCCCCTGGCTGTGCGGCCTACAGAAGCAGAAACCCGTGCGGACCCACTCCGAAACTGCCATGGAGAGGTTCACGCAAGGAACTCCGGTTCACGGATCCCCTCCGTGGGCCGGGCTGGATCGAGGAGCCACTGTCGATGCACACAGTGCCGGACTACGCCCTCCACGGCGTGGTCCCGTCCTCGATCTGGACTGGGGTGCCCGAACCGGACCCGGGCACCCCAGCATCACTTTCGCCCCCCATGGGCACCGTGCCCGATGACTGCCGAGCCTGCGGCGGCCCACGCGCCGGGAACCGTGATCGCCCGGGTATCAGCCGGACTGATGGACAACGCGGGCAGGCACTCCGGTGCGTGTGCCTACGACGTTCTCCCGCTCCGCCCGGCGGTCCGCGCGACAGGCGACATCCTCATCGAGACGGTTGACCCTCACGACGCTTTCGCGGCTTCACCATCCACCAAGCCAGAGCCGTCGTCAGGCAGCAACGCATGGCGAGGCCCGCGGTGGGTGCGTGAGTACGGAGGCCGCACCTCCTGTGCCCAGACAGACGACAACTGGCGAACAACGTGCAGGTCGCCGTGTCCCACGAAGAGGTCTCGGCGTGACCACCGCTCCAGTTCCGCGCGGATAGGACCCGGCGGACCGCACCGCTGCCAGCCCTCCTTCCTGCGGCTCCCTATCTCCTGCTTTGAGGACTCACCCCCATGTCCCCCTTACCCACGCAAGGCCAGGACGCCTCTTCCTCTGAAACCCCTCCCCCACTGGGGTGCACCGATGGCCAGTCGTGACATGTCCCTCATAGTTCACCCTGCAGGCCGGGACGACGAACTGCGTCTCGCCCTCGAAGACCAGCGGATGGACCGGTACGACTGCGCAAGGCAACTGCTCCTGCGCACCGGGCCGAACTGGACACTGCGTACGTTCCGCAGCCAGGTCCTGGCCGTCGGCGCCGCCGGCAACAGCGCGATCGACTCCTGGTACGCGGAAGACCCCCACGACCCGAACGCGCTGATGATGCGGGGCCGTGTACTGACCCAACGGGCGCTCAACGCTCACCGCGACGGGCTGTCAGGCCAACGCCTGATAAGCGCGGTCGAGACTGCCAGGTCTGCGTGCAAGGCGGCCGCCGAGAGCTGGCCGGACGATCCCGTGCCGTACGTCTGCTTTCTGGCCCTCGCCCAGACAGACATCGACCCGCGGGTCCCTCACAGCCAGATGCACTGGTGGAAGCCCCGCGACAAGATGATGCCGCCGGGGCCGTGGAGGCTGCTGGACTGGGTGAACGAGCGGGACCCGTACAACCGCGAGGCCTATCACCGGATGCTGCAGGTTCTCCATGCCCGCGGCCGGGGCGGCCTGGACTTTGCTCAGTGGGTGACCACCTTCGCACCGGAGGGATCACCGCTGAGGCTGTTGCCGCTGTACGCCTTCGTCGAGTCCTACCGGCTTCGGCTGGAGCACCGGCAGACCGCCAGCGTGATCGCCTTCTGGAGCACCGCGGACAAGGCCTACTACGCACGGCAGGGTCGGGACGGCTGGTTCAAGCACACCAACCCCCACTCGTGCTCACTGCTGGACCTGAACTACCTCGCGTACGGGCTGACCGCCACGGGCGAGGGGAACTCCGGCGAGGTGTTCGAAGCGATCGGCCCCTACGTGACCACCGCACCGTGGACGCTCGTCACGCCGAACCCGCAATGGTGGAAATCGGACTTCCTGTCGGCGCGTAGCAGAGCCCAGGAAGTCGCGGGTGGTCGCCGATGAGTATCCGAGCGCCGCCGGTCGCAGATACCGCATCCGCATTCGCACGATGCTCAGTCCCCTTCGGCCTTCGACCAGAGGATTTGTCCGTTGTCTCCGAGAAGAGCCCAAGCCTTGCTCGACGATGATGCCGTGCTGCTCGCGCACGGCTATCAGCCCGAACTGGCCCGCAGGATGGGCGGGTTCGGCAACTTCGCGATCAGCTTCAGCGTGATCTGCATCCTGGCCGGTGGCATGACGCTGTTCGGCTACGGCATGAACGCCGGCGGCCCCGCCGTCATGATCTGGGGCTGGGTCGCCATCGGCTTCTTCACCCTGCTGCTCGGCATGTCCCTGGCCGAGGTGACCTCCGCCTACCCCACGTCCGGCGGCCTGTACTACATGGCCCAGCGGCTCGGCGGCCCCCGCTGGGCGTGGGTGACGGGCTGGCTCAACCTCCTCGGCCTGCTGGGTGCCATCGCCGGCATCGACTACGGCTGCGCGCTGTTCGTCGGCGCTTTCGCCAACCTTCAGTGGGGCCTGGTGCCCACACCCGAGACCACGATCATGATCTTCGCGGGCATCCTGCTGCTGCACGGCACCCTCAACGCATGCGGGGTGCGCCTGGTCAACGTCCTCAACTCCATATCGGTGTGGTGGCAGGTCACCGGTGTCCTGCTGATCGTCGGTCTGCTCACCTTCGCCCCTGCCGACCACCAGAGCCCCAGCTTCGTGTTCGGCCACTTCAACAATGGCACCGGCTTCACCAACCCCCTGTACGTGGCCGCCCTCGGCTGCCTGCTGGCCGCCTACACCTTCTGCGGCTACGACGCCTCTTCCCATCTGTCGGAGGAGACCACCCAGGCACAGACAGCCGCGCCGCTCGGCATCGTCCGCTCCATCGCATGGTCCTGGGCCGCCGGGTTCGTGCTGCTGGCGGGCATGCTGTTCGCCGTCCAGGACTACTCGGACACCCTGGGCACCAGCACGGGCGTCCCGCCCGCGCAGATCTTCATCGACGTCCTGGGCACGGGCGTCGCCAAGGGGCTGCTGCTGGTCGTGATCGTGGCACAGCTGTTCTGCGGCAACGCGGAGACCGCCGCCGCCTCGCGCATGGTGTACGCGTTCTCACGTGACGGGGCGCTGCCGTTCTCCTCGACGTGGCGGAACGTCACCCACCGCACGCGCACCCCCATAGCCGCGGTGTGGCTGTCCGTGGGCGTCGCGCTGGTCCTGGCGCTGCCGAGCCTGTATTCACCGACCGCGTACGCCGCCGTCACCGCGATCAACGTCATCGGGATCACCCCCGCCTACGTGATCCCGGTCTACCTCCGCCTGCGTGCCGGAAAGCACTTCGTGCCCGGCCCGTGGCATCTGGGCCGCTGGAGCAAGCCGCTGGGCTGGATCTCCGTCGTCTACGTGGCTGTCCTGACCGTGGTGTTCTGCCTGCCCCAGGCCTCACCCATCACCACGACGTCGTTCAACTACGCAGGCGTTGCGTTGCTCGTGGTCCTCGCCCTCGCGTGGATCCTGTGGATCACCAAGGGCAAGCGCGACTACAAGGTTCCCCAGCTCGGCAGCACCGCCCAGCAGACTGCCATGTCCGGGGAAGTGGTCTGATGAGCCCCCAGAAACCCCACCGGGCCGATCAGGCGCCTCGCCGTTTTGGGCTTCTCTCCCTCGATGACCTCCGCGATGCGGTGAAGAGCGGGGACGTCACCGCCGTGATGCTCGCCGTCCCGGACATGTGGGGGCGGCTCAAGGGCAAGCGGCTCAACGCCTCCGTCTTTCTGGACCGGATGCTGACCGGGGCGGAGGCCTGCGCGTACATCCTGGCCACCGACGTGAACATGACCCCCATGGACGGCTTCGAACTCACCGGCTGGGACAGCGGATTCGGCGACTTGTCCGTCATCCCCAACCACGCCGCCATACGGCTCCTGCCCTACCTGCCCGGGGTCGCCCTCATCCACGCTGACGTCGCCCACGCAGACGGCGAGCTCGTCGAGATCGCCCCGCGTCAGATGCTCCGGGCCCAGCTCGACAAACTCGCGGACCTCGGACTCGACGTGAAAGTCGGCCTGGAGAGCGAATTCGTGCTCCTGGATGGCACCCCGGAGCAGGTCCTTGAACCCGTCGCGGACCAGAACCTCGACTACGCCCTCGACCACCCCCCGGCCCTCACCGACTTCATTCAGCACCTGGAGTACGCGCTGCACGGTGCCGGTGCACCGCCCGAGTCGGTCAAGACCGAAAGTGGCGGGCGCCAACTGGAGGTCGCCTTCCCCTACGGCGAGTCTCTGGCGGCCTGCGACTCGTACACCGTCTACCGGCACACCGTGCGCCACCTCGCGCTACGGCGCGGCCTGATGCCCAACTTCATGGCCGCGCCGAAGACCGGCGTGGGCAGCGGCCTGCACCTGCACCTGTCCCTGGAGACCGACGGCGTCAACGGGTTCGCCGCCGGCCAGGACGACAAGAAGAAGCTGACCGAGACGATGGGGCGGGCCATCGCCGGACTGATCTCCGGCATGCCTCACCTCGCCCCGCTGTACGCTCCCTTCCCCAACTCCTACAAGCGGTACGTCGCGCACTCTTTCGCTCCCACCCGCTTCACCTGGGGATACGACAACCGCAGTTGCGCGATCCGTGTCACCGGCCACGGCGCGGGCAGGCACCTGGAGGTGCGTCTGCCCGGAGCTGACGCCAACCCCTATCGCGCGCTCGCCGCCGCCCTCGCCGCAGTCCACCACGGCATCACAGGCGATCCCGAGCTGCCGCCCCCCGTCTCTGGCGACGCGTACAAGGCGGTCGACTCGCTCCGCGTGCCGCGCGACCTCGTCGAAGCCCTGGCCGCCTTCACGGACAGCAAGATCGCGCAGAACGCCTTCGGCGTGGGCGTTGTGAAGCACTACGCCCACGCCGCACAGCACGAGATCGACGAATCTCGCCGACGCGTCTCGGACGTCGAGCTGGAGCGGGGGTTCCTCCTTGCTTGATCTCTTCGCCTGTTCCGAAAGTGACCGGATACATCCCGAGTTGAAAGTGCGAACTCAAATATCAGGGTGGGAAGTTGACTGGCATATGCGTAATCTGACGGCTACGCAAACGGATCACCGCAGATGGGCCAGGCCACAGTTCCGGGCCGCCCCCATGCCAAAGGCCAGAGCAGCGGTCGAACCGCACCGCGTCGTACGGGGAGGCATCGTGAAACATCGCGCACACCGGATTCCCTATCGTGCTGGTCACGTCCGAAATCTCGCCGCCGTGTCTCTCACGCTGTGCGCCGCGCTCGCTCTGTCCGGGTGCACCTCCTCGGGCAGCGGTTCTGAAGCGGCAGCCCAGGGCACCCCGGCCTCGCCATCGTCGACGCCGTCTGCTGCCAAGGACCCGGCGGAGACCATGAAGAAGGAGGCGATCGCGGCTTACGCGGGCTACTGGCAGGAAATGGAGAAGCTCTACGCCGACCGCACGGGCAAGAGCGCTCATCTTGATCAGTACGCCGCATCCGCGGCCTTGAAGAACGCCGAGGCGGACGCCAAAAGCGCTCATGACCGCGGCAACGTCCTCCTCGGCGAGGTCGCCCTCACCGACCAGACGGCCAAGGTCGACGCTTCGGGCAAGCTCGCGAACGCGACGGTCTCCAGCTGCCTGGACATCTCGGCCTGGCAGACCGTCGATGCCGAGACCAAGAAGCCGGTGTCCCTCCCGGAGAACCGGATGACGAAGTACTGGATCGTCAGCACGGTCGAGGAGTATCCGCAAGGGTGGCGCGTCATCCGCGACGAGCCCCAGGGGAAACCATGCTGACCCGCCGTATCGCCGTCACCGCGGCAGCCGCACTGGCCACGATGCTCTCCGCCCCCGTCAGCAGCTACGCGGAGGGTGACCCTCAGGACGGCGGCAGCACCGAATGCACCCAGTACACCTGCCAGGTGGAAGTGGAAGTTCCCGGGCAGGACGGTGGACAGGCGGGCGGCAGCTCGGGCGGAACGGACGGAGGCGACTCACCAGGCGGTGACGACTCCGACAAGACGGTCTGCACCTACAAGCTCGCAGACCCACAACCCCCTGCCGACAGCCTGGACTGGGAAGGCCATGAACCCGGCGACGGCGCTGTGTACGAAGAGACCTGCAGCTGGGATCCAGACGGCAACGAGGACCTCTTCATTGTTCGCATGGTGTGGCTAGCCGAGCCGCCCGGGCAAGACGCTGTCAACCCGGCGGTCTTGGCACAGCGCGCGGTCGACACGATGGCGCTGCTCGGCCCGGACATCGCCAGCCCGCGCGCCGCCGGGAAGTACACCGTGGGTGTCCCGATGTGGATGTGGGTCAACCAAAGCGCCACGACCTACGGGCCGAACACTGCATCGGCCACTGCGGGCGGGGTGACCGTCACCGCGACCGCGAAGGTCTCGAAGATCGTGTGGCAGATGGGTGACGGCGCCTCCGTGACGTGCAATGGCCCGGGCACGCCCTACCAGGCGTCCGAAGGCATGGCCCAGTCACCGTCATGCGGGCACCTGTACTCCAAGACCTCAGCCGGTGCCCAGGGCGGCAAGTTCCCGGTCACCGCGACCTCGACGTGGACGATCGACTGGCAGGGCGGCGGAGCGGCCGGCCAGCTCACCGAGATCCGGCAAACCGACGTGCAGGTAGCGATCGGCGAACTGCAGGTCGTCAGGTAATGCCTCCGGCCGGAAGGACAGAACGTTGAGCAAGACCCAAGAACGTGTAGACACAATCAGCCCGAACGGCGCCCCCCAGCAGGGACATGTCGCCGGGCCCGTCGCTCCCCCCCGGGTGTCGGCCCGCCGTCGCCGACCAGGCGTCATCGCCCTGTCGCTGGCGCTGATCGCTGCCGGAGGGGCCGGGGTCGCCGTCCTGCTGCTGCAGGTCGGCAACCGCACCGAGGTGGTGACGGTCATCCGGGACGTCCAGGTCGGCCAGGTCGTGACCGAGGACGACCTGGGCAAGGCCAGCATCGCCCTGGACCCGGCCGTGAAGGCAGTACGCGGCGATGACCTGGACTCGGTGGTGGGCAAGCGAGCCGCCGTGGAGCTCAAGCCCGGATCCCTCCTCACCCCCTCACAGGTGACGAAGGACTCTTTGGTGAAGGCCGGCGAGCAACTGGTGCCGATCGGGCTGGAGCCCAAACAGATCCCCGCGACCGCTCTGGTGCCGGGCCAGAAGGTACAACTGGTCCACGTTCCGGCCCAGGGTGCAACGGACACTGGCGAGACGTCCAACACCCCGCCGGAAACCATCGACGGGCGGGTCGTGAAGGCTTCGGGCGCCGCCCCCGGCACCGGGATCGTGGTCGTCGACGTCGCCACCACCGCGCAGGACGGCCCCACCGCCGCCGCATGGGTGTCGGCCGGCACGCTGCGCCTGGTCCTCGCCGCTCCGGACGGCAACTGATGGCTGTGATCGCGTTGGCAGGCTGCAGTGGCGCACCCGGCGTGACCACGACCGCTCTCGCCATGCTGCTGTCGTGGCCGCTGGAGCCGGGCCGGCGGATGATCCTCGCCGAATGCGACCCCGACGGCGGGGCAGTGCTGCACGGGCTGCTCCAGGGCACCCTGGGCGACCGGTACGGGCTGCGCAACGTGTCCGTCGCCGCCCGCAAAGGCGAGTTCAGCGACGCCTTCTGGCGTCAGTTGATCGACCTGAGCGGCGAGGACGGCATGACGGAATCACCGCGTGACCGGTTGCTGCTGCCCGGCATCACCGACCCCGCGCAGGCGGCGAGCCTGGGCTCGGTCTGGAAGGTCCTGGCGCAGATGTTCCGCGGCATCGACGCCCAGACCAACCACGACGTCCTGATCGACCTCGGCCGCCGGGGCGCCTTCGGTCCGCCCGGCGTCCTGGCCGAGCAGGCCGACGCCGTGATCGTGGTCGTGCGCAACACCCTGCGCTGCCTTCAGGCGGCCGAGGGCCGGGTGCGCGCTCTGGAGGAGCGGGTCGGTGACGTAGGCGTGGTGTTGATCAATGAGGGCCCGTATCCCGCGGGCGAGGTGCAGCGGGTGCTGCAGGTCCCGGTGGTGGCGACCCTGCCGTACGCGCCGAAGGATGCCCGCGTGCTCTCCGACGGTGCCGAACAGCCGCGTCACTTCACCAAGTCGGCGCTGATGAAGGCTGCCCGCACGGGCAGCACCCTGCTGGTGCAGCGGGCCGCTTTGCGCCGGGCCCGCCTCGATCCCCGCGGCACGTTCGCCGCGGGCGGGGAGGTGACCCGTGCGCGGTAAGCCCTTGCACAACGATCCCATCGGGTCTCCGCCGCCCGGCCGCCCCCAACAGGCTTGGCTCCAGCAGGCGAACGGCACCCACGCCGGCACTGCCTCAAGTACTCACGTGCTCGGCACCGCCACGCCGCAGGTCACCGTCGACTACAAGGTTGCCCGGCACATCGCCGGCCAGGTCGCCAAGCAGCGCGAGGAGTTGCTGAAGTCGACGCCTGATATGGACCGGGCCAGCGAGGAACAGCGCTGCCTGGACTGGATCAACGAGGCAGTCGCGGTGTGGTCGGACGCGGCAGCGATGGCGCCGCAAGAAGACGAAGCACTGCGGCGTGCCGTCTATGACCTGCTCTTCCGGGCCGGCCGGCTCCAGCCGTATCTGGACGATGACCGGGTCGAGGACATCCTCATTCAGGGCCCGGGCGAGGTGTGGCTCGACTACGGGGACGGCGAACGCCGCATGGTCGGACCGATCGCCGACTCGGAGGAGGAACTGCTGGAGCTGCTGCGGGAGTTGGCCCGGGGTTCCGGGCAAAACGAGCGCACCATCTCCACCGCGAACCCGCTGCTCGCGCTGTCCATGCAGGACGGCTCCCGACTCCAGGCGATCACAGGTCTGGGCCCGATGACCTATGCCGTCATCCGCCGGCACCGCGTCTCGGATGCTGGCCTGGACGACATGGTGCAGTTGGGCACGATCGACCCGATCCTGCGGCAGTTCCTCGGCGCGTGCGTGCGCGCGGAGAAGAACATCATGATCGCGGGGAAGCAGAAGGCCGGGAAGACCACGCTGCTGCGGGCGATGCTCAAGGAGTTCGACCCGGAGACTCGATTTGCCACCATCCAGACCGAGGACGAGCTGTTCGCCCACGCCAACGGCTACCACCGGCAGGTGGTCTCCCTGGTGGGTCGCGAGTCCAACGGGGAGAAGGACGTCACCGGCCGCGGCGCCGGCGAGGTCACACTCCTGGACCTGATGCATCCCGCGTTGCGGATGTCGCTGGAGCGGATCGTGGTCGGCGAGGTCCGCGGCCCGGAGGTCGTCGCCATGATGCAGGCGTTGACGAACGGGTCGGGCGGCAACCTGTGCACGATCCACGCGCGTCGCCCGGACATCATCTTCGACCGGATCGCCGAACTGTACGCGCTGGCCCAGGACAACCTGTCCGAGCAGCTCGCCTACCGGCAGACCGCCAACGGTCTGGACTTCATCGTGTACGTCGACATGACCGATGAGACGCAGATCGGCGGCCGCCGCCACCGCTACGTCTCCCACATCCTGGAGCTGACCGGGATCGGCGAGAACGGCCGTCCCGCCACCAATGAGATCTTCTCCCCCGGGCGGGAGTTCGGGGACCTGCGGGCGATGCCGAGGATGGACCCAGGCTGCATCGACGACCTGCGCCGCGTCGGTTTCGACTCCGCGCTGCTGCAACAGACCTACGGGGCCTGGCAGGCGCCGCTTCCGCTGATGGTGAGGGCCGGCCGATGACCGTGCTTTGGGGGCTGCTGTGCGGCATGGCCGTCATCGGCGGACTGATCGGCGTTGTTGCCGGTCTCGTGGGTACGACGGCACCGCGCCGGGCGCCGCTGCGGCAACGGTGGCAGGCGCTGCGCACCAGGAATGAGCAGAGCGAGGATGTCCGGCTGCGCCGACGGACATTCGCGACTGTTTCGGTCGTGGTCTTCGTGGCCGTGTGGCTGCTCTCGGGGAACTTCGTGGGGGGCGTGCTGCTCGGAGCGGCCGTCATCGGTGTGCCTTGGCTTATCACCCCCACGCAGATGGCGCAGGAGCGCATCGGCCAGCTGGAAGCCCTGAGTGAATGGACCCAGCGGCTGGCTGGCCTGCTGCGGCTGGGGATGGGGCTGGAACAGGCGATGGTCACCAGCCGTCAGGGTGCACCGGAGGAGCTTGCCCCGCAGATCATCAACCTGTCCGACCGGCTGCGGCTGGGCTGGCGGCCGGAGGGAGCGCTCCGCGCGTTCGCGGAGGAGTTGGACGACGTCACCGCGGACAAGGTGGTCGCCGCGCTCATTCTGTCGGTCAACGACCGCGGCCCTGGTCTGGCCCAGGCGCTGGAGGACCTGGCGGGCACGGTTCGCGACGAGGTCGCCCGCAAGCGGTCGATCGAGGCGGACCGGGCGAAGCCTCGGACCACCGTGCGGTGGATGACCGTGATGACCGTGGGCATCGTGGTTGCCGGGTTCTTCGTGCCGAGCTACACGAAGCCCTACTCCACGCTGCTCGGCCAGCTGGTGCTCGCGTTCCTGACGGCCGGGTTCGTCGGGGTGCTCGCCCTGATGCGGCAGTTGGGTTCCTTCCGCCGTATCCCGCGCTTCCTGATCACCGATCCGGCCAGCACCGTCCGGCTGCCCGCCCCCGCAGCGGAGGCGGACGTGCCGGTCACCGGCCGTGAGCCGGAAGGAGTCCCCTCGTGAACCTGCTTCCTGTCGTACTGACCGGTGGCACGGTAGGCGCCGGTCTCGCCTTGCTCGTGCGGGAACTCCTGCGTCCACAGCCCGCGTTGGGGCCAGCTCTCGCGCGCAGCGCCCCGGCCGCCTTGGCCCTCCCTGAGCCGGAGCTGGAGCGCGAGGAGGTGTGGGGTCGGTGGCTTTTGGCTCGCCTCGAGCGCGTGCCCGGCGTGCGGATCCCCATCACCAACCTGACACTGCTTGGGCAGGGGCCGGGCCAGTTCATGCTGAAGAAGGCCGCCTTGGCCGCGCTGGGCCTGCTCTGCCCGGTCATCGCCACCATTCCGTGGATCATCGCGGGTGTCTCCCTGCCGTTCTACGTGCCCGCCGGCGTCGGACTCCTCGTCGCAGGGCTGCTGTTCATCACCCCGGACCTCGCAGTACGGGACCAGGCCAAGCGGGCGCGCGAGGAATTCACGCACGCGCTGTCCGCCTACCTCGACCTGGTCGCGCTCAAGCGGGCCGCCGACGCCGGCCCCGCCGAGGCGCTGGAGAAGGCCGCCGAGGTCGGCCAGGGCTGGCCCTTCCTCTATCTGCAGGGCGCACTGCGCCGGGCCCGGATGGAAAAGATCCCGCCCTACCAGGCGCTCACCGAACTCGCCGACGAGTACGACCTGCCGGTCCTGACCGACGTCGCCGACATCATGCGTGGATCGGCCACCGACGGCGCCGCCGTCTACAAGGCACTGCGCGCCCGTACAGCCGCGCTCAACGCGGAGTTGCTGGCCGATCAGGCCGCGGAGGCGAACGTCGCCAGCGAGAAAATGACCGCCCCCGGCGCCTTGTTGGCCGTGCTGGTGATGCTGCTGATGGCGTTCCCCGCGGTCATCCGCCTGCTCACCGTCTAAGAAGATCCCGACTCGCTGAGTCTCTGAAGGAACAAGGAGTACACATCATGAGGCACACCGCAGCCCGCACCTACCGTGCCGTGCACTGGCTGACCACGCGTCTGCAAGACGGCCTGGAGGAGGCCAGTCGTCGGCCGGACCGCGGCGACATCAGCACCACCACCGTCATCATCTGGGTGGCCGCCGCCGCTGGTGCTCTGACCGTCGCCGGGAGCATCGCCATCGTGATCGCCAAGTACAACGGCAATCTTCTGGGGATCTGATGGCCCGTCCTGGGCGACTGATCGAATGGTGGGTGGGGCGGAGGTGGCGCGAGGACCGCGGTGACACCTCCATCCAGATGGCGATCATCTTTCCGTTCGTTCTGCTCGCCACCATCGCCGTCGTCCAGGCCTCGATGTGGTACTACGCGCGGCAGATCGCCCTGACCGCCGCCCGCGAGGGCCTCACCGCGGCCCGCGCCTACGAGTCGAGCCCGGCGGAGGGTGCGGCGCAGGCTCGGGACGTGTTGGGGCGTGTCGCGGGTGACAGTCTGCGCGGCTACAGCGTCACTGCCAGCAGCGACGGGCAGCGGGTGCGGGTGCAGGTATCCGGCACCGCCATGTCGATGATCCCGGGCGTCTCGGGTCTGCAGGTCACGCAGTCGGCGTCCGGTCCGGTGGAGCGCTGGACGGTACCGGGAGGGTGAACCACATGCGATACATGGCCCGATGGGCTCGCAGAGGGCACGGCGATGGGGGGAGTGTCGCGATTGAGGCTGCCATCGTCCTCCCGTCACTGATCATGTTCCTGTGTCTGGCGATCGCCGGCGGACGCCTCGTCACCTCTGGGTCGAAGATCGACGCAGCAGCCGAGGACGCTGCCAGGGAGGCGTCCATCCACCGCACCGCGGGCGCGGCCCTGGGCGCCGCGCAGGCGGCGGCCGCCGAGTCCCTGAACGACCAGGGCATCAAGTGCGCGTCGACCAGCGTCAACATCAACACGGGCGGTCTCAGCGTGCCGGTGGGCCAGGTCGGGACGGTCAGCGTGACCGTGAACTGCACGGTCAACCTGTCCGACCTGCTGCTGCCGGGCGTGCCCGGGGCCCGGACGCTTACGTCGACGGCGGTCTCGGTAGTGGATCAGTACCGGCAGCGAGGTGACTGATGGTCTTTCGTCAGATGGGTCTGTCCCGGGCACGGTTGGACGATCGTGGAGGTGTCACCGTGTTCGTCGCGGTGTGCGTCATCGCGCTGATCGGGATCATCGGCGTTGCTGTCGACGGCGGCAGCAAGATGCGCGCCACCGAACGTGCCGACTTCGTCGCCGGCGAGGCCGCCCGGGCGGGCGGGCAGGCCATCGACCCTGCCGAGGCGATCAGCGGCAACGCGATCGTGGTGGATCCGCAGGACGCCCAGGCCTCCGCTCAGGCCTACTTGCGCTCCGTCGGCGCCACCGGCACGGTCAGCGTGTCCGGCGACGGCAAGACTCTCAGCGTCGTCGTCACCGGCTCGTACGACACGAAGTTCCTGTCGGCGGTGGGGATCGGCTCGTTGTCGGTGACCGGCCGTGGCAAGGCCACCCTCCTGCATGGCGTCACTGCTCCTGAAGGAAACTGATGCGCACCACCCCCTCCCCCGCCGCGACGGCCGGCCGCACCCTGGCCCGTGTCCTCAAGGCCGTGCTGAGCCTGCTCGTCCTGGCTGCCGCGGTCGGCGGGCTGCCGCTGCTGCTGGCCTGGGCCACCCCGGTCATCTGGGGATCCACTCAAGACGACGTCACGCATTTGCTGGACCGGCAGGACACGGGGGCGGTATTTCTGCTGCTGCTTGTCGCGGTGGGCTGGATCGGGTGGGCGCAGTTCGCGTTCTGTGCGGTCCGTGAGCTGATCGCGCAGCTGCGCGGCAGGACGTGGCACGTCCCGCGCGCTCTGGGCTCCTCGCAGCGGGCCGCCGCTCTTCTGATCGGCAGCATCCTGGTGCTGCTGCCCACGAGTTCGGCCCTGGCTTCCGACGCGCAGGCCGCGCCGGCCACCACCGCGGCCATCATCCCCGGCCAGGCGGCACAGGCCCCGCAAGCCACCGAAGCCGGGCGGGCCCCGGTACCCGCCGCGAGTACCTCGACGTCCCGCACCTCGTACACAGTGCACGAGACGCGGCCCGCGGAGAGCCTGTGGGGCATCGCTGAACGGGAGTTGGGGGACGGTGAGCGGTGGCGGGATATCGCAGCCCTGAACGAGGGCCGGACCATGGTCGACGGCCAGGTCTTCCACGCGAACAGCTTTCTGCAACCCGGCTGGCAGCTCCAGATGCCCGATACCGGCGGTACTGCGGGAGGTGTCCGTGCCCAGTTGGGTGACGGCGCTCCGGCTGCCGAGGAGGAGAGCGAGCACGTGGTCACCGTCGACTCCGGCGACTACCTGTCGAAGATCGCGGAGGAGGAGCTCGGCGACGGCAGCGAGTGGCCTCAGTTGTTCGAGGCAAGCCGGGGAAAGGCACAGCCGGACGGCCTGCCCGCCATCACCGACCCGGACGTCATCTACGCGGGGCAGAAGGTCACTGTGCCTGGCGCCCTGCCCGACCAGCCGTCCCAGGACCGCGACCAGGGTGATGAGTCGGGCAGCGAGGAGGCCGCTCCCCCGGCCTCCCAGAGCCCCGACGGCGAACAGAAGCCGGACCAGGGTTCGGGGGATGAGCAGGCGCCCGCGCCGAGTCAGACCACCAACCCGCCTGCACCAGAGTCGTCGGCGCCCAGCGCACCGGCCTCCGCGACGACGTCCGGGCCCAGCGCCGGAGTCTCGCCCCCTGCCGGTTCCCCTTCGGCGCCGGCTGAATCGTCCGGCTCAGCCGCCTCCTCTCCCGCCACTACGGGGTCCGAGCCTCCGGCGACGGTGGCGGCCAGCGGCCTGCTGAACCTACGCACCGTTCTCGGCGCCGGCGCGCTGCTGGCCGCAGCCATCACCGGCGCCCTTGCCCTGCGCAGGACCCTCCAACGCCGCCGCCGCAAACCCGGCGAGACGATCGCCATCGCATCCGAGACGTCCAGGGCCGAAGCCCAGTTGGCAGCCGCCGCCGAGCCAGGAGGGGCAGCCCGCTTGGACGTGGCGCTGCGGACCCTGGCCCACCAGTTGTCGCAGCAGCGGGAGGACGCCGCGCTCCTGCCGCCACTGCGGGCGGCCCGGATCGGGGCCCGCTCGCTGGAGGTGCTGCCCGAGGACCTCGCCGCGGAACCGCAGGCGCCCTTCGTCTCCGGGCAGGCCGGCTGGTGGGTCCTGCCCTCCGATGCCGTGCTCCTGGACCAGGAGACCGCCCGTCAGGTGCCGGCGCCGTATCCGGGGCTCGTCACGATCGGCACCACCGAGGCGGGCGACCTGCTGCTGGTCAACCTCGCGCAGCTGCCCGCGCTGTTGCTGGGCGGCAACCCGGTCCACATCACCGAGGTGTGCACCTCGCTCGCCCTGGAGCTCGGGATGAGCCCGTGGGCGAGCGAAGTGGAAGTCGTCACCGTGGGGTTCGGCGAGGATCTGCCACATCTGCTGCCCACGGCGCGGATCGCCCACATGCGGCAGGCCGCGCACGCACTGCGCGATCTGAGCGAACGGCTGCTGGAAGCACACCAGATGCCCGAGACCCAGCATCATCCGTATCTGCTGCTGTGCGCGTCGTCGCTGGACGTGGACACGGCCTGGCAGTTCGCCGATGTCATCGACAGGTCCACTACGGTCCCCGTCACTCTGATCGCCCCGGCGAGTTCGTCGGCCGCGCACTTCCCCGACGCGGAGATCCTGAACGCCTCACTCAGCGAGCCGCAGAACCTCGAATACGCCGGCATCGACATCACCGTGCAGCGCCTGGAGCACGCCGCCTACGTGCAGATCACCACCGCGTTGCAGGTGTCTGGGCAGCCGTCCCACCCGGCCGAGGGTCCCTGGAAGGACATCCCGGAGGAGCCCGACAGGGTGCAGCAGCCCGAACAGCCCGCGTCAGAGGAGGACACAGCGCCCATGCCCGCTGTCACAAGCCCTTCGCCAGCAGCGGCAACGGGCGTGAGCGGAGAGGCGTTCGCTGTCCTGCTCGCCGCCACCACTGATCCGTCCGGACTGCGCCTCCTGCCCACCGCCGAGACGTCGGCTGAGGCTGACGGCGAGCCCGGCCCAGACACCGAAGCAGTGCGCCCGGCGGCCGTGGAGGCCGACACTCACGAGGCCCCTGTCGAGGGCCCCACGGCGCAAGGAGCGCAGGAATGCGAGGCGCATGACCTCCACGCGCCGGAGATCCGCGTCCTGGGACCGGTCGAGGTGACCGGCGTGGACAGTTCCGGTCACGGTCCGCGGATGGCGCAGCTCGCCGCTTTGCTGTTCTTCCGGCCCGGGCGGAGCGCGGACGTGTTGTGCTCCGACATGGATCCCGTCAATCCCTGGTCGGCGAGCACCCTCAACGCCCGAACGGGGGGCCTGCGGCGTTCCCTGGGCAACGACCCTGCCGGCAGCCCCTACGTACCTCGCCGTAGCTCTGGCGAGGACCCGTTCCGGCTCTCCCCCGGTGTGCGCTGCGACTGGTCCCGCTTCCTGCAGCTCGTCGAACGCGGTCTGCCACTGGGGCCGGCGGGCCTGGCTGATCTGGACAAGGCGCTGACTTTGGTGCGCGGCCGCCCGTTCGGCGGCAATCCTCTGCCCTGGGCCGAGCCCTACCAGCAGGAAATGATCACGCGCATCATCGACGTCGCACATACCGTGGCCGCCTACCGCACCCCCGCAGGTCCACACCAAGACCTCAGCGTGGCCCGCCAGGCCGTCGCGACCGGTCTCGACGTCGATGACACGGCAGAGCTGTTGTATCGGGACTGGCTCCGGATCGAGTACGCGGCCGGGAACCGGCAGGGGCTGCACACCGCCATCACCCGCGTGCAGCAGGTCAACCGGTCGTTGGACTGCTCACTTGAAATGGAGACCGAGACCTTGATCCACGAACTTCTCAACGGTTCCGGGACGACGGTGCGCAAGGTCCTCTAGCCGACTGACGCGCAGGTGCGCAGCACGTCACTGCGGCAGGGAGGCGACGTCGCGGGCCGCGTATGCGAGGAGTTCCTTGACGGCGGCCTCGTTGGAGGCGGGAGGGCGTGCGCGCCACTTGGAGAGAGTGTCGCGGACTGTCTGCGCAACGACCCTCGCGTGCTGCACCAGGTCGTCATCGAGCGCCGTCACGTCCCCGCTCACTGTTCGGCCCGTGACGACGATGGGACCGGCGAGCGGGTAGAGGGGTGTGCCGCGCCAGGCACTTGCCAGGGCCCAGGCGGCCAGGTTCTGGGGAAGCCCGAGTTTCAGGCCGTTGCCGTGAATGTGCAGCAGGGCCTGCCGGTGGTAGACGCCTTGGTCGACGGCGTCGGATCCGACGTGCTCGTGGATCGCGGATTGCGCATCGGTCGCGGTCAGGGTGAGGTCTGTGACTGTGGTGTCCGGGTCGATGCGCAGTGCGTGCATGAGTTCTCCTTGTCGGTCCAGTGACTCGGCTGCGCATTGCGCAGGGCTGCGCAATGATCTCGAAGTCTGCGCAATGCATGGCTGATCAGGGGTTTCTTCTGATTGCGCAGCTTGTTGGGCGTGGCGTGGTGGCGTGATGCGCAATGGGGTGCGTGGTGGCGGAGTTACTGCTGCGCGTCGGCGTGGTGGCGGCCGAGGGCCTGCCAGCGGCGCTCGAAGTCGTCGGTGTTCTCGGTGATGTAGCCGGGGGTGACGGGCCTGTTGTACTGAGCGGTGATGCCGCGGGCTGCGCAGTCCTGCGCAATGGCCTCTGCTGCAGGTTGCTCGCTGCGCATCCGGTGCTCGGCCCAGACGTTGTAGACGCGGGATGGCAGGAGGTAGCGGCGCAGGTTCGCAGGGCTGACCGGTTTGCCGCCCCGGCCGTACATGGCCTTGCTTGCGAGGTAGGCGGAGAGTTCCTCGGCTGTCGGCTCGTCGCCGTGCTCGGTCTGGTATTCCGTCCATGCCAAGTAGTAGCGATCGACTGTGGTGAGGACCGTGCCCTCCCCCGCGGGATTGTCCGGCCCTGGTGGCGGGTCATCGACGGCGGCGTTCACCCGCGGGGTGCGCTTCTCTTTGGCGGCCTGGGAACCCGCACCGGCGGTCGCCTCCTCGAGCGTCTCTTCCGCGGGAGCCTCGCCTGCAACGTGGTCGCCGGGATCGGCGGCTGTCTCTTCGGTGGGCGGCCTACTGCTGTCGAGTTCGCGGTCTTGGAAGCTCGCTACGAAAGCTGCCAAGTCGTCACCCGTGATGGGTCGGCCGCCGTGCCCCGTGATGGAGTCCCGCTCGTACACGTACGCGGCGAGGTCAGCGGCGTCCGGGTACGAGCCGTGCTGCTGCGCGTATGTGCGCCAGGCGCTCTGGAAGTAGTCGTACCACTGGTCAGTTTCGTGGTCGGCTGCCATCGGCTCGGACGTGTCGGGCTCTTCGGCGCGCGACGTGTAGCGGGTTTGGAGGGCTTGGAGCAGGGGCTGCACCTGGTCCTCGGAGAGCGGGTCGCCGGATCCCGTGGAGATGCCGTAGGTGTCGCGAAGCCAGAAGGCCCACTGCGTCGGGGTCGGCTCGGCCTGGAACTGGGTGAGGAACGCCTGGTAGGCCTCGGCGAACCGCTCGGCGGCTTCCTCGGTCGATTCTTGTGGTTCCTCCGGCTGCTCGGGCACCGGAGTTGAGGCCGAGGGCACTACACGTTCCGTCTCGGCGCTCCCCAGCTCGGCAGCGCTCTGCTCGTCCTCCGTTGCCGCTTCAAGCGCGGGGCCTTCCGGCCGGGTGCGGGCGGGGGTCTGCTCGACGGTGAACAGGATCGGGGGCTCCTTGATGCCGGCAGCGGCGAGACCGGCGGGCGCGGTCTGGGCGAGGGGGACGCCGTACTTGGCGAGCCGCAGAGGCATCAAGGCTTCGACGGGGGCTTTGCGCCGCCAGGCGCGGCCGAAGCGGGAGTGGAGGGTGGTCTGGTAGACGAGCCGTTCCTGTTCCAGCTTGATGACCTGCTCGTAGGAGCGCAGTTCCCACAGCTTCATCCGGCGCCAGAGGAGGAATGTCGGGATCGGGGAGAGCATCCATCGCGTGATGCGGACGCCCTCCATGTGCCTGTCGGCCGTAATGTCGGCGATGCGGCCGATCGCGTGCCGGGCCGCTTCGATGGAGACCACGAAGAGGACCGGGATCACGGCGTGCATGCCGACGCCCAGCGGGTCGGGCCAGGCTGCCGCGCCGTTGAACGCGATGGTCGCCGTGGTCAGCAGCCAGGCCGTCTGGCGCAGCAGCGGGAAGGGGATCCTGATCCACGTCAGGAGCAGGTCGAGGGCGAGCAGGACGCAGATGCCCGCGTCGATGCCGATCGGGAACACATAACTGAAGTTCCCGAAGCCCTTCTCGATCGCGAGCTTGCGGACGGCTGCGTACGAGCCCGCGAAGCCGATCCCGGCGATGATCACGGCGCCCGTCACGATCACGCCGATGAGGACCCGATGCACTCGGGTCAGCTGGGGTATCGCACCGTTCCCCGCAGCCACGTCCCACTCCCCTATCCAAGCCTCACAACTGAACAGCTCTCACACTCCCACGACGCGCAAGGAGTTAGTGGGCTTCAGGCAGGGCCTGCTGCAGATCGTCCGCGAAAAGTGATCAGTTGGGCGCTCCGTCAGCTCGTGCATCGCCTCCACGGTTCTTTACGCCGTAAAGACGCGACCCCCGGGGTGGAGGGTCCGGGGGTCTGGGGCATCGTCTTTACGGCGAAGGCCTCATCGGTACAGCTGCATCTGCCGACCGATCTTCGTGTAGGCCTTGGCGGCTCGACAGTTCGGGGCGAAGAGCGTCACGGGCTGACCCGCCGTGTAGGCCTCGGGAACCTTGACGTCGTCTCCGACGGTCTCCAGGACGATGTCTCCGTAGGCGTCCCGGAGCTGGTTTTCCATGTCCTTGTAGACCTTGCCTTGCGAGTTGTGGTCGACGCCCTCAGTGATGATCACCCAGTCGATGTCCGTGGGCATGCTCGTGTGGCCGTACGCCCTCGCCACCTCGGCGATCTTGTCCTCAAGTTCGGTGAGGCCGCGGGCCTCCTTCTCCTGCGACTTGGTACAGCCGACGACTTCGTCGCTGGCGATGATCGCAGCTATCGTCGCAAGCTTCACGTCGCCGGGACAGTCAAAGATGACGAGGTCGAAGCGCCCTCGCAATTCACCGATGATCTGGTAAAGCCAGAGCTCCCGAGCAGTCTCCCCCGCGAGCTTGAACTCCAAGGATTCGAGCTGCTTCGACTCCAGTACGACCCAGAGTTCCGGGATCACCTCCTTGGTCTTGGAGTCCCGGGCGGGAACGACGGCTTCAGCCAACGTGAACAGCTTGTCCACCACGTCGTACATGGTGGGCAGGTCTTTGTCTCCGTCCGGGTCGTCGTACCCGAGCAGACGGGAGATGTCGCGCTGTTTGTCCAAGCCGATGACGCAGACCCGCTTCTTCTTCTTGGCGGCGGCGTAGGCAAGGGCGGCGGCAGTGGTCGACTTCCCGGAGCCGGCGGAGCCGTTGGTGCACGCCAGGACACGAGTCTCGCGTCCTGTGTCCTCCGGGAGGGTCGGGGTGTCTGTGGTCACGAAGGGTCTCCGTCGTTACGCGGTGAGGGCGGGTTCGGCGTCGTCGGCCTGCTGGTAGTCAGCATGCGTGGCCAGCCAGTCCAGGTAGGCGCGGGCATGTGCGGCGTCGTTGCCGCCGTCGCGAGTCATGTGGATCTCGCAATGGGCGAGCGAGAGGGCAAGCGCGGCCCTCACCTGCCGGTCGTTGCCCTCATCGCCGGTAAGGGATGCGAGGCTGAGGGCCGAAGCGCCGATGCCGGCTTCACCCAACCACTGGGAGGCGAGCGCTACGGCCTCGTCGGGGTCGATGGACGCTTGCAGCGCGATGATGTGGAGTCGGGAGGCATCGAGGCCGAAGGCGGCCACAACGGCCTTGCACGCCTCACGCCGTGCCTTGACTGCTTCCTCCAGCCCGTCGGTCCCGGAGCCGCCCTGCTTGGGAAGCGTCTTCTTCGCGGCCTTCTTGCTCGCGCCGTCCTTCTTCTGGCCCTTGGCCGACTTGGGTTCAGCCGAGCGAATCGCGGCCAAGGCCTTCTCTTGCTCCCATGCCTGGACCTGCTCGGCAGGGTCCTTGATCTTTCCCAGGTCTCGGGCCAGCTCGATCGTCATGCCGTCTGCGCGCTTTTCGAGCGCTTGGCGGACCTCAGGCTGCAGGTTGTGCAGTCGGCGGCGCTGAGATACCCAGCCCGCGGTCTTCCCCAGGACCTTGGCAACCGCGTCGTACGTCCCGAATTCCTGCTTGAGCTCCTCGATCGTGGCGAGCTCCTCGAACGGCTTGAGCTCCTCGCGCGCGAGATTCTCGGTGGCTGCCGCGACCAGGATGTCCTTGCGCGTCTTGGCCTTGCTGTTCACCAGGACAGGCAGCTTCTCCATGCCGGCGAGCCGAGCCGCTGCGAGGCGCCGGTTGCCGCCGATGACCACGTAGCGGGCGGCGCCGACCTCATCCGCGTGTTCAAGGAAGGCCGCCTTGAAGACATCCGCCGGGATCACGGCGACCGGCTGAAGCAGGCCGACCGACTCGAAGGTCTCGGCCAGCCCTTCGAGTCCCTCAAGCTCCTCACGCGCATTGCGGGGGTTGTGGACGAGCTCACCGATCGGCACATCGGAGCCGCTGCCGACATCCTTCCCGGCTCCGCGCTGGCGCTCCTCTTCGGCATTCCGGCGCGCTTCTTCGCGCAGCCTGCGCCGCTCGGCTACGGACAAGTCGTTGTGCGCGCCAGGCATTCGCCGCTCCTGATGGTGGTACGTGACGGGGGTTTCTTGGGCTGGAGCTTAACGAGCGCGGCGCCTCTTGGCTCGCATGCCCCGGTCTTTACGCCGTAAAGAAGGTCTCGCGTGGTGTCTCGCGGCCGGGCAGCAGCCCCGGCGTGCCGCCACCGGCACCCTGCCCCGCGAGTCAACAGAGCAATCCGAATCGGCCCCTTGAGTGGTGGTCTCCAACGGGATCGTTCACCCGGGAGAGGTTCCTGCGGGCAGGTTCATCCAGTGCACTTCCGGGTGCCTCCTCCCCCTGCAGCCGAGCGGCCCGGTCTTTACGGCGTAAAGACCGGGCGGCCCTCCCTGCGGCGGGCGGGCCGTGAAACACGAAGAGCCCCGCACCCGGGAAGCGTGCCCTGAGAACGGGGCTCTTCGGGCCGCCTTGGCCTGAGAGTTGCACACGGCCGCGGGCGGGCTCCGGGCGCGCGCTCAGCTCACCGGTGGCGCTGGCCTCATCGCGCAGCGGCTCGCATGCGGCACCAGGCCTCCGTCAGATGTCGCAGGCCGGTCGTAGCCACTGCGAGGGGTGCTCGGCCGCGCAGTTCCGCGCGAGTGAGGCGGGCCTCGCCCCGAGATGACGGGTCGATGAAGCGGGTAGTGCTCGTGCTGGTGTCCCGGCCGCTGTTCATGACCCAGCCCTGCAGCGCGCGGCAGATGACGCCGTTCCGGTCGGGGGAGCCCTCGATGAACTCGTAGTCGGCGATGACGACGGTGCTGCTGTCCGCAAAGGTGAGCCCTGCGGGGGGCGATGCTCCCCGTTCGGCGCGATCAGGCGGGCTCAGGCTTCGAGGGGACTGCCGGCGGCGATGAGGTCGACGGGACTCCCGAATTGGGGAGTCGGGCCCACAGGCCCTATTTCATGAGCTCCCTGACGTCACCTGCTTCCCTGCCTGGTTACCTCAGCTGGGGAACAGCCCGGCGGCAGCCGCGTACGCGAGCCGAGCTCCGTCGGTTGTCGCGATCGGCCGGGACTGACGCGACTCCGTCTTCCTCAACTCCCGGACTGCGGCCCCCACGTAGGTGCTGAGGCTGACCATCTGTGTGGGAGTCTCGCAGTGGGGGAGGACCGCGGCGACTTCATCGAGCCAGTCCGCCACGTTGCCGGCATCGGGCAGGCCATCTCGGTGGTCGATCAGGTGTTGCGCTACGGGCATGAGTGCCTCGTGCCGGCGCTGGGCCGCCTTCTTGGCCCGTCGCTCTTCCGCCTCGCGAGCCGCAATCCGGCCCTCCGCTGCCAGGACAGCTTCCGGGGTCCGACGGAGCACTCGGCCGTTCAGACTTTCGTCGACGAGGGTGAGCGCTTTGAGTCGCTTGGCCTTCTGGTAGGCGCCGCTCTTTCCGCTCACGGCGAGGGCGGGCGCCAGCTGCGTCCACTCCGCCTTGGCTGCGCGGGCGGCCTCGATCGCCTTCACCTGGTGGATCTCCGCCTGCTCGCGGAGGTACTCCCACAGCTGCACTCTCTTGATCGCCGCGGAGCGCCGCACCGCTTCACTCGTCTCCTTCAGGGCACCCACGTGCGCCTCGGCGTAGAGGAGTGCCCCGTACACCTCGTCGTCGGCGGGCATGGCACCGATGTCGAGGTCTTCGGCCTTCTCGTGGATGTCACGCAGTTCGCCGATCACTGCGGGAGCATCCAGGGCGCCGATCCGAATGGGCGCCCTGAGCAGGGGATTCGTGCGCTTCGGCGCCTTCCGTTGCTTCGTCGGCATGACCGCATTCTGGCCTACCGGCAGAGTTCACATTGTGTGAACTGGGCAGGACCCAGCCAAAAACAAGATCGTTTCGCACTCCCGGCCCGGCCCGTCTCGCTCCTCCCGCAGCGCTACATCGCCCGCCGCCATCGGGTGTTGTAGCAGGTCAGCGTGCTGTCGCACGGTAGTCGGGCTCCGGCGAAATGGTTCGCTCTGTGCAGGGTCCAGGCCAGGTCCGGAAACACGAAGAGCCCTGGGGGGGGGGGGGGGGGGGGGGGGGGGGGGGGGGGGGGGGGGGGGGGGGGCGCGGGGGGGGGGGGGGCGGCGGGGGGGGGGGCGGGCGGGGGGGGGCCGAACGGCCCCCCCCCCCCCCCCCC
>NZ_JBIAIK010000025.1:52440-80411 GCF_042871385.1 Streptomyces sp. NPDC005808 | reverse complement strand
ATTTTTGGCACGCTGTTGAGTTCTCAAGGAACGGACACTTCCTTCGTACTCACCCGAGAGACTCTCTCAGGCTTTCCTCCGGGCGTTTCCCTTCGATGTTTCAAACTCTATCAGTGAATTTCCGTCTCTCTGACCACAGTTCTGCGGACATGCAGAACCAGGGAGCGAGATAGAACCTGACAAGTTGAGTGCTGCCGGGCAAGAACACTTGATCGCGTTGCTCAGCCCCAAGCAGGAGTACGACTCTACATGGGGCGCTGGAGGGGAAGCAAATCGTTTGCGCCCTGCTCTACGGCCGTCGACCAGGTCCTCTCGCAGGGAACGTCCACTTCATATGACATACCCTGCTGAGCAGTGCGCCGTCCGGGACAGGTAGCGACGGCCCATATGAATCTCCGCCCCTGGGAGGCTTCCCATGACCACCGTGACGTCCCCTCTTGCAGGACGCGCCATCGGACTCACCGAGGTACCGGATCCCGTGTTCTCCGGGGCCATGGTCGGCCCCGGCATGGCGATCGACCCCGTGCGTGAACCCTCGGAGGCTGTCGCCCCCGTAGATGGAGTGATCGTCTCGCTTCATCCTCATGCCTTCGTCGTCGTCGACGGCGAAGGCCATGGTGTTCTCACGCACCTCGGTATCGACACCGTGCAGCTCAACGGCGAGGGCTTCGACCTGCTCGTCAACAAAGGTGACACCGTGACGCGCGGACAGGCCGTCGTTCGTTGGAACCCGGCTGCCGTCGAGGCGGCCGGCAAGTCCCCGGTGTGCCCGATCGTGGCGCTTGAGGCCACAGCCGGGTCCCTCTCCGACGTCCGCGAGGACGGCGATGTGAAGGCCGGAGACGAGCTCTTCGGCTGGCAGTGACGTCAACGCCGACGTAGACGACAAGCAGGACAACCACCGCAGCGGCGCTACCCGCCGCACTATCGGAGACGGGTGAGATGGAGACAACGCTGCGAGGCGTCGGCGTGAGCCACGGTGTGGCAATCGGCGAGGTTCGGCACATGGGAACGGCGGTTCTTGAACCGCCGGCCAAGCAGATCCCGACGGAGGACGCAGAGCGCGAACAGGGGCGTGCCCGCAAGGCCGTGGAGGATGTGGCAGCGGACCTGGTTGCGCGCGGCAATCTGGCCGGCGGCGAAGCTCAGGCAGTGCTCGAGGCGCAGGCCATGATGGCCGAGGACCCCGAGTTGATGGCGGATGTGGAGCGTCGGATCGCTGTAGGCAGCACCGCCGAGCGTGCGGTCTATGACGCTTTCGCTGCCTATCGCGCGCTGTTGGCCGCCGCCGGTGAGTACCTCGCCGGTCGTGTTGCCGACCTCGACGACGTGCGGAATCGTATTGTCGCCCGGCTGCTCGGGGTCCCCATGCCTGGGGTGCCGGACAGCGACGAGCCGTATGTCCTTATTGCTCGTGACCTCGCGCCGGCGGACACCGCGCTGCTCGACCCCACTCTGGTACTCGGTTTCGTCACCGAGGAGGGTGGGCCGACCAGTCACAGCGCCATCCTGGCGCGGGCGCTCGGCGTTCCGGCCGTGGTTGCGTTGCCTGGTGCCGGCGAGCTCGCAGAGGGCACCCTGATCGCGGTGGACGGCAGCACCGGTGAGATCTTCGTGGAGCCTAGTGCGGAGAAGAAGGAGGAGTTGGAGGCAGCTGCGGCAAAGCGCAAGGCGGCGCTGTCCTCCTTCACCGGACCCGGCGCCACGTCCGACGGGCACAAGGTGCCGCTGCTGGCCAATGTCGGGGGCCCCGCAGACGTGCCTGCCGCTCTCGAAGCCGGTGCTGAGGGCGTCGGTCTGTTCCGTACCGAGTTCCTCTTTCTGGACGACAGCAAGCAGGCGCCGTCCGAGGAGAAGCAGGTCGAGGCCTACCGGCAGGTTCTCGAGGCGTTTCCCGAGGGCCGTGTCGTGGTGCGTGTGCTCGACGCCGGCGCGGACAAGCCGCTCGACTTCCTGACACCGGCCGACGAGCCGAACCCGGCACTGGGTGTGCGGGGTCTGCGCTCACTGCTCGACCACCCTGATGTGCTTCGCACGCAGCTGACCGCCCTCGCGAAGGCTTCTGAGGGGCTGCCGGTCTACCTCGAGGTAATGGCTCCGATGGTCGCGGACCGTACCGACGCCAAGGCGTTCGCGGAGGCGTGCCGTGCTGCCGGGCTGCAGGCGAAGTTCGGCGCGATGGTGGAGATTCCGTCGGCTGCGCTTCGGGCGCGCTCGATCCTTCAGGAGGTCGAATTCCTGTCCCTGGGGACCAACGACCTCGCGCAGTACACCTTCGCCGCCGACCGGCAGGTGGGTGCGGTGTCTCGTCTGCAGGATCCGTGGCAGCCGGCGTTGCTCGACCTGGTCGCGCTGTCCGCCGAGGCGGCGAAGGCCGAGGGCAAGAGCTGTGGGGTCTGCGGTGAGGCAGCGGCGGACCCGCTTCTCGCGTGTGTGCTGACCGGTCTGGGGGTCACCTCCCTGTCGATGGGTGCCGCGTCGATCCCTTATGTCCGGACGACGCTCGCGAAGTACACGCTGGCGCAGTGCGAGCGTGCCGCTGCCGCTGCGCGTGCGGCGGACACGGCCGAGGAGGCGCGCAGGGCGGCTCAGGCGGTGCTGTCCGGCGAGTAGCCGGACCACGTCGTCGTTCGACCGTTGCCGAGGGGCGCTCCACCTGCCGGGTGGGGCGCCCCTTTGGCGTTCAGTGCGCGTGCCCCGTGATTGCTCCTCCCTCGCCAAGGTCGGGTGGTGCGCAGTAGTCGACTCCGGATTCCGGGGAAACCAGGTCCCCGGAATCCACGTCGGTGCAATAGGCGTCGAAGACCTCGGCCGCGGTGAGGGGCTCCAAGCCCTCACCGCGGAGTCGCCAACCGTAGACACGGTCGGTCCTGTCGTGGGCGGTGATGCGCATGACGAGGCCCCCGGGACTCCGGGTGGCGATACCCAGAGCCAGAACGGTGGTGAATTCGAGGGCCTCGGTTTCGTCGAGGTGGATGGTGCCCGCGTCGTCGTCGGCTCGGAGCGCGGCAACGAGCAATTCAGGCACTGCCGAGACACTGCACACGAGATGGAGGTGGCCGGCTTGCGCGGTCTCGAGAATGCGGCTGAGCAGCCGGGAGGCGTGGGCGAAGGATGCGCGTCCGATGTCCTCGCCGCAGGACGCGCAGTTTCCGATACGGGCCAGGAGCGAGGTCGCGTACTCCCAGGTCGCCTGGCGGACTGCCTCGTCTACGAGGTCGGGGACGAGTTCGTCGAGGGGCTGCCCCTCGTACATGACGGTGGGGCCTGTCGCTGCCAGTTCCGCTGTGAAGCGGGTGCGGCTCGACGGGGCGTCGGGTTCCAGACCGCTCTCGGCGCAGAACTCGGCGTATTCCTCGGGGTCGAAGAGCGCCACTGTGGTGTGGCCGCCCTGGGCAGCCAGGGCCCTCAGCAGGGATTCCACTTGCTGGAGGTAGGTGGTGTGGTTGTCGAAGGCGAACGTGCGGTAGCGCCGCATCGCCGTGAAGTCCTGTTCATCGGTCAACAGGCCGATGGTGCCCGCGATTTCGCGGCGCAGGACGCGTCGCATGCTCTGGTGCTGGGTGTGCGCCATGTTTCCCCCTGTGCGCAGTCGATCAATGCTCACTCACAGTAACCGGCGGCACTGACAATGCCGGTGGGTGAGGACGGTTCGCTGCGTAGTTGGGTGGCGTGGAGTACGTCCGTCAGGCGCGCTTCTGGGCCAGGTCTTCGTAGAAGCGCAGTAGTTCGACGTTGTCCACCGAGCCGAGGTTGACCGCCTTTTCCAGGGAGGTGCCCTGGAGGAGGCGCTTGATCGGGACTTCGATGCGCTTGCCCGTGAGGGTGTGGGGGACGCCGGGGACCTCGATGACCTCATCCGGGACATGGCGCGGTGAGAGCTGCTCGCGGATGGTCTGCCTGATGCGGGTCAGAAGAGCCTCGTCGAGTGCCGCACCGGGGGCGAGGTGCACGAAGAGCGGCATCCAGTAGCCGCCGTCGGGCTGTTCGATGCCGATGACGAGCGACTCCTTGATCTCGGGAAGGCGCTCGACGGCTTCGTAGATGTCGGCCGAACCCATGCGCACACCCTGGCGGTTGAGCGTGGAGTCCGAGCGGCCATGGATGACGACGGAGCCGCGCGAGGTGACGGTGATCCAGTCGCCGTGGCGCCACACTCCGGGATACGTGTCGAAGTAGCTGTCGTGGTACCGGCTGCCGTCGGGATCGTTCCAGAAGCGGACAGGCATGGACGGCATCGGATTGGTGACCACGAGTTCACCGACTTCGTCGGTGAGTGGCTTGCCACTGGGATCCCAGGACTGGAGGTCGGTGCCGAGGGCGGGCGCCTGGAGTTCCCCGATGTACACCGGCAGTGTCGGGACGGCGCCCGCGAAACAGGAACACACGTCGGTGCCGCCGCTGACGGACGCGATCCACAGGTCGTCGCGGACCTCGTCGTGGAGGTAGCGAAAGCCGTCGGGGGGCAGGGGCGACCCGGTGGTGGCGACGCACCTCACGCGCGCGAGGTCGAAATCGTGGGAAGGATTGACGCCCGCCTTACGGCACGCCATGACGTACGCGGCGGACGTGCCGAACAGCGTCGCTCCCGTCCGTTCGGCGATGCGCCACTGGGCGCCTGTGTCCGGGTAGCCCGGGCTGCCGTCGTACAGGACGATCGTGGTGCCGGTGAGGAGCCCGGAGACCAGGAAGTTCCACATCATCCAGCCCGTGGACGTGTACCAGAAGAAGCGGTCTTCGGGGCCGAGGTCGCAGTGCAGACCGAGCTGCTTGAGGTGCTCGACGAGGATGCCGCCCTGGGACTGGACGATCGCCTTGGGGAGACCGGTCGTGCCCGAGGAGTAGAGCACCCACAAAGGATGGTCGAAAAGGACCTGCTCGAAGACTGGCTCCACGTCGGCGGAGGTCAGGGCAGACCATTCCAGGGCGCCCTGAGGAGCTTCGGTGCCCAGCAGGGGGATGTGTACGACGGCGCGCAACGTCGGCAGTTCACGGCGCAGCTCGGCGACGGTGTCGCGGCGGTCGTGCTCCTTCCCCCCGTAGCGGTAACCGTCGACCGTGAAGAGCACCACGGGTTCGACCTGCTGGAAACGGTCGAGAACGCTGCGGGCGCCGAAATCGGGGGCACAGGACGTCCACACACCGCCCACGGCGGCTGTGGCGAGGAGGGCGATCACGGCCTGCGGAACGTTCGGGACATAGCCGCAGATCCGGTCACCCGGGCGTACGCCGAGCGCGCGCAGTTCGGCGGCCAGGGAGCCGACCTGGCGTCGCAGCTCGGACCAGCTGACGGGGGTGGGCTCATGGGTCTCGTCGACGTACAGGAGCGCCGGTTCCTCCGAACGGGTATCGGCGGCGCGCAGAGCGTGCTCGGCGTAGTTGAGGGTCGCACCGGGGAACCATTCGGCGCCGGGCATGGAGCGGTCACCGAGCACGCGCACGTAGGGGGTCGAAAACCGTACGTCGAACCATTCGGTGACGGCTTTCCAGAAGGTGTCCAGCTCGTCCACGGACCAGCGGTGCAGTGCCGCGTAGCCGCCCTCCGCCGGGGCTCCGTGCCGCTCGGCCGCCCAGGTCTGGAACTTGGTGATCTGCGCCTGGGCGATGCGTTCCTCGGTGGGCTGCCAGAGCGGTGAGGGCTGAGAGGTGGACATGGAGCGGCTCCCGGGCTGTGCGCGTCGTGGGCGTCTGTCGCGCACGGGCTGGGGTGTGCGCGTCACACGGCTGCCATGGACGATGCCATGTGATCGACTTCGGCACCAGAGTGCGCCCCACACAGTCGCCGACGTGAAGATGTGGTCTCACCACGGGTGAACGGAAGTTGAACGACTCACACTTATGGCTTGGTCAATGGCAGGCTGAGCAGCATGAACGGTCGTGACCTGGTGCGTTCGATGAAGGTGATCGGTTCGGCGGGGGCGGCCCAGGGGTTGCGTACCGTGCGAGCCGCGGTGCGCAGGAAGCGTGCCGACGCCATCGGGCTGCCCAAGCGAGGCGCCGAACGCGCTCGGGTGCCAGGGCCGGTGCGAGGCGTGGATCCGGGCCCCGGCGGTGGAGTCGTCCGCTTCACCCGCTCCGAGCTGAGGATCACGGTCACTGTGAACGGGGCGATTTTCTGGGGATGGGACGGAGCGGACCCTGAGCCGTCGTACGCGCTCGCGGGCCACTGTCCGGAGCCGGACCCGCGCGCCGTCCTGGAGCCCGACAAGGACGGCGGTTGGCGGGTCGTCTCCGAACGGGCGACGGTCGTGGTGTCACGGCACGGCGCCGTCGAGGTGCACACCCCCGGTGGCGTGATGCTGCGACGCGATCTGCCGCCCCGTTGGTGGGAGTCGGTCGACGGCGGCGCGGCGCGCTGGATGCAGCGCTCCGAGGTGGCCGTCGACGCCCGGTTCTTCGGCCTGGGCGGCCGTGCGGCGGGCCCGCGGCTGCGCGATGGGAAGTACCGGCTGTGGAACACGGATCCCGGGAAGGCCTTCGCGCCCGGCGACGATCCCCTGTACATCACCATGCCTGTGCAGTTGGTGGTTGCCGACGCGGCCACCCATCTCGTGTTCCACGACACTTCGTGGGACGGCACAGTGACGTTGCGCGAGGGTGAGGAGGGCGCCGGCTCCGGGCACGACAGGGCCGGGTCGTCCGAGTTGCGAATGGACGGCGGCCCACTGCGCTGCTGGGTGATGGTGGGTACCCCCGCGCGCGTGCTGCACGCCTGGGTCGCGCTCACCGGGGCCCCCGCGCTGCCGCCCGGGTGGGCGCTGGGGCACCATCACGCGCGGTGGGGTTTCGGCAGCGCACAGGAGGTGCGACGGATCGTCGCGGGCTACCTGGAGCGTGGCCTTCCGCTCGACGCCGTCCACCTGGACATCGACCACTACGACGCGAACCAGGTGTTCACGGTGGACCGGGAGCGCTTCCCGAAGATGCCGGAGCTCGCGGAGGAGTTGCGGCGCGACGGTGTCCGGCTGGTGTCGATCGTCGACGCGGCGGTCAAGGCTGAGACGGGCAACGCGGTGTACGACAGTGGCGTCGGCGCCGACGCGTTCGTCCGGGATGTCTCGGGGCGGCTCGTGCGAGGTGTCGTATGGCCTGGGGAGTCGGTTTATCCGGACTTCACGGACCCGCGCGTGCGACGGTGGTGGGGCGGGCTCTACGAGGAGCGGCTCGCGCAGGGTTTCGCCGGGTTCTGGCACGACATGAACGAGCCGACATCGTTCACGGCCTTCGGGGAGTCGACGCTGCCGCGTTCGGCGCGGCACTCCCTGGAGGACCGCGGCGGTGACCACCGCGAGGCGCACAACGTGTACGCGCTGGGCATGGCCCGGGCCGGGTACGAGGGTCTGCGTGAACTTGCGCCCCAGGAGCGGCCCTTCATCTTCTCGCGCTCGGGGTGGGCCGGAATGCAGCGCTACGGAGGGACCTGGTCCGGGGATGTGGCCACCGGCTGGCCCGGCCTGCGGGCGTCACTTTCGCTGGTGTTGGGCTTGGGGTTGTGCGGGGTGCCGTACTCGGGGCCTGATGTGGGCGGTTTCGACGGGAGTCCGTCGCCCGAGCTGTATCTGCGGTGGTTCCAGCTCGGTGCCTATCTCCCGCTGTTCCGTACGCACGCGAGTCTGCGGGCGGGGCGCAGGGAGCCCTGGGAGTTCGGTGACGACGTCCTGGAGCACGCGCGCGTGGCGCTCGTCGAACGGCGGCGGCTGCTCCCGTACTTCATGACCCTGGCGCATCTGGCTCGACGTACCGGCGCGCCCTATGTGCGGCCCGTGTGGTGGGGCGCGCCCGAGGACCGGGCGCTGCGCGACTGCGAGGACGCCTTCCTGCTCGGTGACTCTCTGCTGGTGGCGCCGGTGCTGAACCCAGGGGCGGACCGGCGTGCGGTACAGCTGCCGCGGGGGCGCTGGTACGACACGGTCACCGAGGAAGCCTATGAAGGGCCGGCTCAGGTGCTGATCGAGGCCCCCTTGTCGCGGATTCCGGTGCTGGCGCGTGCCGGTGCCGTCGTGCCCGTTCGGGGTGCCGATGGTGGTCTGGAGCTTGAGGTGTGGGCTCCCGCGCGGGGGCGTGTCGGGGGCGGGCTTGTCGTGCCGGACTCGGACGACGGGTGGGACGAGCTGGAGATCGAGCGCTATGTGACGCGTTGGGAGGGGGCGCAGTTGGTCGTACTGCGGGATGGAGACGGCGGTCTGAGTGAGCCTGCGTATCCGGTGCGGGTGCGGGGGCGCCGGGCTCCGTGACGGCTCACTGAACGCCCCCGCACGGCTTCAGGCGGGGCGCCTCAGATGTACCGCCCCTCGAACCATCCCTGCACCGCCAAGCTGTGCAGGGGAAAGGCGAGTTCGGCCGGTCGGCGCAGCAGGTGCCAGCCCGATGTCTCTTCGGTGGCGGCGGACGGCGGGAGTTCGGCGGCCGGGCGTTCCGGGAGGAGCCCGAAGAGCAGCAGGTGCCCGGCCGGGGAACTCATCGCGTCGGCGAGCCGTACCTCCCGGCTCGCCACGTCGATGCCCGTCTCCTCCCTGAGCTCCCTGACGACGGCGTGCCGCCAGTCCTCACTGTGGTCGATGAACCCGCCGGGCAGAGCGATGCCCCCGCGCGCGGGGTCGATGGTCCGGGTGATCACGACCAGGGAGGTGCCTTGGGCGTCGTACACGGGTTGGAGGGCCACGGCGACCGGCAGTGGGTTGCGGTAGGCCACGGTGGAGCAGACGCGGCAGGTGCGGGGCCAGCCGGAGACGCCCTCTCCGTAGGGCGCTCCGCAGCTCGAACAGTGCGAGTCCGGCGCGAAGTCGGCGGGCGGGTGCGTGGATGGGGTTGCGGACACGCCGCGGACTGTATCCGATCACTTGAGCGACATCGTCAGCAGGCCGTTGGTGGGCCGTGAACCCCGGGTGGAACGACGGGCGTTGGTGTTGGTGCGGCGGCTCGTGCGTCGCGGGCTGCCAGGGATGGGTGGAACGGCCCCCGTGGGCCCCGGCCGTCGCTGCCGGTACTCCGACACCGGGAGGTTGCCATGGTTCTTCTCTGCGCCCTGCCCAATTCCCGTTGCCCGTGGCACACTCCTGACGTCCCGTCAGGTCCAGTGTCGTGGAGGAGCCGTGTCACGTTCACGCCTACCTGTGGTCGCCCGGTGGTTCTCCGGGGACGGTGACGACTTCCGTCTCCTCGGTACGCGCTGTTCGACATGCGCCTCGGTCTTCTTCCCACGCGAGGACGTCTTCTGCCGCAATCCGGGCTGTTCGGGCGGCGGTGAGCTGTCCGAGGTGCCGCTGTCCCGGCGCGGTCGTGTCTGGTCGTACACGGACAGCCGGTACCGGCCACCGTCACCGTATGTGAGCGATCCGGAACTCTTGTGGGAACCCTACGCGTTGATCGCTGTGGAGCTGGAGCGCGAGCGAATCGTCGTGCTCGGTCAGGCGGTTCCCGGGATCACTGTCGCCGACCTGGCAGTGGGCATCGAGGTGGAGGCCGTCCCCGGTGTGCTGAACGAGGACGAGGAGACGATCTGGACGACGTGGCACTGGCGGCCGACAGGAGTGGCGCAGTGAGAGGGCGTGTGGCGTACGGGGGTGACGGCATGAGCGGTGACGTGGCGGTGCTCGGCGTGGGTATGCACCCCTGGGGCAAGTGGGGGCGCGGCTTCGTCGAGTACGGGGTCATGGCGGCGCGGGCGGCGCTCGCGGACGCCGGTGTGGACTGGCGGGATGTCGACTCGATCGTGGGTGCGGACACTGTGCGCGGCGGATATCCCGGGTACGTGTCGGGGGCAGCGTTCGCGAAGGCGCTCGGCTGGCAGGGGGCGCGGGTCGCGAGTGTGTACGCGGCGTGTGCCTCGGGAGCGCATGCTCTCAACACGGGGCGGGCGCAGATACTTTCCGGTCTCGCGGACGTCGTACTGGTGGTGGGGGCGGACGCGGCGCCCAAGGGCTTTTTCCGCCCGGCGGGCGGCGGCGACAGGCAGGACGATCCGGACTGGCTGCGGTTCCGCGTCCTGGGGGCGACGAATCCGACGTACTTCGGGTTGTACGCGCGGCGGCGGATGGCCGTCCACGGGGACACTCTCGAGGACTTCGCGCAGGTCAAGGTGAAAAACGCCGCCCTAGGGGCACTGAATCCGAACGCGAGGTACAGGAAGAGGGTCACCGCCGAGGAGGTCGCCGGTTCGGCGGTCGTCGCCGACCCACTGCGGCTGCTCGACATCTGCGCCACCTCCGACGGCGGGGCGGCCGCCGTACTGTCCAGCATGGGCTTCGCGCGGCGCCACGGTGTCGCGGATCCCGTGCGGATCCGCGCGGTGTCCACCGTGACGCCGCGTTATCCCAACACGGTGCTCGACCTGCCGGACATCGCCACGGACTCCGCGGCCTCGATGGAACCCGCGGCCGAAACCTTTCGGACGTCCATCGCGCGGGCGGCGTACGAGGAGGCGGGCATCGGTCCCGAGGATCTCTCCCTCGCCGAGGTGTACGACCTGTCCACGGCTCTGGAGTTGCAGTGGTACGAGGACCTGGGGCTGTGCGCGGAGGGCGAGGCCGCGAAGCTGCTGCGGGAGGGTGCGACGACGCTGGGCGGGCGAATACCCGTGAACGTGAGCGGTGGGCTGGCCTCCTTCGGGGAGGCGGTTCCGGCGCAGGCCATCGCCCAGGTGTGCGAGCTGACATGGCAGTTGCGGGGCGCCGCGGGCGAGCGGCAGGTCGTCGGGGCCCGGGTGGGGATCAGCGCGAACCAGGGGCTGTTCGGACATGGTTCGTCGGTCATCGCCGTGCGGTGACCCCGGCAACCGCACGCACCCACTGTGACGAGCGCGAATTCCTGCGTGAACAGCTCGTGAATCGCGCCTGAGCGTGCGCCAGGGGCGCGATTATTCTCCCGTGCCCTCCTGGTCGGATACGCTCCGCTTCGCCTTTCAGCCGGTCGTCAATCTGACGACCGGAGGGGTTGCCGCTCTGGAGATACTCGCCCGCCCGGAGGCCGGTGACATCCTGGCGCAGGCCCGTCGCGACCCCGAACTCGACGGCCGGCTGGCCGCGTTCGCGATCCGGGCGGCCGCCCGCAAGGAGATCCTCCTGCCCCTGCACGTCAACGTGTTCGCCGGGACGCTGGCCGATCTCGGCGGGCTCTCGGCCCTGCGCGACGCGGTGCGCGAGGCAGGGCGGCTGCCGTGGGAGGTGACGGTCGACGTAGGTCCGCCGTACACGCACGTGCCGCAGCACGCCCTGCTGGACGCGGTTGCCGCCTTGCGGGGCGAGGGCTTCCGGATCTGCGCGGACGGGGTGGGCGACGGCGACGTACCCCTGCGGCTGCTCACGGACCTCGCGCCCGAGCTGATGAAGCTCGACGTGTCCCTGCTCGCGCGGCCCGCGGCGGTGCGGGCGATGCGGACGCTGTGCGAGGAGCTGGGTGCGCTGCTGTCCGTCGAGGGGGTGGAGACCGAACTGCAGTGCGCCGCGGCGGTGGCGGCGGGCGCGCAACTGGCGCAGGGCGACCTGTTCGCGCCGCCCGCTCGGCTGCCCGCGGCGGACGTATACGTGCCGACGCTCTCCCCCGGTGTCGCCGAGACCTCTCGATCGGGGCCGTCCGTACGGCAGTTCGTGCGGCCCGCCGCGCTGCTGCCCGCCACGGCGTCCGCGGGGCAGGTGCGGGCGCTGCTCACCGGGTCGTCCGACGTGTCCGGGGTGCTGCTCGTGGACACGTCAGGGGTTCCGGTCCGGTCGGTGCACCGGTCGCGGTTTCTGCTGTCCATGTCGGGGCGCTACGGACATGCGCTGTACGCCGACAGACCGGCGGCCAAGCTCGGCGATCCGCCACGTACGGTCGGGGTCGACGCCACTGCGTGGGAGGTCCTCGACGTGGTGGCGGACGGGGACCGGGACCGTACGTCCGACGATGTCGCGGTCGTCGACCGGTCCGGGAGGTGTGTGGGTGTCGTGCGACTGGCGGACCTCGTACGGGCCTTGTCCGAGAGCCGGGTCGAGGAGGCCGCGGGGCTCAATCCGCTGACGAGGCTGCCCGGTTCGGACGCGATCACCGGCGAGGTGGACCGGCGGATCGCGGACGGCCGGATTTTCGCACTGAGCTGGCTGGACGTAGATCACTTCAAGCAGGTCAACGACGGGGCCGGGTTCGCGGCGGGTGACGACCTGATCCGGGCCGTCGGACGGGCACTCCAGCGCGCTGCGTCCGGAGCGACTCGGGTGGGGCACATCGGCGGGGACGACTTCCTGGTCCTCGCGGACCCTGACACCCTCGATCCCCTGGCCACCTCGGTACTCGACACGCCGTGGACGGCGGGCGGACGGACCGTCACGCTGTCGCTGGCCACGGTCCTGTGCGCACCCGGCAGCGTGACCGACCACCGACAGGCTGCCGCCTGCCTGGCACCCCTCAAGCAGGCCGCGAAGGCTCTCCACGGGGCGAGTTGGGTGCTGGGGCGCGCGGGGCTCGCGGGGCACGAGATCCGTCGTGGGGCCGGTACGGCGCCGACGGAGGATGGATTCTGGTGGGCGGGACGGTCCGGGACTGACCGCATGAGCAGCTGATCGACGGCCCGGTCGGCGGTTCACCGGCCGACTCGCCGAAGGCGACGGTCGGACTGCGGGTGCCCCACCACCGATCTGCAGGGCCGCAGGGCCGAGACTGCGGCAGCCACCGCCGTCGGCCGACTCGCGAGGACAGCCGGCCGCAAGTCGGTCTCCTGGGGCCTCTATGCCGGTAGCCCTGCACCCCGGCCGACGGCACCTGGACCGACGGGAACGCCGATTGGCCGCGACGAGCCGCTTTTCGGCCGGGGTCGACCGCCGCGATGCCACCCCGCACCGCCCCACCAACCGTTGCTGTCCGCGACCTTGACGCCTTATGGGCGCCGGTGAACACTTCCGGGTGTCAGTCGGTATCGCCGCATTCGGGCGTCTTCACGCACCGCGCCGCTCGGGTTTCCGACCTGCACCAAAGGTGCCATTCCCATGGGCGATTCCGCTGCGACGGCACGCTCGTCACGGACGCCGGGCGGGAAGCGGGACCTTCCTGCCTTCGGCTGAAGTAGCCATGGGAAACGTGGGAAACGCATCCTGCACAGTGGCCCGGAGCCGATCGCTCCGGACCAGGCCTAGGAGCCGCCATGAGCAACGCAGACATCTTCGTCGGCGAGTTGATCGGCACCGCCATTCTGATCCTGTTCGGCGCGGGAGTGTGCGCCGCGGTCACGCTCAACAAGTCCAAGGCCCGTGGAGCGGGCTGGGTGGTCATCGCCTTCGGGTGGGGCTTCGGCGTCCTCGCCGGCGCGTACACCGCGGCGCCGCTGTCGGGCGGGCACATCAACCCGGCGGTGACGATCGGATTCGCGATCGAGGGCTCCACGAAGTGGGAGGACGTGCCCTTCTACGTTCTCGGGCAGTTCGCCGGAGCCATCGTCGGGGCCGTGCTGTGCTGGCTGCTCTACCTCGGCCAGTTCAACCTCAACGCCGAGGAGACCGAAGAGCACACAGCCATCGAGACGCTGGGGATCTTCTCGACCCGGCCTGAGATCAACAATCCCGTGCAGAACCTGATCACCGAGTTCATCGCCACCATCGCCCTGATGCTGCCCATCCTGGCGATGGTCGGCGGCGACAAGCACGTGGCGGGTATCGGGGACGCGGGTTTGCCCGTCCTGCTCATCGCCTTCCTCGTCGTCGGGATCGGCCTTTCGCTCGGCGGCCCCACGGGATACGCCATCAACCCGGCCCGCGACCTCGGGCCGCGACTCACGCACGCGCTGCTGCCGATACCCAACAAGGGCACCTCGGAGTGGAGTTACTTCTGGATCCCGGTGGTCGGCCCGATCGCGGGCGCCGTCGTCGGCGCCCTGATCTACATCGCAGCCTTCTGACGAAGGGGACGTCATGACGGACCATGCCGAGAAGTACGTCGCCGCAATCGACCAGGGCACCACATCGAGCCGCTGCATCATCTTCGACCACGGCGGCGCGATCGTCGCCGTCGACCAGCGCGAACACCGCCAGATCTTTCCCAAGCCGGGCTGGGTGGAACACGACGCCACCGAGATCTGGTCGAAGGTACAGGCGGTGGTCGCCGGCGCGATCGCCAAGGCCGGGCTCCGCGCGGAGCAGTTGAGCGCGCTCGGGATCACCAACCAGCGTGAGACGACGGTCCTTTGGGACCGCGCCACGGGAAAGCCCGTGCACAACGCGATCGTCTGGCAGGACACCCGTACGTCCGCCCTCTGCAACGAACTGGGCGGCTCGGACGGGCAGGACCGCTTCCGCGAGCAGACCGGACTGCCGCTGGCCAGCTACTTCTCCGGGCCCAAGGCTGCCTGGCTCCTCGACAACGTTCCGGGCCTGCGCACGCGTGCCGAGCGCGGTGAGATCGCCTTCGGCACCATCGACTCGTGGCTGATCTGGAACCTGACGGGCGGCACGGACGGCGGGCGGCACGTCACGGACGTGACCAACGCCGGGCGCACCATGCTCATGAACCTGGAGACGCTCCAGTGGGACCAGTCCATCCTCTCCGCGATGAACGTCCCCGCGGCGATCCTCCCGGAGATCAGGTCCTCCGCCGAGGTGTACGGCCCCGCTGTGGGCCAACTCGGGGGCGTCCCCGTGGCGTCGGCGCTCGGCGACCAGCAGGCGGCGGTGTTCGGGCAGGCCTGCTACGACGTGGGCACGGCGAAGAACACGTACGGGACGGGCAGTTTCCTGTTGCTCAACACCGGGAACCGGCCCGTTCCTTCCAAGAACGGACTGTTGACCACCATGGGGTACAAGATCGGCACCGAGGCGCCGGTCTACTGCCTCGAAGGGTCGATCGCCATCACCGGCGCCCTGGTGCAGTGGTTCCGCGACCAGCTCGGCATCATCCGCAGCGCCGACGAGATCGAGACACTGGCGGCGAGCGTCGACGACAACGGCGGCGCGTACATCGTGCCCGCGTTCTCCGGACTGTTCGCGCCCTACTGGCGTTCCGACGCGCGCGGGGTCGTGACCGGGCTGACGCGGTACGTCACGAAGGCGCACCTGGCGCGCGCGGTCCTGGAGGCGACCAGTTGGCAGACGCGCGAGGTGGTCGACGCCATGTACCAGGACTCCGGGGTGCAGATCACCACCCTGAAGGTGGACGGTGGCATGACCAAGAACAATCTGCTGATGCAGCACCAGGCGGATGTCCTCGGGGTGCCGGTGATCCGCCCGAAGGTCTCCGAAACAACCTGTCTGGGGGCCGCCTACGCGGCCGGTCTCGCCACCGGCGTCTGGAACGACCTCGACGAGCTCAAGTCGCACTGGCAGAAGGACATCGAGTGGACTCCGGCCATGGAGCCCTCCGTGCGTGACCGCGAGTACCACAACTGGCACAAAGCGGTGGAGAAGAGCTTCGGCTGGCACGAGGAGGGCCTGAGCTGAAACAGGGTCTACGCGCGCGTGCGTTTCATGCAAGCCACGCGCGCGTGCACGAGTACGGCCCGTACCCCGGTCGGCGAGGGTACGGGCCGTACTCGCGGGCAGCCGACAGAAGGCAGGTGCCGTACGTCAGGTCGTCGTGACAGGTTGGCGCTGTTCGGACGCGGAGGCCAGGGCGTGCTCGACGACGCCGATGAGTACTTCCTTGGCCGAGTCGCGTTCCCGCGCGTCGCAGAGGACGACGGGCACGTCAGGGTCGAGGTCGAGTGCCTGACGAACGGTTTCGGCAGGGTAGCGGGCAGCGTCCTCGAAGCAGTTGACGCCGACCACGAAGGGTATGGACCGCCGCTCGAAGTAGTCGACGGCGGCGAAGCAGTCCTCCAGCCGGCGGGTGTCGGCGAGCACGACGGCACCCAGCGAGCCGGTGGCGAGCTCGTCCCACAGAAACCAGAAGCGATCCTGCCCGGGGGTTCCGAAGAGGTAGAGCACCAGATCCTCGCGGAGTGTGATGCGGCCGAAGTCCATGGCGACGGTGGTGGTGTGCTTGCCCTCCACGCCGCTGGTGTCGTCCACGGGACGGCCCGCCTCGGTGAGCACCTCCTCGGTGCGCAGTGGTTTGATCTCGCTGACCGCGCCGACGAGGGTCGTCTTGCCCACGCCGAATCCGCCGGCCACGAGGATCTTGAGCGTGACGGGCTCGACCGGAGGCTTTCCGCGCTCAGAACGCCCGAAGATCATCGATCTCTTCTCCTGCTTGATGGGGGTCGTGCGGCGGTGGGCCGTAGCCTCCGCCGCCGGGGGTTTCGATGACGAGTACGTCGTCGGGGCCGACGTCGGCCGCATCACTTCCGCCGAGTTCGCTGACCGTGCCGTCCGCGCGCTCCACCCTGTTGGCACCGAGCGCCCCGGGTTCGCCGCCCGCCATGCCGTAGGGCGGCACCCTGCGGTGTTGGGAGAGCGTGGAGACGGTCATGGGCTCGCGGAACCGGATACGGCGCACGGCGCCGTCCCCGCCGCTCCAGCGCCCCGCGCCGCCGCTTCCGTGGCGGACGGCGAACTCGTCGAGCTGTACAGGCAGTCGCCACTCGAGGACCTCTGGGTCGGTGAGCCGCGAGTTGGTCATGTGGGTCTGGACGACGGACGCGCCCGGGAAGCCGTCGCCCGCGCCGGATCCGGAGGCCACGGTCTCGTAGTACTGGTACCGCTCGTTGCCGAAGGTGACGTTGTTCATGGTGCCCGATCCCTCGGCCTGCACGCCCAGTGCTCCGTAGAGGGCTCCGGTGATCGCCTGGGACGTCTCGACGTTGCCCGCGACGACGGCTGCCGGAGGCTCGGGCGCGAGCATCGAGCCCGGCGGCACCACGATGTCGAGGGGGCGCAGACAGCCGTCGTTGAGCGGGATGTCGTCGTCGACCAGGGTGCGGAAGACGTACAGGACGGCCGCGTTGACCACCGCGAAGGGAGCGTTGAAGTTCGTGGTGAGCTGCGGGGACGTACCGGTGAAGTCGACGGTGGCAGAGCGTTTTTGATGATCTACGGAGACGCGGACCCGGATGACGGCTCCGGAGTCGGTTTCGTACGTGAACTCGCCGTCGTTCAGGGTGTCGATGACGCGCCGTACCGCTTCTTCGGCGTTGTCCTGGACGTGCTTCATGTACGCCTGTACGACTTCGAGGCCGAAGTTGTCGATCATGCGGGCGACTTCGTCGACGCCCTTCTGGTTGGCGGCGATCTGGGCGCGCAGATCGGCGAGGTTGGTCTTCGGGTTGCGCGACGGGTAGGGCGCACTGGTGAGCAGGGAAAGGGTCTCGGCTTCGCGGAATCGGCCGTTCTGGGCGAGCAGCCAGTTGTCGAAGAGGATGCCCTCCTCGTCGATGGTGCGGCTGTTGGCGGGCATGGAGCCCGGGGCGATGCCGCCGATCTCGGCGTGGTGGCCGCGCGAGGCGACGTAGAAGAGGATCTGTTCACTCTCCGTGTCGAAGACCGGGGTGATCACGGTGACGTCGGGGAGGTGGGTGCCGCCGTGGTAGGGATCGTTGACCGCGTAGGTGTCCCCGGGGCGCATCCCCTCTCCGCGTCGCCGGATGACCTCCTTGACGCTGGTGCCCATCGATCCCAAGTGCACTGGAATATGGGGGGCGTTGGCGACCAGGCTGCCGTCAGGGTCGAAGAGGGCGCAGGAGAAGTCGAGGCGCTCCTTGATGTTGACCGACTGGGCGGTGGACTCCAGGCGGGCGCCCATCTGCTCGGCGATGGACATGAAGAGGTTGTTGAAGACCTCAAGGAGGACTGGGTCCGCTTCCGTGCCGAGATCGGAACTCTGCGTAATCGCCGCGCGTTCCATGACCAGATGCCCGTCGTCGGTCGTCGCGGCCTGCCAGCCGTCGTCGACGACGGTCGTCGAGCCGGCCTCGGTGATGATCGCGGGTCCGGTGACCGTGTGACCGGGAGGCAGTTCCTCGCGGCGGAGCAGGGGGACGTCACGCCAGGCGCCGCCCGTGTGGAGGCCGGCTGTCTCCGGCGCGGCGGAGCGGTTTGCGAAGAGGGCGAGGGCGGAGAGATCGGGGGGTTCGGTGAGACCGGTGGCTTCTACGGAGAGGGCTTCGACGACGACCGGACGGTCGAGGGTGAAGGAGTAGGTGGCACGATGGCGTTCTTCGAAAGCGCGGGTCATGGTGTCGGGCTCGGTGAGCTCGATGGTGAGTGCCGTATCCGTGCCGTCGTAGCGGAGTTGAGCGCGGCGGGTGACCCGGATGCGGTCCTCGGGCACCTCCTCGGCGAGGAGTTCGGCGCGGGCGGCGCCTTCCAGGTCTTCCGCGGTCTTCAGGACGCCGGGCATCGTGGAGGCGTCCAGTGGCACCTCGACGGACTGTTCGCGCATGGCCGTCGTATCGGCGAGACCGATCCCGAGAGCGGACAGCACGCCGGCCATGGGCGGCACGAGGACGGTGCGGATGCCGAGCGAGTCCGCGACCATGCACGCGTGCTGGCCGCCCGCGCCGCCGAAGGTGGTCAGCGCGTACCGGGTGACGTCGTGGCCTTTCTGGACCGAGATCCGCTTCACGGCGTTGGCGATATTGGCCACGGCGATCTGGAGGTAGCCCTCGGCGACCTGCTCAGGGGTCCGGTCGTCGCCGGTCCGCTCCCGGATCTCGCGGGCGAGGGCGGCGAAGCGGTCGCGGACCAGGGCGTCGTCGAGCGGCTGGTCGCCGTCCGGGCCGAACACCCGTGGGAAGTGGGCGGGTTGGATTCGGCCGAGGGCGACATTGGCGTCGGTGACGGTGAGCGGGCCGCCGCCTCGGTAGCAGGCGGGTCCGGGTTCGGCGCCGGCCGAGTCGGGGCCCACGCGGTAGCGGGAGCCGTCGAAATGGAGCAGCGAGCCACCTCCCGCGGCGACGGTGTGGATGTCCAGCATGGGCGAGCGCAGCCGGACACCGGCGATCCGGGTGGTGAAGACCCGCTCGTACTCGCCGGCGAAGTGGGAGACGTCCGTGGAGGTGCCGCCCATGTCGAAGCCGATGACACGGTCGAAGCCGGCGAGCTGCGACATCCGGGCCATACCGACGATGCCGCCCGCCGGACCGGACAGGATGGCGTCCTTGCCGCGGAACTGTCCTGCTTCGGCGAGACCTCCGTTGGACTGCATGAACATCAGGCGCACGCCCTGGAGTTCATCGGCGACGTGCTCGACGTAACGGCGCAGCACGGGCGACAGGTAGGCGTCGACCACGGCGGTGTCTCCGCGCGGGACGAGCTTCATCAGGGGGCTGACCTCGCTGGAGAGCGAGATCTGCGGGAAGCCGGTGCGGGCCGCCAGTTCACCGACGGCCTCTTCGTGGGCCGGATGGAGGTGGCTGTGCATGCAGACCACGGCGACGGCGCGGATACCGGCGTCGTACGCCTCCCGGAGGGGGCCGGCCAGGGCATCCAGGTCGGGGGCGCGCAGCACCGTGCCGTCGGCGGCGATTCGCTCGTCGACCTCGACGACACGCTCGTACAACAGTTCGGGCATGTCGATCGCGCGGGTGAAGATGCGTGGCCGGTTCTGGTACGCGATGCGCAGGGCGTCGCGGAAGCCGCGGGTGATGACCAAGAGGGTTCGCTCGCCCGTGCGCTCGAGCAGGGCGTTGGTGGCGACGGTGGTGCCCATGCGGACGGCATCGATCTCCGCGCCCTCTTCGAGGAGCTCCCGCACCCCCGCGACCGCGGCGTCGGCGTACTTGGCCGGGTTGTCGGACAGCAGTTTGTGCGTGAGCAGACTGCCATCGGGACGTCGCGCGACGACGTCGGTGAAAGTACCGCCCCGATCGACCCAGAACTGCCAGCCTGTCATGTCTGTTCCCCGCTTTCGCCCTGCTCAGAGCGCCCGGAGGCCGTTGATCACGTCGCGCAGAATACTCTCGTCCGGCAGCTCTGCGGGGGGTACCGGACGGGTCACGTGGACCATTTCCTCGTCCACGAGGTCCCCGATGAGGACCCGGACCACCCCGACGGGAAGGTCGAGTTCCGCGGCGAGCTCGGCGACCGACTGAGGCGCGTCGCGGCAGAGTTCGACGATGTCCACGTGCTCCGGGGACAGCGTCTGGTCCGCCTCGGGATCGTCGGCGTACGACTCCGCCACGACCACCGCGATCAGGTCGAGGCGGTGTTGGGCCGTACTGGTGGTGCGGCCGCGTGTCATCGCGTACGGCCGGACCACCGGTCCGGCCTCGTCGTCGAACCAGTGGGGTCTGCTCCGGCTGTCTCCGCTCACGCTGACACCCATGTCATCCCACTACCCACCGGAGGGCGGGTCGGTGCGGGGAGCGGCGGCCAGATGTACGCCGACCCGCTTGACCAGGAGCGTCATTTCGTACGCCACCTGCCCGACGTCCGAGTCGGCGTCCGACAGGACGGCCAGACAGCTGCCGTCGCCCGCCGCCGTGACGAACAGGAAGGCCTCGTCCAGTTCCACGACGGTCTGGCGGACGCTGCCCGCCTCGAAATGGCGGCCCACGCCCTTGGCAAGGCTGTGGAAGCCGGAGGCGACGGCGGCCAGGTGCTCACTGTCCTCCCGGGACAGGTCCTTCGAGACGCCTATGGGCAGGCCGTCGCCGGAGAGCACGACCGCCTGGCGGATGCTGGCGACGCGGTCCACCAGGTCGTCGAGGAGCCAGTTCAGCTCCCCCGACACCTTGCTGATCGCGGTGGGCCCTGTCGCCTTCGGTGCGGTCATCAACCGTCCCCCTTTGTCGTTCCTGGTGCTGTGCCGTCGTGGGGCTCGTCGCCCGCGGCATTCTCCTCACGGCCACGCTGCCAGCCGCGCTGGAGCGAGGCCATCCGGCTGCGTACCTCGTCGGCGTCGCGTTCGGCCGGGTCCGCGCCGTTGCCCGCGCCACTTTTGTCCTGCTCGGTGCGCCGCTCGAGGTCGTTCTTCAGTTGGGGGGCCAGATTGGCCTGCCGGACGCGGCGGGGCAGTGGGCCCACGCCCGATTCCTCTGCTGCCGTCGGGGCCTCGGGGCGCGGGGTGGTCTCGCCCGCGCCGAGCGACGGCGCGGTGCGGCGACTGCGCTGGGGAAGGGCAGGTGCCTCTCGCGGCTCGGTGGCCCCCGGAAACTCGCGAGCCCGTCGAATGCCGGACTCGCGCCGCCCGAGGGCCCTGCTGAGATCTATGGAATCCGAGAACTCGGCATTGTCCAGCTCCGGGGTCCCGGGGCTCCCGTCCCCACGCCGCGCCGCGGTCTCGGTGTGTGCGCCGCGCCATCCGGCCGCGAGCGGTTGCATGCCGTCGGTCTCCGCCACACCGGGCCGGTTTCCAGGCTCCGGGCCCTCCGTGTGGTCCGGACCGGCCAGCGGCTCGAAGTCCGCCGCGGCGGCCCCCTCGTCCGTCCCGCCGCGGCGGGACCGCGTCTGGGTCACCGGTCGGCCGTGCGAGCTGACCAGCTTGGGCGTCCTGCGCCGGGGCAGCGGGACGGGCCCGTCCGGCTGGTCGTTGTCGCCGGACCGGGCGGGCTCGCCCCGGCTGTCGCGGGTCTGCTGGTGCTGCTCGCCCGGGACCCCGGTGATGGAGCGGCGCGGCCTGAACAGACCGCCGCGTTCGGTGTCGTCGTCGGCGAGGGCGCCGGGGAAGCCGCTGAGGGTGTCCAGATCGACCGGGGCTTCCAGCTCTACGGGCCCGTCCAGAATGGAGGCGGGCAGACCCGGGATCTGGAGTGGCGTCTGGGAGAACGCGGCCTTGCGATCCGCTTCGGCCTCGCTCTCCCGCCTGGGCAGCGCACGGTCGAGGCGGAAGCCGACGCCATTGGTGTCCGGGACCTCATCGGTGAGCAGCGCGTCGGGGATGAAGACGACCGCGGTGGTACCGCCGTACGGGGACGGCTGGAGGGAGACGCGGACGTTCTGCCGCTGTGCGAGGCGACTGACCACGAAGAGCCCGAGCCGGTCGGTGTCGGACAGCTCGAACTCCGGGGTCTCGGCGAGCCGCAGATTGGCGTCGAGGAGCGCCTCGGCCGCCATACCCAGGCCGCGGTCGTGGATCTCCAGAGTGAAACCGTTGGCGACGCGTTCACCGTGGACGTGCACGGCGGTGTGCGGGGGCGAGAACACCGTGGCGTTCTCGAGGAGTTCGGCGACGAGGTGCGTCAGGTCGGCAACAGCCGGCCCGGTGGCGGCGACACGCGGCAGGCGGCGTACTTCGATGCGCTCGTAGTCCTCGACCTCGGCGACCGCGGCGCGGACGATGTCCATGAGCTGGACCGGCTTGCGCCACTGCCGGGACGGGGCGGCCCCGGAGAGGATGACCAGGCCCTCGGCGTGGCGGCGCATCCGGGTCGTCAGGTGGTCGAGGCGGAACAGGTCGGCGAGTTCGTCGGTGTCGTCGGTCCTGCGCTCCATGGTGTCGAGCAGGGTGAGCTGCTTGTGGAGCAGGACCTGGCTGCGGCGGGCGAGGTTGACGAAGACCTCGGAGACGCCGTCGCGCAGTTCGGACTGTTTGACGGCGGCCTCGACGGCGGCGCGCTGAAGGGTGTTGAGTGCCTGGCCGACCTCGCCGATCTCGTTCCGGTCGTACTCCAGGCGCGGAACCTCGGTCTCGACGTCGACCACTTCGCCCGCGGACAGGCGGCGCATGACGCTGGGCAGCCGGACACCGGATGCCTCGTGGGCTTCGAGGCGCAGCCGGCTCAGGTCGCGGATGAGGCCGCGGCCGATGCGTACGGACATGAAGAGCGAGAACAGCAGGGCGGCGAGCCCGAGGACACCGGCGATGACCGCCTTGAGGATGACACCTACCACGACCGGCTGGACCCGGTCCTGGAATCGGTCGGCCGCCTGGTCGTTGAGCGTGCCCAGCTCGTCGAGGACATGCCCGGCCGCGTTGTCCCACTGCTTCGCGGTGACGCCGCTGGGCGAGTCGGCCTCGGAGGTCACAACAGCCTGCTCGGCCACCCGCAGAGGCGCGGTGTCGGCGTTCTTCCAGTAACGCTCGAAGCGCTCGCGGTCCGAGGAGGGCAGCAGCGGCAGGCTCATCTCGTACATCAGTGCGCGCTGGGCCATGAGATCGGACGCGTCACGGATCTCGTCCTTGGTGATGCGGCCCGCGACCAGCGCGGAGCCGAGGAGGGCGTCCTCACGGGAGAGGAACTCACGGGCCCGGGCGAGGTTGACCAGTGCGCGGCCCTGCTTGTCCATCTCCACGTTGTCGAGCAGATGGATGTTGGTCATCAGGACATAGCAGGGGTCGACCAGACGGTTGTAGAGGTCCAGGGACTGGGACCGGTTGACCGTGCCCTCCTCGACGCTCTGGCGCAGCGAGTCGAGGCCGTCGAACGTCTCCAGGATGGTGGTGAGGCGCTCGGAGGGGATCTCACCCATGTGCTCGCGCACGTCCTCGTCCTTGGCGTTCGTACGGACCTTCGCCACGGCGTCGTCGGTGGCGGCGCGGCTGCGCTTGAGCGCCGCGAGGGCGTCGGAGGCGCGGGGATCGGCCAGATAGACCAGAGTCTGCCGACGCTCCTGCTGAAGGAGGCGGACAGCATCCTCGGTGGGGTAGCCGATCTTCTCCACGACGTCCGACATGTTGAACAGGTTGTTGGCCTCGCGTCCGGTGAGCACCGTCGCGAACGCCCAGATGGCCGTCAGGGACACCAGCGGCACCAGGAGCAGCGCCACGATCTTCCGGCGGATCGACTTCCCGCGAAAGCGCATGGCCTCCCCCAGCTCGACCCCCTCCGGCCCGGGGGTACGCATGTGCGTCAACAAACGGCGTGAGCCTACTACCGACCCACAAGGAACTCGAAGACCCGTCCGGGAGCAGACGTCCCATTTGGGGAACGAAACATGGGGAGTTGTCCGTTCATTGAGGGAGATTGCCTCCCGGAATCCGGCAATGGCGCCGGATCACATCGGAGCGGTGAACTCCGTCAGTTGGCCGGAATTCTTCGCTTCCAGGGAATCTTCGAGGCGCGTTGTTCGTCTTTCTGTACGGGAGATGGGTGCGGAATGGGCCACAGGAGCCCCATGCCGCGCCCAGGCGGCGTAATACAGCGCAAGCCGGGCAGCCAAAGGGGAGCCGGGGTCGTCTGACACCGGTGCGACAGGTCTGCTGGGCGGTGGGGAGTGACGAGTTGATGGGCACGGCGGAGCGGAGCGGGGCGCCGGGGATCAGCGTTGCGGAGCCCGGGGCGGCACAACGAGCCACGCAGGCACCGGATCGCGGCCCTCGGGCAAACGGGCACGATCGGTTGGACGAGCAACACGGGGCGACGGGCGGGTACATCGTGGACGGGCAGGGCGTTGCCGTGGCTGCGCGCAGACATTCGGACGGACCCGACACGACCTCGGAGAGGCGCAGCCGCACACAAGCGCGGGGCGGGACGACGGGCGGGTACGGCCCGGCGCGGAGCCGGGAGCAGGCGTCCGGCCCCGCCGAAGGGCAGGGCTTCGCGGCGGGAGGGGCGAGGGTCGCGGAAGCGCAGGGCCCCGCGGCGGAGGAGCACGAAGAGGAAGAGCGGGTGTACTACCGGCCGTTGTGGGTCGAAGAACCCGCCCGCAGGCGTCGGCTGCCCGATCCGGTGCGTACGGCTGCCGTACGAGCGCTGCTCATCGTCTCCGTGACCCTGATCCAGGCCATGGTGGCCTTCCTGTCCACGCTCGCGGGATCCTGGCTGGCCTTCCCGATGGTCCTCAGCAGTGTTGCCAGCACGGTGGTGGCCACCTGGGCCGCCCTCGACGTCTGGGTGACACGACAGGTGTGGAACCAGCGCCACGGAGTGGTCTCGGTACCGAGCAGCACCGCACGGGCATTGCGACGCGAGCGGCGCAGGGCCCGACGGCAGGCACGGACGGACGAGGGCGCCCAGGAGCGGATACGTCGCCAGGGCGGGGCCAGCCAGTTGTCGCACTCCTAGGCATCCTCGGGTGCCGCCAGTGACCCAGCGGCACCCGAGGCACCCGAGGATCACGTCCCCGTGTGTCTCCCCCACGTCTTGGCCCGCTGGGCGGATCCCCGACACGGGCCACCCCGCCCCAGGTCCACTGAAGGGTCAGAGCGTCACAGTGCCGCCGGCTCCACCGGATCTGCGCTGCGGGCGAGTTCACGACGTGCCCGCATGAACGGGCGTGGGCGGTCGACGGAGAGGACGGCTGTCGTACGGCCGGCGCGTTCATAGAGGGCCAGGAAGCCGCCCTCGGCCGGTGCGCCGTCCTCGATGGCCCCCTCGGCGATGCGGACGGCGTCGGCCTCGTGCCGCCGGCCCGCGAATTGGATGCGCGCCCCGTACTGATCGGACCAGAAATAGGGCAGGGGTCGCACGGTGTCCACGGTGCGTCCGGCGAGCAGGTTGCGTACGGCGACCCGCGGTTGTTCGGTGGCCGAGGTCCAGTGCTCGGCGCGGGCTCCACCGACGCGGGCGACGTCTCCGACGGCGACCACCTGAGGAAGCCCTGTCACGCAGCCGTCGTCACACAGCACGCCGTCGTCCAGAGCGAGCGTCGAACCCACGAGCCAGCCGGTATTGGGGGTGGCTCCGATGCCCACGATCACGACGTCCGCGGGAAGGGTCCGGCCGTCGGCGAGCCGCACGCCGGTGACGGTACGCCGCGGCTCGCGGTCCCCGGCGGCTTCCTGTCCGCCGGCGTGGCCATCGTGCGAGGTTGTGGCGCGGTCTCGCTGCGGGCGCGGGGCGCGGTCTTCGTGCGAGCCCGCGGTGCCGGTCCCCAGCAGGCCTGCCACACCGGTGCCGGCGATGAGGTCGACGCCGCCACGGAGGTGCAGCATGGCGCACACGGCGGCCATTTCGGGGCCGAGTTGGGGGACGAGGGGCAGCGGAGCGGCCTCGACGACCGTGACGTCGTGGCCGAGGGCGGCACACGAGGAGGCGGTTTCGGCGCCGATGAAACCGCCACCGATGACGACGACGTGGAGCGGGCCCCGGCTGAGTTCCGCACGCAGGGCGCGGGCGTCGTCGAGGGTGCGCAGGGTGTGGACGCCGGCGAGGTCGTCGCCCGGGAGGCGGCGGGCCGAGGCGCCGGTGGCGATGACCACGCCGTCGGTGGACACAGTGCGGCCGTCGTCGAGGAGGACGGTGCGACAGCGGGCGTCGAGGCCGCGCGCACGTACGCCGAGGAGCCACTCGGCGTCGAGTTCGGCGCTCTCCTCGTCGTCGGTGAGGGCGAGTTGGTCCTCGTCGGAGCGGCCGATGAGGAAGTCCTTGGACAAGGGCGGACGGTCGTACGGTCGGTGGGGCTCGTCCCCGACGATCACCAGCCGTCCGTCGAACCCTTGGGCCCGCAGTTCGCGGGCCGCGTACACCCCGGAGAGGGAGGCACCCACGACGGTCACGGTCCTCATGAAGCGCGCCTCCGGACCCGTACGACGGGCACGGTGCCGGATTCACCAGCAGTACGCCGAGACGGACGGTGCACGGCAAAAACAGCCCGCTCGTCGTCGGCAGTGATCTCATAGATCTCATACGTCATGCGGCGGTGCCCTCCTCCGCGGCCAGGTGGACGTGGATGACGCCGTCGTCGACGGTGACGCGGTGGGTCCGGACGGGGCGGCGTGCGGGCAGGCACGTCGGTTGCCCCGTGCGGAGATCGAATGAGGCGGCGTGCAGCGGGCATTCGACCAGACAGCCCTCCAGCCAGCCCTCGGAGAGGGAGGCGTCCTGGTGGGTGCAGGTGTCGTCGATGGCGTACAACTCGCCGTCGGCGTTGAACACGGCGATGGGCGGCGTGGCGTCGACACGGACGGATTCGCCTACGGGGAGGTCTTCGAGGCGGCAGACGGGAATCATGGGCCCCCCTCTCGGTCCGGACAGGTTGTCCGACCGCTCAGGTCCAGGCAGTCCGGGAACGAGCTGGCGGTGCTCGCCTTCGAGCCCTATCCGGTTCCGGACGCTTCGGTAACATGATGTTTCGTATGGCGCATGAGGGAGCGCTATGCGCAACAGAATCCGCGCGGGAGTCCCGTCACGTCAAGGGCTTCCCGCAGATGCGGCCCAAACCGGGCCGCCAGGTGGTGAGAGTTGAGCTATGACCCGCACTCAGAAGCAGGCTGAGCCGAACGAGGAGACCGAGGCCAACCACGCCAACGGAGCGACGGCGGAGAAGCAGAGCAGAGGGGCGGGCAGCGCAGTCCAGTCGGTGGACCGCGCCGTGAGCGTGCTGGAGATCCTCGCGCGGCTCGGCGAGGCGGGTGTCACCGAGATCGCCGACGAGCTGGAGGTGCACAAGTCCACCGCCTTCCGGCTGCTCGGCGTCCTGGAGAACCGCGGTCTGGTGGCGCAGGCCAAGGACCGCGGGAAGTACTACCTGGGGGCCGCCGTACTGCGCCTGGCGGGAGCGGCGGCGGTGCGGCTGGACATCTCCCAGGAGGGCGTTCCGGTCTGCCGTGAACTGGCCGACGAGTTGGGCGAGACCGTCAACATCGCGGTCCTGGACGACGACGCGGCGGTCAACATCATGCAGGCCCGCGGCGCCGCCTCCGTCACCGCTCAGAACTGGCTGGGCAGACGCACCCCCCTGCACGCCACTTCCAGCGGAAAGGTCCTCCTCGCACACCTTCCGCCCACGTTGCGCGAGGGCCTGCTCGCCCGCCCGCTGCGGCGATTCACCGAGCGCACCATCACCGGCACCGCCGCCCTGCGCTCCGAGCTGGAGGCGGTCGTCGAGCAGGGCTACGCCTACGCTCTCGAAGAGCTGGAACTGGGCCTCGCCGCTGTGGCCGCCCCGGTGCGCGCCCACGACGGCAAGGTCATCGGCGCGATCAGCACCTCCGGCCCGGTGTACCGGCTGGACTCGGACCGGCTGCCGGATCTCGCCAAGCGCACGGTCGCCGCCGCGGCCGATCTCTCGCGCCGGATGGGCTACGGCTTCTGACGGAAGCCGGGGCGGACGTCAGGCGGGCAGCGGACACCTGACGCGGCCGGAAACGGCTCCGTACAACCCGGTCGAGGGTGTGGCCGGGGGAACCCGCACCGAACGGGAAAAGAAGCGGGGGGGGGGGGGGCCCCCGGGCCCCCCCCCCCGGCGGGGGGGGGGGGGGGGGGGGCGCCCCCGCCGGGCGGGGGGGGGGCGGCCGCGCCCCCCCCCCGGCCCCAC
>NZ_JBIAIK010000025.1:0-52430 GCF_042871385.1 Streptomyces sp. NPDC005808 | reverse complement strand
CTCGTGCGTCGTGGTTTCGGCCCGAAAAGTTTTGGGGGGGCGGCCCCCCCCCCCCCCCCCCCCCCCCCCCCCCGCGGCCCCCCCCCCCCCCCACCACCCCCCCCCCCCCCCCCCCCCCCCCCCCCCCCCCCCCCCGCCTCTGTGTGTCGGGCAGGTTTCGTCCCGCCCGTTCCTTTTGCCAAGGGTTAACCCCCGCCTCTTGACGACCTCATGACGGCGTTCTCACTATGTTCCTCATAGCGCAACCCATCGTGCACTGCGCAACAGCAGAGGAGCCCGTCGTGCCACACGAGGTTCGTGCCGTAGTCGCCGCCAAGAAGGGCGCACCCGTCGAGGTGCAGACGATCCTCGTCCCCGATCCCGGCCCGGGCGAGGTACTCGTCGCCGTACAGGCATGCGGGGTCTGCCACACGGATCTGCACTACCGGGAGGGTGCGATCACCGACGACTTCCCCTTCCTGTTGGGCCACGAGGCGGCCGGCACGATCGAGTCGGTCGGCGAGGGTGTCACCGACCTGGTCCCCGGCGACTACGTGGTCCTCGCCTGGCGCGCGCCCTGCGGAAGCTGTCGCTCCTGTCGCCGCGGGCGCCCCTGGTACTGCTTCGACTCCCGCAACGCCACCCAGCCGATGACGCTCCTCGACGGCACCCCGCTCAGCAACGCGCTCGGCATCGGCGCGTTCGCCGAGAAGACCCTGGTCGCCGCCGGACAGGCGGTGAAGATCGACCCGGCCGCCCGTCCCGAGGCTGCGGGCCTCATCGGCTGCGGGGTGATGGCCGGGTACGGCGCCGCCGTCAACACCGGCAACGTCGGCCGGGGTGACACGGTCGCCGTCATCGGCTGCGGCGGTGTCGGCAACGCGGCGATCGCGGGCGCCTGCCTCAACGGCGCCATGAAGGTCATCGCCGTCGACATCGACGACAAGAAACTCGACCAGGCCGAGAAGTTCGGCGCGACGCACACGGTCAACTCCCGCGGCACGGATCCCGTGGAAGCCGTACGCGCACTCACCGACGGTTTCGGGGTCGACATCGCCATCGACGCGGTGGGCCGGCCGGAGACGTACAAACAGGCCTTCTACATGCGCGACCACGCCGGCGTACTCGTCCAGGTCGGCGTCCCGGACCCCGAGATGAAGATCGAGATCCCGCTGATCGACCTGTTCTCGCGCGGCGGCGCCCTGAAGTCGTCCTGGTACGGCGACTGCCTGCCGAGCCGTGACTTCCCCTTCCTCATTGACCAGTACCTCTACGGCCTGCTGGACCTCAACGCCTTCGTCAGCGAGACCATCTCGCTCGATCAGGTCGAGGAGGCGTTCGCGAAGATGCACAGGGGCGAGGTGCTGCGTTCGGTGGTGGTCCTGTGACCACGGCCGGCAGCCGGCGAAGCCGCGGCGACACGGCCACCGACCTCACCGACACGACCGGCGGCTCGTATTCCGACCGGCCCACCGTCGAGACCTCCGTCCACAACCGGCTGCTCACCCTCCCCGGCAACACGGCCGTCCCCACCGGGCACGGCGAAGAGCGGCCCGACGTCCCCACGCCCTGAGCGCGTTCGCTCCCCACCCCGGCAAGGAGGGGCATGTCCAGTACGCCCGAAACCCATCCCCGCGTCGTCATCGTGGGCGCCGGCATCGTCGGCTGTTCACTCGCCGACGAACTGACCGCCCGCGGCTGGACCGACGTCACCGTTCTCGAACAGGGGCCGCTGCCCGCCCCGGGCGGCTCCACCTCGCACGCGCCAGGACTGGTGTTCCAGACGAGTCCGTCCAAGACGCTCACGGCGTTCGCCCGCTACACCGTCGAGAAGTTCAGCTCCCTCCAGGTGGACGGAGTTTCCTGCTTCAACCAGGTCGGTGGTCTGGAACTCGCGACCACTCCGGAGCGCCTGGCCGACCTGCACCGCAAGGCCGGTTACGCCGCCGCCTGGGGCGTGCGCGGCGAGGTCGTCAGCGCGACCCGTTGCAAGGAACTCTGGCCGCTCATCGACGAGTCGATCGTCCTCGGCGGCTTTCACACACCTGACGACGGCCTGGCCCGCGCCGTACTCGCGTCCCGTGCCCAGATGGCACGCGCCACCGAAAGAGGCGCCCGCTTCCTGGACCGCCACACGGTCACCGGCATCGAGCAGGAGGACGGCCACGTCACCGCCGTCGTCACCGACCGCGGCACCTTCCCCGCCGACCATGTCGTCTCCGCCGCAGGTTTCTGGGGCCCGGTCATCGGCCGTATGGCCGGAGTCGAGGTCCCACTGCAACCGCTCGCCCACCAGTACGCGAAGACGAGGCAACTCCCCGAACTGGCCGGCGCGGAGGCGGAAGCCTCCAGGCCCATCCTCCGTTTCCAGGACCGCGACCTCTACTTCCGGGAGCACAAGGACCGTATCGGCATCGGCAGTTACGCCCACAAGCCGCTCCCCGTCGACCCGTTCGCGATCCTCCCGTACGACGAGGCCCGCGCGAACGACATGGAGATGCCGTCGTCGTTCCCCTTCACCGAGGAGGACTGGGCGCCGAGTTGGGACGACTGCCGCCAACTGATGCCCGCCCTGCGCGAGACGGAGATCGAGGAGGGCTTCAACGGCGTCTTCTCCTTCACGCCCGACGGCATGCCCGTCCTCGGAGAGTCGCGAAAACTGCGCGGCTTCTGGCTGGCCGAGGCCGTCTGGGTCACCCACTCCGCGGGGGTGGCGAAGGCGGTCGCCGAGTGGATGGTCGACGGACGCGCCTCCGTCGACCTGCACGAGTGCGACCTCACGCGTTTCGAGGACGCCCAGCGTTCACCGTCGTACATCCGAGAGCGCGGCTCCCAGCAGTTCGTCGAGGTGTACGACGTCCTGCACCCCCTCCAGCCGATGGAGCAGCCCCGCCCACTGCGCGTCAGCCCCTTCTACGCCCGGCAGCAGGAACTCGGCGCCCACTTCCTGGAGGGCGGCGGCTGGGAACGGCCGCACTGGTACGAGGCGAACGCCCCGCTCGTCGACGCACTCGGGCCCCTCCCCGAGCGCGACGCCTGGTCGGCCCGCTACTGGTCGCCGATCGCGGCTGCCGAGGCGAGGGCGACCCGCGAGAAGGTCGCGCTGTACGACATGACCCCGCTGCGCCGTCTCGAAGTCACCGGCCCCGGCGCCCTCGGCTTCCTCCAGCGCATGACCACCAACAACCTCCGTAAGAAGCCCGGCGCGGTCACCTACTCCCTGCTCCTGGACGAGACAGGCGGCGTACGCTCCGACCTCACTGTCGCGCGCCTCGCCGTCGACCGCTTCCAGGTGGGCGCCAACTCCCCCACCGACCTGGACTGGTTGACCCGCCACGCGCCCGCCGACGTACACATCCGCGACATCACCTCCGGCACCTGCTGCATCGGCGTCTGGGGTCCGCTCGCCCGCGACCTCGTCCAGCCGCTGACCCACGACGACTTCTCGCACGAGGGCTTCGGCTACTTCCGCGCGAAGGAGACGCACCTCGGGCATGTCCCGGTGACGGCAATGCGCCTGTCGTATGTCGGCGAGCTGGGCTGGGAGTTGTACACCAGCGCCGACCTCGGGCTCAGGCTCTGGGACACGCTGTGGGAGGCGGGCCGCGAGTACGGCGTCGTCGCGGCCGGGCGCTCGGCCTTCAACTCACTTCGACTGGAGAAGGGTTACCGCGCCTGGGGCGTCGACATGACCGACGAGCACAACCCGTACGAGGCGGGCGTCGGTTTCGCCGTCCGCATGGACAAGGACGCCTTCGTCGGCCAGGAGGCGCTGCAAGGACTCGCACAGACCGAGCCGGCGCGCAGGCTCACACCGCTCCTCCTCGACGACCCGGCCACCGTCGTCCTCGGCAAGGAACCGGTGTATGTCGACGGCAGCCCGGCCGGCTATGTGACCAGCGCGTCGTACGGCTACACGCTGGGCCGCTGCGTCGCATACGCCTGGCTGCCGGCGCTCCCGAGCGGCACGGGTGTGCACATCGAGTACTTCGGCGAGAAGGTCCCCGCGACCGTCGCCGACGAGCCGCTCTTCGACCCGAAGATGACCCGCATCCGGCGCTGACGCACCTGCCGTTGACACACCCTCAGGAGGCTTACTGTGTCCCCGACTTACGACGTGATCGTGATCGGTCTCGGTGGGATGGGCAGCGCCGCCGCCCACCACCTCTCCGCGCGCGGCGCCCGTGTGCTCGGCCTGGAGAAGTTCGGCCCGGTCCACAACCGCGGTTCCAGTCACGGCGGTTCGCGGATCACGCGCCAGTCCTACTTCGAGGACCCGGCGTACGTCCCCCTGCTGCTGCGCGCGTACGAGCTGTACGACGAGGTGGAGCGGGCCACCGGCCGGGACATCGCGACGCTCTGCGGCGGAGTGATGATCGGCCCGCCCGACTCGCTGACCTTCTCCGGCTCGCTGCGCTCAGCCAAGGAGTGGGACCTGCCGCACGAGATCCTGGACGCGGCCGAGATCCGCCGCCGCTTCCCGACCCTCAACCCGCACGACGACGAGGTCGCGCTCTACGAAGCCCGCGCCGGGTTCGTCCGCCCGGAGAACACCGTCGCCGCGCACCTCCAGCTCGCCACCCGTCAGGGCGCCGACCTGCACTTCGAGGAGCCGATGACGCGCTGGGAGCCGTACAAGGGCGGTGTACGGGTTCACACGGCCGAAAATACGTACACGGCAGGCCAGTTGGTGATCTGTCCGGGGGCGTGGGCGCCGCAGCTGCTCACCGATCTGGGGGTGCCGTTCACGATCGAGCGGCAGGTCATGTACTGGTTCCAGCCGAAGACCGGCGTCCAGCCGTTCCTCCCCGCCGACCATCCCATCTACATCTGGGAGGACGCGGCCGGAGTACAGGTCTACGGCTTCCCCTCGATCGACGGGCCGGATCTCGGCGCCAAGGTCGCCTTCTTCCGCAAGGGCGTCGAGTGCACCCCCGAGAACATCGACCGGACCGTGCACGAGGACGAGATCCGGGCCATGGCGGACCACATGTCCCGCTGCATCCCCGATCTCCCCGACGCCTTCCTCAAGGCCGCCACCTGCATGTACTCCAACACCCCCGACGAGCACTTCGTCATCGCACGGCACCCCGCGCACCCGGAGTCCGTCACCGTGGCCTGCGGGTTCTCCGGCCACGGCTTCAAGTTCGTGCCGGTCGTCGGCGAGATTCTCGCCGATCTGGCCCTGAACGGCAGCACCGAACACCCGATCGACCTCTTCGACCCCCACCGCCTCGCCGCCGCGCCCGCCTGAGGAGTACGCACGTGACGACGACCCCCCTCTCCCCCAGCCTGATCGCCACCCTCCCCGGGAAGTACTACACCGATCCCGAGATCTTCCGCGCGGAACAGGAGCGACTCTTCGAGTCGATGTGGTTCTGTGCCGTCCGCTCCGCCGATCTCGCAAAGCCCGGCGCCTTCCGCACGGTCCAGGTCGGCCGCGAGAGTGTGCTGATCACCCGTTCGCGCACCGGTGAGCTGCGCGCGTTCCTCAACATCTGCCGCCACCGCGGGGCCCGGCTGTGCACGGAGGAGGCGGGCGAGGTCCGTCGCAATCTCCAGTGCCCGTACCACGCCTGGACGTACGACCTCGACGGAAAGCTGATCGCCGCGCCGAATCTGATCAAGATGCCGGACGTCGACCGCGTGGAATACGGCCTGGTCAAGGTCGCCCTGCGGGAATGGCTCGGTTACGCCTGGGTATGCGTGGCCGAAGAGCCGCCTTCCTTCGAGGAGACGGTGATGGGCGCGGCCGTGGAGCGGCTCGGCAACGCGGCGGCCATCGAGCACTACGGAACGGAGAACCTCGCCCTCGGCAAACGCATCACCTACGACGTGAAGGCGAACTGGAAGCTGATCGTCGAGAACTTCATGGAGTGCTACCACTGCGCCACGATCCACCCCGAGCTCACCGACGTACTGCCGGAGTTCGCGGAGGGATATGCCGCGCAGTACTACGTCGGGCACGGCGCCGAGTTCGGCGAGGAGATCAAGGGATTCACGGTCGACGGCAGCGAGGGATTCGCCAAGCTACCCGCGGTAGCGGAGGAACAGGACCGTCGTTACTATGCGATAACTGTCAAACCGACCGTATTCATCAATCTCGTACCGGACCATGTCATCCTGCACCGCATGTTCCCCCTCGCCGAGGACCGCACGGTCGTGGAGTGCGACTGGCTCTACGCTCCAGAGGTGGTCGCGTCGGGCGCCGACGTGTCGAAGTCCGTGGAACTCTTCCACCGGGTCAACGCCCAGGACTTCGAGGCCTGCGAACGTACGCAGCCAGCGATGGCGTCCCGCGCCTACCGGCGGGGTGGGGTACTGGTGCCCACCGAGCACCACATCGGGATCTTCCACGAGTGGCTCATAGGCATGCTGGGAGGCATGGATGGCTGATCTTTATATCGACGGCACATGGACGAGTGCCCGGGAGAAACGGACCCGCGAGATCCGTTGTCCGGCGGACGGCTCGCTGGTGGCCGAGGTGGACGAGGCGGGCGGCCAGGACACGGTCGACGCGATCGCGGCCGCACGCCGCGCCTTCGACGAGGGCCCCTGGCCCCACACGTCCGCGAACGAGCGCGGCGACCTGCTGCTGCGGGTCGCCGACCTCCTCGTACGCGACAAGGACGTACTCGCCCGCGCGGAGTCGCTCGACACCGGCAAACGCCTGGTGGAGAGCGAGTACGACATCGACGACATCGTGAACTGCTTCCGCTACTTCGGGAAGCTCGTGGCGAGCGAGTCCGGCCGGGTCGTGGAGACGGGTTCGGCGGGTGTCGACAGCCGGGTCGTATACGAACCGGTCGGTGTCTGCGCGCTGATCACCCCGTGGAACTATCCGCTGCTCCAGACGGCGTGGAAGGTCGCCCCGGCGATCGCGGCGGGCAACACCTTCGTCCTCAAGCCGAGCGAACTGACCCCGCACACCGCGATCCATCTGATGCGCCTCTTGGAGGAGGCCGGGCTGCCCGCCGGTGCGGGGAATCTGATCCTCGGCGCGGGGCCCGAGGCCGGCGCTCCGCTGGGCGAGCATCCGGACGTGGACCTGGTGTCCTTCACCGGTGGTCTCCAGACCGGCCGCAGGCTGATGGCCGCGGCGGCCGGGACGGTGAAGAAGGTCGCGCTCGAACTCGGCGGCAAGAACCCGAACATCGTCTTCGCGGACGCGGACTTCGACACGGCCGTCGACATGGCGCTGACCGCGGTCTTCCTGCACTCCGGGCAGGTGTGTTCGGCGGGCGCCCGGCTGCTGGTCGAGGACTCGCTGCACGACCGCTTCGTCGACGAGGTCGTACGCCGGGCCCAACTGATCAGGCTGGGTGGGCCGTTCGACGAGCGGGCACAGACCGGGCCACTGATCTCGGCGGCGCACCGGGCGAAGGTCGAGGCGTATGTCGCCAAGGGCCTGGCGGAGGGCGCGGTACTGCGCTGCGGCGGGCAGCGGCCGGCCGACCCTCCGCACCCGGAGGGCTTCTACTATCCGCCGACCGTGCTGGACGAGTGCTCCGCCGGGATGTCCGTCGTCCAGGAGGAGTCCTTCGGCCCCGTACTGACGGTGGAGCGGTTCACCGACGAGGCGGAGGCCGTGCGGCTGGCCAACGCCACCATCTACGGTCTCGCGGGCGGGATCTTCACCTCCGACGAGGCGAAGGCCCAGCGGGTCGCGTCCGCGCTGCGCATCGGCACCGTGTGGATCAACGACTACCACCCCTACGTCCCGCAGGCCGAGTGGGGCGGTTACAAGCAGTCCGGGTTCGGGCGGGAGCTCGGGCCTGCCGGCCTCGCCGAATACCGGGAGACGAAACACATCTGGCGTACGACGAATCCGAGCCCGCAGGGCTGGTTCGACTGATTCGGCCAGTCCTGCCCATCAGAGCTCCGACCGATTCGACCAGTTCTGCCCACCACGCCTCCGACCGATTCGTCCAGCTCTGCCATCGGAGCCGTGCATGCCGGCAGCCACTGATCCGCCGTAGAACCCGGCAACCACTGATCCGCAACAGCATCCGGCGGCCGCAGATCAGTCCTATGATCCAGCACCCGCACACACCTACGACCCCGCACGAGCCGCACTCCCCTCCCGCCCGGGAGAACTTCCCTCTTTCCAGGAGGCCGCTCATGACCACCACGACTCAACCACCCGAGAAACACAGTCACGACGACTCGGAACTGGCCGAATTCGGGTACAAGCCCGAACTCAAGCGCACGCTCGGCAACTTCCACACCTTCGCCGCCGGCATCAGCTACATCTCCATCCTCACCGGTACCTTCCAGCTCTTCTATTTCGGCTACGGCAGCGGCGGACCCGCCTACTGGTGGTCGTGGCCGATGGTCTTCGTCGGCCAGTTCATGGTCGCGCTGTGCTTCGCCGAACTCGCGGCCCGCTATCCCGTGGCCGGCTCCGTCTACAACTGGTCGAAGAAGGTGGGTAATCCGCACGTTGGCTGGCTCGCGGGCTGGACGATGCTGCTCGCCTCGATCGTGTCGATCGCGGCCGTGGCCCTTGCGTATCAGCTGACGCTTCCTCAGATCTCTTCCGTGTTCCAGTTCGTGGGCGACGGCACGGGCAAGTACGACGTCGCCACCAATGCAGTGCTACTGGCCTCCGTACTCATTGTCTTCACCACCCTGGTCAATGCCCTCGGCGTGAAGCTGATGGCCAGGATCAACACCGCGGGCGTCTTCATCGAGTTGATCGCGACCGTCGTACTGATCGTCCTGTTCGCGGTGCACATCACGCGCGGTCCACAGGTCGTCCTCGAGACGAACGGCACGGGAGCGGGCATGCCCGGCGGCTACCTCGGCGCTTTCCTGATCGCATCGCTCGCGTCCGCGTACGTGATGTACGGCTTCGACACGGCCGCGTCGCTCGGTGAGGAGTCCCTGGACCCCTCACGCAACGCGCCGCGCGCCATTCTCCGTGCCATCGTCGCCTCGTTCATCCTCGGCGGGCTCATCCTGATCCTCGCGCTGATGAGCGTGTCCAGCCTGAAGGGCGAGCAGCTGTCCACGGACGGCCTGCAGTACGTCGTTCTCAACGTGCTCGGTGAGGATGCGGGCAAGGCCATGCTGTGGTGCGTGTTCATCGCGGTCACGGTGTGTGCCCTGGCCGTGCACACAGCGGCCATCCGGCTGGCCTTCGCGATGGCCCGCGACACCAACCTGCCCGCCGCGTCCAGGCTGGCCAAGGTCAACCCGCGGTTCCAGACCCCGGTCCTGCCCGCGGTCATCATCGGCATCCTGGCGCTGGCGATCCTGGTGGTCAACATCCGCCAGCCGCAGATCTTCACCGTGGTCACCAGCATCGGCATCATCATGATCTACCTTGCGTATCTGCTGGTCACCGGCCCCATGCTGGTCGCCAGGCTGCGCGGCAAGTGGCAGCCGGCGGGCGACGGAAAGTTCTCGCTCGGCCGCTGGGGCCTTCCCGTCAACATCGTCGCCGTGCTGTGGGGCACCGCCATGACGATCAACCTGCTCTGGCCGCGTGAGGCGGTCTACAACGCAACAGCCCCCTTCCACTGGTATCTGCGCTGGGGTGCCGTCCTCTTCGTCGGCATCGTGATGGGAGGCGGCTTCGCCTACTACTGGTTCGTGCAACGGCACCGGACCGGGGTGCTCGCCGAGCACCAGTTCCAGGAGGCCCCGTCCGTCCCGGCCGAGGTCGCGACGGCGGCCGAGTAAGCGCCCAGCAGTCAACAGCGACCGAGTAAGCGTCTGACTCAAGGAGGTCAACTCCCCATGAACGCAGATGAGTTCGACTATGTGGTGGTCGGTGGCGGCACCGCCGGCAATGTGGTCGCGGCCAGGCTCTCCGAGGACCCGTCCGTCACGGTGTGCGTGCTGGAGGCGGGGCCCAGCGACGTCGGCGACGACGCCGTCATGAAGCTGGAGCGCTGGATGGGCCTCCTTGAGTCCGGCTACGACTGGGACTATCCGATCGAGCCACAGGCCAGCGGCAACAGCTTCATGCGGCACGCCCGCGCCCGGGTGCTGGGCGGCTGTTCCTCGCACAACTCCTGTATCGCCTTCTGGTCACCCGCCGAGGACCTGGACGACTGGGCCACGGCGGGCTGTACGGGGTGGAGCTCGGCCGAACTCTTCCCGCTCTACCGACGGTTGGAGTCGAACGACGCTCCCGGCGACCACCACGGCCGCACCGGCCCGGTGAAGCTGCGCACGCTGAAGGGCGAAGACCCTTGCGGCACCGCCCTGTTGGAGGCGTGCGCGCAGGCGGGCATTCCCACCACCCCTTTCAATTCCGGCCAGACCGTGGTCCGCGGCGCCAACTGGTTCCAGATCAACTCCGACGAGAACAACATCCGCCAGTCCTCATCAGTGGCGTACCTGCACCCGATCATCGGGAAACGGCCCAACCTGGAGGTACGCACCGGGGTCCGGGCCAAGAAGCTCCTCCTCGACGGCCGTCGCTGCGTCGGCGCCGAGTACCTGGACCCGGACCTGATCCGCACCCGGACGGTACGCGCCCGCCGCGAGGTCATCGTGTCCTGCGGGTCCATCGACACGCCCAAGCTGCTGATGCTCTCGGGCATCGGGCCCGCCGAACAGTTGCGCGAGGTCGGGGTCGAGGTGGTGGTGGACTCGGCGGGCGTCGGTGAGAACCTTCAGGACCACCCCGAGGGCGTCATCATGTGGGAGGCCAAGCAGCCGATGACCACCACCTCCAGCCAGTGGTGGGAGGCGGGCATCTTCTACGACACCGAACCGGGCCTGGACCGACCGGACCTGATGTTCCACTACGGCTCGGTGCCGTTCGACATGAACACCCTGCGCTGGGGCTATCCGACGTCGGAAAACGCCTTCTGCCTCACTCCGAACGTGACCCGCGCCAAGTCGCGCGGCACCGTGCGGCTCCGTACCCGCGACTACCGCGACAAGCCCGTGGTCGACCCGCGCTACTTCACGCACGAGCATGACGTGCGCGTGATGACGTACGGCCTGAAGCTGGCGCGGAAGATCGCGTCACAGCCCGCGCTGAGCGGCTGGGCGGGCGCGGAGCTGGCTCCCGGACCCGATGTCCGCACGGACGACGAGCTGCTCGACTACATCCACAAGACCCACAACACCGTCTACCACCCGTCCTGCACGGTGAAGATGGGAGCCGACGACGACACCTCGGCCCCGCTCGACGCCCGTCTGCGGGTCAAGGGGATCGAAGGTCTGCGGGTCGCCGACGGATCGGTGATGCCGGACCTGATCTCCGTCAATCCGTGCATCACGACGATGATGATCGGCGAGAAGTGCGCGGACATGCTGAAGGAGGACCGCTAGTCGCGCACGAGGACCGCTTGTCACGCGCGAGGACCAATGGTCATGCGCAAGGACCACTGGTCACACGCCCTGCGGTGAAGGCCGCTTGAACATCCGCGTCGCCGTGATCTCGCTGTGCACCGCCTCCCCCTCACCGGCCGGAGTCTGCTGAGGCAGACCCGGCCGGAGGTGTTCCTCCACGCTGATGTACTTCAGCCCCGCGCGCAGGTCGGCGTCGTTGCGCAACCGGATGACCAGCGGGAACTCGGCGAGCGCGGTCGTGTCGAACAGGCCCGTCGTGTAGAGGAGTTGGACGCCGAGCGCGTCCGACACGGCACGCTGGAGCTCCAGCAGATACGTCGCGTTGGCGCGCCCGATGGGGTTGTCCAGGAACAGCGTGCCCGCGTGCCGGTGCTTGTCGCGGCCTCGGTCGTTGCTGCGCAGCGCCGCCATCGTGCAGTACAGGGCGATGGCGGCGGTGAGCAGCTGGCCGCCCGAGAACACGTCGCCCATCTGCCCGACGGGGACCCGCTCGGCGCGCAGTACCGCGTCCGGCTTGAGGATCTCGACGGCGACGCCCTTCGGCTGGAGCGCGGCGCCGACCCCGCGCAGCAGCAGCGACATGCCGTCGCGGCGCATGTCCGAGTTCTTCTTGACGGCCGCCCGGGTGGCCTCGTCGACAACCTCGCCGAGCCGCTCGGCGAGCGTGGCCTGATCGGGCTCCTCGAACCGGATGCGCAGGAACTCCTGCCCGGACCACTCGCCGAGCCCCTCCGGCAGTTGTGACAGCCGCTGCGCGGACCGCAGGGTGGCGAGCGCCGACTCGACGAGCCCGCGCAGCCGGTCCACGATCGAGTCCCGGTTGCGCTCCAACTGCTCCAACTCGTCCGTCAGGACCCGCAGTCGGGGTGCGAAGGCGCCCGCCCACTTCTGGGCGTGCTCCGGCAGCGCGGACGCGGGCAGTTCGCGGATCTGCTGCCGCGCCGGAGTGCGCACCTGCTCGAACCGAGTGGAGTTGGCATGCCGTACGAGGATGTCGGACGCCTCGCGCACAGCGGCCTCGGCGGCGGAGAGGTCGGCGGCGCAGCCGCGCAGCGAGCGGCGGGCCTCGGTGGCCGAGTGCCGTGCCTCTTCGAGGCTGCCGGGGAAGGGCTCGGTCTCCTCGTGCTCCTCGTCGGAGTGTTCACGCAGCAGGTCTCTGAGCAGGGCGGCTGTCTCGTCGAAGCCCCCGCCCGCGTCCTCGGCGGCCCGGTGGGCGTCGAGCAGTTCGGCGTGGGCTTCGCGCGCCCTGCTCAACGCCTCGGTACGGGAGGCGAGTTCGCCGGTTGCCGTGCGCAGCAGCAGCTGTGCGTGCTCGGCGTCACGCGGGACCAGCTCCTGCGACAACTCGGTGTGGGCCTCACCGTCCTCGGGCGCGTGCCGCTCGGCCTCACCGCGCAGTCGCCCGAGCTGCTCGCTGGCAGTCGACATCCGGGTCTCCAGGAGCTGCACGAGCTCCTCGGCGCGGGCGGCCGCGGCCTGCCGGGACGGGCCGTCGGAACCGTCCGGCGATTCCAGGAGCTGCCCCGCGCGCGTACGCACCTTGTTGCTGAGCCGGTCCCATTCGGCCAGCGCCGCGCTCTCCTCGCTCTCGGCCCGCGCCTGCTCGGCCCGCAGGTCGGCGCCGACGCCGACCTTCTCGTACAGCTGCGATGCCGCCCGGTATGCCTCGCGGAGGGCGGGCAGGGACGACTTCGCGGCCGTCGGCTCGTCTTCCGGCACGTCTTCGGGGGTGCCCGCGATCTCCGCTCGCTCGGCGCGCAGCGCGCGGGCTGTGCGGCGCGCGTCGTCGGCGGCGCGCTGGGTGGCGCGGCGGTCCTCGTCGGCGGCGCGGGCACGCTCCAGACAGACCTGGGCGCGGGCCTCCGACTCCGTTGCCTCGTCGGCGAGTTCGCGCAGCTTCACCTGCCAGCCGGCCCGCTCGCGCAACCGGAACGCGAGCCCTGCGAGGGCGTCGGCGGCGCGCCGGGCGCGTTGGGCGGCCTCCTGCCGCTCGTCCCGTACCAGAGCGGCCTCGGCAGCGGCCTCGTCGGCTTCGGCCCGCACAGTGCGCGCCTCGACCAGTTCGGCCTCGGCCTCCTCGGCGAACGCGCGCGCGTCCCGGGCGGTCGCGGCGAGGTCGACGAGCCGCCCCGCCGGGCACCCGGTGCGCCAGGACGCGAGCCGCGCCGCCAGCTCACGGTCCTTGGCGAGCCGCCCTGCCAGCTCGCGGATCTCCACGTCCCGCCGTGTCGCACGCGTGCGCAGCGCCTGGCGCTCCTCGTCGGCGGCATGCTCGTCGTGCATGGCCGGGTTCGGCGGTACGAGGAAGACGTCACCGTCGCCCGCGTCTGGCGCCGGAGTCGGGGCGAGCAGTGCGGCGGCGGTACCGACCGCCACGGCGGACCTCGGCAGCAGGGCGGCGTCGCTCAGCGCCTCGCGGGCCCGGGCGTGGGTGGCCGGGTCCGTGATGATCACGCCGTCGACCAGCTCGGGCCGGGCAGCCAGGACGCGCGCGTGGTCGACGGGGTCGACGGCCTGGGCGAGGTAGCGCCACCCGGGCAGCGCGGGGATCCCGTGCTCTCCGAGGAACTCGACGGTGGCGAGCACGTCCGGGCCGGGCGGCAGCAGTCCCCCTTCGCCGAGCGCCCCGAGGATCCGCGCGTCGTCGGCCGCGGCGGTGCGCAGGTCGAAGAGCTGGCGCTCGGCGGAGGCGACACCGTCGTCGAGCAGCTCACGCAGTTCGTCGGCGTAGTGATCCAACTGCTCGGGGGCGAGGGCGCGTTCTTGCGTCGGCCAGGCCTCGGTGAGGACCTTGCCCGCTCCCCGGGCCGCGCGACCGGAGCGGGAGCGGGCAGCCGCCGCGCCACCGTCCCCGGCGTGGGTGTCAGAAGCGCCCTGTACCCCGAGCGCGGAACCGCTGTCACCCGGGCCGGGGCGCTTGCGCGCCGTACCGCCCCGCGGGTCGCCGCCGACGAGGTCGGAGGCGCCGGCCGCCGCCCCCGGTCCCGCGGAACCGTCCGCTGCGGCCCGGGGCACCGGCACCCCACCGCGCCCTGCGCCGGAGGCACCCGGCAGGCTCAGCAACTCCGCGAGCCGCTCCTCCCCCGCCAGCCCCTCCGCGGTCCCCCGCTCGGCCTCGTACGACCGCTCGGCCGCCGTCGCCGCGTCCGCCGCGCGGGCTGCCGTCAGCTCCGCGCGGGACGCCGCGGAAGCCGCCTCGCGAGCGTGCTCCGAGGCCTGTCGCGAGGCCTCCCGGGCGGTGTCCCAGGCGGCGACGGCCGTCTTCTCGGCGTCGCTGGCGGCGAGCGCGGCCCGCGCCGGGTCGGCGTCCGGAGCGCTGTCGTCGAGCCATCCGGCCCGCACTGCCTCGGCCGTCTCCTGCTCGACCTCGCTCAGGCGCTGCCGCAGATGCCCGACCTCACTACGGGCACGCTGTGCGGCGGTGGCAGCCGCGGTCGCGTCCGCGTGGGCCGTCTCGCCGACCTCCTGGAGCCCGGCGGACCGCTCCTCCTCCTCGTTGGCGAGCGCCTCTGCACCGTCGGCGGCGCGGTGCAGGGCCCGTACGAGGTCGACGGCGGCCTTGGCCCGCGCCGCGAGCGCCGGCGCTGCATCCCGCTCGGCCTCGCGGATCGCGGCGGCCACGCGCGCGGAGCGGTCGGCGGCCGAGCGATGGCGCAGCACGGCCTCGGCGGCCTGCCAGGCGGAATGCAGCGTGCGCGCGTCGGCCAGCTCACGCTTCTGCGCGGCCGCGGCCTTCTCGGCCCCGGCGAGTGCCAACGAAGCGTGCCGGTAGGCCAGTTCCGCCGAGATCAGCGCACTCGTCGAGCGGGCGCCCTCGGCCTCGGTGACGGTGTGCGCGGCGCCGGTGACCCGTTGCGCCAGTTCACCGGCCCGGCCCCGCTCCCGCACAGCACGCGCGGACAGCCGCCTGGCCAGTGTCCTCGTACGGCGCTCGGCGCCCGCGTGGATGTCACGCGCGCGTGCTCGCGCCTCGGCGGCTTCGACGATCCGCCCGAGCAGATCCACGGACCCGGCCGTGAAATCCCGCTCGGCGATGAGTTCGGCGCGCCGCCCCAGCTTGTTGCCGAAACCGCCGACCAGGTCGGCGAGTCCGTCCGTGTCCCGGGTGTCGGTGACCGCGCGCAGCAGCAGGTCGGTGAAGTCGGAGTCCTTCTTGACCGCGAAGAGACCGGCTGCCTCACCCTCGTCGGCGTTCATCTCCCGCTGGTAGCGGAAGAGTTCGGGGTCCAGGCCCAGGTCTCCGAGGTGTTCGTTCCAGCGGTCGTGGATCTCCTCCCAGTGCACTTCGAGGTGCGGATACGCCTTGCCCGCCTCGGTGATCGCGTCCCGGAAACCCTTCATGGTGCGCCGCCGCCCCTGCGCCCCGGACGCGCCCTCCACGGGCGGCCGTACGGCGGTGGCCTCGGCGACCGGCAGATTGTCCAGGCTCAGCCCCGGACCGGGCCGGAACGAGTACCAGGCCTCGGCGAACTTCCGCGGGTCATTGGAGACCTGCCGCCCCCGCCACTCACTGACCTTGCCGACGACCACGCACTCACCGGTCAGCGTGTGCTGCCACTCGAGCGCCACGTGCCCGCAGTCGTCGGCGAGCAGGAACTTGCGCAGCACACCGGAGCTGGCGCCGCCCAGCGTGTTCCGGTGCCCCGGCAGCATCACCGAGAAGATCAGCTTGAGCAGCACCGACTTCCCGCCGCCGTTCTCCAGGAAGAGCACCCCCGCGGGGGCCGGGCGGCGCGGCGGCCCAACGGGCTCCTCCTCGAAGAACTCCGCCTGGGTGGGCGCGGGGTCGGGCACCGGCTGACCCACTCCTCGCAGGTCAAGCACGGTGTCGGCGTAGCGCGCACCGGCAGGCCCGATGGAGTAGAGGCGGACCCGGGACAGCTCGTACATGGCGGCGGACTCTCGTAGTCGTAAAGGGAGTTGTGGCGGTCGGTACTGACGTGGTCGGTTGTCGAGCGGCTCGGTCAGGAGTGGAAAGGCAGTCCCGCGCCGACCGCCAGCTCCACGTCGTCGGTGTCCTCGGCGGGCAACAGACTCGCCGTGCCGTCGGTCACCGGGACGATGCCCAGCTCAAGGAGCTCGGCCATGGCGGCGCTGCCGGCCATGTCACGGACCTGGAGCTGATAACGAGCCGTCGTCCGGTAGGTGCCTCCGGAGTCGTCCCCGGTGCGCTGCAGAAACCCTGAGTCGGTGAGGAACGCGACGGCCTTGCCGATGATTCCGGTGGTGGAACCGGCCAGTCTTCGCGCGTCCTTGGTGGCCCCGGTGGAGCTGCGCCGCGTCCAGATCCGCCAGGCCGCTTCCAGTCCCGGCGCGTCCGTCGCCGGATCGCTGTTCTGTCCCTGCTCCTCGGCACGCTCCTCCAGCCGGCGGCAGGCCTGCCGTACGAACGCGTCGACTCCGTTGACCGAGACCCGGCCGATGTACCCGTCGTCGGCGAGGTCCTCGGGGCGGGGGAAGGACATGGCGGCGACAGCGAGATGAGCGAGCCCGTGCAGGAACCGGTCTCCTGAATCGGTCGACGCCCGGCGCGCGTAGTCACCCATGCGGACGGCGAACACGGAGTCCTCGGCGGCGGTCACCGCCATCCCCGCGCGTGGGGACACCTCCAGGACGACCAGCCCCAGCCCGGCCGCCACGGCGTCCGCCAGCCGCGCGAAGGGCGGGTCCTCGCGGTACCGCCGCAGCAGCTCGGCGTACTCCTGGTCGCGCGCAGGCTGCAGCTTGGGCTGCAGCCCGAAGGCGACGAGCCGCGCGGCATCGGCGGCGTCGGCCGGGGTGACGGCGGCAGTCGCCGGCGCGGCGGTAGCCTCCGGCTCACTCCACTCGACGTGCTCAGTCACAGGTGAGACTCCTTGGTCCGATGAACGAGGGCGACGGCAGCTGAGTAAGGGGCGCAGGGCGTGACATCAAGCGGCTCCGCGGCCTGGGCACGACCAGCCACGGGCGTTCCGCTGCCGAACGACGGACCGACCACCACCGCGCCGCGTCCGAGCGGCTCCACCGCGTCAGTGCGACCAGCCACGGCCGGCCCGCTGCCGAACGACGACCCGAACACCATCACGCCGCCTCCGACCTGCCGGCGGCCATCCCCACCGCATCCAGCAAGGCCATGCCAACGATGAGGTCGGCCCCACCGAACTCCGGGTCGTCCAGCTCCGTCCCGTCGTCCACGGCGAACAACAGCTTCTGCTCCCCCTGCCGGTAAGCCGTCCCGACCGGCGGGCTGGCCGCGTGCACCGCCAACAGAGCGACGAGGTAGGGCAGTTCAGGGTCCCGCCGCCGGGCGTCCGCAAGCAGCCCGGACAACCGCCGCGGCGCATCCGCAGGCAGGTCGAGCAACTCCATGGCACCGGCGAGCTGTTCCTCACTGAACCGGCTGTCGTCGGGCGTGGCGATCAGATCCGGCTCCGGCATCTCCGCACCCAGATGCTCCCGCTCCATGGGAGGCGTCAGCAGTATGTCCACGAGGTCCCCGACCCGCACCGACACCGGCGTCCGCAGCCCCGTCCCGCGGGCGAAGAACGCGTCCGTCACCCTCAGTGCCTGCTCGACCGGCAACGGCAGCAAGGGCGCTACGAGATGACCGTAGAGATCAATCCCCGAGGTCGTCATGGGCGTGGCGAAGGCCTGCCGGTCCTGCTCGGCACGGAACAGCGGCCCGGCCTCCAGGAGCCGGGACTGCAACTGCGTATGCCTGCGGATGCAGTCCTTGACGATGTCGACGAGCTCGGCGGCACGCCGCTTCTGTTCGGGGTCCTCGGACTCGTCGCGGGCCTTGCGGATGTTGGTGAGGATCGCGTTCTCATGGCGGTACCGGTCGGCGACGTGGTCGAGGGCCTCCGCGATCATGTCGGGGACGGTCTGCAGCCAGTCAACGGCCCGCACATTGCGCCGGGTCGCGTCCAGCGCCCTGCGGAGGGTCTCCGAGAACTGCACGGTCCGGTATCTGGCCTGTTCGGCGGCGAGTTGGGCGTCGGCGAGCCGGCCGCGGCTGATCAGCACCTCCAGCTTGACCTCTGCGGCGATCTGCGCACTGGTGACGTCGGTGTCGAGGGCGCCGACGAGCACGTTGACCGCTTCATCCGTCGTACGGAGATACACACTTCCGCCGTATCCGGGGACCTCCTCGATCAGCTTGAAGTCGTAGTCCCGGCGTACATAGGAGCCGTCGGGTGCGAACGTGCCGTACACGGCCCGGAAGCCGCGGTCGACGCTGCCGACGTTGATCAGGTTCTCCAGGACCCAGCGGGCGACGCGCTCGTGCTCGGCGACGGGCCGCCTCGGGGCCTGTGCGGCGATGCGCGGGATGAGCCTGGCCACTATCTGGTCGTGGTCGGCGCCCGTGTCGAAGTCCATGTTCAGTGTCACGAGGTCGATGGCGGCGAGAGCCACCTCCGCCATCCCGTAGACCGAGTACTCACCGGCGAGATTCGCTTTGCGTACGTCGAGGTCGTGCAACGGCGCGGTGCAGGCGAGCGCGCGCAGCCGCCGCGCCAGACCCTCGTCGGCGGCCGGGCCCGGGGCCGGGCGCGGCCCCGCGCTGAGCTGGGGCGGAACACTGTCCGTCGATGCAGGCGAAGTCACGCTGCACAGACTAGATCCTCGGTCTGACAACGGTCGAAACGACGCAGAAGCGACCGCCAGCTCAACAGCCATAACCACACAAAGGCAACTGCCGCCCCACCGGCCGCAACCACGCAGAAGCAACCGCCGTCACAGCAGCTCTGGCGAGGCGGGGAGGACCACCGACCCAAGCTCTGGCGAGGCGCGGAAGACCACCGACCCAACGACCGAGGCCGCACTGCCGACCTCGCCACCCTCAGCCGGCCCCCTGCGCCCCGTCCGCCGCCCTCAGCCGGTCCCCTGCGCCCCGTCGGCCGCCCTCAGCCGGTCCCCTGCGCCCCGTCGGCCACCCGCCGCCCGTACACCGCGACGAGCCCCTCGCGCGAGTCGTCGAGATAGACCGCGAGCAGCCGCTCGGCCTCGTCCCGGTCGCCCTTCTGAAGGGTCTGGAGGATCTCGCGGTTGCGCACGAGATACGGCTCGTGCAGCCGTCGCGGGTCGTCCACCACGTGGAACGCGAGGCGCAGTTCGGCGAAGACGCTGCGCATCAGCTCGTCGGTGCGGGCGCTCCCGGCGAGCGCGACGAGCTCCCGGTGGAAGTGGATGTTGGCCGTCGAGACGCCCGTCCACTCGCCTTCGCGCGCCGCCCGCTGCCCGTTCGCCACGGCTGTCGCGAGGCCGTCCACGGCGTACGGCGGCTCACCGAGACCCCGGACGACGGCACACTCGACGAGCGTGCGGGTGCGGTAGATGTCCTCGACATCCTCGACAGTCAGGACCCGTACGAACACCCCGCGGTTGAGCTCGTGGACGAGCAGCCGCTCGTGCGTGAGCAGCCGGAACGCCTCGCGCAGGGTGTTGCGCGAGACGCCGAGTGCTCCGCCGATGCTGTCCTCGGACAGCCGGGTGCCGGGCGGGAAGTACCCCTCGGCGATGCGACTCCTGAGGATGTCCGCGACTCGCTCGGCGGTGCTGGTGCGGCCCAGCAGGGCCCGGTCGTCGGCCAGTCCGGTCAGCTCTGCCATGACCGGAATTCAATCGCAGATACAAGAACGAAACAACATAGGTATTGAGGGATCGTTCAACGATCCTCTACCTTATCGGTCAGGCGTCGGTCGCATGGCCGCGAAATCGCGGCGCCTACGCGCTTCCCGCACGGCACGGCTCAGTCCAAGCACCCTCCGTCCCTCATTGCGAGGTGCCCATGAGCACGACCCCTCCGCCCCAGGCCCTGACCGCCGAAGACCGCTCCGAGGCGGCTGAACCCACCACCCAGGACGGCCCGTTCGCCTGGCTGCACGCTCTCGGCCCGCGTGGCCGCCGTGCCTTCGCGGGCGCCTTCGGCGGCTACGGCCTCGACTCGTACGACTACTTCACACTGCCGCTGAGCATGGTCGCGCTGGCGGCGTACTTCGGCCTGGACAGCGGCCAGACCGGCCTGTTCACCACTGTCACGCTGGTCGTCTCGGCGGTCGGTGGCGCCATCGCGGGCGTGGTCGCGGACCGGATCGGGCGCGTCAAGGCCCTGATGATCACCGTGATCACGTACGCGGTGTTCACCGTCGCCTGCGGTTTCGCGCCCAACTACGAGACGCTGCTGGTTTTCCGCGCCCTTCAGGGGCTCGGTTTCGGCGGCGAGTGGGCGGTCGGCGCGATCCTGGTCGCCGAGTACGCGAGTCCCAAGCACCGGGGCCGTACGCTCGGCGCGATCCAGAGTTCCTGGGCCGTCGGCTGGGGTCTGGCAGTGATCGTCTACACGATGGTCTTCCAGTTCCTCGACGACGATCTCGCCTGGCGCGTGATGTTCTGGACCGGCGCGCTGCCCGCGCTGCTCGTCGTCTGGGTGCGCCGCCGGGTGGAGGACGCTCCGAAAGCGGCCGCCGTGCGTGAGAAGAGCGCCAAGAAGGGCTCGTTCACGGCGATCTTCAAGCCCGCCACGGCCGACGGCCCCGGCCTCCTGCGCACCACATTCTTCGCGGTACTGCTGTCGACGGGTGTCCAGGGCGGCTACTACACGCTGGCCACCTGGGTGCCCACCTATCTCAAGACGGAGCGCGGGCTGTCCGTCGTCGGCACCGGCGGCTACCTCACGTTCCTGATCTCCGGGGCCTTCATCGGCTACCTCACCGGCGGCTATCTCACCGACAGACTGGGCCGCAAGCGCAACATCCTGCTCTTCGCGATCCTCTCGGCGGTGTGCATCCTGGCGTACGCCAACATCCCGAGCGGCGCCAACACCCTTGTCCTGGTGCTCGGTTTCCCGCTCGGCTTCTGTATGTCGGCCATCTTCAGCGGCTTCGGCTCCTTCCTCAGCGAGCTGTACCCGACGGCGGTGCGCGGCACGGGGCAGGGCTTCACGTACAACACCGGGCGGGCCGTGGGCGCCGTCTTCCCCACCACGGTCGGCTTCCTGGCCGACAGCTGGGGCGTGGGCGGAGCGCTGGTCTTCGGCGCCATCGGATACGCCCTCGCGGCGCTGGCGCTGATCGGGCTCCCCGAGACGCGTGGAAAGGAACTCCTGTGACCTCTCTGACCCCTGTCAGTCCAGCCGGCCGTGCCACCCAGGACCGCCCGTTGAGCGTCCTCGACAGCCACGCACACGCGTGGACCCCCAAGAAGGCGCGCGCCAGGTTCCGTTCGGGCGTGTCGGGTCCCACCGCCGGAGTCGCCGCGGGCCACACCCAGGCGAACCTGATCTCGGTGCCCGCCGACTGGGCGTACGACATGCTGCTGTTCTGCCAGCGCAATCCGAAGCCCTGCCCGGTCCTGGACGTCACCGACGCCGGCTCCTGGACCACTCCGCTCGCCGAGGGCGCGGACCTGCGCACCGACCTGCCGCGCTACCGGGTGTGGGAACACGGCGAGTTGGTGGCCGAGCCCACGGACGTGGTCGGTCACTGGCGCGGCGACCTCGTCTCGTTCCTCATCGGGTGCAGCTTCACCTTCGAGTGGGCGCTGAGCGAGGCGGGTGTCCCGATGCGCCACATCGAGCAGGGCCGCAACGTCTCCATGTACGTGACGGGACGCCAGTGCCGTCCGGCCGGGCGGCTGCACGGCCCCATGGTGGTCTCGATGCGCCCGGTCCCGCCCGAGCACCTGGCCGCGGCCATCCGGGAGAGCAGTCTGCTGCCCGCCGTGCACGGAAGTCCGGTGCACTGCGGCGAGCCGTCCGGGCTGGGTATCGAGGATCTCGCGCACCCCGACTTTGGCGACCATGTGGACGCCGAGCCGGGCGACATCCCGGTGTTCTGGGCGTGCGGCGTGACGCCCCAAGCGGCTGTGATGGCGTCCCGCCCGCCTTTCGCCATCACCCACGCACCCGGCCAGATGTTCGTCACGGACACTCGTGACGAGCAGTACCGCGTGGCCTGAACAGGAGAGACAGCGCCTTATGACACCGATCGATCTCAACGCCGACCTGGGCGAGGGCTTCGGCCGCTGGCACCTGACCGACGACGAACAGCTGCTGTCGGTCGTCACCAGCGCCAATGTGGCCTGCGGTTTCCACGCCGGGGACGCGACCACCATGCGGCGGGTGTGCGAGCTGGCGGCCGAGCGCGGTGTACGGATCGGCGCCCAGGTCTCCTACCGCGACCTGGCGGGTTTCGGGCGGCGCGCGATGGATGTGCCGCCCGAGGAACTGACGGCCGAAGTGGCTTACCAGATCGGCGCCCTGCAGGTCTTCGCGCGTGCGGCGGGGTCACGCGTGTCGTACGTGAAGCCGCACGGCGCGCTCTACAACCGCGTCGTGCACGACGAGGAGCAGGCGGGGGCGGTCGTCGACGGCGTACTGCTCGCGGACGCCTCCCTGCCCGTCCTCGGTCTCCCGTCCTCCCGTTTCCTGAAGCTGGCCGAGCGGGCGGGACTGCCCACTGTCACCGAGGCGTTCGCGGACCGCGCGTACACCGAGGAGGGCACCCTGGTGCCGCGCGCCCAGGACGGCGCGGTGATCACGGACCCTGACACCGTCCTCGAACGCTCGCTGGGCCTGGCCCGATTCGGCGTCGTGACCTCGCACTCCGGGGAGCGCGTCCCGGTCCGCGCCCGCTCCCTGTGCCTGCACGGGGACACCCCGGGCGCGGTGGACATGGCCCGCCGGGTCCGCGCCGGGCTCGAGTCCTCGGGCGTCCGCGTGGAGGCGTTCGCATGAGGGCACTGCCGGTCGGCGACCGCGCCCTGCTCGTCGAGGTCTCCTCGGGTGACGAGGCCCAGGCTCTGCACTCGGAACTGCTGCGCCGCCGTGCGGACGGCTCCCTCTCGGTCACGGAGATCGTGCCGGCGGCCCGCACGGTCCTCCTGGACGGCCTGGACGACCCCGTGCGCCTGGCGGCCCGCCTCGCCTCCTGGGACATCCCGGCACTGCCCGCGCGAGCGGACCAGGCGATCGAGATCCCGGTACGGTACGACGGCCCCGACCTGGCGGACGTCGCGGCCCTGTGGGGCGTGCCGGAGCACCGGGTGCCGGAGATCCACGCGGCGGCCGAGTTCCGCGTCGCCTTCTGCGGGTTCGCGCCCGGCTTCGGATACCTCACGGGCCTGCCGTCCGAGTACGACGTTCCCCGTCGGGCCACTCCGCGTACGACGGTTCCGGCGGGTTCCGTGGCGCTCGCGGGCCCGTACACCGGTGTGTACCCGCGCTCCTCGCCGGGCGGCTGGCAGCTGATCGGGACGACGGACGCGGTGCTGTGGGACCACGCGCGCGTGCCGGCCGCGCTGCTGGCTCCGGGCACGCGGGTCCGTTTCGTGCCGACGGGGCGCTCATGACGGACCGGGCCCTCTCCGTCGTGCGTGCCGGGGCCCTGACCACGGTCCAGGACCACGGGCGCCCCGGCCACGCCCACCTCGGCGTTCCGCGCTCCGGCGCGCTCGACCGGCCGGCCGCGGCGCTGGCCAACCGGCTCGTCGGGAACGCCTGCGAAGCGGCCGTCCTGGAGACGACGCTCAACGGGTGTGCTCTGCGCCCGCGTTCGCCGATCACCGTGGCGGTGGCGGGCGCGCCCTGCCCGGTCACCGTGGACGGCCGTCCCGCGCCCTGGGGAGCGGCCCTGCGTGTACCCGCAGGCGCGCTGCTGGACGTCGGTCCCGCGCGCGCGGGACTGCGCAGCTATGTGGCCGTCTCCGGAGGGCTCGCCGTGGATCCCGTCCTCGGCAGCCGCTCGACGGACCTCCTGTCGGGCCTTGGCCCCCCGCCCCTGACGGACGGCACGGTGCTGCCCCTTGGCCGCCCCGAAGCCGTCTACACGCGCGTGGACGTGGTCCCGCACCCCGCGCCGCCGTCCGAACTGGTCCTGCGGGTGACGCCGGGCCCGCGCGACGACTGGTTCACCGCGTCGGCCCTGCGCACCCTGACCACCCGGGTCTACCGGGTGTCGTCGGCGAGCAACCGCATCGGCCTGCGTACGGAAGGGCCCTCACTGGAGAGGGCCGTTTCCGGCGAACTGCCCAGTGAGGGCATGGTCCTGGGTGCCGTCCAGGTACCGCCCGACGGCAGGCCGGTGGTCTTCCTGGCCGACCACCCGACCACCGGCGGGTATCCGGTGATCGCTGTCGTCCGCCCGGCCGACCTCCCGGCAGCTGCTCAGGCCGTCCCCGGCACGCCGGTCCGCTTCGTGGCCGTACACCGGCGTTGAAGCTGTCCGGACACCGGCCGAACCGTCACGCCGGGTCCGGCTGGTGTTCGGTCACCGACAGGGCGGCCAGCGCGGCGGCCACGGCGTGCGAGGCGCTCAGGTCGAGGCGTGCGCTGGTACCGCGAGCCTTGTGGCGTACTTCGGCTGCGGCGAGGGTGAGCAGTTGCGGGAGCAGGTCCGTGCAGCGCCGCGCGACCCACCCGGTCCCGGCGGTGGCCAGCCACCAGAGGCTCGCCGACCGCGTGGGCGCGGGGAACTCGGGCTCGGCCGCGGGCTGGACACCGGCGGCGATGCCCTGCTCCGCGAGCAGCGCGTGGAACCGGAGCGCCAGCGCCCGGTGCCCCCGCTCCCCTGGGTGCAGTTTGTCCGCGCTCCACATCGCGCGGTCCTTCAGCCAGTCCTCCTCGGCGGCGTGCAGATGCAGCGCCCCGTGCCGCTCGGACAGGGCGTGCACGACCGCGTTGACAGCCCGCTGCCGCCGGGCCAGCGGCCGCGCCAGCGCGCCCGGCAGCCCGAGCATGTAGCCGGGATCGGGGAGGCAGGCCGTCATCACCACCGCTCCCTGGGCCCGGAACGCCGCGTACACCTTGTCGAGCCGTGCGGCCACGGAGTGGATGTCGAAGGTGTACCGCAGGGTGTCGTTGACTCCTATGACGACGGAGACCACGTCAGGTCCGAGGGCCATTGCCTCGGGCGTCTGGCGCTCCAGCACATCCCGTGTCTGAGCGCCGCTGACCGCCAGGTTGATGAACTCCACGGGTGCGTCCGCCGGGGCGAGACCCCGGGCGAGCAGTGCGGCCCATCCCCGCCAGACCTCCCCGACGGGGTCGCCCACGCCTTCCGTCAGCGAGTCCCCGAGGGCGACGAAACGAAGCGGTCTCATCCCACGCCCTCCTGAAGGCGCGGCCGCGCCTCGACCACCGCGTCGTGCGCGGCGAGGAAGCCCTCGACGGCGGTGCTCCAGCCGAAACACTCCGCACGCGCGCGTGCCGCTTCCCTGCGCTGCCCCTCGGGACGCCCAAGGAGCAGCCGCACCGCGTCCGCGAAGGAGTCCCCGTTGTCCGCGGCGGTGGCCCCGGCGGACCCGATGACCTCCGGCAGGGCGGACAGGGAGCTCGCCACCACCGGCGTACCGCAGGCCATCGCCTCCAGGGCGGCGAGCCCGAACGTCTCGGCGGGCCCGGGGGCCAGGCAGACGTCGGCGGAGGCCTGGAGCGCGCCGAGCGCGGCGCGGTCCGCGAGGTGTCCGAGGAAGGTGACGGGCAGCCTGCGCTCCCGGGCTCGCTGTTCGAGCCGGGTCCGCAGCGGTCCGTCGCCGGCGACGACGAGGACCGCGCGCTGTCCGCGCCGCAGCAGCGCCTCCAGCCCGTCCAGCGCCGTACCCGGACGCTTCTCGACGGACAGTCTGGAGCACATCACGAGCAGAGCCTGGTCCACGCGCGCGTAGCGGGCCCGCACTGCGGGATCCCGCAGTGCGGGGTCCCGTCCCACCAGATCGACGCCCAGCGGGGCGCGTACGACGTTGCGGGCGCCGATCCGGACGAACTCGCGCTCGGCGAATTCCGTGGTGCACACCACACGTGAGTAGGTGTGCGCCGTCCGCACGTTGAGGGCGTCCGCGGTGCGCCGGGCCAACCCCTCGGGGAGCCCCCAGGTCCGCAGCACGCCGTCGGCGGTCTCGTGGGAGACCATCACGGCGGGCACCCGGGCCCGCCGCGCCCACACGCCGGTCCAGCGCAGGGTGGTGCGGTCGGAGACCTCCAGGCGGTCGGGAGCGAGCGACTCCAGGAGCCGGGCGACCCGCCGCTTGTCCGTGAGCACGCGATAGCCGCCGGTACCGGGCAGCACCGGCCCGGGAAGCGTGATGACGCGCCCCTGCTCGGTCTCACGGTCGGTGGCGCGCTCGCCGGGGACGATGAGCACCGGCTCATGTCCCGCGGCCAGGTAGCCCGTGCCCAGCTCCCGCAGCGCGGTGCGCAGGCCCCCGGAGGCGGGGGCGACGAAGTTGGCGAGCCGTACGATGCGCAGGCTCACGCCGCCACCGCCGTCCGCGCGGAGAGCACGTCGCTGTAGTGCCCGATGAGCTGATCGCCGACGGCGGCCCAGGTTCTGCCCTCGACCATGTCCCGGGCCGCGGCACCGTAGGCGGCCCGGAGCGCCGGATCGGCGGCCAGGGCCCACACCGCGTCGCGAACGGCGGCCGCGTCGCGCGGCGGCACCAGGAACCCGGTACGCCCGTGGGCCACCAGGTCGAGCGGTCCGCCCGCGGCCGGCGCGACGACGGGCACCCCGCTGGCCATGGCCTCCTGCACGGTCTGGCAGAAGGTCTCGAACGGGCCGGTGTGTGCGAAGACGTCCAGCGAGGCGAAGATCCGGGCGAGTTCGTCGCCCGTGCGACGCCCGAGGAAGACCGCTCCGGGCAGCTGCTCGGTGAGGCTGTCCTGACTCGGTCCGTCGCCCACGATCACGAGACGCACGCCGTCCAGGCCGCATACCCCGGAGAGCAGTTCGACCTGCTTCTCGGGAGCGAGCCTGCCGACGTAACCGACGATCAGCTCACCGTTCGGCGCCAGCTCGCGGCGCATCGCCTCGTCCCGGCGGTCGGGACGGAAGCGCTCTGTGTCCACGCCACGCGCCCACAGCTTCACCCGCGGCACTCCGTGTGCCTCCAGGTCGTGCAGGGCCACGCTGGACGGAGCGAGCGTCCGGTCCGCGGCGGCGTGCACGGAGCGAATGCGCCGCCACGCGGTGGCCTCGCCGGCGCCCACGTACGTACGGGCGTATCCGGCGAGGTCGGTCTGGTAGACGGCGACGGCGGGGATGCCGAGGCGGGTGGCCGCGGCCATACCGCGGACGCCGAGGATGAAGGGGCTGGCCAGGTGAACGATGTCCGCGCGGTGTTCGGTGATCGCCGCGGCGACGCGTCGGCTGGGGAGGGCGACGCGGACCTGGGGGTAGCCCGGGAGCGGAATGGAGGGGATTCGGACGACAGGGCACGGCGCGGTGGCGTCGGGCCCGCTCCCGGCGGCGGTGGCCGGGGCGACGACGAGGGGAACGTGACCGCGATCGACGAGGTGCCGGGCGGTCTGAAGCGCGCAGTGGGCCACGCCGTTCACATCGGGGGGAAAGGATTCGGTCACGATGACGACTCGCATACCCGTGTTCTCGCCCGGCTGGACGTGGCGGTGTCAACGTGGATCTTTCCGTACGGGGAACGTCCCATGAGCGTTGGACTCCGCACCCGTCCAGGTCAGTCCGTGTCCACGACTTCCTGACTCCTGAGTCACCGAACGTTCATACGGCGGGCATGTCCGGACCGATTCTGCTCCGTACCGCTGTCTGCACCTCGGCCTCCTCGGCCGGATCCGCCGCCAGCCTGCGCAGCTGATCCACCACACGTGCGTCAGCGGTCTCCGCATGCCGCGCGGCGACCTCGCGGGTGGTCTCCTCGCAGTCCCACAGGCACTCGACGGCGAAGCCGGCGGGGAAGGACGGATCGGTGGCGGCGAGTGCGCGGGCGGCGCGCCCGCGCAGATGGGACGAGGCGGTCTCGCGGTAGACATGCCGCAGGACGGGTGCGGCGCAGAGGATGCCGAGCCGACCGGCCCCGTCGACGAGGGTCCACAGTGTGGGGGCGTCGGGGCCCTCGCCCCGTACGGCCTCGCGCAGTGCGCCCAGCACCAGGTCGCTGTCCTGCGTACCGCCCCGGCAGGCGAGCATCCGGCCCGCGGCGGCTCCCAGGGGATCGGGCCGGTGGGCCCAGCTCCGCGCCCGCTCGACGGCGCCGATACTACACATTCGTTCGAATGCCTCGACGGCGGCCTCGACCACCGCCGTCGAACCGGTGGCCGCTGCGCCCTCGATCAGGTCGAGAGCGTCCGGGTCATTGCTGTCGGCGAGATAGCGCAAGGCGGTGCAGCGGGCTCCGTCGCCGCCGCCTCGGGCGGCCTCGACGATGTCGGGCCGGTCCTCGGGGCCTGCGACGGCGCTGAGGCAGCGGGCTGCCGGGACATGGAGTGCGGCTCCGCGTTCGATGCCCTGCTCGGCCCACTCGAAGACGGCCTGCACGCTCCACCCCGGGCGGGGCCCGGCCGGTCGCATCTGGCGCTGCCAACGGTCGAAGGAGCCCCGTTCCTGGGCGGCACGCACACGCGTGCCGATGGATTCGCGTGGATCGTCGGCCCACAGCCGCCAGGGCCGTGGCTCGAACGCGTCGCGCACGGTGGCGGCCAGCGCGGCCTCACCCTCGGCGTCGGCCGGGAAGCGGGCGAGCACGGGTGCCGCGAGCGCCCGCAGACCCGCGTCGTCGTCGCGCAGGGCAAGCTCGTCCAGGGCCCAGGCCCAGTTGGTGCCGGAGGCGGCGTACCGGCGCAGCAGTTCGAGCGCGTCCCGCCTGCCGTACGAGGCGAGGTGCCCGAGGACCGCCAGCGCGAGCCCGGTGCGCGACTCGCAGTCGTCGAGCACGTCCTCGGTGTCGAAGAGGTGCCGCTCGATCTCGTCGAGCTCACCGCTCACGTCGAGGTAGAGACGGGCGTAGTAGAGGGAGCGGTTCTCCACCTGCCAGTCGTGGCGGGGATCGCGGAGCACACACTGGTTCAGCGCCGCGAGCGCCTCGGCGCGCGGTGCGGTGAGCGCGTGCAGCGTGCCGTCGCCGCGACCCCTCTGGAGCAGGCCGAGCAGCGTACCGCTGGGCGCTATGACCGGATCGAACATGGGAAACAGCCTCACATCAAGCGTCGACGCAACCGGGATCCTGCATTACCTGGCCACGTGACAACACGTCGGAGAGCCCGCCGTCTCTTGCTTGCTGTAGACCATCTTCCTCTGCCTCTCGTCGGTGGGCCCATGCGGGCCGCATCACGGCCCGCGCGGTGCGGCAACACCTGCCCAGCCGTCACGTCCGTGAATCACGACGTCATGATGACCCAGCGGTTCTTCCCGCCGCGACCGCATTTCCGGCGGCCCCGCTCCGCCTCCCCCATTTTCTTCGTTTCGCCTGTTCAGGGCGTTGAAGTCAGCGTGTACCGAACAATTCGAGCAGCTCGGTCTTGCCGAACATGCGCGCCGTGTCGACAGCCGAGGGCGTCCCCGCGGCCGGATCGGCACCGCCGTCCAGGAGTGCCCGGATCACGGCCTCCTCGCCCTTGAAGACGGCCCCCGCGAGCGGCGTCTGCCCCCGGTCGTTGATGCGGTCGGCCTCGGCGCCGCGCTCCAGCAGGGCTCGTACGGCGTCGGCATGGCCGTGGTAGGCGGCGAGCATCACGAGCGAGTCGCCGCGGTCGTTGGTGAGGTTGGCCGGAACGCCCGCGTCGACGTATGCGACGAGCGCCTCGGTCTCGCCACGGCGCGCCAGATCGAAGATCTTGGTCGCCAGCTCCACGACCTCCGGGTCGGGGGCTTCACTCATCGCCGGACCGCCTCTCACTGCAACCGTTCGGGTGAATCGCCAGCGTACTGGCTCGGGCGGCACATGACCGGCACCGTCTTCGGCAAAGATCACAACGGATTTCTGGCGTGCAGCGGACCTTCTCCAGCGGCCCGATCGACTCCGCCATACGGGTGCATTTCTGGGAATTTCACCCCATTGCACCTTTTGTCGTATGGATACATGCTGTGATCCTGGAAGAACTCATGGTGACTGTCCCCACGAACCAGGAGAGCTCAAATGATTCTGTCCATCTCAGGCGTCGTCCTCCTCGGCATCATCGTCTTCCTCTTCTTCAAGAAGGACGGGCTCAAAGGGTCGCACGCCTTTGTGGCCGCGCTGTTCGGGTTCTACCTGGCAAGCACGGCCATCGCTCCGAGCATCAAGGCCGGCGGGGAGAGCCTTGCCGGCCTCCTCGGCGGGATCAAGTTCTGACGTCCCTCCCTCTCGTACGCAGCATCAGGAGACAGCAGTGGCCCGGCGCCCTCTTCCCCGCATTCTGAGCAACGGCAGCGCACAGATCGCCCGAAGCCGGGATCTGGCCCGGACGGCAGCCGACAACGCCACCGACGTCCTCCACCCGCTGATCACGATCACTCGTGGACTGCGCCGGCTGGCGGCCGCCGGACGGCGCAAGTGGGCCGATACGCCCAAGGACCGGCGCGGGCCACTGCTGTTCCTGGTGGCCTCGGTGGTCCTGGTCGTGGCACTGGTGCCGTACGGACCGCTGCTCGCCGTCATCACCCTGATGGCGGCGGCAGCCTGGGCGGGCCGCGAACGCGCCGCGCCGGCGCCGACGGGCCCCGACGAGCCGCAGACCCAGCGCCTCCAGTCGCTGTACGAAGCCCTGGTCCCCTACTTCTCCACGGCCGAGGATCCCGCTCCCCTCTATGCCCACGGCGGCGACTGGGAGAAGGCCTTCTCGTCCTACGACTTCGACGACGACGGACGGGTGTCCCAGCTCCACCTCCGCTACCCGGCCTACTTCACCGACTCGGAGGCGAGCTCGCGCACGCGGATCGAGCAGCTCCTGCACGCCAAGTCCGGCCGTGGCCGTGAGTACCACTTCGAGTGGGACGAGGAGGGCAACGAGCTGAGGGTCACGGTCCTCCCGCCCCTCCCCACCGACATCGCCGCCCAGCGGTTCGTGACCGCGCCGGGCGAGACGGTCCTCGGCTTCACCGACCCCGCCGACGTCCAGCGCACGCTCCCCCTCACCTACGGTGCGGAACAGCGTGACGTTCCCCCGGTCGTCTGGCGTACCGGGCCCCGCTCCACGGAGCCGCATCTCCTTGTCGCGGGCGAACCGGGCAGCGGCACCACCACACTCCTGCGCTCGATCGCCCTGCAGTGTCTCCAGTACGGCGATGTCGTGATGGTCGAAGGCGCGGGCACCGGCGAGTACGCGTGCCTGACGGGCCGCCAGGGTGTCCTGGCCGTCGAGTGCGGGCTCGCCGGGGCGCTCGCGAGCCTGGAGTGGGCCGCCCACGAGACGGAGCGGCGCCTCATCGCCGCGAACCGCGCCCGGCAGGCGGGCCAGCCCGCGCCGGACGACACCAAGCACCCGTTGTGGATCCTGCTGGACCGCCCGAGCGCCTTGGGGCACTTCGCCGCGGTCGACGGCCGCAACGACCCCCAGTCACTCCTCCAGGTCCCGCTGCGCCATGGCCGTGCGGCCGGTGTCACGGTCGTCGTCGCCGAGCACTTCGAGAGCCTCGACTCGCTCAGCGACGCCGTCCGCCAGCACACCCGCGCGCGCGTGGTGCTCGGTCCCGCGTCCCCCGCCCAGCTGGAGGCGGTGCTCGGCGCACCCCCGCACACCACTCCCACCCGCGACGTACCCCCGGGACGCGGGTACGCCCGCCTCGGCACCGGACCCGTTCTGCGCCTCCAGGTCCCGGCGACCCCGGACCCCTACGACGACGCGACCAGCGAGACCCACCGCAGGGCGGTCCTGGACCTCCTCCCGGAGCGCACGACTCCGGCGGAGGCACAGATCAGCCCGTCCGGCGTCTGATGACGAGGCCGTTCAGACCGACAGCCGGGGGCTCCAGCCCCAGCTACGGAGGGAGTGAAAGCCCACCCCTAAGCCACGAACGTCCGAGGCGCCTCACTCCCTGAGGCACCGGTCTCCACCAACCGCGCCGCCGCCGCCAGCCGTACCGCCGCCTCCTCCGCCACCGCGCCCCCGACCGTGAACGGCAGCCGCACATACCCCTCGAAGGCACCGTCCACCCCGAAACGCGGCCCGGACGGCACCCGGACCCCCACCCGCTCCCCGACCTCGGCGAGCCGTGAGCCGGACAGCCCACCGGTCCGCACCCACAACGTGAGCCCGCCCCGCGGCACCGAGAACTCCCACTCGGGCAGCTCGCGCCGTACGGCGGCGACGAGCGCGTCCCGGTTCTCCCGGGCCTGCGTCCGCCGGATCTCCACCGCCTGCTCCCAGCCTCCGGTGCTGAGCAGCCAGTTGACGGCCAGTTGCTCCAGTACGGGTGTGCCCAGGTCGGCGTACGCGCGCGCGGCGACCAGGCTGCGGATCACATCAGGAGCGGCCCGCACCCACCCGATCCGCATCCCGGCCCAGAAGGCCTTGCTGGCGGACCCGACCGTGATGACCGTGGACCCGGCGGGGTCGAAACTGCACACCGGACGGGGCATGGCCGGCCCGTCGTCGTCCAGGTTGAGTTCACTCATCGTCTCGTCCACGACGAGCACGGTCCCCGCGGACCGGGCCGCGTCCACCAGCACGCGCCGGCGGTCCTCGTCGGCAAGGGCGCCCGTCGGGTTGTGGAAGTCGGCGACGACGTACGCGAGCCGGGGGGCCGAGTCCCGCAGGACCTGCCGCCAGCGGTCCATGTCCCACCCGGCGAGCCCCTCGGCCATCGCGACCGGCACAAGCCGGGCCCCGGCCTCGCGCATCAGCTGAAGGATGTTGGCGTACGAAGGCGACTCGACGGCGATCCGCTCGCCGCGCCCGGCGAAGAGATGACAGATCGCGTCGATCGCGCCCATCGCCCCGGTGGTCACCATGATCTGTTCGGGCATGGTCGGAATGCCGCGCGCGGTGTACCGCTCGGCGAGCATCGAGCGCAGCGCGGGCAGTCCGGCCGGATAGTCGCCGTGGGTGTGCGCGTACGGCGGCAGTTCCTCCAGAGCGCCCTGCACGGCCCGGGTGAGCCATGGCTCGGGTGCGGGCAGCGCCGCGCAGCCGAGGTCGATCATGGATCCGAGGGCCTCGGGCGGCAGCGGCTCAAGTCCGCGCGCGGGCAGCGGATTGCCCGCGGGCACGGCGGTCCAGCTGCCCGCTCCGCGGCGGGACTCCAGGAACCCTTCGGACCGCAGCGCCTCGTAGGCAGCGGCGACCGTCGTGCGGCTGACGGACAGGGACACCGCGAGCTCCCGCTCTGCGGGCAGCCGCGCGGCGACCGGCACCCGGCCTTCGAGTACCAGGAGCCGGATCCCGTCGGCGAGCGCGCGATAGGCGGGCGGACGACGGGAGCCGGGCCCCGCGGGGCGTTCCTGCTGGGAGCTGAGCAACCGGGCGAGCTGGGCGGCACCCACCGCCGAAGTCCACTGAGTCATGACTCCCAGTCCACCTTCCCGAAATTGGCCATGGATGCAATGACTTCTCAAGCCACAGAGTGTCACGTGCCAGGCCACGACCACACCGCAGGGGGCTTCTCTTGTCCACGCGCACGTCTCGCCCGGAGGCCGAAATGCCCGCCTCCCGACGACTCCCGCGCCGGCTCGTCCAGCTGTACGCCGGCCTGGCGCTGTACGGCGCGAGCTCGGCCCTGCTCGTGGAGGCCGGCCTCGGCCTGGAGCCCTGGAACGTGCTGCACCAGGGTCTCGCCGAGCTGACCGGCCTGACGATCGGTGTGGTGTCGATCTTCGTGGGCGCGGCGGTGCTGCTCCTGTGGATCCCGCTCCGCCAGCGCCCGGGCCTGGGCACGGTCTCCAACGTCTTCGTGGTCGGCATCGCCATGGACGGCACCCTCGCCCTCCTGCCCGACGCACACACCCTCGCCGTACGGATTCCCCTTCTCGTGGCGGGCATCGTGCTGAACGGCGCGGCGACCGGCCTCTACATCAGCGCGCGCTGGGGCCCGGGGCCGCGCGACGGCCTGATGACGGGCCTGCACCGGCGCACCGGCCGCTCGATCCGGCTGATGCGCACCTTCGTCGAAGTGGCGGTCGTGGCGACCGGTTTCGCCCTCGGCGGGACGGTCGGTGTCGGTACCGTCCTTTATGCGGTCGCCATCGGCTCGCTCGCCCAGTTCTTCCTGCGCGTGTTCGCCGTCCGCCCGGCACCGGGAGGCAGCACGGTGGTTGCCGCGGGTCAACCGGAGCCCGCCATACTTCCCGGGTGAGCACGCGCATACGTCACCCGTATCTCGACCATCCCGGCCCGATCGCCTTCGCACACCGGGGCGGCGCGGCGGACGGTCTGGAGAACACCCTGGCCCAGTTCCGGCGGGCGGTGGAGGCGGGCTACCGCTACATCGAGACGGACGTGCACGCGACGGCGGACGGCAAGCTCGTCGCCTTCCACGACTCGACCCTGGACCGGGTGACGGACGGGGCGGGCCGGATCGCGGACCTGCCGTGGGAGGACGTGCGCCAGGCGCGCGTGGCCGGCAAGGAACCGGTGCCCCTCTTCGAGGAACTGCTCGAAACCTTCCCCGAGGTGCGCTGGAACGTCGACATCAAGGCCGAACCCGCCCTGCACCCCCTGCTCAACCTGATCGGCCGCACCGGCGCCTGGGACCGCGTCTGCGTCGGCTCGTTCTCCGAGGCGCGTGTCTTGCGCGCCCAGCGCCTGGCCGGACCGCGCCTGGCCACCTCGTACGGCACCCGGGGGGTCCTGGGGCTGCGATTGCGCTCGTACGGCATACCGGCCGCGGTGCGCGGCTCGGCGATCGCCGCGCAGGTGCCCGTGTCCCAGTCGGGCGTGCCCGTGGTCGACCGGCGCTTCCTGAGTGCGGCCCACGCGCGCGGGCTGCAGGTGCACGTGTGGACGGTGAACGACGCGGATCGGATGCACCGGCTCCTGGACCTGGGAGTCGATGGCATCATGACCGATCACATCGACACGCTGCGCAGCGTCCTGGAGGACCGGGGCACTTGGGTCTGAGCCCCGCCGCGCGGTCCGTTCACGGGGAAGCGAGGAGCACGGGTGGGCACTGACACCGTGCGTGCAGAGGCGGCGGACTCAGCAGGCGGAGACGCCGGGCGACGGCGCGAGCAACATGGCTGGTACATGTACGACTGGGCGTGCTCCGTCTACTCGACGAGCGTGCTCACCGTGTTCCTCGGCCCCTATCTGACGTCGATCGCCGAAGCGGCGGCGGACCCGGACGGTTTCGTGCATCCCCTGGGGATCCCGATCCGCGCCGGTTCCTTCTTCGCATACGCGGTCTCGGCGTCCGTCATCCTGTCGATCTTCGTGATGCCGATGGCGGGCGCGGCCGCCGACCGCACCGGCCGCAAGAAGCCGCTGCTCGCGGCCGCCGCCTATGTGGGGGCCGCGGCCACCACCGGCATGTTCTTCCTGGACGGCGACCGCTATCTGCTGGGCGGCTTCCTGCTGATCGTCGCCAACGCCTCGGTGGCCGTGTCGATGGTGGTCTACAACTCCTACCTGCCGCAGATCGCGCCGCCCGCGGAGCGTGACGCGGTGTCGTCCAGGGGCTGGGCCTTCGGCTACGCGGCGGGCTCACTCGTCCTGGTCGCGAACCTGATCCTGTACACGGCCCACGACAGCTTCGGCCTCTCGGAGTCGATGGCGGTGCGCGTCTGTCTCGCCTCGGCGGGCGTCTGGTGGGGCGCCTTCACCCTCGTACCGCTCAAGCGGCTGCGCGAGCGCCGTACAGCTCCCGCCGGGACGGCGTCCGTGCACGGATGGCGTCAACTGGCGGCCACCGTGCGCGACATGCGCGGCAAACCGCTCACCCTCTCCTTCCTGCTCGCCTACCTCATCTACAACGACGGCATCCAGACGGTCATCTCACAGGCCTCGGTCTACGGCTCGGAGGAGCTGGGCCTCGGCCAGTCGACACTGATCGTCGCCATTCTGCTGGTCCAGGTGCTGGCCGTCGGGGGCGCCCTGGGCATGGGCCGTCTGGCGCGCAGGTACGGCGCGAAACGTACGATCCTCGGCTCGCTCGTCGCCTGGACCGTGACGCTCTGCGCCGGGTACTTCCTGCCGGCCGGCGCGCCCGTCGGGTTCTTCGTCCTGGCCGCCGGCATCGGTCTCGTCCTGGGTGGCAGCCAGGCACTTTCGCGCTCCCTTTTCTCGCACCTCGTGCCCAGCGGCAAGGAGGCCGAGTACTTCTCCGCGTACGAGATGAGCGACCGCGGCATGAGCTGGCTGGGCCCACTTCTGTTCGGGCTCACCTACCAGCTGACCGGAAGTTATCGGGACGCGATCATCTCGCTGGTGGCCTTCTTCGTCATCGGGTTCGTGCTGCTCGCGAGGGTGCCGGTGCGGCAGGCGATACGCGACGCGGGGAATCCCGTACCCGACAGGATTTAGCGCCGGAGGCCAAAGGCCGGTAGTGTACGCGTTTGGCCTGCCAGGCGTACCGTTACTGCGCGTCAAGATACTGAAACGCCGGGTTATATCTGCTCGCAGATGTGACAAAGCGGGCGCAGGTGGGTACAACAAGGGGCGGCTACGACGGCGACGCATGACCCCGGAACGGGAATCTTTACCGCCGACCGGACGTTGACCGGATGACGACGACAGCGACACCTGTCCTGTGGGCGACAAGCCCGGGAGGCACGATTCATGAGTGAGCGAGCTCTTCGCGGCACGCGCCTCGTGGTGACAAGCTACGAGACGGACCGCGGCATCGACCTGGCCCCGCGCCAGGCCGTGGAGTACGCATGCGAGAAGGGACATCGTTTTGAGATGCCCTTCTCGGTCGAGGCGGAGATCCCGTCCGAGTGGGAGTGCAAGGTCTGCGGGGCCCAGGCACTCCTGGTGGACGGCGACGGCCCTGAGGAAAAGAAGGCCAAGCCCGCGCGTACACATTGGGACATGCTGATGGAGCGACGCACCCGAGAGGAACTCGAAGAGGTCCTTGAGGAGCGTCTGGCGGTTCTGCGCTCCGGCGCGATGAACATCGCGGTACATCCGCGGGACAGCCGCAAGTCCGCGTAACCCCCGCCGGGGTTGGGTGGCATACACGAACGCACGCAGCCGCGGGCGCCGTACCTGACGGGTGCGGGGTCTGCGGCTTTGTGCGTCTCGGGGGCGGCCAGAAGGGCGGGCCCTGGGGCTGTGCGGCGGGCCGCGGGGCTGCTATGCCCTGCGGCGGGCCGCGGGGCTGTGCCCCAGGGTGAACGACTCAGCTCTTCGGCGGCCTCTTCGGCGGCAGGGTGAACGACTCAGCCGTTCAGCGGCGGGCGCGGGCCCGAGTCCTGCTGCCGGCTCGCGTCGTCCCTGATGACCTCGCCCTGGACGACCTTGCCGTCGGGACGCCGCATCCGCGCCTGCTGGAAGGCGTCGCCCAGCGTGCCGGGGGAAGCCGCCGCGATCTTGCGCTCCAACGTCCGCTCGGCGTAGCGGCCGAGGGCCTTCTGGACCGGCGGGATCAGGAGAAGGAGGCCGACGGCGTCGGAGATCAGGCCGGGGATCATCAGGAGGAGGCCGCCGAGCATCATCAGGCCGTTGCCTTCGCCCTTGCCGGTCCCCATCGTGGGCACCGCACCGCTCTGCTGCTGTTGCAGCGTCTCGCTGAGGTTGCGAAAGGCGCGGCGGCCGGCGCGCTTGATGACCACGGAGCCGAGGACGAAAGCCGCGACCAGCAGCAGGAGCACCGTGAAGCCGCTCGCCGCCCCCGCGACCACGGTCAGCAGCCAGATCTCCAGCACCAGCCACACGGCGATACCGAGGGGCAGGAAGGTGCGCAGCCGCGAGCGCCGCGGGCGGGCGGGGTACGTGGGAGTCGGAGCGCCAGTCGTCATGTTCCCAGTGTGCCTGGGTGCGGCTCAGTACGGGATAAGGGGCTGATCAACAGCACCTGTGAACCGCGGCGGCGGAATTCGTGAGAGCCCGGGCAGGCACAGGAAGCCGTACGCCGGTCGATGCGAAAGCCGCGGCGGCACACGGAGCCGTACGCCGGTCGGATCGCCTCAGAGCTCAGAGGGACTTGCGCCCCGTGATGCGCCCGACCCGCTCCCCCACGCCCCACGTGGTGACCCGCCACAGGGCCTCCACCAAAATGTCGCGGCTCATCTTGGAGTCGCCGAGCTCCCGCTCGACGAAGGTGATCGGGACCTCGACGACGTGGTAGCCGGCCTTGACGGCGCGCCGGGCCAGGTCGACCTGGAAGCAGTACCCCTGCGAGGCGACCTCGGTGAGGCCGAGGCCTTCCAGGGTCTCGCGGCGGAAGGCCCGATAGCCGCCGGTGACGTCGCGGATCGGCACGTCGAGCAGGACGCGGGAGTACAGGCTGCCGCCGCGCGAGATGAACTCGCGGGACTTGGGCCAGTTCACGACCCGCCCTCCCGGCACCCAGCGAGAGCCGAGGACGAGGTCGGCGCCCTTGAGGGCGGTCAGCAGACGGGGCAGCTCCTCGGGCTGGTGGGAGCCGTCGGCGTCCATCTCTACGAGTACGCCGTAGCCGTGCTCCATGCCCCATCGGAAGCCCGCGAGGTAGGCGGCGCCGAGGCCTTCCTTGCCCTTGCGGTGCAGTACCTGGACCTGCTCGTCCCCGGCCGCCAGCTCGTCGGCGAGTTTCCCCGTGCCGTCGGGGCTGTTGTCGTCCGCCACGAGAACATGCGCCTCGGGCACGGCGGTGCGCACCCGGCCGACGATCTTCTTGATGTTCTCGGCCTCGTTGTAGGTCGGAATGATCACCAAGGCCGTACCGAGCGGGCCGAACTGTCTCCCCTGGGCTTCCGCCGCCAGGGTCCCGTCGCCGTCGTTCACTGCTGCCCCTTCGAGTACGTACGCAGAGGTCCACCATAGTGGCCGCAACCTGCGCTGCCACGCCGTGGCGGTGGTACGGGGATGTCGATTCACCAAGAGGCGGGCAGGACGTGAACCCGCCCGGCGCAGCACACCCGCTGCGGATCGGGGCCCGGCGCCCTTCGGGCCGACCAGGGACCCGCTGGCTGCGGGTCGACCGAAAGCCGTTGTCTACTGAACGTCCGGGCCCCACCCGGGTCGCACCTGCCGACTTGTCGGAACGTTCCCTCGCCTCTCGCTGCGTGGGTGCTGGGCCTGGCTCCCAGTGGTGGTGCGCCGGTGCGGCACACCGCCCTGACCCAGCGGCGCTTCGAGGCCGCGCGGAGGTTCCCCGGTCGGACGTCCGGTGGTGGACCCGGCCGAACCTACCCGCCACCGGCGGCCAACTGTCAACAGTCGCTTGACCTGCACTTTCTCCCTCAAATGCCTGGTCAGTGCGGAGGATGCGCAGGTCGCGCGACGGGGCGGCGGGCGGTGATCCGAGACGCGCCACCCCGGGACATCACTCGTTAGGCCGTACGAATACCGTCCGACCGCCCACTACGGTGCGCAGGCAGACGGGCAGGTCGTTCCCGGGGGTCAGATCCGGCAGCCCGGGGGTGCCGGAGCGAGGATCGGTGGACCAGCGCGCGACCCGGTCGTCGGGGGCCTGCACGACAAGGTCCCCGGTGCGCCAGACGGCGTAGTCCGCGGGCGCGCCCGGCACCAGGACACCCGCGTCGTCCCGTCCGACGGCCCGCCATCCACCACGCGTATGCGCCGTGAACGCGGCGCGCACGGACACCCGGTGCTCAGGCGTGCGGTGGAAGGCCGCGGCGCGGACGGTCCCCCAGGGGGCGAGCGGTGTGACGGGGCTGTCGGAACCGAAGGCGAGCGGCACGCCGGCGCGCAGCAGGGCCGCGAACGGGTTGAGCGTGCGGGCCCGCTCGACGCCCAGGCGCTGGGCGTACATGCCGTCGTCGCCGCCCCAGAGCGCGTCGAAGACGGGCTGCACGGAGGCGGTGAGCCCGAGTTCGGCGAAGCCCGCGATGGTCTCGGGGGTGAACATCTCGGCGTGCTCGACACGGTGCCGGGCGGCGCGCACGCGGGTGAGGCCGACCTTCTCGGCGGCGGAACGCACACCTTCGACCACGGACGCCACGGCGGCGTCCCCGATGGCGTGGAAGCCCGCCTGCAGACCCGCCTCGGTGCACGCGACGACATGGGCGGCGACGGCCGCCGCGTCCAGGTAGGCGGTGCCGCTGTGGTCGGCGTCGACGTACGGCTGCTGCAGACAGGCGGTGTACGAACCGAGGGAGCCGTCCACGAAGAGGTCACCCGCAGCGCCGACCGCGCCCAGGGCACGCACCTTGTCGACATCCTGCTCGGCCCAGTAACCCACCACCCGCGGACCGGCCTCCTCGGCGGCGAGCCGCAGCAGCCCGGTGAAGTCGTCCTCGGAGGAGATGTCCGGGCCCGCGCACTCGTGGACGGAGCCGATTCCGAGCGACGCGGCACGGGCGAGCGCGGCGCGCTGGGCCCGGGTGCGCTGCTCCCCGGTGATGGCGCCGAGGGCGGCCCCCCTGACGGCGTGGTGGGCGTCCCGGGTCAGCGGTCCGTCCTGGTACCCGGCGCGTTCGGTGACCCCCGGCACGAGGTCCAGGAGAGCGGTGGTGACCACGGCGGAGTGCACGTCGATGCGGGAGAGGTACAGCGGGCGTCTGCCGGTCGCCTCGTCGAGCTCGGTACGCGTCGGAGGGCGTCCACCGGGCCAACGGGCCGCGTCCCAGCCGTGTCCGAGCAGGACCCGGTCGGTGGGGCGGGCGGCGGCGAAGTCCCGTACGAGGGCGAGTGCCGCGTCCAGCGAGGGGGCGTCGGACAGGTCCAGGCCGGTGAGTGCGAGGCCGGTGGAGGTGGTGTGCACGTGTGCGTCGGTGAACGCCGGGGTCACCAGGGCGCCTTCGAGGTCCACGACCTCGTCGACCCCCTCGGCGAAGGCGTCGGCCGCGCCTTCCGAGCCGACCCAGGCGATCTGGCCGCGTTCGACGACCATCGCGGTGGCGAAGGGATCGGCGGGACTGTGGACTTCTCCACCGCGCAGCAGCACGGTGTCCGACGAGGCGGTGCGCTCACTCATGGGAACCAGTCTCGCCCCTGGCGGCACGCGCGCTGTGCCGGGGTCCGTCAGATCCGGGGCGGCCGCGCCTCGTACGGAGTCGACAACACCACCGTCGTCCGTGTCGACACCCCCGCCAGACCGCGCAGCCGCGCGAGGAGCTCCTCCAGTTCGTGCGGGGTCGAGACCCGCACCTTGAGGATGTAGTTCTCGTCGCCCGCGACGCTGTGGCAGGCCTCGATCTCGGGCACGCCGGCGAGGCGTTCGGCGATGTCGTCGGGGGCGCTGGGGTCGAACGGCTTCACCGAGATGAAGGCGGTCAGAGGCAGTCCGACCGACTCCGGGTCCACGACCGCCGCATAGCCGCGGATGACACCGCGCTGCTCCAGTCGGCGCACCCGCTGGTGCACGGCAGACGTGGAAAGGCCCGTGGCCTTGCCCAAGTCGGTGTAACTCATCCGCCCGTCCGCGACGAGCAGCTGCACGATCTGTCGGTCCAGCTCCTCCATGGCGCAGAACCTACAGGGCCCTTGATCTCCTCGGATACCTGAGCGGCGCAGGTCATACCCGGTTTGTGATGTGGCAGAGTGCGACCGGTGAGTCGGCCGGGGGAGGAACCCGCCGGGCCGGGCACCTGCGGGCGGCATGTGACGAACGCCACATAGGCGGAACCGGGTCCGTGATGTTCTCGTGATTACCGCAGAGACGGGGCGGGAAGTGCTTGCTGTGGTCGAGGTCGCAGCGCCTTGTCGGCCCACCCAAGGGGGAGAAGCCCATGCAGAGTCTTAAGCGCCCTGGTCGTACCGCACCCAAGCGGCAGCAGCCGGTCGTCGACCCCGAGCCGGAGGGCGTCGAATCGGACGCCCTGGACGGTGAGGAGTTCGACGCGTACGACACCTTCGAGATGTACCGGGTGATCTGCCCGGACTGCGCGCAGCCCATCGCGCTTCTGGCGGACGAGGAAACCCTGCCGGAGCACGCGCTGTGTGCCTCTCCGTGGAATCCGTTCGGGCTCACGGTCTGCACCGGCACGGGCCGGGCCGCGGACGACGCACAGCCTGCGGACGAGACCACGGAACTGCAGGAGCAGGACACCGCCCTGCTGTTGACGCTCCCTCAGGGCCTCGACTGGCGGACCCAGCCGTTCTCGCACGTCGGCGGCCCCAGCTCACGCCCGATGCGGGTCCCCGACATGCGGCGCCTGGCCGCCTGACCGTCTCGCGCGCACATCGCAGCTGACGCCCGGTCAACTCCCGTAGCTGCCCTGCACCATGGCCGCATGCTGCCGTGGTGCAGGATCAGTGTGTCCGGATCCCGGGAGAGGCGACCTCACCGAAGTGCGCCTGGCGACAGGCGATGCGCACCATCACGATCGCGTGGCGCAGGGCTGTGTGCAGCGTGCAGATGTCCATGTCCCGCGGTGTGTGGCCGGCGAGTTCGGCGTAGCGCCGCTCTGCCCGGTCCCGGCGCAGGAAGTCGGGCGGTTCCGCAGGCCGAAACCCACGGTGAGGTCCTGGAAGAGGCGCTGCAGACAGACGGTCCGCACGAGGTCGACCTCGAGCGGGGCCGGTGCCGTCGTCTGCCGGTCGAGGTCGGCGAGGGGTTCGAAGCCGTCGTGGATGACGTTCCCGATGCGCGCGTCACGCCGGGACGAGGACCTCGTGCGGGCCCCTCGCGAACGCACGGGCGATTCCAGGGGCCGGTGACCTGCCCGCCCGCCTACGCGTTGCCCCGTTATGACCCCCACATATTCAGCGACCGGGCGTCGACGCAGGACCGTCGTAGCGGCGACCGCAGAATCGGTTCAGCGGCCGGTTCCGCAGGCGCCCCCGCTCCCGGATCCCCCCATCTACCGCGCCCTCATCCGCACCTGGGCCGATCGTGGCCGCACGCTGCCGGGGCGCCACGACCCTGAGTGGGTACGACTGGTGTCGCCGTCGGTGATGTACGGCCATGGGCAGTTCAGCGCGACTCGGGACCTGCGAGGTGACGGGCGATGACCATCCGCTGGATCTGATTGGTGCCCTCGACGATCTGGAGGACCTTGGCCTCTCGCATATAGCGCTCGACGGCGAAGTCGGCGGTGTAGCCGTACCCGCCGAGGACCTGGACTGCGTCCGTGGTGACCTTCATCGCGGTGTCCGTGCACAGCAGTTTGGCCATGGCCGCCTGCTTCGAGAACGGCCGTCCGGCGTCGCGCAGGCGTGCGGCTGCGACGTAGAGCGCCCGGCCCGCCTCGATCTGCGTCGCCATGTCCGCGAGCATGAAGCGCAGCCCCTGGAAGTCCGAGATCGGCCGCCCGAACTGCTGCCGGCCGGTGGCATAGGCCAGAGCCTCGTCAAGGGCCGCCTGGGCCACGCCGATCGCACAGGCCGCGATGCCGAGCCGCCCTGAGTCGAGCGCGGACAAGGCGATCGCGAAGCCCTGACCCTCGTCGCCGATCCGCCGGTCGTCGGACACCCGTACGCCGTCGAAGTGGACCTGCGCGGTGGGCGAGCCCTTCATGCCCATCTTCTTCTCGGGCGCGGCGGCGCTCAGTCCCTCGGTGCCGCCAGGCACCAGGAAGGCCGTGATGCCGCGGGCGCCCTCGCCGCCGCTGCGCGCGAGCACGGTGTAGAAGTCGGCGACTCCGCCGTGAGTGATCCAGGCCTTGGTGCCCGTGATCACCCAACTGTCGCCATCCCGAACAGCCTTCGTACGGAGTGACGCGGCGTCCGAGCCCGAGGACGGTTCGGAGAGGCAGTACGCGCCGAGGAGGCCGCCGGCGAGCATCGCGGGCAGGTGCTCGGCCTGCTGTTCCTTGCTGCCGTAGTTCGCGAGGGCGTGGCAGGCGAGGGAGTGCACGCTGACGCCGAGGCCGATGGTGAGGCGGGCCGCGGCGAGCTCTTCGAGGGCCTGGAGGTACACCTCGTACGGCTGGTCACCGCCGCCGAACTCGGAGTCGTACGGCAGTCCGAGCAGTCCCGACTCGGACAGCAGGCGGAAGACATCGCGCGGGAAGTGCCCAGCGTCCTCCTGCTCGGCCGCCTGCGGGACGATCTCGCGCTGCGCGATGTCCCGGACGAGCGAGATCAGATCCCGGGCCTCGTCCGTGGGCAGTTGACGGTCCACCGGCTGCGGGGCGCGGTCGGGCATGGCGACGCTCTCCTCCCTGTCGGGCACTGGCGGGCGCTCACCTGGGTGGGGTGACTCCCGCCGGGTCTCACTGGCCTCAGCCGATGCTGCCGTCCCGGGTTACGGAACCGGCTGGTCAGCGGCGGTGGCGCTGTGAGTATGCCCGATCGGAGGCATCGAGTCACCAGTTAACGACCGCTTACTAAAAGAAAGGGAAATTGGTCCGAACCATTGACCGCAGTGGTCTAGTCCTCCTAGGGTTCCTCCCACGTCACCGCGTTCATGCCAAACAGACATGTTCGCCTGACAGCGCTCAGCAGGCCCCAGCACTACGCCCCCACGCTCCCCTCCCCCACGAGGAGACATCGATGCGCAGACCGCATCTTCCCCGCGCGCCCTTCCGGGCGCTCCTGTCCGCCGCCTGTTGCGCCGTTCTCGGCGCGGGGCTCCTGGCAGGCGCGGGTACCGCGACCGCCACCACCGAGTCCGCCCCCGCCGCGGCCGACGCCCAGACCGGCACCGTCCAGGCCGCCGCGGCCGGCTCCAAGGTCGTCGGGTACTTCACCGAATGGGGCACCTACGACCGGAAGTACTACGTCAAGAACATCGAGACCTCCGGCTCGGCGGCCAAGCTCACCCACATCAACTACTCCTTCGGCAACGTCGTCGACGGCAAGTGCGCGATGGGCGACGCCTACGCCGCGACCGACCGGACGTACACCGCGGCGGAGTCCGTGGACGGCGTCGCCGACACCTGGGACCAGACGCTGCGCGGCAACTTCAACCAGCTCCGTGAGCTGAAGAAGCTGCACCCGAACCTCAAGGTCCTCTGGTCCTTCGGTGGTTGGACCTGGTCGGGCGGGTTCGGCGCGGCCGCCGCGAACCCGACCGCGTTCGCCCAGTCCTGCTACGACCTGGTCGAGAACTCCAAGTGGGCCGATGTCTTCGACGGCATCGACATCGACTGGGAGTACCCCAACTCCTGCGGCAACACCTGTGACACCAGTGGCAGGGAGGCGTACAAGAACCTGCTGGCCGCGCTGCGTGCGAAGTTCGGCACGAGCAACCTCGTCACCTCGGCGATCACGGCCGACGCCACCACCGGCGGCAAGATCGACGCGGCGAACTACGCGGGCGCCGCACAGTACGTCGACTGGTACAACCCGATGACGTACGACTTCTTCGGCGCCTGGGCCACCACGGGACCGACGGCCCCGCACTCGCCGCTGACCTCGTACACGGGCATCCCCACGGCCAACTACTACACCGACGCCACGATCGCGAAGCTCAAGGGCCTCGGCATTCCGGCCTCGAAGCTGCTGCTCGGCATCGGCTTCTACGGGCGAGGCTGGACCGGCGTCACCCAGTCGACACCGGGCGGCACGGCGACCGGCGCGGCGGCGGGCACGTACGAGGCGGGCATCGAGGACTACAAGGTGCTCAAGACGAAGTGCCCGGCCACGGGCACGGTCGCGGGCACGGCGTACGCCAAGTGCGGTAGCGACTGGTGGAGTTACGACACCCCGGCGACCATCGCGACCAAGATGACCTACAAGAACGCGCAGGGCCTGGGAGGCACCTTCTTCTGGGAGCTGAGCGGTGACACCACGAACGGCGAGCTGATCAAGTCGATCAACTAGCCCTACTGGTACGTCACTCGGGGCGGGAGTCCGGCGGCTCCCGCCCCTTCCTCATGTGTCCCGGCGTGCGGGCGCCGGGGCCACGTACGAGGGGTCCAGTTCCTCGACCGCCCGCATGGCACCGCCCAGCATCTTCACCAGCAGCTCACGCATGGTGTCGCGGGCCAGCACCTGGTCCTGGTGGCCGATCCAGTCGAGGGTCGCCCCCTCGACGCTGCAGAGCCAGCCGAGCAGGGCCATCCGCGGCAGCGGGGCGATCTTGCGCCGCCCGTACGCCCCTTCGGCGATGGTCTCGACGATGACCTCGCGTACGCCGTCCCGGATGGCGTGCACCTCGGCATCGAAGCCGACGCCGCCGCTGATGATCGTGCGGTACGCGGACTGGTTGTACTCGGCATAGCGCAGGTAGCCGTCGATGGTGCGGTGCACCCGTTGCGCCGGGGGGAGTTCGAGGCCGCCCGCCGCCCGGGAGACCAGCTCGGTGACCGAGTCCTCGATGATGGCGAGGTAGTAGCCGCGCTTGGACTTGAAGTAGTAGTAGATCAACCCTTTGGCGACATGCGCCTGTCGCGCGATGTCGTCCATCGACAGCGCGTCATAGGACGTGTCGGCGAACAACTTCCGTCCGATGGCGATCAGTTCGGCGCGGCGCGCCAGTGAGCGATCGGTACCGCGAGTCCGGGGGCGCTCGACACCGCGCTGTTGACTACTATTCAATTTCGGTCCTGGTCTCCGGCTGCCGGCGGAACATCCGCAGTATGGCAGACCGGCACCACCTGCTTGTTCGACTCTCATCGACCTCGCAGGCGTCCGCCGGGGCGCCGACCGGGTCAGCTCACAGCAGGCCCAGCTGAGTCACGAGCATGGCCAGAACCACCACGAAGGTCCAGCCGGCGACGTGCTCCAGGATCCTGGGCCCGTCGTCCTCGGGGCCGCCCGTTCGGGCGCGGACACGGGTGGTGGTGGCTGAGGTCGCGGTCATGGCATCTCGCAGACGTAGTGGTGCGGTGGACTCCCCCGCCTCCCGTCGGCTCCCCGCCGACTCGACCACTTTGCCACCGGAAACAGTTTTATTGGTGGAGACCTTGGTCACGTCCGCCGATCCGACACTTCGATCAGCTTCGAATACCTTCTGTTCCCACAACGGTGCAGGCGGGGCGTGCGTCTCCTCACACGCAACGGGTCCGCCGGCCGAAAGGTTCTCGATGCGCACGTTCCGGACGCCCCGCCGCAGTGCCCGCCTCGCGCTCGCGAGCGCGAACACCGTGGCTGCCGCCCTTACGGGTTCGGTCTCCCAAGCCGCCTCCGCCGGCTCCGGTGCCGCGTCGCCGGGTGCGGCGGGGCTCGGCGATCCGATCTTCCCGCTCGACGGCAACGGCGGTTACGAGGTGAGCCGAGCCGCTACACCCTCGACTTCGACTGGCAGGCGCCGAAGACACCCTTCGAGCCACCGCGACGACGCCATCGAGGACTACGGCTGGATCCCGACGCCGGACGGCACGGTGCTCTACCCGCAGCCCAACGGCGCCAAGATGATCTTCCCGTCGAACGACCACCCAGCCGACGGGGCCGATCACCTTCCACATCACCACCCCCGCCGGCCTGTCGGCCGTCGCCAACGGCAAGCTCACCGACCGCACCGAGCAGGCCGGCGGACGCGTGCGGTGGACGTACGACTCCGAACAGCCGATGGCCGCCCAACTCGCGCAGCTGGCCATCGGCAGGTTCACGTTCGAGGACAGCGCCGGCGCGCACGGAATCGACGCTCGTCCTGTACGCGCTGCGCGAGCACGTCGGCCAGGAGACGTTCGGGAAGATCGAGCGACGGGCGGCCCCTGCACGGGGGTGAGGGGCCGCCCGTCCCCTCAGCGGACGCCGACCGCCGCGAGCGCCGCGAGCTGCCGCGCCGACAGCTCGGCGGGGAAGTACAGGTAGCAGACGCCACCGCTGCCGGAGGAGACGCCCCCGGCGGCGTTGTACCGCTTCGTACGCAGCCAGATGTTCTCGAACTCGCGCCGCTTGTAGACGCGGCGCACCGCGCTGTCGCTGGGCGACGCAGGGTCGTTGGCGATCACGTCGCCGTCGGCGGTGAACCCGATGACGGTCATCAGGTGGCCGGAGGTCCCGTAACCCGCCCCCGTCAACTCGGACTTGAGGAACGACTGGGACGTTATGGCCGGGATACCGGCGGCGATCAGCGTCTCCAGCTCGGTGAGTGAGCCGAGCCGGGTCACCACCCCCTGGAGGTCCTTGTACGTCGCCGCGTAGGCGGCGTTGAAGGGCCAGTTGCCGCAGCCGGCGTACTGGTGGTCGTACGTGTAGCGGGCCGCGTGGCACACCTGCGGGTCGGTGAAGTCCGGGTCGACCCAGGCCAGTTGGTCCGCAGTCGGCCTGCGGCCCCAGTACTCGATGATCATCTGCGAGGAGGTGGGGCTGCACCAGGCCTCGCCGCCGTTGTCGTACTGGGGGTACTGGCCGGCGTGGGTCTCCTGCGAGTAGCGCGGGACCGTCAGCTCCTGCGCGAGCCCGGGCGTGGAGGCCGGGACGGTGAACCGGTCCGGAATGTCGGAGCCCATCGCGCCCAGGCGCCACACCGTGGGCGTGACCTTGGTGCCAGGGGTGCGGTACAGCGTCAGGCGCAGCCGGTACGAGACCAGGCGCAGGCCGGAGGCCGTGTCGTCGATGGAGAAGGTGTCGGTCCAGACACTGCTCCTCCCGTCGCTCTGGTCGTCGACGGAGGTCCGCTTGATGTCCTGGTCGCCGGCCGCCCACCGGCCCAGCACGTACCAGGGGGTGTCGGTGCCGTCCGAGTACGTGCCCGTCAGCTCGACCTGGAGCCAGGTCCCGGACGGGGTGTCCGCGTTCCAGGAGGCGACGGCCTCGCTGGCGGGGACGGCGAGCCTGTGCACAGGAGAGGTCCAGGTCGCGTACTCCCACAGGGCGGTCTTGTCGGTGTGCGGGTCGGTGTACGTCCTGGTGCCGGCCGGCGTCGCGATCATCACGCCTGGACGCACGCCGGGCACGGCACGCGTGCCCTTGGCCGTGCCTCCACGCCAGTCGGCGTACGAGGTCCAGGCGCGGTTGTCCACAAGGCCGGACGGTGCTTTCGACGGGAGTGTCGACAACGTTTTCGACCGGGCTTTCGCCGGGCCGTCCGGCGGTTCCGCGGCGGCCGCCGGGCTGACGGCACCCGCCGCGGCCGCGGCCACTGCAGCGGTCAGGACGGTTCTGCGGGACGGCTGTTCAGCTCTGGGCATGGGCAGGTGACCCCCGGGAGTCCGATCCGAAACGGGCGAGTCCAATGCGCGGGTGTGCGCCAACTATGAATGTCTCTCCAGGCTTCTGCCAGCACTTTTAGCCTCGCGGCGCCCACCAATATTGGTCCTGACCCTTGGCATGACCAGGAACGCGGGGGCCCGGAGGCGGGTAAGCCGCCAGGTATAGAGTTTTTTCTCAGGACTACTTGTTTCTCAGAAATACTTCCGACAAGACACCCGTCCCACGCCTCCCGGGAACTCCCATCCACGACCTCGTCTCACAGCTGCGCCGGCTGCCGCCCTCGTGCGGCCCGGTCCGCATGGTCGGCGTCGACGGGCACGCCGGCTCCGGAAAGACCACGTTCGCCGGGCGGCTGGCCGCGGAACTGGGCGGCGCGCCCGTTCTGCACCTCGACGACATCGCGACGCACGAAGAGTTCTTCGACTGGACCGGGCGACTGCTGGGCCAAGTGGTCGAACCGCTGCGGCACGGCGAGACGGCGCTCTACGCCCCGTACGACTGGACCGCCCGGGCCTTCGGACCGTTCCGTGAGCTGCCGCCGGCTCCCGTGGTCCTCCTGGAGGGCGTCGGCGCGGGCCGCCGGGCGCTGCGGCCGTATCTCGCGCGGCTGCTGTGGATGGAGTTGCCGAAGGAAGAGGCGTGGTCGCGGGGGCGGCGGCGGGACGGTGAGGCGCAGGGAGAGTTCTGGATCGACTGGGTCTCCGCCGAGCGCCGCCACTTCGCCGAGGACCCTTCAAGACCCTTCGCGGATCTGCTGGTGCGGCAGCGTTCCGAGGGCTACGAGGTGCTTCCGGGGCCCGCCGGGACCCCTGGACCGGACCAGGAAATCACTCACGGTGACGGACCATCCGCAGTGTGCTGAACTCGTGAAGGCCCTTGCCTGAGAACTTCCGTCAGTGCCTCAACTCGGCTTGACCGGGGGGCCGTACAGGTCTTACGTTCTGAATATGCGGCCGTTCGAGGCCGCCCCGCAGACGCGAAGCCCCCGGTTGTTCCCCCGTGATCGGGGGCTTCGTTCTGCCCCGGACATGTTTTCCGGACGCTGCGAGGTGTGATTCGCTCACCCTCGGTCACAAGCTGAGTGCGCCCCATCTGCTCCCACCTCGTGGAACGAGGGGTGCTGCACCCTTCGGCCCGGCACACCCTCGCAGGTACGATGCCTCTCGGTGCGATATTCGGACGGCAGCTCTGCGCACCGGTGCAACTCCCGTCCGCGGCACAGTGGTTCGACCTAGGCTGCCGACGGGCACCGGCCCGGCGGAGGACCATCGGGGGCACGGTTTGTGGGGGGACGGGATGGACTTCGGCACGCAGGGCCCGGAGGCGGCCCCGGCCGACCTCGCCTGGCTGCGGGGGGTGGATGCCTACACGATGGGCGCCTATCCGCAGGCGGAGGAGGAATTCCGGATAGCGGTGCGGATGGACCCGGGCATGGCGGACGGCTGGCTCGGACTCCACGCGCTGCGGGTGGACACGACGACCGCGCTGCTGAGGATGTTCCGGCACCGGGAGCGCTTCGGGGAGCAGCGCACCCGCCATCGCCGGACGCTCAACTCCTGGTACTGGCTGGGCTGGTGGGTGCAGCCGGTCCTGGAAAGCCCGCGCGATCTGCTGCTCGCGCACGCCTCCCACTGGCTGGACGGCCGCCATGTCCCCGAGCTGGACCGGGCGCTGGCGGGCCTGCCGCCGGTCGACACCGACCCGCAGGTGCGCTTCCTGCACGCCTGCCGCGCCTATCTGGTCAAGGACTGGGAGCAGTTGGTCCGGCACACGGATCCGCTGATCCACGATCCGATGCTGGGTATCGAGGCCGGTCTCTTCGGCGGCATGGCCCGGGTGCGTCTGGAGATGTTCGGACAGGCCGAGCCCCTCCTGTCCGCCGCGCTGATGCGCTGTCGCAGCGAGCAGCCGCAGCGCAAGGAGCTGCGGTACTGGCTGGCGCGGGCCCACGAGGGCACCGGGCGCTCCGCCGCCGCCCTGCCGTTGTACCGGGCAGTGCACCGGGTCGACCCCGCTTTCATGGACACCTCGGCGCGGCTCGCCGCGATCTCGGAGGGCGACGGGTATGACGAGGTGAGCGACCTCGCCGCGATCACTCTCGCCGGCGTCGGGCAGGACATGATGGAGGGGCCCGACGGTATCGATCCGCTGTTCGGCCCCGAGGGGCGGGACCTGAAGCTCTCGGAGCCCGGTTTCGTCACCCCGGGCGCGCTGCCGCCGGAGACGGACGCGGTGCGCGAGAAGGCCATGGTGCCGGTGCAGCCGCTGCCGCCGGGGCCGACCGACCCCGCCTTACTCGACGAGGCGCTCGCCGAACTGGAGCGCATGGTGGGCCTGGAGCCCGTGAAGCGCCAAGTGAAGGCGCTGTCCGCGCAGTTGAACATGGCGAGACTGCGGGCCGGGCAGGGCCTGCCGGTCCAGCCGCCCAAACGGCACTTCGTCTTCTCCGGCCCCTCCGGCACCGGGAAGACCACCGTGGCCCGCATTCTCGGCCGGGTCTTCTACGCGCTCGGGCTGCTCGGCGGCGACCATCTGGTGGAGGCGCAGCGGGCGGATCTGGTCGGCGAGTACCTCGGCCAGACGGCCGTGAAGGCCAACGAGTTGATCGACTCGGCCATCGGTGGCGTCCTCTTCGTGGACGAGGCCTACTCGCTCTCCAACTCCGGTTACGGCAAAGGGGACGCGTACGGCGACGAGGCCCTGCAGGTGCTCCTGAAGCGGGCCGAGGACAACCGCGACCACCTGGTCGTCATACTCGCCGGCTACCCCGAGGGCATGGACCGCCTGCTGACCGCCAACCCCGGCCTCTCCTCCCGCTTCACCACCCGCGTCGACTTTCCGTCCTACCGCCCGCTCGAACTCACCTCCATCGGCGAGGTGCTGGCTGCCGAGAACGGTGACTCCTGGGACGGCGAGGCGGTGGACGAGCTGCGCTCGATCGCCGGGCATGTCGTCGACCAGGGGTGGATCGACGAACTCGGCAACGGGCGGTTCCTTCGGACGCTGTACGAGAAGAGCTGCGCGTACCGCGATCTGCGGCTTTCCGGTTATCCGGGAGTCCTGTCGCGCGACGACTTGTCGACACTTCGGCTGCCGGATCTTATGCAGGCGTACGGGGAGGTCCTCTCGGGGAGAGGGCCACAGGATCCTTCGGCCCTGTGAGCGGGGGGGGCGGCGCCCGGCAGTTTTTCGCCCCCGCCGCCCCTACCCATTCCCGTCCTCTGGGGGCTGCGCCCCAGACCCCCCTGGGTTGTTTGTTCGCTGCGGGGCCGTGGGGGCTTGTCGCGGGGGGGGGGGGGGGGCGCCCCCGCCGCGGGGGGGGGGGGCCCCCCGCCGCCCCCCCCCCCCCCGCCCGCCCCCCCCCCCCCCCCCCCCCCCCCCCCCCCCCCCCCCCCCCCCCCCCCCC
>NZ_JBIAIK010000024.1:0-80695 GCF_042871385.1 Streptomyces sp. NPDC005808 | reverse complement strand
CGCCCGGTTACATTCCGAACCCGGAAGCTAAGCCTTACAGCGCCGATGGTACTGCAGGGGGGACCCTGTGGGAGAGTAGGACGCCGCCGAACTATCTTTAGAGCTCCGGCTCTTGGACTTATCGTCCAAGAGCCGGAGCTTTTTTGTTTTCAGGTGGCGCCCCCACCCCTCCGCACAACAGCGTCAGTGCTGCGGGTAGGGTCAGGGGGCATCGTTGGCTCGTTTCCCACAGGAGGCCCCGGGTGGAGGTCCAGGAGACCCGCGTCCAGACAGACCGGGTCCTCACCATCCCGAACATCCTCAGCATGGCGCGCCTCGTCGGCGTACCCGTCTTCCTGTGGCTGATCCTCTGGCCTGAGTTCGGTGGCCCGAAGAGTGACGGATGGGCACTGCTGGTGCTCATGCTGAGCGGTATCAGCGACTATCTGGACGGGAAGCTTGCCCGTCGCTGGAACCAGATCAGCAGCCTTGGCCGGCTGCTCGATCCTGCGGCTGACCGGCTCTACATTCTGTCCACGCTCGTGGGCCTCACCTGGCGGGAGATTCTCCCGCTCTGGTTGACCGCTGTCCTCCTGGCGCGCGAGCTGGTCCTGTTGGTGATGGTGGGGATCCTCAGGCGTCACGGCTATCCGCCGCCGCAGGTGAACTTCCTGGGGAAGGCGGCGACCTTCAACTTGATGTACGCCTTCCCGTTGTTGCTGCTCAGCGACGCAAGCGGGTGGATCGCGTCACTAGGTGCTATTTTCGGATGGGCGTTCGCCGGATGGGGTACAACCCTGTACTGGTGGGCAGGAGTCCTCTATGTGGTTCAGGTCCGCCGCCTTGTCAGGGCGGACGCCACGACCGATTGAGCTCGCCCATTGCGTGGCTGTAGTGGCTCGATGGCCCGCTGACGAGAAGTGCGGGACAATTGGACGGGTGAAGTCGGCTAGACCGTCGTCTCTTCAAGGAGGACGCTTCCGACATGAAGGCCGTCGTGATGGCCGGAGGCGAAGGCACACGCCTTCGTCCCATGACCTCAAGCATGCCCAAGCCGCTCCTGCCTGTGGCCAACCGCCCGATCATGGAGCATGTGCTACGGCTGCTCAAAAGGCATGGGCTCAATGAGACCGTCGTAACTGTTCAGTTCTTGGCCTCGCTCGTCAAGAACTACTTCGGTGACGGCGAGGAGCTCGGTATGGAGCTCACCTATGCCAATGAGGAGAAGCCACTCGGTACCGCCGGGAGTGTCAAGAACGCCGAGGCAGCGTTGAAGGACGACACCTTCCTCGTGATCTCCGGCGATGCCCTGACCGACTTCGACCTCACCGATCTCATCAATTTCCACAAGGAGAAGGGCGCGCTGGTCACCGTCTGTTTGACCCGCGTACCGAATCCCCTTGAATTCGGCATCACCATCGTCGACGAAGAGGGCAAGGTCGAGCGCTTCCTGGAGAAGCCGACCTGGGGCCAAGTTTTCTCCGACACGGTGAACACCGGCATCTACGTCATGGAACCCGAGGTCTTCGACTACGTCGAGGCCGATGTCTCCGTCGACTGGTCCGGCGATGTCTTTCCCCAACTGATGAAGGAAGGCAAGCCCGTCTACGGCTATATCGCCGAGGGTTACTGGGAGGACGTCGGCACGCACGAGAGCTATGTGAAGGCGCAGGCCGACGTGCTGGAAGGCAAGGTCGACGTCGAGATCGACGGCTTCGAGATCTCGCCGGGCGTATGGGTCGCTGAGGGCGCCGAGGTGAGTCCCGATGCCGTGCTGCGAGGACCGCTCTACATCGGGGACTACGCCAAAGTAGAGGCGGACGTCGAAATCCGTGAGCACACCGTCATCGGTTCCAACGTCGTCGTCAAGACGGGCGCCTTCTTGCACAGGGCCGTCGTGCACGACAACGTGTACATCGGGCAGCACAGCAATCTGCGTGGCTGCGTGATCGGTAAGAACACTGACATCATGAGGGCCGCCCGGATCGAGGACGGCGCCGTTATCGGCGATGAATGTCTCGTCGGTGAAGAATCGATCATTCAGGGAAACGTTCGCGTCTACCCATTCAAGACCATCGAGGCCGGCGCCTTCGTCAACACGTCGGTGATCTGGGAGTCGCGGGGCCAGGCGCATCTCTTCGGCGCGCGCGGCGTGTCCGGGATTCTGAATGTGGAGATCACCCCGGAACTCGCCGTGCGGCTCGCGGGAGCGTACGCGACGACACTCAAGAAGGGCTCCACGGTCACCACGGCGCGCGATCACTCCAGAGGTGCGCGAGCGCTGAAGCGGGCGGTCATCTCGGCGCTGCAGGCCAGCGCCATCGACGTACGTGACTTGGAGAACGTACCGCTGCCGGTGGCTCGGCAGCAGACGGCCAGGGGCAGTGCGGGCGGGATCATGATCCGTACGACGCCCGGTGTGCCGGACTCCGTCGACATCATGTTCTTCGACGGGCAGGGTGCGGATCTGTCGCAGGCGAGTCAGCGGAAGCTGGACCGCGTGTTCGCGCGGCAGGAGTATCGGCGTGCGTTCCCCGGTGAGATCGGGGACCTGCACTTCCCGGCCAGTGTTTTCGACTCGTACACAGGGTCGTTGCTGCGGAATGTTGACACGACGGGGATCGCCGAGTCCGGGCTCAAAGTCGTTGTGGACGCCTCGAACGGGAGCGCGGGACTCGTGCTGCCCAGCCTGCTCGGCAAGCTCGGGGTCGACTCGCTTGTCATCAATCCCGGTCTCGACGAGTCCAGGCCGACGGAGACGGCGGATGCGCGGCGGTCCGGGCTCGTGCGGCTCGGTGAGATCGTGGCGTCCGCGCGGGCCGCGTTCGGAGTGCGATTCGACCCGGTCGGTGAGCGGCTTTCGCTTGTCGACGAGAAGGGGCGGATCGTCGAGGACGACCGGGCACTCCTTGTCATGCTCGACCTGGTGGCCGCTGAGCGGCGCAGTGGGCGGGTGGCGCTTCCGGTGACCACCACGCGGATCGCCGAGCAGGTGGCGGCGTACCACGGGACGCAGGTGGACTGGACGACGACCTCGCCGGATGATCTGACGCGGGTCGGACGTGAGGACTCGACGATCTTCGGTGGCGACGGGCGCGGTGGTTTCATCATCCCGGAGTTCAGCGGTGTCTTCGACGGCGCGGCAGCGTTCGTACGCCTCATCGGGCTGGTGGCGCGGACGCAGCTCACGCTGAGCCAGATCGACGCGCGGATTCCGCGGGCGCATGTCCTCAAGCGCGATCTCGCTACTCCCTGGGCCGTCAAGGGACTCGTCATGCGGCGGCTCGTGGAGGAGGCCGGTGACCGGTTCGTGGACACGACCGATGGCGTACGGGTCGTGGAGACGGACGGGCGCTGGGTGATGGTGCTCCCGGATCCCGCCGAGGCGGTGACGCATCTGTGGGCCGAAGGGCCCGACGATTCCTCCGCGGAGGCCCTGCTCGACGAGTGGTCGGCGGTCGTCGACAGCGCCGGCCGCTGAAGCCCCTAGCACGCGCGCGTGCCGGACAGGTGCCCACAAGGGGGCCTGTCCGGCACGTTGGTGGGGCCGTTCGGAGGTAGCGCCCACGACGTGCGACGATGTGCGGCATGCCGCAGCAGCCCCCCGTTCGGAGCAGTCTTACGCGCCCCGCGCGCCCGGACGCCTCCATGTCGCTGCTCACCAATGTGATGGACCACAGCCTTGACGACGGATACGCCGAAGCGGCTGTCCGGAAGCAGGCCGAGGGCGCCGGCGGCATGCCGAAGACGGTGCGGGCGAAGCTCGGTCTGGCGGCCGGGCTCGTGCTCGCGGGCCTGGTGGTGACACTCGGAGCGGCGAACGCGCGGATCGCGGCCCCTGCCATCGCCAAAGAGCGTCAGGAGCTCATCGACCGTATCGAGCGTGAGACCAACGCCGCCGACGAGCTCGAAGACAATGTCGACACTCTGCGCGCCGATGTGAGTGCGCGGCAGCGTGCCGCGCTGAGTGCCGACGGGGGCAGCGAGCAGGCTGACCTGGTGGGTATTTTGTCGGGTGCCACCGAGGTGCACGGCCCGGGCGTGAAACTCGTCGTCGACGATGCCGAGGAAGCAAGTCAGGACGGCGACGGTGATCCGCGGGAGACCTCAGGGTTCTCCGACACCGGTCGCGTGCGCGACCGCGACATGCAGAGGGTCGTGAACGGACTGTGGGAGTCGGGGGCCGAGGCCATCTCGATCAACGGCCAGCGGCTGACGGCGCTGTCGGCGATCCGGGCCGCGGGTGACGCGATACTGGTCGACAACAGGCCGTTGGTGCCCCCGTACACGGTGCTCGCGGTGGGGGACGGCCAGCGGCTCAGCACGAGGTTCCAGAACAGTCCCGACGGGCTGTATCTGCATGCCCTCCAGGAGAACTACGGCATCCGGACCGGCATTTCCGTCGAGGACGACGTCCGTTTGCCGGCCGCACCGAGTGTGATCGTACGTACAGCACAGCCGAGCACAGAGAAGGGCACATCGTGATCGCCGTACTGGGCCTCGTCGTGGGAGTCGTGGCTGGATTGTTGGTCCGGCCCGAGGTTCCGGCAGTCGTCGAGCCTTATCTCCCGATCGCCGTCGTCGCGGCGCTCGACGCCGTGTTCGGGGGCCTGCGCGCGATGCTCGACGGCATCTTCGACGACAAGGTCTTCGTGGTGTCGTTCCTGTCCAATGTGGTCGTGGCCGCGCTGATCGTCTTCCTGGGCGACAAATTGGGTGTGGGCGCCCAGCTCTCCACCGGTGTCGTGGTCGTCCTCGGTATCCGCATCTTCTCCAACGCCGCGGCGATCCGTCGTCACGTGTTCAGGGCGTGAGGCCGATGAGCAACGACGACGAGGCATCGACGGCCTCCGGCGCCCCGGAGAATCGTCTGCGCAAGGAACTCCCCGAAGAGATTCAGGCCGCGGCTCCCGCGTCACCGGAGCCGGAGCGAGAGTCGGAGAAACGGGAAGAGGTCGCCGCCGAGCCGACGCTGACCGGCCGTCAGCGACTGGTTCAGGGGCTGTGGCCGCCGCGTGCGTCCCGCGCGCAACTCATCGTCGCGCTCCTGCTGTTCGGCCTTGGCTTCGGTCTGGCTGTCCAAGTGGCGTCCAACAGCGACAGCGGCAGTGCCCTGCGCGGCGCACGTCAGGAAGATCTCGTACGCATCCTCGATGAACTGGACAGCCGTACACAGCGTCTTGAAGACGAGAAGCAGGGTCTCGAAGATCAGCGCACCGAGCTGGAGAACAGTTCGGACCAGGCCGAGGAGGCGCGCAAGCAGACTGTCGAGAGGGAGAAGCAACTCGGCATTCTGGCGGGCACGGTGGCCGCGCAGGGGCCCGGCATCACTCTGACGATCAACGACACCAAGGGGACGGTCGAGGCGGACATGCTGCTCGACGCCATCCAGGAGCTCCGCGCGGCCGGTGCGGAGGCGATCCAGGTGAACGGTGTACGGGTCGTCGCCAGCACCTATCTGACGGATTCCGACAAGGGCGTGAGCGTGGACGGGAACAAGATCACCCAGCCCTACCGTTTCAAGGTCATCGGCAAGTCGCAGGATCTGGAGCCGGCGCTCAACATCCCCGGAGGGGTGGTGCAGACACTGGAGAAGGAGCAGGCCATCGTTGCGGTGGAGCCTTCGACGAAGATCGTCGTGGACGCCTTGCGACCGGCGAAGCAGCCTGACTACGCTCGGTCGTCCGAGTGAAGCGGGGCTGCATGAGGGGCCCCGGGTCAGGGCATGAGGTTGCGGGGGGTCGGCGCACCGAATGGGTGGTGCGTGGTGGAAACTGTCAGGTGGATACGGACGTTGTGAGGATGTCCGGGTCGACCGGTGTGTTCAATCAGGGTTCGTCCTGCCCCACGGGCGGGTCTGTTTCGGTCAAGGGGAATCGCCCGTGAAGTTGTTTGCGAAGTTGTTCGGCAAGAGCGCACGAGGAGAGGGCGGCGACAATGCCACTGCCCGTCACCGTGCACCACGCCATGGAGATGCCGAGGATCAGGGTGGCGAGCGCCCGTTGTTCCGGGACGAGGTCGGTGGTCCGGGCAGCGACATTTCCGGTGGTCAGGGCGCGCCGTCTGTTGACCCTGCCCAGTCCGGCCGCATAGGTTTCGGGGACCCGTCAGCCTCAAGTGCGGGTGGAGGGTTTGCCGCCGACCCGTACGCTTCCCATGCCCCTGGAGGGCAGCCGCGGCAGGAGGATCCGTCCATGTCGGCCCTGGTGTGTACGAGGTGCGGTAACCGCAACGCGGAAAACAGCCGTTTCTGCTCCAACTGCGGTGCGCCGCTGCGGGGCGGGGTGACCGCGGAGCGTCCGTCCGAGACGACGTCCACGATCTCCATTTCGGGCCTTGAGGCCTACGACGCCGAGGTGACGGGTCAGACGCTCTCGCCGGCGCTCTCTCCGGAGGCCCAGGCGGCTGTCGACGCGCTGCCGCTCGGCTCGGCGCTCCTGGTGGTGCGGCGCGGCCCGAACTCGGGCAGCCGTTTCCTGCTGGACGGCGAGCTGACCACGGCCGGGCGTCACCCGCAGAGCGACATCTTCCTGGACGACGTGACCGTGTCGCGCCGCCATGTGGAGTTCCGTCGCGTCGCCGACGGCTCGTTCACGGTGGCGGACGTCGGCAGCCTCAACGGCACCTACGTCAACAGGGAGCGGATCGACTCGGTCTCCCTGTCGAACGGCGACGAGGTACAGATCGGCAAGTACCGGCTGGTCTTCTACGCGAGCCAGCGGGGCATCTGACCCTCCCCCGGGCTCCGTCCGGGGGGACCCTCAGGAAGGTCCATGCTTCGATCACCGAGCGGCGGTGCCGGCCACGGTACCGCCGCCACGGACAGCGGACTGATGAGCATCGGCGCGGTGCTCAACGTGCTGCGCGACGAGTTCCCCGAAGTCACGATCTCCAAGATCAGGTTTCTGGAGTCGGAGGGTCTCATCGAGCCGCAGCGGACCCCGTCGGGGTATCGCAAGTTCAGCACCAACGACGTCGAGCGCCTCGGCCACGTCCTGAGGATGCAGCGGGACCACTATCTGCCGCTGAAGGTCATCCGGGAGTATCTGGACGCCCTGGAACGCGGTGAGCCGGTGCGGCTGCCGACCGTGGGGCGCCAGCGCGACTCGGGCGAGGGCGAGCTGCTCTCCGACCCCGACACCCCCACGGCAGCCCGCGTCGGCCGTGCCGAGCTGCTGGCCGCCGCCGAGATCGGCGAGCTGGAGCTCGAGGAGTGGGAGTCGTACGGCCTCATCGTGCCCCTCCCGGACGGGGCGTACGACGCAGAGGCGGTGACTGTCGCCGCGCTCGTCGTCGAGCTGGGCCGGTTCGGGATCGAGCCGCGGCACCTGCGCGCGATGAAGGCCGCGGCCGAGCGTGACGCGGGTCTGGTCGATCAGGTGGTGGCCCCGCTGCGAAGGCACCGCAATCCGCAGACGAGGGCGCACGCGGAGGCCCGTACGAAGGAGCTGGCGGGGCTCACGGTGAAGCTGCACGCGGCGCTGGTGCAGACTGCGCTCGGTGTCCGGCTGCCTTGACGCGGGGCGCTCGGTGCGGCTCGGATCGCCCACCCGTTCCGTGCCCGACTACCCAAACGTCCCGGGCACGGCCTAGGGTTGCTGTGTGAACGAGCTCGATGTCGTAGGTGTCCGGGTCGAAATGCCCTCCAACCAACCGATCGTGCTTCTGCGTGAAGTGGGAGGCGATCGTTACCTCCCCATCTGGATCGGACCGGGGGAGGCGACGGCGATCGCCTTCGCCCAGCAGGGCATGGCCCCGGCGCGACCGCTGACCCACGACCTGTTCAAGGACGTGCTGGAAGCCGTCGGCCAGGAGCTCACCGAAGTACGCATCACCGACCTGCGTGAGGGCGTCTTCTATGCGGAGCTGGTGTTCGCCAGCGGGGTCGAGGTGAGTGCCAGGCCTTCCGACGCCATAGCGCTGGCTCTGCGCACCGGGACGCCGATCTACGGCAGCGACGGTGTGCTGGACGACGCCGGTATCGCGATCCCGGACGAGCAGGAGGACGAAGTGGAGAAGTTCCGCGAGTTCCTCGACCAGATCTCGCCCGAGGACTTCGGCACCAACAGCCAATGAGGACACGGGCCTCGGAGAGCTCCGGGTGGCAATTGCCGGCGGCCAGTGTGGTGCGCCGCGGCTCGCTCAGAGAGCATTCGGCTAGCCTTTCCCCGCGGTGGGGCACGGGAAACCACTCCTAGGGTGATTATCACTCGGCGTGCCGAGTGTGGCGATCGTTGACGCACCCCTGGTGACTGCCTACCGTCGAGAAGGCAGGTCAAGGACGGAGGTCGGCGTGAGAAGCAGCGGCGACGGTACGGCTGGGGGTGCTCCCGGACGCGGTCTGGGGGAGAGCGGCCCGTACCCGCTTCATGGCAACGCGGCCGATCACGTTCCGCGGCGGCCGACAGCAGTGACCGGTGAAGGTGAGGCGGTTTCCGAGGAGATCGGCTACCGCGGTCCCACGGCGTGCGCTGCCGCGGGCATCACCTACCGGCAACTGGACTACTGGGCGAGGACGGGACTGGTCGAGCCGAGTGTGCGGCCGGCCTACGGGTCGGGGACGCAGCGGCTGTACAGCTTCAGGGACGTGGTCGTCCTGAAGATCGTCAAGCGGTTCCTCGACACCGGGGTGTCGTTGCAGAACATCCGCACGACGGTCCAGCACCTCAGGGAGCGCGGTTTCCGGGATCTGGAGCGGATGACGCTGATGAGCGACGGCGCGACGGTCTACGAGTGCACGTCCCCCGACGAGGTCCACGCGCTGCTCCAGGGCGGCCAGGGGGTCTTCGGGATCGCCGTCGGCGTGGTGTGGCGGGATGTCGAGAGCGCGCTCTCGCAGCTGCACGGTGAGCGCGTGGACACCGGCGAGACGCTCGTGAGGAACAACCCCGCCGACGAGCTGGCGCGAAGGCGTAATCGCGCGGTCTGAGGAACTCGGGAACGGAAGAGGCTGATGGTGCCCCGGCTTGCCGGGGCATTGTCAGTGGCGTAAGGCAGCATCGGAGATGTGAGAACCGCGCCCACGATCCTGCATCTCGACATGGATGCCTTCTTCGCCTCGGCGGAGCAGGCATCCAAGCCGAGCCTGCGCGGGAAAGCGGTCGTCGTGGGCGGGCTCGGACCACGTGGAGTCGTCGCCACCTGCTCGTACGAGGCGCGGGTCTTCGGGGTGCACTCGGCGATGCCCATGGCCCAGGCACGCCGGCTCGCGCCGAACGCCGCGTATCTCGTGCCGCGCTTCGGGATCTATCGGGAGGTCAGCGAGCAGGTGATGGGGCTGTTGCGGGCCCTGTCGCCGCTGGTGGAGCCGCTGAGCCTGGACGAGGCGTTCGTCGATCTGGAGGCAGGGGGAGCGGCCTGGGACGGGGTGTCGGCGCGGCTTACCGGGGAGAAGCTGCGCGCGGACATCCGGGCTGTCACGGGGCTCACCGGATCGGTGGGGCTCGCGGCGTCCAAGATGCTCGCGAAGATCGCCTCGGAGCAGGCCAAGCCCGACGGTCTGGTGCTGATAGAGCCGGGGACCGAGCGTGCGCTGCTGGGGCCCATGTCGGTGCGGACGCTGCCGGGCGTGGGGCCGGCGACGGGTGATCATCTGCGGCGGGCCGGCATCACCACCGTCGAGGAACTTGCCGAGGCCGGCGAGGACGAGCTCGTACGGCTGCTGGGGAAGTCCCACGGGCACGCGCTGTACGCGATGGCGCTGGCGCACGACGACCGGCCCGTGGTCGCCGAGCGGGAGACCAAGTCGGTCTCCGTCGAGGACACGTACGACGTGGACATCCATGACCGGGTGCGGGTCGGTCTGGAGGTACAGCGGCTCGCCGACCGGTGTGTGAGGCGGTTGCGTGATGCCGGGCTGTCGGGGCGCACCATCGTCCTGAAGGTGCGCAGGTACGACTTCTCCACCCTGACCCGGTCCGAGACGCTACGGGGGCCCACGGACGACCTCGGGGTGGTGCGGGAGGCGGCCGCGCGGCTTCTTGAGTCGGTGGACACGACCGGTGGCGTACGGCTGCTCGGCGTGGGTGTCTCAGGGCTGGCGGACTACACGCAGGAGGACCTGTTCGCGCAGGCGCAGGCCGCCGCGGGGGAGCTTGCGGCGCAGGAGCACATCGAGGAGGAGGTGGCGGAAGGGTCCGCCGAGGAGCCAGTGCCGCCGGCCGAGCGGCGATGGCCCGCGGGGCACGATGTGCGGCACGCCGAGCTCGGGCACGGGTGGGTGCAGGGCAGCGGGCTCGGGCGGGTCACCGTTCGGTTCGAGACGCCGTACTCCGGGCCCGGGCGGGTACGGACGTTCCGGACCGACGATCCGGAGCTGGAGCCGGCGGAGCCGTTGCCCTTGGTGGCCCAGACCGTTGGTCATCCCCGTGAGGGTTGAGCTGCGGGCCTCACTGCGGACGGGGGTGTAGTTCCCGCGTGGCTGGGTGGCAGTCGCGCGATGCCTTTTGGCGCGGCTTCAGGCTTCGTCAGGGCCCGCCAGGCGGCCGAAGTCGCGATCCGGTGAGGGAGGCGGGGATGTCAGGTCGAGGCCGTAGTGGTGGTAGAGCTGGAGTTCCTGTTCGGGGGAGAGGTGGCGGCCGACGCCGAAGTCGGGCGCGTCCTTGATCAGCGCTCGCTCGAAGGGGATGCGCAGAGTGCCTTCGACGAGTTCGCTGGGTTCCAGGGGCACGAAGGCGTCCCTGCTGAACAGTCCCGTGCGTATGGCTGCCCACTCCGGGATCCCGGTCGCGTCGTCGAGGTAGACCTCGTCGATCGTGCCGATCTTGGCTCCGTTGCGGTCGAATGCCTTGCGGCCGATCAAGTTGCGCGGATCGATGTCGGTCTGCACGGTGCCCTCCGATTGGTCGCAACTCATCCGTAAGCACTACAAAAGAGCAGATTCAGGCAGGTGGCCACTCGAAGGCTCGGGTGTTGTCCGCGCTGGTAGGCTGGCAAACGGCTGCTGACCCTGTGCGGGAGAGTCCTCCGGACACCATCGGAGGCGCCGAAGGAGCAAATCCTCCCCGGAATCTCTCAGGCCCACGTACCGCACGGACGAGGTCACTCTGGAAAGCAGAGCGGGTGCCGATGGGCGCTCGCTCTCACCGACGGTGAAAATCGGGTCGCAGCGGGCGGGCGGTCCGGTGAAGCTCTCAGGTTGAGATGACAGAGGGGGAGGCCGTCGGGGTACCCGTGCCGGGGTGCCCCTCGAAGGTCGCGTCAGACCAGGAGGCCTCCGCAATGACCGCCCCTCGCATTCCACTCTCCGAGCTCGAACAGGGAATCCCCTTCGAGCAGCGCCACATCGGGCCCGACAACGAAGCCCGGGCCAAGATGCTCGCGCAGGTCGGATACGGCTCGCTCGACGAGCTCACCGCCATCGCGGTGCCGGACGTGATCAAGAACGCCGGGGCGCTGGAGCTGCCGGGCGCGCGCACCGAGGCCGAGGTGCTGGCCGAGCTGCGCACCCTCGCGGACCGTAACCAGGTGCTCGACTCGATGATCGGGCTCGGCTACTACGGGACCTTCACTCCGCCGGTGATCCTTCGGAACGTCATGGAGAGCCCGGCCTGGTACACGGCGTACACGCCGTATCAGCCGGAGATCTCGCAGGGCCGCCTCGAAGCGCTGCTGAACTTCCAGACCGTCGTCGCCGAACTGACCGGGCTACCGACGTCCGGTGCCTCGCTGCTCGACGAGAGCACCGCGGCCGCCGAGGCGATGGCGCTGTCCCGGCGCATGGGCAAGAACAAGAAGGGTCTCTTCCTGGTCGACGCGGACGCGCTGCCGCAGACCGTCGCCGTCATCCGGACCCGCGCCGAGCCGACCGGCGTCGAGGTCGTCGTCGCCGACCTGAGCGCGGGCATCCCCGCCGAGATCGCCGCGCGTGAGATCAACGGCGTGCTGATCCAGTACCCGGGCGCCTCCGGTGCCGTACGCGACATCAAGCCGCTTGTCGAGCAGGCTCACGAGCTGGGAGCGGTCGTCACCGTCGCCGCCGATCTGCTCGCGCTGACTTTGCTGACCTCGCCCGGTGAGCTGGACGCGGACATCGCGGTCGGTACGACGCAGCGGTTCGGGGTGCCGATGGCCTTCGGTGGTCCGCACGCCGGGTACATGGCGGTGCGCGAGAAGTTCGCACGCAGTCTGCCGGGTCGGCTGGTCGGGGTGTCCGTCGACGCGGACGGGCACAAGGCGTATCGCCTGGCCCTGCAGACACGGGAGCAGCACATCCGTCGGGAGAAGGCGACAAGCAACATCTGTACGGCTCAGGTGCTGCTCGCCGTGATGGCCGGCATGTACGCCGTCTATCACGGTCCCGAGGGGCTGAAGACGATCGCTCGGCGTACGCACCGGTACGCGACGATCCTCGCCGAGGGGCTGAAGGCGGGCGGAGTCGAGGTCGTCCACGGCGCCTACTTCGACACGCTGACCGTGCGCGTCCAGGGCCGGGCCGCCGAGATCGTGGCGGCCGCGCGTGACCAGGGGGTCAACCTGCACCTCGTCGACGCCGACCAGGTGTCGATCTCGTGCGACGAGACCACCACGCGCAGGCAACTGGCCGCCGTATGGACCGCGTTCGGTGTCGAGGGCGATGTCGAGGCGCTGGACTCGACCGCCGAGGACACTCTTCCGTCCGCGCTGCTGCGCACCGACGAGTACCTCGCGCACCCGGTGTTCCACCAGTACCGCTCCGAGACGGCGATGCTTCGCTACCTGCGCAAGCTGTCCGACCGTGACTACGCGCTGGACCGCGGCATGATCCCGCTGGGCTCCTGCACGATGAAGCTCAACGCGACGACGGAGATGGAGCCGGTCACCTGGCCCGAGTTCGGGCAGTTGCACCCCTTCGCGCCCGCCGAGCAGGCACAGGGTTACCTCACGCTCATCCACGAGCTGGAGGAGCGGCTCGCCGAGGTCACCGGTTACGACAAGGTGTCGCTGCAGCCCAACGCCGGTTCACAGGGCGAGCTGGCCGGTCTGCTCGCCGTACGCGGATACCACCGCGCGAACGGCGATGAGCAGCGCACCGTGTGCCTGATCCCGTCCTCCGCGCACGGCACGAACGCGGCGAGCGCCGTGATGGCCGGCATGAAGGTCGTCGTCGTGAAGACGGCGGACGACGGCGAGATCGACGTCGAGGATCTGCGGGCCAAGATCGAGCAGCACCGCGACGAGCTGTCCGTGCTGATGATCACGTACCCCTCGACGCATGGCGTCTTCGAGGAGCATGTCGCCGACATCTGTGCCCAGGTGCACGAGGCCGGCGGCCAGGTGTATGTGGACGGTGCCAACCTCAACGCCCTTGTGGGACTTGCCAAGCCGGGGCACTTCGGCGGTGACGTCTCGCACCTCAACCTGCACAAGACGTTCTGCATCCCGCACGGCGGCGGCGGCCCCGGCGTCGGTCCGGTCGGAGTGCGCGCGCACCTGGCGCCGTATCTGCCCAACCACCCCTTGCAGCCGGCGGCCGGTCCCGCGACCGGTGTCGGCCCGATCTCGGCCGCTCCGTGGGGTTCCGCAGGCATCCTGCCGATCTCGTGGGCGTACGTCCGCCTCATGGGCGGCGAGGGGCTGAAGCGTGCCACGCAGGTGGCCGTGCTGTCCGCGAACTACATCGCCAAGCGCCTCGAACCGCACTACCCGGTGCTGTACACCGGTCCTGGCGGGCTCGTCGCGCACGAGTGCATCATCGACCTGCGACCGCTGACCAAGGCGACCGGTGTGAGCGTCGATGACATCGCCAAGCGCCTGATCGACTACGGGTTCCATGCGCCGACGATGTCGTTCCCGGTGGCCGGCACGCTGATGATCGAGCCGACCGAGTCGGAGGACCTGGTCGAGCTGGACCGCTTCTGCGAGGCGATGATCGCCATCCGTGCGGAGATCGAGAAGGTCGGCTCGGGCGATTGGGCGGTGGACGACAACCCCTTGCGCAACGCTCCGCACACGGCTGCCTCGCTCGGCGGGGAGTGGGAGCACGGCTACGGCCGCGAGGAGGCCGTCTTCCCGGCCGGTGTCTCGGTCGCGGACAAGTACTGGCCGCCGGTCCGCCGGATCGACCAGGCGTACGGCGACCGGAACCTCGTCTGCTCCTGCCCGCCGCTGGATGCCTACGAGGACTGATCTGCGTTCGGGACCTGGATGTCCATGAGGATTGATCAGCGCTGGGGACTTGGATGTCCACGAGGGTTGACCAGACCTGGGTACCTGGATGTCTACGAGGGTCGTTCAGCGCTGGGGACCTGGACGCCTACGGGGAGTAATCGCCGTCGGACACGCGTCGGGGCCGGTTCGGAGAATACGTCTCCGGTCCGGCCCCTCTATGTTCTGGGCGGTGCCGCAGCCACCCGCCTGTGCGGTTCAGGCCGCCGTCATCACGTACTCGCTGCCCAGCGGGCGGTGCGGGGCGATGATCTGGCCGTCCGGCAGGAGCTCACCTGTGTCCTCGAAGAGCAGAACGCCATTGCACAGCAGGCTCCATCCCTGCTCCGGGTGGTGCGCCACAAGGCGGGCGGACTCCCGGTCGGCGGATTCGGCTGTCGGGCACGGCGACTTGTGCTGGCACATTGGTGGGATCTTTCGCTGGGTTGAGAGGTCAGTGATGGCTGTGGTGTCTGTCCCGCGGCTCGATGTGGTCATGGCCGCCCCCCGTTGATGTGTGGTTTGGAACCCAGTGTTGCCCTACGGGCGTCAATCCGCAGGGATTTCGCGGCAGCGCTCCTCACAGGTTGATGACGCATCACCCGTGCGGGCGGTTCATTCCAACTGTGCAGTCTTTTCGGGTGGTTCGCGGTGGCCGAATAGGGCTAGCCCGGGTGGGCGCGGGGCGCTTTTTCCCTCGTACGAGCGGTGTGGGGCCCGAACGAGCGATGTGCCCCGCTGCCAAGAGGACGGCGGCGGGGCACGAATGTTGATGTGGTTGCTTGTGCTACGCGGGGGAACTGAGCAGAGGCGCGGGAGTGAGTCGGTGGGTGAGGACCGGCAGGAGCTCGGCTACGCGGTGCGGGCGGTGTGCCGCGATGCCGGGTGGGGCCGGTGCCAGCGGGACCAGGATGTCGGTGGCGGCGGGGTGGCCCGCGGCGCCGTCCGCGGTGGTGTCGCCGTGCAGCCAGAGCGTGAGCATGTACAGCTCCGGCACGGAGAGCAGACGTGCCTGGTAGGACTGTTTCATGATCTCGGCCTGGCGCAGCGCGCGTTCCGTGGCGGCGATGTACGGGCCCTCGAAGAAGCGTGAGAAGGCCCAGCCGTCGGGGGTCAGCATGGTGTCGGCTGCGGCGACCATGCGGTCGCCGCAGCGGATCAGGAAGCGCCACCCGGTGAGCCGGGTGGCGGACGTGCCCGCTGGTGCGATGCGGTCCAGGATGTGCACAGGGAGTGGGAGTTCGGGTGTGACGGGTCCCTGAGCCATGCGGAGGGACGGCGTACGCGCCTCCCGGACGGCGGTGGGGGAACCGAGTGCCGTGAGGACGGAGCGCAGGGCTGGCGCGGGAGCCGGGGGTAGGTGCAGCGGCATGATGGGTCGCCTCTCGTTCGACAGGCACGGTGGCGCGAGGGAGGGGGCGGACGGCGTTGTCAGCTCTCGGGGCCGAAGGGGCGAGGGATCTGGATCCGCCGACAATGTGTCGCCTGCCGCGTGGCACCTGGACAGCAGGACCTAGGACCGCGAGCGCCAACTCTCTGCCTCGTGCGCGAAGTTTATACGAGACGTGTTCGCGCGGTGTTTCGTCTAGTCGCCCCACACATGAAGAGCAAGACACTATTCGGTCGTCGAAACGAGAGGTTTATCCTGGTTCTGCGGGAAAGCGTGGCGATGACCTCGGAATACTTCGGCGGAGCGGTCGGCCGATTCTCATCGGCGTTTTTCACGAGATCGCGTCCGAACGAAACCCGGGCACTGGTTCATGCCTGCTGAATGTGCCTGTGGGTACTCGAGACCAGAGTAGCGGGCAGCGGGTGCCCACAGGACGTTATCGATCGCGTTGCCTGGGCATTATCCCCGGTGACCCGGGGACGCCAGAGGCCGGAGCAGCGGCCTGCCCATCTGAGGAAGGACGCTTCGATGGGAGAGAAGGTCGAGGCAGGGCTGTACGACCTGTCCGATCGCCGGCACTACCGCGACAAGCTCCGGCAGTGTCTGACGGGGCTTGCGCGGTTGCTGGCGGAGGAGCGGTTCGATCGCCCGAAGAACCTCATGGGCCTGGAGATCGAGTTGAATCTCGCAGGGGCCGACGGCACGCCGAGAATGATGAACGCGCAAGTACTCGAAAGGATAGCGAGCCGCGATTTCCAAACAGAACTCGCCATGTTCAACCTGGAAGTCAACATAGCCCCACACAGATTGTGTGGCCGAGTATTCGACCAGCTGGCCGAGGAGCTGCGTACCTCTCTCGCATACGCCCACAGGAAGGCCAAGGAGGTCGACGCCGGAATCGTGATGATCGGCATTCTGCCGACCCTCGCCCAGGACGACCTGGTCTCCTCGAACCTCTCGGACGTCGACCGCTACACCCTGCTCAACGATCAGATAGTCGCCGCCCGAGGCGAGGATTTCACGCTCGACATCGAGGGGGTGGAGCGCCTCGTCTGCACGTCGAAGTCCATTGCGCCCGAAGCGGCCTGCACCTCGGTGCAGTTGCACCTCCAGGTCACCCCGGGGCGGTTCGCCGATGTGTGGAACGCCGCGCAGGCGGTCGCCGCGGCCCAGGTCGCGGTCGGTGCCAACTCGCCCTTCCTCTTCGGCCACGAGCTGTGGAGCGAGTCGCGGCCCCCGCTGTTCCAGCAGTCCACCGACACCCGCCCGCCCGAGTTGCAGGCCCAGGGGGTGCGGCCGCGCACCTGGTTCGGGGAACGGTGGGTCTCGTCTGCGTACGACCTCTTCGAGGAGAACCTGCGCTTCTTTCCGCCGCTGCTGCCCATCAGTGACGAGGAGGACCCGCTGGGTGTCCTCGACGCCGGGGGCATCCCCAAGCTCGCCGAACTCGTGCTGCACAACGGCACGGTGTATCGCTGGAACCGGCCCGTGTACGGGGTCGTCGACGGCGTCCCGCATCTGCGCGTCGAGAACCGTGTGCTGCCTGCAGGACCAACCGTCACCGACGTCATCGCCAATGCGGCCTTCTACTACGGGCTCATCCGCGCGCTCGCCGAGGAGCCGCGTCCCGTGTGGACACGGCTGCCCTTCGCGTCGGCGGCCGCCAACTTCGACGCCGCGTGCCGCCATGGCATCGACGCACGCCTGGAATGGCCCAGACGGGGCCGGTACGGCGGGACGCACGAGGTCGAGGCCGTCGCCCTGGTACGGGACGAGCTGCTGCCGCTCGCCGCGGCGGGACTGGACGCGTGGGGGGTCGAGCCCGCCGACCGGGACCTCTACCTGGGCGTCATCGAGGAGCGGTGCCGGCTGCGGGTCAACGGGGCGAGCTGGCAGGCGGCGACCTTCCATCGGGCGCTGGAGAAGGGGCTGGCGCGGGATGTCGCGCTGGCTGCGACCACGCGGCGCTACGGCGAGTTGATGCATCTCGGGGAGCCCGTGCACACCTGGCCGGTGGGTTTGTCGGAGCCGGTTTCGTTGAGCTGAGAGGTTGGGGAGGCCCCACGACCGGGGTCACGCCGACTTCGAGGCAGTGGCCGTCGGACGTGATGTCGCGCTCACGTGCATAGCCCGCCGCGGCCGTGAGAGCGGGTGCCAGGTCCGGGGATACCGTGATGTCGACGTGCACCGCGTCGTCCGGGCAGAAGGATCCGAAGGAGAGCAGGCCGCTGCGGGCCGCGGCCGCCGTGCCCCCGCCACCGTGAGTACGAGCGCCGTCGCGATGGCCATTGCGCGACGGCGCGTGCGTGGTCGGGGGTCGGCGGTGGCCGCCCCGTACTCGTCGGGCAAGCTGTGACGACCCATGAGGGTGGTGCCTCCCTGGTGAGCCTTGAGCCGTGAAACGGTCACAAGGCGCGCAAAAGGGGAGATGCGCCCCGTATGGCGTCCGTCCCCCCGACGGCCAGTCGCGCACGATCTTCGTAACTTCTTTGGAGACCCTAGCGGGGCGAAGACGGGGCTGAGGGGGCTTACTCAACTGGAGGCGGGAGTGCAGGTGGAGGCAGGGGCGGTAGCCGATTCCTTTCCGACGAAGGGGCTGACGCGACGAATTTTCCGGGATGAGACGCTGCTCGTCCTGGGACTCTCGCTCGGCGCGAGCGGGGTTTCCGCGCTGATCAGCTTTGTCGGGTCGGCAACCAAGCCAGGGGGGCTCAAGGACCAGGCGGCCACCCTCAACGCCTCGGCCGCGCCCGGGCGTCCCTGGCTGGATCTGGCCTGGCAGCTCTTCGGAATCGCGTCGGCGCTGGTGCCGGTCGCGCTTGTCGCGCACTTCCTGCTGAGAGAGCGTGAGGGGCTGCGCGTGATCGGCTTCGACCGCACACGCCTCTGGCCGGACCTCGGGCGCGGGGCGGTGATCGCGGCGGTGATCGGCAGTACGGGCATCGCCTTCTACCTGGCGGCCCGCGGGTTCGGCGCCAACCTCACGGTGGTGCCCGAAGCGCTGCCGGACGTGTGGTGGAAGTACCCCGTGCTGATCATGTCCGCGATCCAGAACGCGGTCCTCGAAGAGGTGATCGTCGTCGGGTATCTGCTGCGCCGTCTCGGCCAGTTGGGCTGGACGCCGGTCACCGCGCTGGTGGCGAGCGCGGTGCTGCGCGGTTCCTACCACCTCTACCAGGGCGTCGGCGGGTTCGTCGGCAACATGGCGATGGGAGTGGTCTTCGTCTACCTGTACCGGCGTTGGGGGCGCGTCGGGCCACTGGTGGTGGCGCACTCGCTGCTCGACATCGGGGCATTCGTGGGCTACGCGCTGCTGGCGGGGAAGGTGGGCTGGCTGCCGACCGCATGAGCCTGCGCTGATGGGCGTGCGGAGATCTCGGAGGGGCGTACGGGGATCTTGGAGGGGCGTACGGCAATTCCGTACGCCCCGCCATTGCTGTTACGCGAGTAGCTCGCCGTCGATGACCGTGACCGAGCGGCCGGTGAGGAGCGTGCGGTCGCCGCGCAGTTCGGTGCGGACGAGGCCGGAGCGGGCGGACGCTTGGAGGCCGGTGAGGTCGGAGCGGCCGAGGCGCTCGGACCAGTAGGGCGCGAGAGCCGTGTGGGCGCTGCCGGTGACCGGGTCCTCGTCGATGCCGACGTTCGGGAAGAAGCAGCGGGACACGAAGTCGTAGCCCTGGGCGGGGTCTTCGGCCCTGGCGGTCGCGATGATGCCGCGCGCCGAGTACCGCCCCAGAGCCTTGTGGTCAGGGGCGAGGCCGCGGACCGTCTTCTCGTCGGCGACCTCGATCACCAGGTCGCCGATGTTCGGGCCGGTGTCGAAGACGGCGAGCGGCTCGGCGCCGAGCGCTTCGGCGACGCCCTCCGGGATCTCGACCGGTGTGAGCGGGGCGGTGGGGAAGTCCAGCGTGATGGAACCGTCCTCGTGTGGCGTGGCGATGAGGACGCCGCTGAGCGTGGCGAACCGTACGGGTCCCTCGTGGGCGCCCGTGGTGTGCAGCACGTGGGCGGTCGCCAGCGTCGCGTGCCCGCACATCGCGACCTCGGTGACGGGTGTGAACCAGCGCAGCGCCCAGTCGGCCTCGCCGCCGCGAGGGAGTCGGTGGGTGAACGCTGTCTCGGCGTGGTTGAACTCCAGCGCCACGTTCTGGAGCCAGGCGTCGTCCGGGAAGGAGGGGGACGACGCGGATGACGTCGAGGATGGGGCCGGGTCCAGGAGGAGGACCCCGGCGGGGTTGCCGGCGAAGGGGCGGTCGGTGAACGCGTCGACGATTCGAATCCGCATGGGAGCGACGCTAGCCGCTCCGCGAAACGGTTCGCCAAGGCCAATTCCGTTGTGCCGGCCCGGTTTTGGGCGGGCCGGGGTGCCACGCGTCAGGCCGCGGTACCGTGCCGCGGACGAAGTCCGGCGGTGTCGCGGGTTCGCATACGTCGGCCGGCTCCGCGGGGTCAGTGCACGCCGTCGTGTCCGTTGACGCGGGGCAGTGCCTGCTCGGTCCAGATCGTCTTCCCCGGGGCCGTGTAACGCGTGCCCCACGTCTGTGCGAGCTGCGCGGTGATGAAGAGACCGCGCCCGTCCTCGTCGACCGTGCCGGCGTGGCGCAGGTGTGGTGCGGCCGCGCCCGCGTCCCGTACCTCGCAGGTCAGGGTGCGGTCGTGGATCAGGCGGAGCTCAAGTGGTGGACTGCCGTACTTGACCGCGTTGGTGACGAGTTCGCTGACGATGAGCTGGGTGTTGAAGGCCGTCTCGTCGTCCACGTGCCACGCGGCGAGCTGCCCGCGCGTGCGGCGCCGGGCGAGGGCCACGGTGGCGGGGTCGGGGTCGAGCGGCCACGCGGCGATCCGGTCCCGGGGGAAGGACCGGGTGCGCGCGACGATCATCGCGGCGTCACCGGCGCCCAGACCTGCCGGGAGCGCGTAGACGAGGGCGTCGCAGAGGTCCTGGAGCGGGCGCTCGCGGTAGTCGGGCGCCGACGGCAACGGGCCCGAGGGTTCGGCGAGATACGCGGTGAGCAGCGGATCACTCGTGAACACCAGGACGCTGCCGTCCGGCACCTCGATGTCGACTGCGGCGAAGGGCGCGCCCTGCGTCGTGCCCAGCTGCGGCCCGGCAGGTGCGCCGGGGCCGGTGACCGTGCGGTCCGGGCGCACGACCAGGGGGGCCAGTTGACCCCCTGCCGCCATCGTGCACGTGCCGGTAAGGGGGTCGTGAACGGCGTAGACACAGTCGGCGGTGAGCGCCTCCCGCCGCAGCGGATCGCCGAACGGGAGATGAGACCGTTCGGCGGCGAGCTGTCCCGCCGTGTGGTGCAGACGGGCGAGGAGTTCGTCGGGGGCGAGGTCGAACGCGGACAGGGAGCGTACGGCGGTGCGCAGCTGCCCCATGGTCGCCGCCGCGTTCAGACCGCGTCCCGACACCTTGCCGACGACGAGGGCGGTACGGGCACCGGACAGGGCGATGGTGTCGTACCAGGCGCCGGGGTCGGCGCCGGTGACGGTGAGGTAGGCGGTCTCCAGCGACGGGTGGGTCACCGGGCGGCGGGGCAGCAGTTGGCGCTGGACCGTGGCGGCGACCGTGTGCTCCCGTGTGTAGCGCCGCGCGTTGTCGATGCACAACGCCGTGTGGGTGGCCAGTTCGACCGCGAGCTCCCGGTCGCCTTCGTCGAAGGGGGGAGAGTCTCCGGTGCGGTACAGGCTGACCACGCCGAGGGCCGAGTCGCGCAGTGCCAGGGGGACGACTAGGAGGGAATGGGCTCCGGACGAGTGGATGGCCTCCGCGCGCGGGGGATCGACGGACAGCCATGGTGCGGCCGGATGGAGCGCGACCACGCGTGGGCGCAGGTCGGCCAGGGCCTGGGTGAAGGGGGTCGGCGCCGGCAGGCGGCGGACATCGCCCACCGGATGGGCCTGCGGCGGCTGTGCTCGGCTGCTGCGGAACGCGGTACGCATGAGGGGGGTGCTCGCGGGCAGCGGGGCCTGCGGCGGGTCGTCGCCGCGGATCACGGCCTCCACCACCTCCACGATCGCGATGTCGGCGAACGCGGGGACCACGGTCGGGACGAGCTCCTCGCCGGTCACCGCCGGATCCAGGGTGCGACCCACGTGCCGGCGCACGGCGTCGAGCACCTCGGTGCGGGTGCGGGCCCGCTCCCGTTCGGTGACGTCGATCGCGGTGACCGCCGCTCCGAGCACGGACCCGCGCGGGCTCTCCAGGCGGAGCGCGCTGATCTCGCAGTGCCGCTCCCTCGGTGGATCTCCCTGGACGCGTGCCCGGACGGCGCGCTGCAGGAGGGGGACCCCGCTGTCCAGCACCTCGTGCAGGAGTGTCTCCAGGTCGCTGCCCTCGGCGAAGTCGTACACCTCGCGGATCGGGCGTCCTTGCAGGTCGTCCAAGCGCACGCCACGCATGAGGGGAGCTGCGGTGTTGACCCTCACCACCCGCAGCTCGGTGTCCAGCAGGTGGAGCCCGATCGGGGACTGCGTGAACAGCGCCTCCAGCATGGAGAGCGCCCTCTCGTCCACGTCCCGGCCGGGATCGCTGTGCGCCACGGCGACCACCTCCGAGCTCCCATTGCGCTTGGTCCGGCGCACGGCTGCCCCATGTCCGGGCGCGTTTCCAGCCTGCTCCGCGGTGGGCTCGACCGCACCCGCAGAGCGTGCGGACCCCTCTGTCGAGCTTGCCGCTGACCGGTGAAGTCGATGCCCCACAGGGTTGCCGACCCGTCCATTCCGATATATCGTTGACGCATCGCGACCGATCAACGATGGAATGGAGTGATTGCGATGCGTTCCCATGGACAGGAATTCGGATACGAGCGTGGACAGGGAGAAGGCGGGTCCGGCCATCGGGGTCGGGGCGGCTTCGAGGGGCGACGCAGGGCTTTCGGGCCCTTCGGGCCGGGCGGTCCCGGTGGCCCCGGCTTTGGTGGACCGGGCTTCGGCCCCGGTCCCTGGGGTGGACGTGGCGGCCGGGGCGGGCCGAGGGGGAGGGCGCGGCGCGGCGACGTGCGGGCGTCGATCCTGGCTCTGCTCAAGGACCGGCCCATGCACGGTTACGAGATGATCCAGGAGATCGCCGAGCGCAGCGGCGGGGCGTGGAAGCCAAGCCCGGGTTCGGTGTACCCGACCCTTCAGTTGCTGGAGGACGAGGGCCTGATCATCAGTGCGGCCGAAGGCGGCAAGAAGCTGTTCTCGCTCACCGAGGCCGGCCGCACCGCGGCCGACGAGGGTCCCGACGCGCCGTGGGAAGAGGCCGGGCGCGGCGTCGACTGGGAGACTCTGCACGAGATCCGGCAGGCCGGCTTCGGCCTCATGGAAGCCTTCGGGCAGGTCTGGAAGACCGGCAACAAGGACCAGCGCGACAAGGCTCTGGCGGTCATCAACGAAACCCGCAAGAAGCTGTACCTGATCCTCGCTGACGAGGACTGACGAGGACTGACGAGGACTGACGAGCACGGAGGACTGACGAGCACTGACGGGGGCTGGCTGGACCTGCTGGACTGGCTGGGACGGACGGCAGTGTGCTGTCGTACCTCGAGACGCCCCGCGGAAGCCTTTCCGCGGGGCGCTTCTCCGTGTGCGGCAGTTGGGCGCTCAGGTCACCAGACCGGCGAGCTTGCGCAGCGACTCGTCGAGCGCGGCCGTCGCCGAGTCCTTGAGCTTGCCCGCCATCAGGGAGACGGCCGCGCCGGTGAACTCTCCATCGATGCGTACGGTCGTGGCCTCGCCGTCGGGGGTCAGGGTGTAGCGGGTGGTGACGTTCACCGCCATCGGGCCCTTGCCGCTGATGGCCAGCGTGCGGGCGGGTTCCAGTTCGTCGATGGTCCAGTTGACCTCGGCCGGGAAGCCCATGAGCTTCATGTTCTCCTCGAAGGTGGCGCCGGTCTCGAGTGAGGCGGGGCCGCCTTTCGGGAAGCTGGTGTGGGTCGAGTTCCACTCGCCGTACGAGGAGAAGTCCGTGAGCTGCGCCCAGACCTTCTCGGCAGGAGCCTCGATGCGTGCTTCCGCGCTGACTTCGGCCATCCGGCCACCCCTTTGTGTCGGCTGCTGCGCCCGGCGCAGCTACGGTGTCGCGGAAGGTAGCCGCAGGCTGCCCAACATTCAATACTGATGAACCGTCAGGGCTTGGGCGGAGTTCGGGCGTCGCCTCGACAAGGGTCGTCACAGGTCTCAGCCCACAGTCCCAAGCCCGCAGATCTCAGCCCACCTGCTGTATCAGCGCCGCGTCGAACAGGTCCCACGCGCGCGGGAAGGGCCCTTCGTCGTGACAGTGCCACGCGTCCCAGAACAGGTCGGCGAGCAGCGCGTCCTCAGGGGCGTACACCCGGTACACGTACTGCCTGCCGTCGACCGCAGGCAAGGCCACCAGCCAGCACCTGCTCTCCATGTCCCTGAGGGACGAGCGCCGGAGCGTCCCGGTTGCGTACGGGGCGCGAAGCGAGAGGGCGCGCGCCCCCGGGGATGAACGGCGCGATGTCATCCGTAAGGAGGAGAACCCGCGCACGCATGCCCACCCTGTGTCGGACGTGAGAATGCTGCCCGCCGGGGATGACCCGGCTCGCAGGGACTGATGGGGTGGGGGTTGTGTCATCCCGTATCCCTCAACAGCCCGCCGCCGAGAGCGGCCCGCACCGCACCGAACTCGATGCCAGGCTCAGTGCCGAGCTGGCTTCGGTGGTCTCCGGTGCGCGCAGGAGAGCGCTGAGGGACGGGGACAAGCAGATCGACACGGCTCATCTGCTTCACTCACTGCTGGAGTCCGACCCCGAGGTGCGCGCGGTCTTCGACAGCGGACCGCAGGTGGCCCGGCTGCTCGGCTACCTGGTGCAGCGCAGCATCGGCTACGGACTGCGCTGGCAGGGCACGGTCGAGGACTCCGGTGCCGTACCGATGGTGGCCGAGGCGGGCTGGTCCCCGGCGGCGGCCGGCGCCATGGAGGAGGCGTGCGAGTGGGCCGGTCTGCGCGGCGACGAGCGGGCCCGCGGTGTCGATCTGCTGGCTGCGGTCATCGTCGATCCCCAGTCCCGGGCCGTCGAGGTGCTCGGGCGGGCGGGCGTGGACGCCGGTGTGCTGCTGGTGCGGATCCAGGCCGGGTTCCAGGAGCAGGTCGGCGGCGGCGACATGGGGTCTTGAGTCCGCGGTAGGTGCGTTGGCGGCGAGGCGCGTCTACGCCCAGTCGCTGAGGTCTGTCTTCGCCCAGTCGTTGAGGTCGACGCGATGTCGTTGAGGTCTACTGGCCGGCCGTTGGGATCGACGCCCAGTTGCTGAGCAGGCGTCCAGTCGCCGAGGTCGATGTCCATACGTTCACTCGCCTTTCAGGACTTGAGACAGGTGTCATCGGGGGTGACGCTCATGTCGCCGCCTGCCATCATGTGCCGGTGCATACGTCTCAGGGCAGTCAGGGCAACCGCGGGCGGGGTGTCGGCCTGGGCCTCGCGCTGGCTTCGGCGGTCGCCTTCGGTGGATCGGGTGTCGCCGCCAAGCCGTTGATCGAGGCGGGGCTGGATCCGCTCCACGTGGTGTGGCTGCGGGTCGCGGGCGCCGCGCTGGTCATGCTGCCGCTGGCCGTACGCCACCGAAGCCTGCTGCGCAGCCACCCCGCGCTGCTCGCCGGCTTCGGACTGCTCGCCGTGGCCGGTGTGCAGGCCTGCTACTTCGCCGCGATCTCCCGGATCCCCGTCGGGGTCGCGCTGCTCGTCGAGTACCTCGCGCCCGCGCTCGTGCTCGGCTGGGTGCGGTTCGTGCAGCGCCGGCCCGTGACGCGCGCCGCGGCACTCGGGGTCGTCCTCGCGGTCGGCGGCCTCGCCTGCGTGGTCGAGGTGTGGTCGGGGCTGAGCTTCGACGTCGTCGGACTGCTGCTGGCGCTGGGTGCCGCGTGCTGCCAGGTCGGCTACTTCGTCCTGTCCGACCAGGGCAGCGACGCGGGCGACAGGGCCCCCGCTCCGCTCGGGGTCATCGCGTACGGCCTGCTCGTGGGCGCATTTGTGCTGACCGTCGTCTCCCGCCCCTGGAACATGGACTGGTCCGTGCTCGGGGGCAGCGCGGAGATGGACGGGACCGCTGTCGCCGCCTCTTTGCTCCTCAGCTGGATCGTGCTGATCGCGACCGTCGTCGCCTACGTCACCGGTGTGCTCTCCGTGCGCAGACTCTCGCCGCAGGTGGCGGGTGTCGTGGCCTGCCTCGAAGCGGTCATCGCAACCGTTCTTGCCTGGGTGCTGCTCGGCGAGCACCTCTCGGCGCCGCAGATCGTCGGCGGTGCGGTGGTGTTGGTCGGCGCGTTCATCGCGCAGTCGTCGGCGCCGGCCAAGGCTTCCGCGGGCGCGGTCGACGGGGGTGCGGGCGACGTTCCGGAAGGCTCCGAAAGGGAGTTGTCGGCCCGTGGGAGCGCCGTCTAGGGTGTCGATCATGCATTCGGACGCACTCGTTCTTCCGCCTCCGGCCGCCTGAGGCGGGCCCTCCGGAGTACATCGCCCGGCTGAGCCGCCGGGCGCAACGGTGCTGCCCGCAGACGAAGTCCGAGGACCCTCCCGTGTCTGTGCCTCCGTGCACAGACGGAGCCGGGGTCCTTCCTGAACTTCTGTGTATCTGCGGAGAGAACACGTGTCGAATGCCGTTTCCGGCCTGCCCACCGGGCGAGGCCTCCTTTATCTGATCGTCGCCGGTGCCGCCTGGGGCACCGCGGGCGCCGCCGCGTCGCTGGTCTACCGGGCCAGTGACATGGGGCCGATCGCACTTTCCTTCTGGCGCTCCGCGGGCGGACTCGTCCTGCTGCTCGCCGTGTGCCTGCCGCGTCGCCGGGTCAGGCCCGCCGCGCCGCGGGAGCCGCTCAACCGCAAGATCCTGCGGATCGGCGTCACGGGCTTCGGGCTGGCTCTCTTCCAGACCGCCTACTTCGCCGCCGTCGAAACGACCGGCCTTGCCGTGGCGACCGTTGTCACGCTGGGCGCCGGGCCCGTACTCATCGCGCTCGGGGCGCGGCTGACCATGGGGGAGCGGCTGGGAGGCGGCGGGCTGACCGCTGTCGGCGGGGCACTGTGCGGGCTCGCGGTGCTGGCGCTCGGCAGTGGCGATGCGACGGTGCGGCCCTACGGGGTCGTGCTCGCGGTCGTCTCCGCGGGCGGGTACTCCGTGATGACCCTGCTCACGCGCTGGTGGGGGCGCGACGGCGGGGCGGACGCGTCCAGTACGACCGTCTGGGCCTTCGCTGTGACCACCGCCTGCCTGCTGCCCTTCGGCCTGGCCGAGGGGCTGGTGCCGCATGCCGCCCAACCGGCGCACGTACTGGCCCTGTTGGCGTACATCGCCGCCGTCCCGACGGCCCTGGCATACGGCCTGTACTTCGCCGGGGCCGCCGTTGTGCGGTCCGCGACCGTCTCCGTGGTGATGCTCCTGGAGCCGGTGAGCGCCGCCGTGCTGGCCGTCGCGCTGCTCGGTGAACGACTCACCAATGCGACGCTCGTGGGCACGTTGCTGATGCTGGGATCGGTCGCCGGGCTCGCGGTGGCGGAAGCGCGGGCCGCGGCGGCCGTACGGCGTCAGCCGGAAGAAGGGGGAGCGGGGGAGAAGGTGCTGATCTGACGTGGCTGCGGGGGAGGAAGCCGGCGCCGAGCGTCGTCTCTACGGGGTTCTCCGCCGGTTCCGCCCCTCGGCATCACAGTGATGCCAGGTAGTCCGGCACCTCGATGCCGGAGGCGAGGTCCCCGGAAGGGACAGGGGTGCCGTACCCCTTGGTCAGGGGAAGTACCCCGGTCCAGTGGGGGAGGGCCAGGTCCTCCGGATCGTCGTTCGGGCCGCCGGTGCGCAGCTTCGCGGAGACCTCGTTCAGGTCGAGGCGGATCACGGCGGTGGCTGCCAGTTCCCTGGCGTTGGCGGGGCGCGAGTCGGACGAACGGCCGGGGACGACCTGGTCGACGAGTGCGTCCAGGGCCGACCGCCGCTCGTCCGGGTCCGTCACCTGGTGGGCGATGCCGTGCACCACCACGGAGCGGTAGTTCATCGAGTGGTGGAAGGCGGACCGGGCCAGCACCAGGCCGTCCACGTGCGTGACGGTCAGGCAGACCGGCAACCCGGGATCGGCCTGGCCGGTCATCCGCAGGGGGCGCGAGCCCGTGGAACCGTGCACGTAGAGGCGCTCGCCGACGCGTCCGTAAAGGGTGGGGAGCACCACCGGGGCGCCGTCGCGGACGAAGCCGAGGTGGCAGACGTACCCCTCGTCGAGTATCGAGTGCACCAACTCGCGGTCGTACACGGCGCGCTTGGCGGCACGGGTGGGGACGGTGCGGTCGGTCGGGGTGTAGGCGGCGGGCTGCGCCGTCCCAGGCTGAGTGCTCGTCTCCGGCATTGCGTTCTCCATTGCACTAGTGCATAATCCTGTTTGTGCTAGGAGAGTATCGGATCGAAGGAAGCGGCGCAGCCGAGATTGCGGCGAGCGTCGAGCGTGCGGTGGGGTCGGGGGAGCTGGAGCCCGGGCAATTGCTGCCGCCCATGCGAGAGTTGGCGGCGCGGCTCGGCGTGAATCCCAATACCGTCGCGGCCGCCTACCGCACGCTGCGGGAGCGCGGGGTGATCGAGACCGCGGGCCGCCGGGGCAGTCGTATCCGCTCCAAGCCGGCCACGACGGGGCGCGACCACATCCGGGTCGAGGTGCCGGACGGCGTACGGAATCTGGCCGACGGGAATCCCGATCGCGCGCTGCTGCCCGGCCTCGCCGAGGCGTTCGCGGTGGCGGTGGAGGGGTCGGACCGGAAGCCCGTGATGTACGGGGAGGCCGCTGTCGAACCGGAGTTGGTGCGGCTCGCGCGCGCCGAACTCGACGCCGACTCGGTGCCCGACGGCCCTGTCGTCGTCACCTCCGGATCGCTCGACGCCATCGAGCGCGTGCTGGTGACCCACCTCAAGCCCGGAGACGCGGTCGCGGTGGAGGATCCCGGCTGGGGCAGTCTGCTCGACCTCGTGCCGGCGCTCGGGCTACGTGTCGTCGCCATCCGTGTCGACGACGAGGGCCCGGAACCCGCCGACGTACGGCGCGCACTGGACGCCGGTACGCGGGCCCTGATCGTCACGAGCCGTGCTCAGAACCCGACCGGAGCCGCCGTGACCGCCACGCGCGCGCGTGCCCTGCGTTCCGTGCTCGAGAAGTACCCGCAGACCCTGCTCATCGAGGACGACCACGGTCACCGGATCGTCGACCTGCCGCTGCATCCGCTGGCCGGTACGACCCACCACTGGGCGCTGGTCCGTTCCGTCGCGAAGGCGTACGGGCCAGATCTGCGGCTGGCCGTGCTGACCGGGGATCCCGTCACCGTCGACCGCGTGCACGGACGGCAGCGGTTGGGACCCGGCTGGGTCAGTCACCTGCTGCAGCGCGCGGTCGTGCACCTGTGGGCCAACGGCGCGGTGGATGTACCGGCTGTGGCGGCGTCGTACGAACGGCGACGCGACGCGCTGATCGGCGCCCTCGAAGAGCGGGGCGTCGCGGCGCAGGGGCGCAGCGGGCTGAACGTGTGGATTCCCGTGCCGGACGAGACCGGCGCGGTCGCGCGGCTGCTGCACGCGGGCTGGGCCGTGGCACCGGGGGCCCGGTTCCGGATGAGCGCGCCCCCCGGTCTGCGGATCACCGTCTCCACTCTCACACCGGGCGACATCGAGCCGCTGGCTGACGCGGTCGCCTCCGCAGTCGCACAGGCGCCCGCCCGCCACTACGTGTGAGTCATCGGCGCGCCTTGGACTGGGTGAGGGCCGCCCCCGCCAGCACGATGACCGCACCGACCGGTGTCGACCAGGCCAGCGACTCGCCGAGGATCGCGACGCCGGCCGCGGCGGCTATGACCGGGATGAAGTACGTGACCATCTGGGCCGTCGTCGGGCCGACCTCGGCGACCAGGCCGTACTGGATGAGGACCGCGAGGCCCGTGCCGAGGGTGCCCAGGGCGGCGATCGCGAGCAGCGGGACGAGCGGGAAGCGGCTCGGCAGGGTGGTGAACAGCGGGGTGACGAGAGCGAGTTGGACGGTGGCCAGCAGCAACTGGGCGCCGGTCATCGACAGATGCGAGTGGCCGGCGCCGGCCAGTGTGCGGCGGACGTAGATCCAGCCGATCGGGTAGCACAGCGAGGCCGTCAGAGCCATTGCCGTGCCCGTGGCGTCCAGGCCGTGGAAGCCCTGCCAGGCGCCGAGGACCGTCAGCACGCCTATGAAGCCGATGCCGAGACCGGCGACCTTGCGTCTGGTCGGCCGGTCCTCGGAGAGGGCGACCAGGGACAGGGCCATGCCCCAGAGCGGCGAGGTCGCGTTGCAGATGCCCGCCAGGGTGGAGGGGATCGTCAGCTCGGAGTAGGCGAAGAGCGAGAACGGCAGCGCGTTGAGCAGGAAGGCCGCGACCGTGAGGTGGCCCCAGGTCCGCGCGCCGCGCGGCAGCCGCTCCCGTTTCACCGCCATCGCCGCCGCGAGGACCGCGGTCCCGAACACCAGTCGGCCGAGCGTGACCTGGAACGGTGCGTACCCCTCCGTGCCGACCTTGATGAGCAGGAAGCTGAAGCCCCAGATCAGCGAGAGGACGCCGAACCGGATCCGCCAGTCGAGAGCGGCGCGGCGGCGGGGGCTCTCGTCGGTCGGGGGGACGGTGCGGGGAGTGGCGACGGCGCTCATGGATCCCACGATGAGGCAGAACGATCTCGTAGCACAAGCGAGATTTCTCGCCCGGTATCTCGTAGCATCTCTTATATGTTGAACCTGGAGCGCCTGCGTACTCTCGACGCCCTCGCCCGGCACGGTTCGGTGAGCGGCGCGGCAGACGGGCTGCACGTCACCACGTCCGCCGTGTCCCAGCAGATGTCCAAGCTGGAGCGCGAGGTGGGGCAGCAACTGCTCGCCAGGAACGGGCGGGGGGTGCGCCTCACCGACGCCGGGCAGCTGCTCGCCGAGCACGCCGCGCGGATCCTGTCCCAGGTCGAACTCGCCCGGTCCGACCTGGAGGCGCAGCGCGGGCAGGTGGTCGGCGAGCTGCGGCTTGCCGCGTTTCCGACGGCCGCGCGCGGGCTGTTCCCCGCCGTGCTCGGAGCGCTGCGGGCCGAGCATCCGGGACTACGGGTGCGTTCGCGGGAGCTGGAGCCCGAGCACGGGGTCGCCGGTCTGGTCCGGGGTGACATCGACCTGGCCGTCGTGCTCGACTGGTACAACAAGCCGCTGCCCGTGCCCGAAGGGCTCGTCAAGGCCACGCTCCTCGACGATCCCGCGGACGTCGCGATGCCCGAGGGGCACCCGCTCGCCGACCGGGACGCGGTCGACCTGGAGGACTTCGCGGACGACGAGTGGATCTCCTGGCCCGAGGGCGAGTTCTGTCATGAGTGGCTGGTGTACACGCTGCGCGCCAAGGGGATAGAACCCCGGATCGCCCATCTCGCAGGTGAGCACCACACCCAACTCGCCTTGGTCGCCGCCGGGTTGGGTGTATGCGTCGCCCCGCGCCTCGGCCGTGATCCGATGCCGGCCGGGGTGCGGGCCGTGCCGGTGCGGCATCGCGTCCACCGGTATGTGCACGCGGTGTGGCGCGAGGACGCCGACCGGCGGCCGTCGATCAGGGCGGCGGTGGAGGCGCTGAGGAACGCGGGGCGGGCTGTTGCCTGAGCCGGGGTGAAACCAGCGAGGGCTACAGCGCGGCGAGCTTGCGGAAGTCCCAGGAAGCGATCGCGTCCGGCGTCAGCCGCATCCACGCGTGCCTGCCGTCGTGCGGCATCTCGTCGAGGCCGAAGTTCTTCCGGGCGAACAGGCGCTCCACCGCGGCGAGTTCGGCGCATTCCTGGCCCGTACGAGGCACCTCGCCGACGAACTCGACGGTGCCGGACAGCTCGGCGCCCCGCAGCTCGTCGTACTCCTCCCCGGCGTCGACGACGACGGCCACGCGCGGATCGCGGCGCAGGTCGGCCCAGCGCTTGCTGCGGGTGATCGAGTACAGCCAGAGCGAGGTGCCGTCCCAGACGAACCACAGAGTGCTCGCGTGGGGCGCGCCGTCCGCTGAGACGGTCGCGACCCGGCAAGTGCGCTGGCTGCTCAGGAACTTGTCCAGCTCATCGGGTGTCATCATGATCTTCCGGCCACGGCGCTGAGTGACGGCCATGCGGTCCCCTCTTCTGTGACGTACCCGGCGCACTTCTCCGGCGTACATGGCGGGATTTCGTACCTGACGGGCCAGCCAGGAATCTGACGCCAAAAATCTGACGGCAGGAACCTGACGGCAGGAACCTGACGAGACGTCAGGAAAGCATGGGCTCTCTTCCCTCCTGGCGCAATGGTCGTTAGTCTCGCCCGCTCCGACAGTCCGGCCCGACAGTCCTGCCCGCTCCGACAGTCTCGCCGCTCCGACCGCCCGCGACCAGGGGGAGCCATGCCGTCGTACGAACAGCTCAGTGAACTCCTCGACCCCGTCACCACGGTGCTGCTCACCGTCGAGTGCCAGCAGGGTGTCGTGGGGCAGGACAGCGCGCTGCCCGAACTCGCCAAGGAGGCACGGTCGTCGGGGGCGCTGGTGAACATCGCGAGGCTGGTCGCCGCCGCGCACGAGAGCGGGGTGCAGGTCATCCACGCGATCGCCGAGCGCCGCCCGGACGGCCGGGGCGCCAATCGCAACGCCAGGCTGTTCCGCGCGGCCGAGCGGCTCCCCGTACAGCAGTTGACGGGGAGCACGGCGGTGCGGGTCGTACCGCCCATCGAGGTCGCCGAGGAGGACTTCGTCGTACGGCGTCTGCACGGGCTGTCGCCGATCACGGGCACCGATGTCGACGCACTGCTGCGCAACCTGGGCTGCCGCACCCTGGTCGTGACGGGCGTCTCGGCCAACGTGGCCATTCCCAACACCGTGTTCGACGCCGTGAACCGCGGCTACACGGCCGTGGTGCCTGCCGACGCCATCGCGGGGGTGCCCTCCGACTACACCCCCGTCATGATTCGCAACACGCTCTCCCTGGTGGCCACGATCACGTCGACGGACGATGTGCTGGCCTGCTTCAAGCGGCCGCGTCGCGTGCCGCGGACGTGAATTCCGCGTCGTGCACCGAACCGGTTCACGCCAGGGTGATCGAGTCCCCGTCCACCGTGATGTTCGCGGCGGCCAGGGGCTGGGTCGCCGGGCCCTTCTGCACGCTGCCGTCCGTGGCTGAGAACTGGCTGTTGTGACACGGACAGGTGATGACGTTGTTCGCGATGCCCTTCACGGCACAGCCCTGGTGGGTGCACTTCGACGAGAACGCCTTGTACGTGCCCGCGGCCGGCTGGGTCACGACCACACCCTGCGCCTCGAACACCTTGCCGCCGCCCTCGGGAATGTCCGAGGTCTTCGCGAGAACGGTACCTGCGGCAGCGCCGGAGCCGGTGGACTCGTCCTCGGAGCCGCACGCCGTCAGCGCGACGGCGATTCCCGCGGCGCCCACCGCTGCCACGACCGTGCGGCGGGACGGCGCCGAGACGGGCTGAAGCGATTCGCTGGTCATGCTGACTTCCCCTTTACGGTACGAAATGTCGATCCGCACAGGAGTACGGCCCGACAGTGGGCGCTGTTCAGGGTGGGCATCCTCTTGACGCGATCGAGATCCTGGGAGCAGCCGGCGGGGGCCGAGGGAGGACGCGATGCCGGCGCTGACGGCGAGGCCCGCGACGACGAGGGGGAACTCGGGTGCACTTTGATCGTTGCGATCAGATGCCCGATAGCCTGGGGAAATGCTCACAGAAGTGATCGCGACCCGCTACATCACGCCCCTGCGTGAGGGCGGCTCCTTGCCCGGGCTCGTAGAGGCCGACGACCTCGCGTCCTACGTCATGAAGTTCACCGGCGCCGGGCAGGGACGCAAGACGCTGGTCGCGGAAGTGGTGTGCGGTGAACTCGCTCGCCGGCTGGGTCTGCGCGTGCCCGGGCTCGTGACGATCGGCCTCGACCCGGTCCTGGGGCTCGGCGAACCGGACCAGGAGGTCCAGGGGCTGCTGAAGTCGAGCGGCGGGCTGAACCTCGGGATGGCCTTCCTCACCCGCGCGATCGGCTTCGACTCCCTCGCGCATCCGGTCAGCCCCGAGGAAGCCGGTCGGATCGTCTGGTTCGACGCGCTGGTCAACAACGTCGACCGCTCCTGGCGCAACCCCAACATGCTGGTACGGCACGGCGAGCTGTGGCTCATCGACCACGGCGCCACGATGATCTGGCACCACAACTGGCCCGGCGCGCAGGCCTCCACCGCCAAGCCGTACGACGCCACCGACCACGCGCTCGCGCCCTTCGGGCCGGACATCGCCTCCGCCGCCGCACAGCTCGCGCCCCTGGTCACGGAGGAACTGCTCGCCGAGGTGACCGCCGAGATCCCGGACGAATGGCTCGACGGAGAGCCCGGTTTCGACACGACGGACGCCCTGCGGCGGGCGTACGCCGAACCGCTTCTCGCGCGCGCCGCTACCGTCCATGAGCGTGTCAAGGGCATCGACGGCACCGAGAGTGCCGGCGGAATCAAGGGGGCCAAGTGAGCGAGCGGGACGTCTTCGAGTACGCGCTGTTGCGGGTGGTCCCCCGGGTCGAGCGCGGTGAGTGCTTCAACGCGGGTGTGCTGGTGTACTGCCGCGCCAAGTCCTTCGTCACCGCCCGCACGCATCTGGACGAGGCCAAGTTGCGTGCGCTGGATCCGGAGGCGGACGTGGCGGGCGTACGGGCCGCGCTGCGCGCTGTCGAAGGGGTCTGCGCGGGAGGGGAAGCGGCAGGTCAGGCGGCGCGTGACGATGCAGGGCGGCGTTTTCGCTGGCTGATCGCGCCTCGCTCCACGGTCGTCCAGCCCGGGCCCGTGCACACGGGGCTGACCGCGGATCCGGAATCCGAGGCGGAGCGGCTGCTCGCGCTGCTGGTCAGGTAATGGATCACATGCGCGCGGGGTGCCGTTGACACCGGGTGCCAGGGCTTCTAGCGTCACCTCTGCTGAAGGTACTAAGCGGTCGCTCACCGGACGGGCGTACCGTGTGAGCCGCAGGGCAAATCAGGCCGCAGGGCTTTTCGGGCCGCAGGACAGAGTTCGGGCTGCAGGACAAGTTCAGGCCGCAGGGCTTTTCAAGGGCGAGGAGAACCAGCAATGTCCACCACTGAGCAGCGCGTCGCCGTAGTCACCGGCGCCGCGCGCGGCATCGGTGCCGCGACCGCCGTACGACTGGCCGCCGAGGGCCGCGCCGTCGCGGTGATCGACCTCGACGAGGCCGCGTGCAAGGACACCGTCGAGAAGATCACCGCCGCCGGTGGCAAGGCCATCGCGGTCGGCTGTGACGTCTCGGACGAGGCCCAGGTCGAGGCGGCCGTCGCGCGGATCGCCGAGGAGCTCGGTGCGCCGACGATCCTGGTGAACAACGCGGGTGTGCTCCGCGACAACCTGCTGTTCAAGATGAGCACGTCCGACTGGGACACGGTCATGAACGTGCATCTGCGTGGTGCCTTCCTGATGGCGAAGGCCGTTCAGAAGCACATGGTCGACGCGAAGTTCGGCCGGATCGTCAACCTTTCGTCGTCCTCCGCGCTCGGCAACCGGGGTCAGGCAAACTACTCCGCCGCCAAGGCCGGTCTGCAGGGCTTCACCAAGACGCTCGCCTTCGAACTCGGCAAGTTCGGCGTCACCGCGAACGCCGTGGCGCCCGGCTTCATCGTCACCGACATGACCGCCGCGACGGCCGCCCGTATCGGTATGGGCTTCGAGGACTTCCAGGCCGCCGCCGCGACCCAGATCCCGGTGCAGCGCGTCGGCAACCCGGACGACATCGCCAACGCGATCGCCTTCTTCACGGGCGAGGCGGCCGGATTCGTCTCCGGCCAGGTGCTGTACGTCGCCGGCGGACCGCTCAACTGAAGCCGGGGGACACGGACATGACCACACTCCCCGAACTCTCGGGCAAGGTCGCGCTCATCACCGGCGCGAGCCGCGGCATCGGCTACGGAGTCGCCGAGGCACTGGTCGCCCGCGGTGACCGCGTCTGCATCACCGGCCGCAACGAGGACTCCCTCAAGGAGGCCGTCGAGGCACTCGGTGCCGACCGCGTCATCGGCGTCGCGGGCAAGGCCCACGACGAGGCCCACCAGGCCGTCGCCGTCGAGCGCACCATGGAGGCCTTCGGCCGCGTCGACTACCTGGTCAACAACGCCGGTACGAACCCGGTGTTCGGCCCCATCGCCGACCTCGACCTGAACGTGGCACGCAAGGTCTTCGAGACCAACGTCGTCTCGGCGCTCGGGTTCGCCCAGCGGACCTGGCACGCCTGGCAGAAGGACAACGGCGGAGCGATCGTCAACATCGCCTCCCTCGCGGGCATCTCCGCCTCACCCTTCATCGGCGCGTACGGCATGAGCAAGGCCGCCATGGTCAACCTGACCCTGCAACTGGCGCACGAGTTCGCACCCAAGGTGCGGGTCAACGCCATCGCGCCCGCCGTCGTCAAGACCAAGTTCGCGCAGGCGCTGTACGAAGGCCGCGAGGAGGAGGTGGTCGCGGCGTACCCGCTCGGCCGGCTCGGTGTCCCCTCGGACATCGGCGGCGCCGCCGCGTTCCTCACCTCGCAGCAGTCGGACTGGATCACCGGTCAGACGCTGGTGATCGACGGCGGCATCTTCCTGAACGCCGGGGTGGGATGACGTGAGCGCGGGGTCCAATTCTTGACACGAACGGCGCCTCTGTCGACGTACAGAACTTGCCAGTGTCGACGCGCCGAATCGACCCCGCGCCGAGGCGTACACGTTGACAGAAATCGGACCCGCGTCAACGCATTGCGGACGCACATCAGAATGACAACGTAGTCACATACGTGCTGATCAAGTGCCCTGCCGGAAGATGGTTCCGTCGGCGGGGCACTGCGGTATGGTCTGCCGTCGTCCCTTGGTACGGCAGATCGAGGAGCGAGCGCGTGTTCAACCGGAATCGGATCCGATCGCTGCGGCAGCTGGCGACGCTCACGTCGATATCCCTGGTGGCCGGATGCGGCGTCCTTTCCTCGGGCGCGCCGGCGGACGAGGGACCGATCGTCGTGGGCACCACCAGCGCTCCGAGCACGCTGGATCCGGCGGCCTCCTGGGACGGCTCCTGGGAGCTGTTCCGCAACATCTACCAGACGCTGCTGAGCTATCCCAACGGTTCGGTCGAGCCCGCGCCCGACGCGGCCGAGAGCTGCAGGTTCACGGACGCGTCGAATCGCACCTACAGCTGTCGGCTGCGCACGGGCATGAAGTTCTCCGACGGGGACAAGCTCGACGCCAGGGCGGTCAAGTACTCGATCGACCGGATCAGGACCATAGGTGTCGTCGGCGGCCCCGCGGGGTTGCTGGGCAGCCTCGACCGGGTCCAGGCGCTGAGCGACCGAGAGGTGGTCTTCCACCTCAACAAGTCCGACGCGACCTTCCCGTTCGTCCTGGCGACGCCTGCCATGTCGATCGTCGATCCCGAGGACTACCCCGCCGACGCCCTGCGCAAGGACGGCCGGGTCTCCGGCTCGGGGCCCTATGCCCTGGGGTCCTACGAAGAGGGCAAGCAGGCGGAACTCGTCAGCAACGACTATTACAAGGGCTTCGCCGACCGCAGGAACGACGCCGTCACCATCCGCTACTTCCAGGACTCGGGCCAAATGGTCGCCGCTCTCCGCGACAAGGACATCGACGTCACTTTCCGCGGCCTCGCCGCCACGGACATCGTCTCCCTCCGCGGGCAGGACCCGGACGCGGGCATCCAGCTCATCGAGGGCGCGGGCACCGAGATCAGCTACCTGGTGTTCAACCCGAAGGACCAGTGGGCCGCAATGCCGGCCGTCCGCAAGGCCGTTGCCCAGGTCATAGACCGGCCGGCGATCGCGAACAAGATCTACAAGGACACCGTCGAGCCGCTGTACTCCATGGTCCCGAAGGGGCTGACCGGGCACACGGTGGGCTTTTTCGACGACTACGGGTCTCCCAGTGCGTCCAAGGCCCGGCAGATCCTCCTGGAGGCCGGCATCACCGAGCGCGTCCCGCTCACCTTCTGGTACACGACCGACCGCTACGGCTCCGAGACGGCCCCCGAGTTCCAGGAGCTCAAGAGGCAGCTGGAGGGCTCCGGCCTGTTCACGGTCACCCTCAAGAGCCGCCCCTGGAAGACGTACGAAGAGGGCTACCGCAAGGGCGAGTACCCGGTGTTCGGGCGAGGCTGGTTCCCCGACTTCCCGGACGCCGAGAACTTCATCGCGCCGTTCGTGGGCGAGGAGAACGCGCTCGGTACGCCCTATCCGTCCCCGCGCATCACCGACAACCTGCTTCCCGAGTCGCGCCGTGAGGCCGACCGGGGAGCCGTGGCCAAGGAGTTCGAGGAGGCCCAGCAGATCCTCGTGGACGACGCCCGGCTGCTGCCGCTGTGGCAGGGCAAGCAGTACGTGGCCGCGAGCGAGGACATCTCGGGTGCCGAGGTCGCCCTGGACCCGTCGACGATCATGACGATGTGGGCGCTGTACCGGAAGACCAGCTGGTAGCGCCGGGGCCCGGACCCGATTGTCAGTGGGCGGCGGTAGGTTCTGTGGTCTGGAAGTGACCGCACATCGGAGGAAGTTGACGTGACCGATATCGCCATGCTGCCCGAGTCCTGGCGCGACGTCCTGGGCGAGGAGCTGCAGGAGCCCTACTTCAAGGAACTCACCGAGTTCGTCGAGGAGGAGCGTGCGAAGGGCCCCGTCTACCCTCCGAGGGAGGAGGTCTTCGCCGCTCTCGACGCGACATCGTACGAGCGCGTGAAAGTACTGATCCTCGGTCAGGACCCGTACCACGGCGAGGGCCAGGGGCACGGTCTGTGCTTCTCCGTCCGCCCGGGTGTGAAGACCCCGCCCTCACTCCGCAACATCTACAAGGAGATGAAGGAGGAGCTGGGCACCCCGATCCCGGACAACGGCTATCTGATGCCGTGGGCCGAGCAGGGCGTGCTGCTGCTCAACGCGGTGCTGACCGTGCGGTCCGGTGAGGCCAACTCGCACAAGGGCAAGGGCTGGGAGAAGTTCACGGACGCGGTCATCCGCGCCGTCGCCGACCGGCCCGACCCGGCCGTTTTCGTCCTGTGGGGCAACTACGCGCAGAAGAAGCTCCCGCTCATCGACGAGGAGCGGCACGTGGTGGTGAAGGGGGCTCACCCCTCGCCGCTGTCCGCCAAGAAGTTCTTCGGTTCGCGTCCCTTCACGCAGATCGACGAGGCGGTCGCCCGACAGGGCCACGAGGCGATCGACTGGCGGATTCCGGACCTGGGCTGACACCCGGCTCGCGGGGGCCCGGCGGCGCTCGCGAGAGCCGGCCCCGGGCCCGGGCAGTCACCGGCCTGGCCCAGCGCGGTACGGAGGCGCCTGAGCGTGATTGTCAGTGGCTGCCGTTAGCGTCGTTGGCGTCGTGATGATCAGTGACGAGCCTGTGGAGGACGCGGTGGCGGAGCAACAGGAGCAGGCGGCGCCGGATGCCATGATGACCCGGATCGGGCAGGTCATCATGTTGCACCACGGCGGTGACCGCGAGGAGGCCCGGGGCCGCTTCCTGGACCTGTGGGCGGAGATCGGCGAGGACGGCGACCCCCTGCACCGCTGCACGCTGGCGCACTACATGGCCGACACACAGGAGGACCCCTCGGATGAACTCGCCTGGGACCTGCGGGCCTTGTCGGCGGCCGAGGAGCTCACCGACGGCAGGATCGCCGAGCACCACGAGTCGCTCGCGGTGCGCGCGTTCTATCCGTCCCTGCATCTGAATCTCGCCGCCGACTATGTGAAGCTCGGCCGCACGGAGGCCGCCCGCACCCATCTGCGCCGGGCGCGCGGTGCGGTCGGCGCCCTCGGGGAGGACAGCTACGGGGACGGAGTCCGGGCGGCGATCGGCCGGCTGGAGCTGCGGCTCGACGGGGACGGGACCTCGGGGCCGGGCGAGGGACCCGGGTCTTTGGGCGGCCCCGGCCCCTCGGGCGGTCCCGGAGGAGAGACGCTGGGGCCGCCGAGACGGCGATCCTGAACGGGGGGGGTGCAGGGGACGCAGGAGCCTGGGGCGCCGGTTCCGTCAGCGGCCGTACGTTCCCTCGCAGATGACCGCTTCCGGGCTGTCCGCCGTCCACCCCCCGTATTTCCTGCCCAGGGCACAGACGTCCGTGGTCGTCGGGACCTCAGGGACGACGGTCGGGACGGTGATGCGCGGCTCGGAGCGGGGAGGCTCGGGCCGCGGGGCCATGCGCGGCCGGCGTGGAGTGGTCAGCGGGGCCGAGGCGGCCGGCGGAGGGGCCGCCCTGCGCGGTGCGGGCGCGCTGGAAGAGGGTTTTCGGGACGGACCGATGAACTCCAGCGCCTCCCGCGCCGGTGCCTGCACGATCTGCGGCTCGGCCTGGCCGTCCCGGCGTGGCACGGAGGGGCCGGACGGGGCGGGCGGGAGGCCGGAGGAGGGGGGCCGCTGGACGGTCACACAGCCGGCGAGGGCGGTGAGGGCCACCGTGACCAGCAGCGTCGCGTTCGTGGTTGATCGATGCACCCGGGCAACTCTGCTGTGTCGGGGGCTCTTTGGGGAGCGGACGAGCGCAGGATGCCCCGCACGGGTGATCCTTCCGCTCCTGCGGAGGGCGCCGGCACCCGTGAGGTGACCGGGCGGCCGCTGCCTCACTCACCGTGCCTAGGGCCGGAGGCGTCGAACTCCCGGCCGGGTCCGCAGTCGGTGCGATGCCCGGGCCCGTCGTTGGCGCCATGCCCCGGGACCGCAGGCGGAGCGATCGTGCGCGCCCACCGCACCGGCCCCCGAGGCGTCCGACCCAACAGCCGTATGCTTCCCGAACGAGGTCAAGAACCCGGACGTACCCCACAACCCGCAACGCACCCCTTGAGGAGACCCCTGTGAAGGTCGGCTGCATCGGACTCGGTGACATCGCGCAGAAGGCGTATCTGCCGGTGCTGAGCGTGCAGCCGGGCGTCGAGCTGCATGTGCAGACACGCACACCCGCCACCCTCACCCGGGTCGCCGACAGCCTCCACCTTCCGCAGGCACAGCGCCACACCGACCTGGCGGAGCTGCTGGCCCAGGATCTCGACGCCGCTTTCGTGCACGCGGCCACCGTGGCGCACCCCGAGATCGTCACACGCCTGCTGGAGGCCGGCGTACCGACGTATGTCGACAAGCCCCTCGCCTACGAACTCGCCGACTCGGAGCGGTTGGTGCGCCTCGCGGAGGAGCGGAACATCAGCCTGGCCGTGGGCTTCAACCGGCGTCACGCGCCCGGGTACACGCAGTGCGCCGACCACCCGCGAGAGCTGATCCTGATGCAGAAGAACCGCATCGGGCTGCCGGAGCGGACCCGCACCATGATCCTCGACGACTTCATCCATGTCGTCGACACGCTGCGGTTCCTGGCGCCGGGGCCCATCGACGACGTGACCGTACGCGCCCGTGTCGAGGGCGGACTGCTGCACCACGTCGTACTGCAGCTCGCCGGGGACGGCTTCACCGCGCTCGGAGTGATGAACCGGCTGAGCGGCTCGGCGGAGGAGATCCTCGAGGTCTCGGGTCAGGACACCAAACGGCAGGTGCTCAACCTTGCCGAGGTGATCGACCACAAGGGGCAGCCGACCGTGCGGCGGCGTGGGGACTGGGTACCGGTGGCCAGGCAGCGCGGTATCGAGCAGGTGGTGCTCGCCTTCCTGGACTCCGTGCGCGCGGGCAAGGTGCTCAGCGCCCGGGACGCACTCGCGACTCATGAGCTGTGCGAGCAGGTGGTACGTGCAGTGGAGGAACGGGCCTCCGCAGCCTGAACGCGCGTGTGCCCTCCGCCGCGCACAAGAGCGCCAGTACCAGCAGGGCCGCGTGCACCGGCCAGTCGCCGAACCGGACGTACGGCGTGACACCCCGTGCCAGCGGCACCTCGTACACCATCGTGGTGCTCGCGCCGGTCCCGAGCCAGGAGCCGACGCGTTCGCCGCTCGGACCGTAGACGGCGGAGACGCCGGTCAGTGTCGCGTGCACCATCGAGCGGCCGGTCTCGGCGGCCCGCAGCGCGGCGAGCGAGGCGTGCTGCTCGGGCGCCCAGCTGTGCTGGAAGCTCGATGTCGACGACTGCGCGAGGAGTACCTCGGCGCCGTCCTGGGCGAGCTGGCGGCTCATGTCGGGGAACGCCGACTCGAAGCAGACCATCGGGCCGACTCGCAGCCCGTGCCCGACGTTCATCACCACCTGCTCGGTGCCCTGCCTGCGGTCCTCGCCCGCCGCCTTGCCCACGGACGTCGCCCAGCCGAGGACGCTGCGCGCGGGAACGTACTCGCCGAAGGGGACCAGCCGCATCTTGTCGTACCGGTCGCCGGTCGGGCCCTGGGGTCCCACCAGGACCGAGCTCTTGTAGATGCCGGGCCGGTCGGAGCGGCGCGCGTCGACGTTCACCAGGACGTCGGCGCCCGTGAGCTGTGACAGCGCGGCGATCCGATTCGCCAGGTCGGGCCGGTCGGCGAGGTCGAAGCCGACACTGCTCTCGCCCCAGACGACCAGGTCGAGGTCCTGCCCGGCAAGCGTGCGGGTGAGCGCCTCCTCACGTGCGAAGCGCTTCTCGCCGCTGTTCGACCCGTCGACGACACCGGGTTGTACGACGGCGATCCGCACCGTGCCGTCCACGTCGGGGCGCGGCGACCACGCCCATGCCGCCGAGGTCGCGGCGGCGGTGGCGACCAGTCCGGCCACGGCGGGTATTCGGGCCTGGCGCACCGAGACGAGCACGGCGACGGCGACGTTGACCGTCACCACCAGGAAGCTGAGCAGCCACACCCCGCCCACCGAGGCGAGCCGCAGTGCGGGCCCCACCTGCCACTGGCTCGACCCGAGCAGACCCCAGGGGCCGCCCAAGCCCTGCCAGGAGCGGACCAGTTCGACCATCAGCCAGCCGGACGGCAGCACCACGAGCGCGGCCGTGACCTGACCGAGCGAGGGCACACCGCCGAGGAATCGCCGTACGAGCCAGCCCCAGGGGGCCCACAGCGCGCCGAGCAGCGCGGCTATGACCAGCGTGAACACGTTCAGGCTCGGCAGCAGCCAGTGGTGCACGGCCAGCATGAAGCCGAGCCCGCCGAGCCAGCCGTCGTACGCGGCCCGCTTTGCCGTCGGGGCGGAGCGGACCAGCAGGATCCAGGGCACCAGGGCGACGTACGCGAACCACCACAGGGAGGGGGCGGGGAAGGCGAACATGGGCAGCGCCCCGGCCGACACGGCGAGGAGGCCACGTCGCCAGGGGGAGGCGAACCAGTGCTCGGGCCTCTTCATACGACGCCTCCCCTCCCCGGTGCGTACCCCCAGTGTGCGCGCCGCGGACGATCTACGACAGGGGGTGTCGGTTTCGGGGTGCGGCCGTTCTGGGCCAGGGCGCTCGGGTGGCGGCCGTTCGAAGCCGTCGCGGGGACGGAACGGTCACGTGGTGGCTGCGGGCTCCTGACGCGCAGGTGAGGTGCGGCGCCACTTCTCCTGGACGACCACCTCGCGCAGCCGCCAGCCGTCGTACGTACGCACCAATGCGAAGGCGTAGCGGCCGCCGCACACGAAGTCGGGCGCGGTGGAACCGCTGTCGTCTCCCGCGAACCTCATCGGGTTGATGTAGTCCGCCTGGATCCGGGCGGTGTCGCCGGTGTCCTGCTCCAGCAGGTCGAACCGCACCCGCCGGTTGACGATCAGATGCTGGCGCATCGGGAACAGTTCCATGTTCTGGGAAAGCCATCCCGCGACCTGGTCGGCGTCACCCTCGATTCCCCCGGCGGAGCGGTAGTCCGCGCGTCCGGCCGGCGCGAACAGATCCCGATACCCCTCCCAGTCACCGTCGTCCACTGCCACCGCGTACTCGGTGACGAGTCCGTCCACGGCGAACCGGTCCATCACGGTCGCGAGCTCCACACGCTGCGTCATTGGATCAGTGTTGGCCACCGGGCGTGCCACGCCAAGGGGCTGAGCGGTGATATTCCGCGGTCATGGGCTTCGGTGGCCGATCGGCCTTGCATGCATCGGGGGTGGCGCTGTCGGACGCTTCGTGTACTGACCGGGTGGTCACCGCGACGCGGGTTGTACGGGCGTCAGTTCGCGTACTCGACCTTGGACCAGTCGACCCCCTCCCCCGCGTACCAGTTGAGGCCGGTCAGGTCCCTGCGCGTGCCCACCTGGAAGCCGGGCTGCGCGATCCAGAGCCAAGGGGCGTCGTTCGCGATGATCTCGGCACAGCGCTGGTGCTCCACGACCCGCTGGTCCCACGTGAGTTGGGGGCGCCCGGCCTCGGCCAAGCAGGCGTCGGCCCTGGCGCTGCTGTATCCGCCCCAGTTGTTGGAGCTCTTCGACTGGTAGAAGACTCCGAGTGCGTAGGCGGGGTCCGGTGAATCGGCCCCGAAGCTCTGGAAGAACATCGGCCGCTCGCCGCTGAACAACGCGTCCGTGTATGTCGAGGGCGGGAGTGCTTCGAGTTCGAGTGTCACTCCGACGTCTTTGAAGGCGCTCCGGAGTTCGGCGCCTACGGGCTCTCCGAGCGGCTCCGCGGTGCTGTAGGCCAGCGTCGTCCTGAACCCTTTCGTATGACCTGCCTCCCGTAGCAGTTCGCGTGCCCGTTCGGGGTCGTGGGTGTACGGGCGGAGGTAGGGGTCGAAGCCTGCCGCGTGATCCGAGACGGGGCCGTTGGCCGGTCCGGCGAACCCTCGGTAGACCTTCTCGATGATCCGCTGATACGGCGTCGCGTAGGAAAGGGCCTGTCGGACCCGGACGTCGTCAAGCGGTGGGTACTTCGGGTTCATGGGGCTTGAGTGAATGACATAGCCCTGGAAGTTCCACAGGTGCATGTCCTTGCTGTTCTGCAGTCTTTGCATGTCTGCGGGCAACAGGTACTGGGCGACCTGAGCCTCTCCGGTCATCAGCGCGGCGAGCCGGTCGGACGACCTCGGCACCTGCTTGAACGTGATCTGATCGAGTTCGGGAGGGAAGGGGTGCTCTTTGTGGGCCACCCAGACGACCTGGCGTCCGGGGCTCAGCTCGGCGAGTTTGAACGGACCGAAACCCACATCGTGGTTCTTCAGCCAGTGCTTCGCCCAGGGATCGCTGGAGGTCGCATGGCTTTTCGCCAGCTTGGAGTCCACCATCGCACGCCAGAACCCGCTCATGGTGAGAAGCAGGTGCGGCCCTGGCTCCGCCAGCTCGATGCGGACCGTGTAACGGTCGAGGACCTTCACATCCTCCGGTCGCTCGATCGTGGCGAGAGTGTTGTAGAAGCTCGTGATGCCGCCGAGAGCGAAGCTTCGGTCGAACGTCCACTTCACGTCGTCGGCCGTGAACTCGTTCCCCGCATGGCTCGGCCAGGCCTTTCGGAGCGCGAAGGTGTAGGTCCTCCCGCCGTTGGAGACCTCCCAGCCCTCGGCCATGCGCGGCTCGGTGATGTCCTGGAAGTCGCCGGCCTGCCACGCGAGGTCGAAGCCGCTCGACTCGCCGGGAGCGGGGATAGCCTTCCAACGGGTCAGCCGGTCGTTCAGGTTGAAGACGTGATCGTAGACTTCCTTGCCGAACACGAGCTCCCAGTCGAGGCTTGGAGGTGTCGTCGCCGCCGCGACGACCAACTGCTTGGACGCTGCGGCTCGGCCGCCGCAGCCCGCGACCAACGATCCAGCGAGCGGCATCCCTAACGCCGCCGCAGCGGACCCCAGGAACGATCTCCGGGTCACCGCACGGTGGAGACCGGCGGTCGGCGGGCTGTTGGGCTGGTCCGTCATCGAACCTCCTCGCCCGGGCATCAAGGACGACGACCATCCGGACGGGAGGGGGTTCGGCGCGTTACGCTCCGCCCGGCGAAGCCGGTTGGTCTCCGACGGCGCCTCCGGTTCAGGAGAACCGCCGAGAGGTCGAATCCTCGCTCTGGGGCCGCCTCTTGGCCGATTCCGTCACGCTAGCGCACCGTGCACCGACGTCCAAGGACGCGTCTTTCTCTGGCGGCCGGGAAGGAGGAAACTTGTCTCGTTCCACACCGGAGTTGAGCATGCGGCCTCGGCAGATTCTCACCGTGGCGATGGTCCTGGGGTTGACCGTTGCCGGCTTCTTCGGTGCTCGCCTGCTGGGCGAGCGAGATGCGCAACGCGACTCCCGGCATCGCGCCGAACTCGCGGCCGCCCAGATTCGCGAGCGCGTCGAGCAAGGGTCCTCCCTGGCAGAGAGCCTCCGCCGCTTCATGGCGAGTGTCGCCGGGATCCAGATCACAGGCGGGGAGTTCGAAAGCAACGCGTCCAGATGGCTCGGCCCGGCAGGCTTCCCCACTGCCGCGTGGGCCGAACAGATACCCGCTTCGCGCCGTGCCGCTTACGAGCGCCGGATCGGCCATCCCATCGTCACACGCGACCCGCGTCTCAGGATCGTGCCCGTCGGGCCGCAGCCCTCGTATCTGCCGGCGACCTTGGTCTCCGGTACCCCACCCGTGACGGTGCCCGGCATCGATCTCGGCAACGAACCGGGTGTAGCTCCGGCGGTCGCCCGTGCGAGTGGGCTCTTCGAGGCAAGCGCAACCCCTCTGGCAACCCTGCGAGACGGCACGAAGGGGCTCTTTCTCATCAGGTCCGCTCCGCGCTCCACCGGGGGAGGTGTCGAACCGGGGTTCGTGATGCTGTTCGTATCCGAACTCTCGTTGCGCACGGCCGCCACGGACACGGTGCCGCTGCAACTCACCGTCGGCGGCACCTCTACGGCAGATCTTGATGGCGCGGCGGCCGTGCACAGCACGTTCACGGAGGCGGGACAGAGATTCGATGTCGCTGTGCCTCAGGAGTCGGTGCACGGTGCCGCTGCGTTCCTGCCCTGGATCATCCTTGCGGCAGGCCTCGTCCTCGCGCTCCTCGCCGGGGTGCTCGGGATCAACGCGGCGCGGCGAGCCAGGGCACAGGACGAGCTCGACCGGATTTTCCGTCTCTCCTCCGATCTCATCGCGGTCGCCGATTTCGAGGGACGTCTCACGCGAGTCAATCCGGCCGTCGAACGTATTCTCGGTTACACGGAGGAAGAGTTCCTGGCGCGGCCGTACCTCGAGCTCATCCATCCGGACGACCGTGAGAAGACCGCCGTCGAGGGGGTCCGGATCTCTCAAGGGAGGAAGGTCACGTCGTTCGAGAACCGGTTCGTTCGCAAGGACGGCTCGTACCGAGTGCTCGAGTGGACGTCGACCCCTGTTCTCGAGGAGAGGACCATGTACGGGGTGGCACGCGACGTGACAGAGCGCCGGCGGGCCGAGAGCGAGTTGAGACGGCTTGCAGGTGAGCAGGCGGCACTGCGGCGCGTAGCGACCCTCGTCGCCAGGGGTGTGCCGCCGACCGCGGTCTTCGCGGCCGTCGCCCTGGAGGGGGAGCGGCTCCTCGACGCCCAGGCGACAGCGATCGGGAGGCTGGAGCCCGACGGGACGATGGCCATCGTGGCCAGCAGCGGGACCGCGCGCGACGTACTGCCGGTGGGCAGTCGTATGAAACTCGAGTCGGTGTTGGCGTTGACCAAAGTGGTGCGAACCGGCCGGTCGGCTCGCATCGACGACTTCAGCCGCGCGTCGGAATCCGTCAGGCGTAGAGCGCAGCGGTTGGGGATTCGTTGTTCCGTGGCGGTTCCTGTCATGGTCGGTGGCGCTCTCTGGGGGGCGATTGCCGCCGGAACGAGCCGCGAACAGTTCCCGGCCGACGCCGAGCAGCGCATGACCGACTTCACGGAGCTGCTCGCGACCGCGATCGCCAACGCGGACAGCCGTGCCGAGCTTGCCGCCTCGCGCAGACGGATCGTCGCGGCGTCCGACGCGGCTCGCCGTCGGATCGAGCGAGACCTCCACGACGGTACGCAGCAGCAGTTGGTCTCGCTCGTACTGGATGTGCGCGCCGAGGAGGCGAATGTCCCTCCCGAGAAGCACGAACTTCGAGCCTCACTGTCCCGGTTCGCGACGGGACTGGCCGCCGCGATCGACGATCTGCAGGAGATCTCGCGTGGGATCCATCCCGCGATCCTTTCCGCGGGCGGTGTCGGTCCGGCCTTGCGAACGCTGGCGCGCCGTTCGGCGATTCCCGTCGACCTCGATGTCACGACGAAAGCGCGGCTTCCCGAGCCGATCGAGGTTGCGGCGTATTTCGTCGCGTCGGAGGCCCTGGCCAACGCGGCGAAGCATGCGCGAGCGTCACACATAGAGGTTTCGCTCGCGCTGCGCGACGGCGGCCTGCTGCTGTCGATTCGCGACGACGGTGTCGGCGGAGCGGATTCGAGCCGGGGCTCGGGACTCGTCGGCTTGCAAGATCGAGTCGAGGCGCTCGGCGGGACGATCAGGATCGACAGCCCGGACGGTGGCGGAACATCGCTCGTCGTCACGCTTCCGGTCGACGTCGAGCCGCCGAGGACGGAAACAGGTGGCACGACGGTGTAGCGGTGGCGGTGACGGAAACAGGCGGCACGACGGAGTAGCGGTGGCGGTGACGTAACGGGGCGCGCGGGCCGAGGCGAGAGCGCGACGCGACTGCTGAAGTGGTCCAGGGGAGTGCGGCCGGGGCCGAGCCTGCGGCCAACTGGGCCGCGGGGTGCGGGTGCGGGTGCGAGGGTGCTCCGACTGGGCCGCGGAACACGGGTGCGAGGAAACTCCAACTGGCCTCGGGGCGCGGGTCCTGGGCCTCGGGCGCGAGGCAGCGGGCCGCTGAGTGGCCGGGACGGTGGTGAGCATCGGCGACGTGACACCGCTCGCGACGGAGGTCCACAGCCTCGTACAGGCGGGGAACTCGACCGCGGGGCAGCGGTGACGCCGGCGGTGACGCCAGCGGTGACGGCAGCGGTGACGCCAGGGGAGATGACCCTCTCGACGAGGACATGCCGGTGCGTCTGCGATCGTAGAGTGATCCATTCGCGCTGCTGGAGGAGTGTTATGTCACGTCCTGTCACAGTCGTAACGGGAGGGAGCCGGGGGATCGGCGCCGCGACCTGTACACGCCTCGCGGCGGACGGGCACGACATCGCGCTCGGATACGTCAGTGACGGCGCCGCCGCCGAATGGACCGCCGCTGCTGTCCGGGCCGCCGGGGCACGCTGCGTCACGGTCCGAGGCGACACCTCCGACGAAGCCGACGTGGAGCGGCTGTTCGACACGGCGGCGGACCGGCTGGGACCGGTGACGGGGCTGGTGAACAACGCCGGGGTGACCGGCCCACTCGGCAGGCTCGCGGACGCCGACCCCGCGGATCTGCGGCGGGTGGTGGAGGTCAACCTCCTGGGCACGCTGCTGTGTTCGCGCCGTGCGGCTCGTTCCATGGCGGCCTGGGGAAGCGGGGTCATCGTGAACGTCTCCTCGGCGGCCGCCACACTTGGCAGCCCGGGGGAGTTCGTCCACTACGCGGCCAGCAAGGCGGCTGTCGACGCCCTGACGATCGGCCTGGCCAAGGAACTCGGCCCCGACGGCATCCGCGTCAACGCGGTCGCGCCGGGAATGATCGACACCGAGATGCACGCGGCGATGGGGGATCCCGGCCGGGCCGAGCGCGCCGCGTCCGCCGTTCCGCTCCGCCGGGCCGGCCAGGCCGAGGAAATCGCCGCCGCCATCGCCTGGTTGATGTCCCCTGACGCCTCGTACACGACCGGGGCTGTGCTGCGCGTTTCTGGAGGACGGTGACATTCGGGAAGCCGGGGGTGGCTGTTCGTGCGTCGCTGCAACGTCCACGGTGTGGTGAAGAGTGAGCTGCTCGACCGTCGCGCAAGGTCGTCAGGTGGTCGGGCGCGGTTGTTCGAAGTCCTTCGCAATGCCGTCGCCCGCTCCACCAAGGCCGTTACGCCGTCGCCGCCTTGCCATCGCGCGACCGCACACGGGGTCCGCGCGAACGCCGGTGCCCCGGTGGGTTCGCCAGGGCTCCGGTCTCAGGCCGCCTCGATGATCTCGCCGCGTATCGCCTTGGCCCACTCCACGACCAACAGCTCGTACTCTGCTCGCTCCTGTGCCGAGAGGGAGCCGCCTGCGCGCATCCACAGCGCGCGGATCTGTTCGTTCACCGCGGCGGCAGACCGCACGGAACCAGAGGCCACGAAGTTGGGGGACATGGTGCAAGCCTAAGGGCAAGGACTGACGGTGCGCTACCAGACGGCTACTCAGGTCGTATGTGGTTGGTCACGACCGCCGCGTTCACTGCCGCTCAGCCCAGGTGCGGGACCAGTCCAGCAGGGGGCCCATCGAGCTGACCAACTCGTCGCCGAGCGGGGTGAGATGCCAGGTGGAGTGGGCGGTCGACGCGGTGATGCCCGCCTCGCGGAGTTCCGCCAGGCGGGTGGACAGAACGCTGGAGGACATGTTGTCGCAGCGGCGCTGCAGGTCGCGGAAGCCGATCGGGGCGCCGGCGCGGTGGAGTTCCCAGATGACGCGCAGCACCCAGCGCCTGCCGAGGAGGTCCAGCGCCGCCATGACGGGGCGGCCGCTCGTCGATCCGCGCACCGGCCGTCCGGGTGCCGGGGTGCCGAGTGCGGGGGTGTCGGGCGCCGGGGGACCGGCGGAGGAGCGGTCCGGTTCGCGTGACGTGGTCAAGTGCGTCCCTCTCAGCGGGAGTTGCTCGTCCTCCACTCTTGCGCTTCGATTTCAGAAGCGCAAGAGTGCTGGGCATGAAGCAACGCATCGACGGCGTCACGCCGCCCTACGAGCCCGAGACCGACCGCGCGTTGCACAGGTGGATGCTGCCTGGCGCCACCCGTGAACCCCTCATGCTCTTCAAGGTCCTCGAACGCCACCCCGAACTGGCTTCGCGCATGCGGGCGTTGGGCGCGGGCCTCCTCGTCCACGGTCGGCTGAGCGACGCTGACCGCGAACTCGTGATCGCCCGCGTCACCGCCCGCTCCGGATGTGCGTACGAGTGGGGCGTTCATATGGCGGCGTACGCCGAAACGGCCGGACTCGGCGAGGAGCAGATCACCCTCACCGCCACCGGCGAAGCCGACCACCCGGCGTGGTCCGCCCGGCAGGCGGCCCTGCTGCGCGCCGTGGACGAACTTCACGCCACCTCGCGGGTGAGCGACGCGGCGTGGAGCGGCTTGCGGGAGCATCTCGACGAGCGCGAGATCCTGGAGCTGCTGGTCCTCGCGGGCTGGTACCGGACGATCGCCTACGTCGCGAACGGTGTGCTGATCGAGGGGGAGCCCTGGGCGCTCGCCCTGCCGGGGAGTTGAGCCGTCAGCCCGCCGACTCCGCCGCGTGCGGGCTGAGCGCCCCCGTCGTCACCAGCGCGATGATGACGATGCCGAGCGCGATGCGGTAGTAGACGAACGGCATGAAGCTCTTGTGCGAGATGAACTTCATGAACCACGCGATGACGGCGTACCCGACCGCGAACGCGATGACCGTCGCGAAGGCCGTCGGCCCCCAGTCGACATGGCCGCCCTCGCCGGCGTCCTTGAGCTCGAAGAGCCCGGAGGCCAGTACGGCCGGCATGGCGAGCAGGAAGGAGTAACGGGCCGCCGCCTCGCGGGTGTAGCCCATGAACAGGCCGCCGCTGATGGTCGCGCCGGACCGCGAGACGCCGGGGACCAGAGCCATCGCCTGGCAGAGGCCGAAGAGCAGGCCGTCCTTGGTGTTGAGATCCTGAAGTGTCTTGCGTTCCCTGGCGGCCCGGTGCTTCCCGCCCGTCTCGTCGCGGGCTGCGAGCCGGTCGGCGATACCGATGACGACGCCCATCACGATCAGCATCGTCGCGGTGATCCGCAGATCGCGGAACGGCCCCTCGATCTGGTCCTTGAGCGTCACCCCGAGCACACCGATCGGAATCGAGCCGACGATCACCAGCCAGCCCATCTGCGCGTCGTGATCGCTTCGCATCGCCTTGTTCACGAGCGAGCGTGACCATGCCGAGATGATCCGCGCGACATCCTTGCGGAAGTAGATCAGTACCGCGGCCTCGGTGCCGAGTTGGGTGATCGCGGTGAAGGCCGCGCCCGGATCCTCCCAGCCCGCGAACGCCGCCGTCAGACGCAGATGCGCGCTGGAAGACACGGGAAGGAACTCGGTCAGCCCCTGGACGAGTCCGAGGATGAGGGATTCAAACCAAGACATGAAGTTACGTGGTCCCAGTACTGATCGTGGAGGGCGGCGGGCGCACCGTGCCGCTGATCGCGGTGATCACGGGGTGGTGTTGGGGGCAGCGTAGCGTCCCCCTCCGACAGTCCTGCCACAGGGGTTTGGTAGGCGGAGGGCACAGAGCGCTCCGGAGGCCGGTCCGAGTACCGGACGACCGTGTTCCGGGTGTCCTCAGCGGCCGCGGCGCCGCGCCGCAAGGTGCCTCAGTTGCCGCGCAGGTGGTGGCGCTTGCGCCAGGCCACCACGACTCCGGCGAGGGCCGGTACGGCGATGAACGCCATCGCGATGAGGAAGGCGGGCGATGTCGGTGCCGAGGCCTGGGCGCCGGCGACGACGTACGCGGCGGTGTTCGGGATCGTGCCGAGCGCCGTCGCGAGGAGGAACGGCAGCCAGCCCATCCGGGAGACGGCCGCGCAGTAGTTGGCCGCCCAGAACGGGATGCCCGGGAACAGCCGTGCCGCCATCATCGAGCGGAAGCCGTGGCGGCTGAGCTGCCCGTCCGCCGCCTTCAGCCAGCGCCCGCGCAGCAGCGGGCGCAACGCATCCTGACCGAGCAGCCGGCCGAGTCCGAAGGCCAGTCCTGCGCCGAGCACACTGCCCCCGATGGCGGCGGCGAGGCCCAGCTGGGAGCCGAAGAGGGCGCCCGCCGCCAGGCTCAGCAGGGGGCGTGGCACGAACGCGACCGTGACAAGGCCGTACGCCACCGCGAAGGCCACGACCGCCGCCGCACCGTTGAGCTGTGGCGGCCAGCCGTCCGAGAGCAGCCGCTGTGGTTCGAACAGCAGCACACTGGACCCGGCCCCCGCGAGCAGCACCATCAGCAGAGAGAGGCGCGACCAGGGCGAGAGCAGGGCTCTCGTGCAGCGCGCCGTCAGGCTGGTGGGTGTGACGGTCAGGCGTGAAGACGCGCCGACGGCCATCTCCGAGGCGACGGCGAGTTCCTTCGCGACGGAGAGCTCCGTGGCGGCGGCCGGGGGAGTGGCCGTGGCGGTGCCCCCAGAGTGGGTGGTGGCATCGAGCATCCGGTGACACTAGCCGAACGAGATGTGTGATCGCCGTATGGTTCGTCTCATGGGCCTCACAGCTTCCGGAATGACAGGGGTGCCGTTCGAGGTGCCGAACAGCGTCCTGGCGGAAACCCTGCTGGAACGGCTCACCGCCACGTACGCCGCGGCGGCCGATCCGAAGCGGGCTCAGTCGATGCGCACGTACATGAAGGACATCGCGCCCTTCCTCGGCCTGCCCACGCCCGAGCGCCGCATTCTCTCGCGGACCGTCCTCCTGGATACAGCACCCCCCGAGGAGGCCGACTGCGTCGCGGTCGCCCTTGGCTGCTGGGCGCTGCCGGAGCGCGAGTACCACTACTTCGCCGTGGACTACCTGCACCGTCACGTCAAGCGCCTGTCCTCCGGCTTCCTGCCGGTGGCACGGCATCTCGTCTCCACGGTCCCCTGGTGGGACACCGTCGACGCGCTCGCCTCACACGTGGTGGGAGGCCTGGTGGCTGCCGATCCGAAGCTGAAGAGCGACATGGACGCGTGGATCGAGGACGCCGACCTGTGGGTCGCGCGTACGGCCCTGCTCCACCAACTCCGCTACAAGGACGCCACCGACACCGAGCGCCTCTTCGGGTACTGCGTCCGCCAGGCCGGGCACCCCGATTTCTTCATCCGCAAGGCGATCGGCTGGTGTCTGCGTGAGTACGCGAAGACCGATGCGCAGGCGGTACGGGACTTCGTGGCCCGGGAGCGCGGGCGGTTCGCACCGCTGTCCGTGCGCGAGGCCCTGAAGAACATCGGTTCCTGAAGAACTGACGGTCCCTGATGACCTTCGGTCCCTGATGACCTTCGGCCCCTGATGACCTTCGGCCCCTGATGACCTTCGGCCCCTGATGACCTTCGGTCTCTGATGACCTTCGGCCGCTGAGGACAATCGGTCCCTGAAGTCTCCTGTCGCACCGGCGGACACATCCGACATCGCGGAGCGAAAAAACCATTCGACGTGGGCAGACGCGTCGGCGAAGATCTCCTCATGTTCCGGTACGCCTTCCTCCTCGCAGCATCCGCAGTCGCGGATGCGCCGAAGGCTGCCGTCCCGATCATCGTGGCCGCCGCCGACGGCGCCCGAAGCTGACCCTTCCCGGATCGTCCGGCGGACCCCGCAGGGGGAGGGTCGGCAAGACCTCGGGGTCCCCGTCCCGGCCCGTACGCGCCGGGGCCATCACTCAGCTCCGCTGACACTGAATAGGCTTCGAGGTACAGCCATGCCCAAGACGGCTTACGTGCGGACCAAGCCGCACCTGAACATCGGCACCATGGGTCATGTCGACCACGGCAAGACCACCCTGACCGCCGCCATCACCAAGGTTCTCGCCGACCGCGGCTCCGGCACTTTCGTCCCGTTCGACCGGATCGACCGGGCGCCGGAGGAGGCCGCGCGCGGCATCACCATCAACATCGCGCACGTCGAGTACGAGACCGACACCCGGCACTACGCGCACGTCGACATGCCTGGCCACGCCGACTACATCAAGAACATGGTCACGGGCGCCGCTCAGCTCGACGGGGCGATCCTCGTCGTCTCGGCGCTCGACGGGATCATGCCGCAGACCGCCGAGCACGTGCTGCTCGCCCGGCAGGTGGGCGTCGATCACATCGTCGTCGCCCTCAACAAGGCCGACGCGGGGGACGAGGAGCTCACCGACCTCGTCGAGCTGGAGGTCCGCGAACTGCTCTCCGCGCACGGGTACGGGGGAGAGTCCGTACCGGTCGTACGGGTGTCCGGTCTCAAGGCCCTTGAGGGGGACCCCCGTTGGACGGCGGCGATCGACGCGCTGCTCGACGCGGTGGACACCTACGTACCCATTCCGGAGCGGTACCTGGACGCGCCGTTCCTGTTGCCGGTCGAGAACGTGCTCACGATCACCGGGCGCGGGACCGTCGTCACCGGGGCCGTCGAGCGCGGCACGATCCGGGTCGGAGACCGTGTCGAAGTGCTCGGCGCCGCCGTCGACACGGTGGTCACCGGCCTGGAGACCTTCGGCAAGCCGATGGAGGAGGCGCAGGCCGGGGACAACGTGGCGCTGCTGCTGCGCGGCGTGCCGCGCGACGCCGTCCGACGCGGGCACATCGTCGCCGCGCCGGGAAGTGTCGTGCCCAGCCGTCGGTTCTCGGCGCAGGTGTACGTCCTGTCGGCGCGCGAGGGGGGTCGTACGACGCCTGTGGCCACCGGGTACCGGCCGCAGTTCTACATCCGCACCGCGGACGTGGTCGGCGACGTCGACCTCGGTGAGAGGGCCGTCGCCCGGCCCGGTGACACCGTCACGATGGCGGTGGAGCTCGGGCGGGACGTCCCGCTGGAACTCGGCCTGGGCTTCGCGATCCGGGAGGGCGGCCGGACCGTTGGCGCGGGGACGGTGACGTCGGTCGGCTGACGGGTGTGTGGGGGTGCGGGTGCCTGCCTGGGAGGCGGGCACCCGTTCTCGCGCCACCGGGGTGGGTGCCGGGCTATTGGGTTTTCGCCCCTCCGCCCCCTACCCTCCCTTGTTCCTGGGGGCTGCGGCCCCCAGACCCCCAGACCCCCGGTCGTCCGAAGGGCTCGTCCTCAAACGCCGGACGGGCTGGGATCTGGCCCCACAATGGAAGGGTGGACGAGCCGATACCCGTGACACGGGACGTGGATCACGGGACCGCCAAGCTGATGCCGGACGTCGACCGGAAGCGGGCGTGGCTGCTGACGGTGGACGGGGCGCCGCAGTCGTATGTCGATCTGGACGCGCCGACGCATCTGGAGTTCGAGTACGCGCGCCGGCTCGGGCACGTGGTGGACACGGTCGCGGAACCGGGGCGGCCGCTGGACGTGCTGCACCTCGGAGGGGGCGCGCTCACCCTGCCCCGCTATGTCGCCGCGACCCGGCCCGGGTCACGGCAGGACGTGGTGGAGGCCGACCGCGGCCTGCTCTCCCTGGTCGTCGAGCAGCTGCCCGTGCCGGACGACGCGGCGATCGCACTGCACGGTGCGGACGCCCGCACGTGGGTCGAGGCCGCCGCGCCCGACTCCGTCGACATCGTGATCGCGGACGTCTTCGGCGGCTCTCGCGTCCCGGCGCATCTGACCTCCGTGGCCTACGCGCGGGCGGCTGAGCGGGTCCTTCGCGCTGACGGTGTCTACCTCGCGAACCTCGCCGACGCCGCGCCCTTCGCCTTCCTGCGCTCCCAACTGGCCACGTTCGCCACGGTTTTCGAGGAGCTGGCGCTGATCGCCGAACCCGGCGTCCGACGCGGCCGTCGCTTCGGCAACGCGGTGCTCGTGGCCTCACACCGCCCGCTCGACACCGCCACCCTCGCCCGCCGTACCGCCTCCGACGCCTTCCCGGCGCGCGTCGAACACGGCGCCGTGCTGCGGGAGTTCATCGGCGACGCGAAGCCCGTACGGGACGAGGACGCGGTCCCCTCACCCGAGCCGCCCGACGGCGCCTTCAGCATCGGCTGACCCCGGGACGCGGTCCGGCATGGGCGCCCCCTGTGCCACCGCCTTCGTCCGCCGCGTCAGATGCCGTACGTCCGGGACGCACAGCACCGCCGCCGTGACCACGACGACGAGGACCGCGCAGCCCCACAGGGAGGCCGTACGGCCGAAGGCCACCTCCGCCGGGCCCGCCAGGGCCGTGGCCAGCGGAACCATCGCGATCGACCCGAACCAGTCGTAGGCGGAGACACGCGAGAGCTTGTCCTCGGGGATCTCCTGGTGCAGCGCGGTCATCCACGAGACCCCGAACACCTCGATGGACAGACCGCTGACGAGCATCACCGCGCACAGCCAGCCCAAGGGCAGGGGTACCGCGAGCGCGGCGGACGGGGCGGCGAGCGGGAAGACGCAGAGCGTACCGGCCAGCAGAAGACGGCGCGGTTTCCAGCGGGTCATCAGCAGCGCGCCGCCGACAGTGCCGAGACCGAACGCGCCGAGGGCGAGCCCCCACGGCCCCGCCCCGCCGAGGCTGTCCCGGGCGACCAGGGGGCCGTAGACCGCCTCGGCCGCGCCGACGACCGCGACGACCACGGAGAACTGCGCGACGATCGTCCACAGCCACGGCCGTCCGCTGAACTCCCGCCAGCCGTCGCGGAGATCGGAGAGCAGGCCGCCGCCGGGTTCGCGCGCCGGAATGTGGCTGACGTCGAGGAAAGAGCGCAGCGACCCGGCGACCGCGAACGCCACCGCGTCCACGGCCAGCACCCAGCCGGGTCCGATCGCCGCCACCATCGCCCCGCCGAGGGCCGCGCCGCCAAGCCCTGCGCCGTGCATCGCCATCCGGAACATCGCGAAGGCGCGGCTCGCCTGCGGCCCGCTGACCGAGGACATCAGCATGCCCTCGGCCGCCGGGTTGAAGAACGCGTGCCCCGTACCGCCGAGCGCGCTCAGCATCATCATCTGCCACAGCTGCGGCTCACCGGCGATGACCAGCGTCGCGAACGCCGCCTGTGAGAGGCAGTTGAGAGTGTTGGCCGCCACCATCACCCGATGGCGCGGCAACCGGTCCGCCACCGCGCCACCGATCAGCAGGAAGAGCACCAGCGGCAACGTCCGTGCCGCCGCCACCAGCCCCACGTCGCCCCCGTCGCCGCCCGTGTCGAGCACCGCGAACGCCGAGGCGATCAGGGCGCCCTGGCTGCCCAGGTTGGTGGCGATCGCGGCGGCGGTCAGCAGGGTGTAGTTCCGGCCTGCCCAGGAGGGGCGGCGCAGACGTCGGGGGGAGTCGGCGGCAGAGGTCACCGGGTGACTATCCCTGCCGGGGGTCCGGCTTGCCAAACCATTTGCCGGCGGCCGAAGGGGAGGGAGAGCAGGTCACGGGCCCTGTGTGCGCCCGCGCAGCCCGAGACCTCTCGTGTCGGTACATCGACACGAGAGGTCTCGGGCCGGGTTCACCGCTCCCCGCGTCTGCGAGTCACCCCGTCGGCTCACCGTGCAGCCGTACCGTGCTGAGGATCTTCTGCACGGTCGCGTCCGGGACCTCCTCGGACACGCCCTTGGCTCCGTAGAAGGTCCACGACACGAAGTCGTCGGCCGAGTTCTTGAAGGCGAAGGTGGTCGCCTTGCCGTCGGAGGAGCACTTGTCCTTCTTGGGGACGCCGGACGAGTACGTCGTCGCGACGCTGCCCTTGATGCCCGAAGTCGTCGTGTACGCCTTCGGTTTGCCGATCGTGAGCAGCTTCTTCGAGGTGTCCTTCTGGTCCGTGTAGCCGCCGAAGACCCACCAGGCCGAGTCGTTCTGCGCGACGTCGTCGGTGTTCTTGGCGCCGCTCTGCCCCTTGGTTCCCACGGCGGCCAGCGCCGAATCCTCCTCGTAGCCGTCCTTGTCGGAGTCGGACGTGCACCACTTCTCCTTGAGGAACGCGGGAGCGGACATGCCGATCAGTACGGAACCGTCGCCCTTCTGGTCGTCCTCGAAGCCGATGAACGTACCGGGAGTCTGCACCTCCCAGTCAGCCGGTACGTCGAAGGCCGTCCCCCACTTGGGATTGACGACGACCTTCCAGCCCGCGACCGTCGCCTTCTCCTCGTCGCCGCCCCGCGGGTTGTCGTCACCGCCGCTCGCGCTCGGCGACGTGGAGGCGGATGCCGAGGGGGACTTGGACGGATCGCCGCCCGCGTTGTCGTCCTGGTCGCCGCCGAGGACGAGGAAGCCGGTGACACCGGCCGCGATCACGACGGCGGACGCCGCGACGATCGCCGTGATCTTGGTCTTGTTTCCGCCGCCGCCCGGACCGCCAGGGGCTTGTGGCGCCCCGAGCGGCACCGTCGGAACCCCCCACTGCTGTTGCCCCGGCTGCTCTCCGTACGGGTTGGCCTGCGGATACCCCGTCTGCTGGTATCCCGGCTGTTGGTACGGATTCGGCTGCTGGTACCCCGGCTGCTGATACGGGTTCTGGTCCTGCGGGTTCTGCTCGCCCCCGGGCGGCTGCTGTCCTGGCCACATGAGGAGTCACCTTAGTGCCGCCTGTGACACGTTTCGGTCACTGCGTCTCGTCGAAGATGTACCGGATCAGAGGCCTGACGGGATGTCGGACGGGCGGATGCCGTCCCCGGGACGCACAGGTGGTGCTCCCGGGCCGCACCGGGCTGCTCCCTTGCCGCGCAGGCGGCGTCACGATCCTGTGAGCGGTGCCGGTTGCCGGTTGCCGGTTGCTGGTTGTCCGGTTGCTCGTTGCTGGTCAAGAGTTGCTACTCGTGGGTAACATGCGGCTATGAGCGCAGACCAGATGTCGATCGGCGAGATGCTCGCCGCCACCGTGCCGATGGCCCGGACCCTGAACCTCGATTTCGTGGAGACCACGCCGGAGAGGGCAGTAGTGGCCTTGCCGGACCAGAGCGACTACCACAACCATGTCGGTGGGCCCCACGCCGGAGCGATGTTCACGCTGGGGGAGTCGGCGAGCGGGGCGATCGTCCTCGCCGCGTTCGGGGACCAGTTGTCGCGTGCCGTGCCGCTCGCCGTCAGCGCCGAAATCTCGTACAAGAAGCTCGCGATGGGGCCCATCACGGCCACCGCGACGCTCGGCCGCCCCGCCCTCGACGTCGTCGCCGAACTCGACGCCGGCCTGCGCCCCGAGTTCCCCGTCGCCGTTGCCATCCAGCGCGCTGACGGTGCGGTGACCGGTGAGATGACAGTTGTCTGGACGCTGCGCCCGAACAAGTGAGCCGAGCGTCGCGTGTGGAGCGCCGGCCCGGGAGTACGGCTTTGGCGGCCACGAGGGTGGCCACGAGGGCGGAGGCCGGGTTGGTCACGAGGGTGGCCACGGGGGCGGCCACGGGGGCGGCTGCCGAGCCCGCCCCCGGCCCTGCGGCTGCCGGCGGGTGATACGCCGCCGGTCGTCCGGCTCACCACCCGCGCCGCCGCCGTCGGAGGCGATTGGCTCCCCTCCCTGAGCAACGGTTAGGCTCGCGAGGCCAATCACAGACGCTGCCCGGCGTGCACTCGCTGCTCGCTTCGAACGCAGGGCGGGCGAAACGGGAGGAACCGGCGTTGCACGTCCAGGAATGGCTAGAGACTGTGCCCGCGGTCGCCATCTACGCGCTGGTGGGGCTGGTCATCGGCCTGGAGAGCCTCGGCATCCCGTTGCCCGGCGAGATCATCCTGGTCTCCGCGGCGCTGCTCTCCTCGCAGCACGCCGGTGTCGATCCGGTCATCCTCGGGGCGTGCGCCACGGCAGGTGCGATCGTCGGTGACTCGATCGGCTACGCCATCGGCCGCAAGGGCGGACGGCCTCTCCTTGCCTGGCTGGGCGCCAGGTTCCCCAGGCACTTCGGCGAGGCGCACATCGCGACGGCCGAGCGGTCCTTCGAGAAGTGGGGCATGTGGGCCGTCTTCTTCGGCCGTTTCATCGCCCTGCTGCGGATCTTCGCGGGCCCGCTCGCGGGCGTCCTGAAGATGCCGTACTGGAAGTTCCTGATCGCCAACGTCCTCGGCGGGGTCGTCTGGGCAGGCGGCACCACGGCCGTCATCTACTACGTGGGCGTGGTCGCCGAGGACTGGCTCAAGCGCTTCTCCTACCTCGGTCTTGCCGTCGCGGTGCTCATCGGGCTCGCCTCGATGCTGGTCGTACGCCGCAAGGCGAAGAAGGCGGCGGCACAGCACGAGGCAGCCGAGCTCGCCGAGGCACCGGCTGTGCCGGCGCCCGCCACCGACTGATACGCCGGGCCGGACCCGGTCAGTTCCCCTCGTGCACCGCGCGGTGCGCCTTCGCGCGCTCGACGTATCGCGTGCCGTTCAGTGAGATGCCCTCGCGCTCCTCGGCGGTCAGTTCCCGTCGGACCTTGGCCGGTACGCCGGCGACCAGTGAGCCCGGGGGTACGCGCATGCCCTGTGGCACCAGTGCCTGCGCGGCCACCATGGAACCGGCGCCGATCACCGCGCCGTTGAGGACCGTCGCGCCCATCCCGACCAGGCAGTCGTCCTCGAGGGTGGCGCCGTGTATCACCGCGTTGTGCCCGACCGAGACGCGCTCGCCGACGGTGACGGGGAAGCCCGGGTCGACGTGGAGCGTGCAGTTGTCCTGGATGTTGCTGTCGGCGCCGATGACGATCGGGCCGGCTTCGGCACGCAACACCGCGCCGTACCAGACGCTCGCCCCGGCGTGCAGGGTCACCTCGCCGATCAGCACGGACATCGGCGCCGCGAAGGCCCCCGGGTCCAGCTTCGGCTCCTTGCCGCCGAATCCCGCGATCAGCGCCCGCTGCGTCATCACCGTCTCCTTCTCGTCGATTCACGGGCACCGTATGCCATCGATATGCCATCGGGCGCGGCCCGGTGGGGCGAAGATCACAGCTGTACGACGTCTTCGGCGCACCGCGTGCTGAGTACGGTGAGCGGGTGCCCACGAACAGGAACACGTTCTCATCATGGCGGCGCGGCCTCGCGCAGCGTGCCGTCCACGCGGGCTGGGGCTGGGTGCAGCGCACGGGCGCGATCACGGCCGAGCACCCGGGGCGGTTCCGCTTCGGCGCGATGGGAACAAGTACCAGACTCGCCTTCCCGCTCGGCACGGTCTTCGGCGAACCCTGGATCCACCTCGGCTCCCACTGCATCGTGGGCGAGCAGGTCACGCTGACCGCCGGCCTGATGCCCGAACTGGACCTCGGCCCCGACCCGATCCTGCGCATCGGCGACGGTGTCGTGCTCGGCCGCGGCAGTCACGTCATCGCCGACACGACGGTCACCATCGGCAGCGACTGCTACTTCGGGCCGTACGTGTACGTCACGTCCACGAACCACTCGTACGACGATCCGCACATGCCCATCGGGAAGCAGTGGCCGCGGATGGAGCCGGTGGAGATCGGGCCCGGCTGCTGGATCGGGACCGGGGCGGTGATTCTGCCGGGCGCGCGGATCGGGCGGAACGTGGTGGTGGCGGCCGGTGCGGTGGTACGGGGCGAGGTGCCGGACCACGCGGTCGTGGCGGGCGCTCCCGCCAGGGTCGTACGGCGCTGGGACGTGGTGGACGGATGGCAGCCGCCGCTGCGGACGCCGGCGCCGGTGCCGATTCCTGACGGGGTGACGTCGGCGCAGTTGTCGGCGCTGTCGGCACTCGACGCGGAGACGGCGGCGCGCCTGGCGGAGCTGGACCTCGACGCACAGGGCGCGCCCGGGGACGTACGCACCGAGAGCTGACTCAGCCCGTCGCCAGCAGGACCGTGCCGACCAGGGCCAGGCCCGCGCCCGCCGCCTGGACTCCGCGCAGCCGTTCGCTGAGGATGCCGCGAGCGGCCAGGGCGGTGACCACCGGATACAGCGACGCGAGGACGGCGGCGACGGTGACCGGGCCGTGCTGGGCGGCGATCGAGTACGTGCCGTTGGCCGCCACATCGGCGAGACCGACGAACGCGAGCGCGGGGAGCAGACCCCAGGGGAAGCCCCCCTCGGGGATGGCCTTGGCACCCCGTTTCACCGAGATGCAGAGGGCCGTGCCGCCCGCCGCCACATTGGTGACGCGCTGCACGAAGAGGGCGAGGAAGAGGCCGGTGAGGTTCGTCGAGGCCTCCGCGATCAGCGACATCACCGCGCCGAAGCCGAAGGCGGCGAGGAGGGTGAGCAGGACGGCCTGTCGTTGGACGGGGGCGCCCTTCAGCTGCGGGCCGCCCGCGAGCACGACCCCGACGACGGCGACTGCGATGCCCGCGAACTGGAGCAGCCCCGGGCGCTCGCCCAGGACGAGACCCACGCCGACCGGAACGGCGACGCCCAGTGAGCCGAGCGGTGAGACGACGCCCATCGGGCCGAGGGCCAGCGCTTTGTAGAAGGAGAGCATCGCGACCGGACCGACCAGGCCGGCGGCGACCGCGAACCACAGTTGCGGGCCGGCTTCGCTCCAGCCGCCGGTGGCGAGCACGACCACGCCGAGGACGGCGGCTGCGATCGTCTGCGAGGCGACGACCACCGTGAGGGCGGGCATACGTCGGGTCAGTAGTCCTCCGCCGAAGTCGGCCATGCCCCACAGGAGGCTGGTGGCCAGGGCGAAGAGTGCTGTCATGGGGTCCCTCGCAGTACAGTTTGCTGAACAATCTGGTGCACCACACCATAGTTCAGTGAATTGAACTCTGTCATTCAGAATATTGGACGGAATGTGTCGGATCTCGACCTGCTGACCCAGTCCCTGGCGCGCAACGTCAAGCGCTGGCGCACCGAGCGCGGCTTCACGCTCGACGCGCTCGCCGCCCGCGCCGGAGTCAGCCGCGGCATGCTCATCCAGATCGAGCAGGCCAGGACCAACCCCAGCCTCGGCACCGTCGTCAAGATCGGTGACGCGCTCGGCATCAGCATCACGACTCTCCTCGACTACGAGCAGGGCCCCAAGGTCCGGATCGTCCCGGCCGACCAGGCCGTACGGCTGTGGCACACCGACGCCGGCAGTTACAACCGGCTCCTCGCGGGCGCCGAGGCGCCGGGACCGCTGGAGATGTGGGACTGGCGGCTGATGCCCGGCGAGGGCAGCCCCTCGGACCCGCACCCCACCGGCACGGTCGAACTCCTCCACGTCACGGCGGGCGAGCTGACCCTCACGGTCGACGGCGTCGAGCACCGTGTGCCTGCGGGCGCCAGCGCCTCCTTCGAGGCCAACACCCCACACGCGTACGGCAACGACAGTGACGCACCGGTGGAAATGATCATGACGGTGTCGGTGCCGGGCGTGCACAGGGACACCTGACGGAGGGTTCGCGCGCGGCTGTTAGCGTGCCGTCATGCGCGCACCGATCGGACACTTCGACCACACCATGCCCGCCCCCGCCTGCCTCGGCGAACTCACCCGCCCGGTCGCCGACGCCGTACGCGACTGGCGCGGTGGCATCCCCGCCGACCAGATTCTGTACGTCGACACGGACCCCGACTGGGCCGACACCGCGACCTTCCTCGAGCACTACGGCAAGGAACTGCTCGATCAGTCCGCCAACTGCGTGGTCGTCGCGGGCAAGCGCGGCGGCGAGACCACACTCGCCGCGTGTGTCGTCCTCTCCGCGACCCGCGTCGACGTCAACGGCGCGGTCCGCCGCCAACTCGGCGCCCGCAAGGCATCGTTCGCCCCGATGGACATCGCGACCGGGGAGACCGGCATGGAGTACGGCGGCATCACACCCGTCGGACTTCCCGGCGACTGGCCGGTGTTGGTGGACTCGGCGGTCGTCGAGCTGCCGTATGTGCTGGTGGGGAGCGGGCGGCGACGCGGAAAGCTCCTGGTGCCGGGGAAGCTTTTCGCGGAACTGCCCAACGCGGTGGTGCTGGAGGGGCTCGGCGTCGCCTGACGGCGGGTCAGTTGTCCGGTCGCCTGACGTCGGTCAGTCGTACGGTCGCCCGACGGCGACACTCCTGCCGAGGAACAGGTCGCGCTGGCGGCGGAACTCCTCGCCCTGCTGGGTGATCGCACTCGCCTCGCCCTGCTGCCCGCCCTGACCGGCGCAGAAGCCGACGTCGGCACACTCACGGAGGCATGTGGCGCCGCGCGCCCGGCCGTCAGTCAGCATTTGGCCCGGCTCCGGCCCGGCTCCGTCTCGCCGGGCTGGTGAACACCCGCAAGGAAGGCAGGCGAGTGATCTGCTCACTCGGCGACGGCCACCTGCGTCGGGTGGTCGACGAGGCGCTGAACCTCGCCGACCACCGTCTCAACGACCGCCCGGCTCACGACTGAGAGCGCCACGGCACCGGGCTGGTGTGTGCGTCAGAAGGCGGGGGCGGACCTGCGTGTGCGCCAGAAGGCGCGGGCGGACCGGGATGTGCGTCAGAAGACGTGAGCGGTGTCGTCCTCGCCCTCCTCCAGCAGGTTCGCCGCCGCGCCCACGACGCTCGGGTCGGGGCTGCCGACGACCTCCTCGTCCTTGCCGGTGTAGTCGAAACGGGCGAGGACGCTGCGCATGGCCTCCACGCGGGCCCGCTTCTTGTCGTTGCTCTTCACCACGGTCCAGGGCGCCTGCTCGGTGTCCGTCTCGCGGAACATGGCGACCTTGGCGGCGGTGTAGTCGTCCCAGCGGTCCAGGGAGGCCAGGTCCATGGGGCTCAGCTTCCACTGTCGTACGGGGTCGACCTGGCGGATCGTGAAACGGGTGCGCTGCTCGCCCTGCGAGACCGAGAACCAGAACTTGATCAGGTCCACGCCGTCGTCGACCAGCATCCGTTCGAACGCGGGCGCCTGCCGCATGAAGCGCCGGTACTCGTCGTCCGTGCAGAAGCCCATGACACGCTCGACGCCGGCACGGTTGTACCAGGAACGGTCGAACATCACTATCTCGCCCGCGGTCGGCAGGTGCTCCACGTACCGCTGGAAGTACCACTGCCCGCGCTCGCGCTCGGTCGGCTTCTCAAGGGCCACCACCCGTGCGCCACGCGGATTCAGGTGCTCGGTGAAACGCTTGATCGTGCCGCCCTTGCCGGCCGCGTCCCGTCCTTCGAAGACGATGACGAGCCGTCGCCCGGACTCCTTTATCCAGCTCTGCAGCTTCAGCAGTTCTATCTGCTGGAGACGCTTGTGCCAGTCGTACTCCTTGCGCTCCATGCGCTGCGGGTACGGGTAGTTCTCCCGCCAGGTATCGACCGGGCTGCCGTCAGGGCGGATCAGCACGGGGTCGTCGTGGTCGCTGTAGTCGACACGCATCCCCGCCATCAGTGGCGTCATGTCAGCCTTCCCTTCTCCCGGTGCGTCGATGTCGGTATGTGTGCCGTCCCTGTGCCCGGCTTCAGTGCCGGTATCAGTGGAACTGCGGCACGATCAGGTAGATCCCGTACGCCACCACAGCCGCGCAGGCCAGGAAACAGAGCCCGGCCTGGGCGAAGCCCCGGGCGTCGGTGGCGCCGTCACCCTCGCGCGCCGACTCGATCCGGGCCAGGCCCAGCACACCGAGTGCGAAGACGACGACCACTCCGACGGTAACTCCAGTGCTCACCGCGGCAACCTCGCCGAGTGCGCTCCAGTCGACATTCATGTCCAGAACTCTCCCTGACTAGGCGGCCGCGCCGACGTCGGTCGGCTTCGCGCTGCGGATGGCGACCTCGTTGGCGTCGTTCACGTTGTGGGCGCTCACCGGGTTGCGGCGCGAGGCGATCACGATGACCGCGGCGACGGCCAGGGCGACGAGGGCGATCACCACGGTGCCGAAGTTCCCGCCGTGCGTCACCACACTCGCGGAAACCCCGCCGACCAGCGCGGCGGCGGGCAGGGTGACCAGCCAGGCGATCACCATGCGGCCGGCCGTGCCCCAGCGGACCTCGGCCAGGCGCCTGCCCAGACCGGCGCCGAGGATGCCGCCTGAGCAGACCTGTGTGGTGGAGAGCGCGAATCCCATGTGGGCCGAGGTGAGAATCACGGCCGTGGAGGCCGCCTCGGCGGCGAAGCCCTGCGGCGACTGGATGTCGGTGAGGCCCTTGCCCATGGTGCGGATGATCCGCCAGCCGCCCAGATAGGTACCGAGCCCGATGGCCAGACCGGCCGACGCGATCACCCACACGGGAGGACCGGCGTCGTGGCCCAGCGCCCCCGCCGAGATCAGCGTCAGTGTGATCACGCCCATCGTCTTCTGCGCGTCGTTGGTGCCGTGCGCCAGCGAGACAAGCGAGGCCGAGGCGATCTGACCGAGCCGGAACCCCTTGGTCACCGTCTTCTCGCGGGCCCGTGCCGTGAGCTTGTACGCGAGGTAGGTGGCCAGCAGCGCGGCGATGCCCGCCACGAGGGGCGAGGCCACGGCCGGGATCAGGATCTTCTGCACCACCATGTCGAAGTGCACACCGTGCTCACCCGCGCCGACCCACACCGCTCCGATCAGCCCGCCGAACAGGGCGTGCGAGGAACTGGACGGAAGTCCTACGAGCCAGGTCAGCAGATTCCACAGAATCGCCCCGATCAGGCCCGCGAAGATCATGCCCGGTGTGACCAGAGTGTCGTCGACGATGCCGCCCGAGATCGTCTTGGCGACCTCGGTGGAGAGAAAGGCGCCGACGACGTTCAGGACGCCGCTGATCAGGACCGCCGTTCGGGGTTTGAGCGCACCGGTGGCGATGGACGTGGCCATCGCGTTCGCCGTGTCATGGAAGCCGTTCGTGAAGTCGAATGCCAGCGCGGTGACGATGACGACCGCCACGAGGAACGTGATGTGGTCCATTCTTCGATGGAAGCAATCGCATCTGTACACACGGCCAACCTGAGGCAAAGCCCGTGTATGGCCGTGTAAAGGTGACGAGCTGTTTGCGGTCGTATCGGTCCAGGTCGGGCAGGCGCCGACCGGGGCGCTTGCCATGATCGTCGGTCGGTCATCAGGATGGCGCCATGCCCGCCTTTACCGCTCCCGACGGCACCGAACTCGCTTATCACGTCATCGGCGAGGGCGAGCCGCTGCTCTGCCTGCCCGGTGGTCCGATGCGCGCCTCCGCCTGTCTCGGCGATCTCGGCGGACTGTCGAGGCACCGCCGGCTCATCCTGCTCGACCTGCGGGGCACCGGCGCCTCCGGCGCTCCGGCCGACCCGGCGACGTACCGCTGCGACCGGCAGGTCACCGACGTGGAGGCCCTTCGCGCGCACCTCGGCCTGGAGCACGTCGATCTGCTCGCCCACTCGGCGGGTGGCGATCTGGCACTTCTCTACGCGGCCCGGCACCCGGGACGAGTCCGCACCCTCGCGCTCGTCACCGGCCGCGCACGCGCCCTGGGTGTCGACTTCACCGAGGAGCACCGCCGGGAGGCGGCCGCGCTGCGCAAGGCCGAGCCGTGGTTCGCGGATGCGAACGAATCCTACGAACGGATCTGGGCCGGATCCGGGACCGACGCCGACTGGGACGCGGTCGCCCCGTTCTTCTACGGCCGTTGGGACACGGCAGCCCGGGTGCACGCCGCGACCGACGTCGAGCAGTCCAACGAAGAGGCCGCGGAGCTGTACGCGTCTCCTGGAGCCTTCGACCCGGCCGCGGCCCGTGCAGTCGTCGCCGGGTGGGACGCGCGGGTCCTGGTCCTCGCGGGCGAACTGGACAGTGGCCCGCTTCCCCGCGTGGCCGCCTCGATCGCCGAGTTGTTCCGCGAGGCGGAGACGGTCGTACTGCCGGGGGCCGGTCACTTCCCGTGGCTCGACGACCCCCGCCGCTTCACGGAGGCCGTCACCAGGTTCCTCGGTCAGGGGCACTGACTCCTCAGGTCAGGCGCAGGTCGATCCACTGGGCGGTCTCTCCAGGCAGCGAGTACCGCTCGATTTCGACGAACCCGTGCTTCTTGGCGAACCGCAGGCCGTCCTCGTTGGACGCCAGGACGACTGTCTCGATCACCTCGGCGCCCCACCCACGCGCCTGCTCGAGGCCGCGTGCGTAGAGCTCCTCGCCGGGGGACGGTTGAGGGTCAGCGCATCCTGCCGTACTCGATCGCCGGGCAGCGGTCCATGACCATGTCCACACCCGCCGCACGCGTCCGGTCGAACGCCCCTTCGTCGATGACGTCCAGCTGGAACCAGACCGCCTTGGCGCCGATGCGTACAGCCTCGTCGGCGACGGGGCCCGCGAGGCCGCTGTTGACGAAGACGTCCACGACGTCCACGCCGAACGGGATGTCCTCGAGCGAGGCGTAGCCCTGCTCACCGAGGACGGTTTCCGCCTTCGGATGGACCGGCACGATCCGCTTGCCGTGCCGCTGCAGGACCTCGGCGACGCCGTATGCCGCGCGGCGCCGGTTGGTGGAGAGGCCCACGACGGCCCAGGTTTCACCGAGATCCTGGAGGATCCTGAGAGTCGTCTCGTCGTCGCCGTACATGGCCTGTCTCCTCTGTCCGGACGCCTCGCCCCTCCCGTCGAAGGGCGCCTGTGCCGGGCAACAGCCCAGGACGCCCGGCGATTCCCGATGAGCCCGGGGTCGACCGCCGGTGAACGGATACTTCTGCGCGGACTCCGGCCGCGCGCCCGGCGCTGTCCGGAACCGGTCCCACCCCCTGCGTCCGGCGCCCCGCCCGCTTACGCTCACCCCGTGCTGCGAATCACCGATGTTCGAACAGGCGAGTCCACCGATGCCGTCCGCGCCCGGCGGGGCTTGGCCCGTGTCCGGGTGCATCTGTCGGAGGGCTCGGGGACCGACACGTCCGCGCTACGGGTGCTGCTGGTCGCCGATGTGCTCGCCCGGGCGGTGGAAATCGGCGGGACACCGGCCGTCATCGTGGGCGACGTGTCCGTGGATCTGAGGGCGCGCGCCGACGCGCTCGGCATCCGCCGCGCCGAAGGAGGGACGACCGACGCGGGTCCGGCCCTTCATGTGCTCGCGGCGGGCGACACCGTCACCGAGGGAATCGGGGTCGAAGTCGCGCCGGTCACCGGCACCGCCGATCCCACGCTGCTGCGCATGATCCTGCTCGCGACCCCGCGCCGGGAGCCCGTCGACCTCGACGCCGCCGATCTCGAAGGCGCTCGCGAGACCCTGGCACGCTGGCGGAAGTCGGTCGCCACCTGGGCGACCCGCCCGTCCAAGCCCGTCCCCGAAGCCGTACGGCAGGAACTGCGGGCCGCGTGGGAGGACGACCTCGACGTACCCGCCGTACTCGATGTGCTGCGGCGTCTGGAGAGCGCCGAGGACGTACCGGACGGCGCCCGCTTCGAGACGTACGCCTATGCGGATCGTCTCCTCGGGCTCGAACTCACCCGCGACATCGGGACGGTACGGTGATCGCCCGCGCCGGAGCCGGCCCGCTGCGCAGACTCGTCCTCCTGCGACACGCCAAGTCCGCCTGGCCCACGGGCGTGGCCGACCACGAGCGCCCCCTCGCCCCGCGCGGCCACCGAGACGCCCCGGCCGCCGGACGCGCCCTCGCCGAGGCCGGCTGCCTGCCCGACCTCACGCTGTGCTCCACCGCTGTACGAGCCCGCCAGACCTGGGAGTTGGCCGCCGCACAGTGGGGGAGCCCGCCCCCCGTGCGGCTCGACGGACGACTGTACGGCGCGGACGTACCGGAGTTGCTGGCAGCCGTGGGGGAAGTCCCTTACCAGGTCAGGACGTTGCTTCTGATCGGGCACAACCCCGGCATCGAGGAGCTGGTGCTCGAACTCGCCGCGGATGGCCTCAACGACGCACTGGAGGACGTACGGAAGAAATTTCCCACCTCGGCCGTCGCGATCCTCGCCTGGCATGGCGTCAGCTGGCATGAACTCGGCCCAGGGGCTGCACTGTTGACGGACATGGTCGTGCCGAGGGGGTGACTCCCGTCATCCGCGAACCCCAGTCACCCTTGACGCACAGCCGGCGGCTGATGGGGTGCGGATACCTCCCCTTCGTGCGCACCCAGCCGCTCCTGCGACTCGCGCAGCTCGATCGATGTCTCAGGGCAGGAGTACGGCGCGGTGACCGACTGCGGAGGGGCCAGGCTCAGGCGGGTGATCAGGCCGGGGGTGACGAATCCCGGCAGCAGGAACCGCCAGAGCGCGGCGACGCGTTCGAGTAGGTCCCTCCTGTCGGTGTAGATCCGTGACATCAGCTGCATGCCGGTGAACGAGCCTATGATCACGGAGGTCGCCTCCTCCAGGTCCACACCCGGCAGGATTTCGCCCTGCTCCCGGGCCTGCTCCAACAGCCCGAGAACGGCCGCGCTCGACTGCTCGTACGGAGTGATCGTCGGGCGTGAGAAAGAGCTCTGCTCCACCGCGAGCCGCACGCTGGCGCGCAGCACGGGATCCCGCTGGAGCCGGTAGGCGAACTCCATGGTCAGGTCGATGATGGATTGGATCTTGACATCCCGCTCGGGCACGATCAGCGCGTCGCTGTGAGCATCGATAAGTGCGGCGGCGATGGTCTCCTTGGACGGGAAGTGGTGGTACAGGGCCCCCCTGGTCAGTCCGGAACCGGCAAGGATGTCGTTCGTGCTCGCGCCGTCGAAACCGCGCGTGTCGAAGACGCGCGCGGCCGCCTCAAGGATCGAGAGCCTCGAACGTGTTCCGCGTTCCTGCTTGCCCATCTCTGATCCCTACCCTCCAAATACCGAACCAACCTGTCTGCATTTTAACGGGCAGAGAAATAAACAGCAGTCATCCATTGAACGGGATGATTGGTCCGGAACGTTGCAATGGCGGGTTACAGAGGTGACGGAAGCGACTTGGTGTGGTAAATGGCGGCCTTGGTATCAGGGGTGCCCGAGGCGGAATCCAACCCCTCGGACCGTGATGACCCAGCTGCTGGAGCCGAGCTTGCCGCGCAGGCTGCTGACGTGGGTGTCAATAGTCCGGCCCCGGTGGGACCAGGTGTCGTCCCAGACCTGGGCCATTAACTGGCGTCGGGATATGACAGTTCCGGGCTGTGAGGCGAGCAGGTGCAACAGGTCGAACTCCTTGCGGGTGAGCTCGATGGAGCGCCCGCCGATCGAGATCTCCCGGGTGGTGGCGTCGATGCGCAAAAGCCCGTGGTCTATCGTTCGCGAGGCCGCTTGGCGAGGCCGCGCGCGCCGCATCACCGCCTCGATTCTGGCCAGGAGTTCGCGGAACCCGTAGGGCTTGACCAGGTAGTCGTCGGCGCCGGCCTGAAGGCCCAGGACGCGGTCGAGTTCGCTGCCGCGCGCGGTGACGGCGATGATCGGGGTGTCGCTGACCGCACGGATCCCGCGACAGACCTCCAACCCGTCGAGATCTGGCAGATCGACGTCCAGGAGGACCAGGTCGACCTGGTGGTGGGCCTGCAGCGCGTGACCTCCCGTCGCTACGCTCTCGGCGTGGTAACCCTGTCTCAAAAGACCCTGGACAAGGGTGTCGGCGGCACGGGTCTCGTTCTCCACGACAAGCACGCGGAGGACGTGCCGTTCAGCTGGTGTCGTCGGCGATGCCTCGACGTTGAGGCCGTGAGCCTGGGGGATCGATGGGGGGTGCTGCTCTGTCCGGAAATCGAGTACGTCTGAGGCGTACCGATACATGAGCTCCTCCTGAGGCGCAAGTGGCATCACGGTCGGCTAGATGCTCGCGGTGCCGAAGATAGAAACAGACTTGTCTGATTGTCAACGGACGTCTGTGCGAGAGGCGTATACGGCTAGTTATAGCCCTTCAGCTGCGACAATCGTTTTTTTGCGCAGATCTTCCCAGGCGTTTTGTGACGCGTGGGGCTCATGGGAGATCGGGGAATTAATCGTTCCGGGAAGCTTAATCGGACCACACGGCCGGTTTGTTGGTCCGCATCGGCCGGCCGTCCAGGGTGCCGCAAGTGCCTCGCGCCGAGGGTCCTTACCTGCATATATGTAGCTTTGCCAGCGGCGGGTTTCCTGGACGGCACGGATCCGGAGTGGGCGGAATTCGAAATTCCCCATGGTGCCCCGAATCGCGATACTAAAGTTTTACTTGTTATAGCGAACTGACCTGTCTGTATCTTGGGAGCGCAACGTCGGTCACGGGGGTGACAACCGACGGCTGGGATGGTCACCCCTGCCTTAACGATCAGGAGTGGCACTCATGCAGCCCATCGTTTCCGCGTCGCGGACTCCCAGCGACAGCGTCTTAACTCCCTGGACCGGCTTTCCGCCCTTCACCACGACTGTCCCGCGCCAGTACGTCCACCGTGCGGCGGTCTCCGAAGTGCTGCTCACCGGATGGGAGCCGGCCGTCGACGGCGCCGCCGTACAGCCCGACGCCTTCGTCATCCGGGCCCAGTGGCCCCGCGGGCACTCGCTCTTCTCCCAGGCCGGCGGCTACCAGGACCCGATGCTGCTGGTCGAGTCCGTCCGCCAGATCGGGGCCTTGCTCTCCCATGCCGAGTTCGACGTGCCCTTCGGCCACCACTTCCTCATGTGGGACATGTCGTTCGCCATCACCGAGGAACTGCTCGTCGCGGGTCCTGCCCCCACCGAGGTCGAACTGCACACGGTGTGCAGCGACATGGTGCGCCGGGGCAAGAACCTCAGCAGCATGCGTTACGCCGTGACCGTCGTGGTCGACGGCGTGGCACTCGGCACCGCCGCGGCCGCCTTTCGCTGCACCAGCCCCGCCGTGCACAAACGTCTGCGGGGCGAGCGCCCCCCCATCGCCAAACGCGCCCTGGGGGAGCCGATCGCCCCCGCGGCGGTCGGGCGCACGGACGCGGCGCATGTGGTGCTCTCCGCGACCGGGGCGGACCCCCGCGCATACCGATGGGAACTCCGCGTCGACACCGGACACGCGATCTTCTTCGATCACGAGGTCGACCACGTGCCCGGCATGCTGTTGCTGGAGGCGGCACGCCAGGCCGCACAGGCGTCGACCGGTCTGCCGTACACGCTCGTCGTCGCCGTCGACAGCACTTTCCATCGCTACGCCGAACTGGACGCGCCCTGCTGGATCGAGGCGCACCCCGGCCTGCCGGACGCGTCCGGCGACATACGGGTGAAGATCCGAGGCACCCAGGCGGAGGAGAGCGTCTTCACCGCCGTTGTCGTTCTGCGCCCCGGCCGTCGGTGAAGCGCGATGACGGGGGAGGGCGCGATGGCGGCGGAGAGCGCGATGACGGGGGAGCCCGAGATCACGGGGGAGCGCGAGATCACGGGGGAGCGCGATGAGCGCACCACCATGGTCACAGGCGCCGCCGGCTTCATCGGCGGTCATGTCGTGCGCGAGGCCGAGCGGCGCGGCATACCTCTGACGCTGATGTCCCACCGCCGTCCGGCCGGGGTCCGCTCCAGCCGGGTAGTCCAGGCCGACCTCGCCCGACCGGAGTCACTCCGGGGGATCTGCGAGGGAGTTGACGTTCTGCTGCACTGCGCGGCGCAGATCGGCGGGTCCGCCGACGTCAACGAGGCCGTCAATGCCAGGGGGACCGCCGCACTGGTGCAGGAGGCGCAGCGGGCGGGCGTTTCCCGCATCGTCCAGCTCAGCACCGCCTCCGTGTACGGGCGCGGCACCTTCCGCGACTCCCGACCCGAACAGCTCGCCCGGCACCCTGGATCGCCGACCTCCCGGACCCGGGCGGCTGCTGAGGACGCGGTGCTCGCCGCAGGAGGAGTCGTCCTGCGGCCCCACCTGGTGTATGGGGAGAACGACACCTGGGTCGTCCCCGAACTGGCGCGGATTCTCCGGTCGTTGGGGGGCAGGGGCGTGGGATGGCAGGCGCGGATGTCCGCCGTGGCGGCCCCCGAACTGGCCCGTCTGCTGGTAGGGGCCGCGTTCGCTCCCACCGGTGATCTGACCGCCGCCGTCTATCACGCCGCGCACCCGGTGCCGGTCACCGCGGCGCTGCTGATGGACGCGGTGGCGACCTGCGCGGAGTCGCCGCCGGTGTCGGGTGAACTGTCGCTCGCCCAAGCGCGGGCGTGCGTCACCGGCGACGTACGGGCATCGCAGGGTCTGGACATGCTGGCCACCGACCACTGGTTCGACAGCAGTCGGCTGTGGGCCGACCTGCGCCTCGCTCCGGGCCCGGGTTTCCTCGCGGATTTCGCGACGGCGCGGGAGTGGTATCGACAGCATCTTCAGCCGGTCTGACCGGCTGCCCGGCGTGCGTATGCGGTGGCTTCCGCCACCGCATCCTGCGTTTGTGAACAGGCCGTTAATTATCCAGGTTTGACGCATGCCTGAACATTCTCTTTCCTTCCGCCGACACATCTGCCTCCTGGCTGCGAATTCGCACTCACTTCTGTAGCCGTGCCTGTTGAACGCATGGTCGAAGAGCGAACAGTCTGGTTACTCCGACAGAGTCAGGGGACGTTCATCGTGCGCAAGGTGCTCATCGCCAATCGTGGCGAAATCGCTGTCCGCGTTGCTCGTGCTTGTCGAGATGCCGGGATCGGATCGGTCGCGGTCTACGCGGATCCGGACCGGGACGCGTTGCATGTCCGGGCGGCCGACGAGGCGTTCGCTCTGGGTGGTGACACTCCGGCGGCCAGCTATCTGGACATGGCCAAGGTGTTGCAGGCGGCCAAGGACTCCGGGGCGGACGCCGTCCATCCGGGGTACGGGTTTCTGTCGGAGAACGCCGATTTCGCGCAGGCGGTGCTGGACGCGGGGCTGACCTGGATCGGGCCGCCGCCGCAGGCGATCCGTGATCTGGGTGACAAGGTCGCCGCCCGTCATATCGCGCAGCGCGCCGGGGCGCCGTTGGTGGCGGGGACGCCGGATCCGGTGTCGGGCGCCGACGAGGTGGTGGCGTTCGCCCGGGAGCACGGGCTGCCCGTCGCGATCAAGGCGGCGTTCGGCGGCGGTGGCCGGGGTCTGAAGGTCGCGCGCACGCTGGAGGAAGTGCCGGAGCTGTATGAGTCGGCGGTGCGTGAGGCGGTGGCCGCGTTCGGTCGCGGCGAGTGCTTCGTCGAGCGCTACCTCGACCGGCCGCGGCATGTGGAGACCCAGTGCCTGGCCGACGCCCACGGCCATGTCGTGGTCGTGTCCACGCGTGACTGCTCGCTCCAGCGCCGGCACCAGAAGCTGGTGGAGGAGGCGCCCGCACCGTTTCTGACCGCGGGGCAGAACGCCGAGCTGTACGCGGCGTCCAAGGCCATCTTGCGGGAGGCCGGCTATGTGGGTGCCGGGACGGTGGAGTTCCTGGTCGCCGCGGACGGCACTATCTCCTTCCTTGAGGTCAACACCCGGCTGCAGGTCGAGCACCCGGTCTCCGAGGAGGTCACCGGCATCGACCTGGTGCGGGAGATGTTCCGGATCGCGGACGGTGAGGAACTGGGCTACGACGACCCGGCCGTTCGGGGGCACTCGCTGGAGTTCCGTATCAACGGTGAGGACCCGGGCAGGGGTTTCCTGCCCGCGCCGGGCACGGTGACCGCCTTCGCGGCGCCGTCCGGACCCGGCGTCCGTCTCGACGCGGGGGTGGAGTCCGGCAGTGTGATCGGCCCGGCGTGGGACTCGCTGCTGGCGAAGCTGATCGTCACCGGGGCGACGCGCGAACAGGCCTTGCAGCGGGCGGCCAGGGCGCTGGCGGAGTTCACCGTCGAGGGGATGGCGACCGCGCTCCCCTTCCACCGCGCGGTGGTGGCGGACCCGGCATTCACCAGCGACCCGTTCCGTGTCCACACCCGCTGGATCGAGACCGAGTTCGTCAACGACATCCCGGCTTTCGCCGTGCCGACGGAGAGCGACACCGAGGACGAGCCGGGACGCGAGCGCGTGGTGGTCGAGGTCGGTGGGAAGCGGCTGGAGGTCTCCTTGCCCGCGTCACTGGGGATGACCCTCGCCCGTACCGGTCTCGCGGCCGGTGCCAAGCCGAAACGGCGGGCCGCCCGGAAGTCGTCGGCCGCGGCGTCCGGCGACACCCTGGCCTCCCCGATGCAGGGCACGATCGTCAAGATCGCCGCCGAGGAGGGCCAACAGGTCGAGGAAGGCGACCTGGTCGTCGTCCTGGAGGCCATGAAGATGGAACAGCCGCTGAACGCGCACCGCGCCGGCACCATCAAGGGCCTCACCGCCGAGGTCGGCGCCTCCATCTCCTCCGGCGCGGCCATCTGCGAGATCAAAGACTGACATACAAATCTCCGCCGGATTCTCTTGAATTCAGCTGCGGAATTATTGCAAACCCTGACACGGCCCTGACGTAATCACCGTTGAAAAGGCTTTGTACGCCTTGGATACTGAATTCGAATTCATGGTCCGTGAGGAGAGGGAGAGCATGCACAGCACTCTGATCGTTGCCCGTATGGACCCCAGTTCCAGCATTGACGTCGCCAAGCTTTTCAGCGAGTTCGACGGAACAGAAATGCCGCACCTGATGGGTACGCGGCGGCGTCAGCTCTTCGAGTACCGAGGTCTGTACTTCCACCTGCAGGACTTCGAAGAGGACCAGCAGGGCCGGCAGATCCAGGGGGCGCGGCACGACGAGCGTTTCGTCCGGATCAGCGAGGACCTCAAGCCGTTCATCGAGGCGTACGACCCCGCCACCTGGCGCTCCCCGGCCGACGCCATGGCGAAGCGCTTCTACAACTGGGAGGCGTCCGCGTGACCGGGCGACGCGTGGTCATCACGGGCATCGAGGTACTCGCACCCGGCGGTGTCGGTGCGAAGAGCTTCTGGAATCTGCTCAGTGACGGACGTACGGCCACCCGCGGAATCACCTTCTTCGACCCGAGTCCCTTCCGCTCGAAGGTCGCCGCGGAAATCGACTTCGACCCGCGGGATCACGGACTGAGTCCGCAGGAGATCCGGCGTATGGACCGGGCCGCGCAGTTCGCCGTCGTCGCCGCCCGCGGTGCCGTGGCGGACAGCGGCATCGACCTGGAGACGTACGACCCCTATCGCGTCGGGGTCACGATCGGCAGCGCCGTCGGCGCCACGATGGGTCTCGACGAGGAGTACAACGTCGTCAGCGACGGCGGACGGCTCCACGTGGTCGACCACGAGTACGCGGTCCCGCACCTCTACAACTACCTGGTCCCCAGCTCCTTCACCGCCGAGGTCGCCTGGGCGGTCGGGGCGCAGGGACCGAGCACGGTCGTGTCCACCGGCTGCACCTCCGGCATCGACTCGGTCGGCCACGCGGTCGACCTGGTCCGCGAAGGTTCCGTCGACGTCATGATCGCCGGCTCCTCGGACGCGCCGATCTCGCCGATCACCATGGCCTGCTTCGACGCCATCAAGGCGACCACTCCCCGGTACGACAAGCCGGAGGCCGCCTCCCGCCCGTTCGACGGGACGCGCAACGGATTCGTCCTGGGGGAGGGCGCCGCCGTCTTCGTCCTGGAGGAACTCACCACCGCCCGGCGCCGCGGCGCCCATATCTACGCCGAGATAGCGGGCTACGCGACGCGCTCCAACGCGTACCACATGACCGGACTCCGCAAGGACGGCAAGGAGTTGGCCGAGGCGATCCGGGTCGCGCTCGACGAGGCCCGGATGAACCCGACCGAGATCGACTACGTCAACGCGCACGGCTCCGGCACCAAGCAGAACGACCGGCATGAGACCGCCGCGTTCAAGCGCAGCCTGGGCGATCACGCGTACCGGACCCCGGTGAGCTCCATCAAGTCGATGGTGGGCCACTCGCTCGGAGCCATCGGTTCCATCGAGATCGCCGCCTCCGCCCTCGCGATGGAGAACAACGTCGTACCGCCGACCGCGAATCTGCACACCCCGGACCCGGAGTGCGACCTCGACTACGCCCCGCTCACCGCCCGGGAGCAGCTCATCGACGCGGTGCTCACCGTGGGCAGCGGATTCGGCGGATTCCAGAGCGCCATGGTGCTGGCGCGTCCCGAGAGGAGCGTGGCATGACGACCTCGGTGGTGGTGACCGGCCTGGGCATCGCCGCGCCCAACGGGCTCGGCACCCAGGACTACTGGGCAGCGACCCGTACCGGCAAGAACGGCATAGGCCGCCTGACCCACTTCGACGCCTCCGGTTATCCCTCGACCCTCGCCGGCGAGGTTCCCGGCTTCGCGGCCGAAGAACTGCTGCCCAGCCGGCTGCTGCCGCAGACCGACCGGATGACCCGCATCGCGCTCGTCGCCGCCGACTGGGCGCTGGCCGACGCGGGGTTGGAGCCGGGGGAGTTGCCCGAGTACGACATGGGCGTGGTCACGGCCAGTTCCTCCGGAGGCTTCGAGTTCGGCCAGAACGAACTGCAGAAACTGTGGAGCCAGGGCAGCCAGTACGTCAGCGCCTATCAGTCCTTCGCCTGGTTCTACGCCGTCAACAGCGGCCAGATCTCCATCCGCAGCGGGCTCAAGGGACCGAGCGGAGTGGTCGTGAGCGACGAGGCGGGCGGCCTGGACGCGCTGGCCCAGGGGCGTCGGCTGATCCGCAAGGGCACCCGGATGATCGTCTCCGGTGGCATCGACGCCTCGCTGTGCCCCTGGGGCTGGGTGGCGCAACTCTCCACCGGGCTCATGAGCGAGAGCGAGGAACCGACCCGGGCGTTCCTGCCGTTCGACGCCGAGGCGTCGGGCTATGTGCCCGGCGAGGGCGGCGCCATCCTGATCATGGAGTCGGCCGACTCGGCCCACGAGCGGGGCGCACACGTCTACGGGGAGATCGCCGGGTACGGCGCCACGTTCGACGCGGCGCCCGGCAGCGGCCGGGAGCCCGGCCTGCGCAAGGCCGTCGAACTGGCCCTCGGTGACGCGGGCGTGGGGCCCCAGGACATCGACGTCGTCTTCGCCGACGCGGCCGGCGTACCGGATCTCGACCGGATCGAAGCCCAGGCGCTGGTGGACGTGTTCGGTGAACGGGGTGTCCCGGTCACCGCGCCCAAGACGATGACCGGACGGCTCTATTCGGGTGCGGCGCCGCTGGATGTCGCCACCGCGCTGCTGGCCATCGGGGAAGGCCTCATCCCCCCGACGGTGCATGTCGATCCGGACCGCTCGTACGGGCTCGACCTGGTCGTCGACCGTCCGCGCACCGCGGAGGTGCGCACGGCCCTCGTCCTGGCCCGTGGTCACGGCGGCTTCAACTCCGCTGTCGTGGTCCGCGCCCCTGACTCGCCCGTAGCCGGCTGAAACAGCGCCGGCCACGGGGGCCCACCCCTCACTCCCTCATTGCTCCGACCGATTCACGAACAACGAAAGGACACACGTGTCCACAAAGGAATTCACCCTCGACGATCTGCGGCGGATCCTCCTGGAGGCCGCCGGTGCCGACGAGGGCGTCGACCTCGACGGCGACATCCTCGACGTCCCGTTCGACGCGCTCGGCTACGAGTCTCTCGCCCTGCTGGAGACCGGAGGCCGCATCGAGCGCGAGTACGGAATCGTCCTGGACGAGGAGCTGTTGGGCGACGCCGACACCCCCCGCGCGCTGATCGCGGCCGTCACCCAGCACCTGTCCGCGGTGGCCGAAGCCGCCTGAACCGCCTGTTCTGTCCCGTCCGGTGCCGGGCGAAGCCCTCTCCGCCCGGCACCGGACGGATCCACTCTCGGAACCTACGGAGCAGAAATCATGTCGTTGCAGGAAAAGCCGGTCGCTCTGATCTCAGGCGCGACCAGCGGTATCGGGCTCGCCTCCGCGCGGGCACTGGGAGCCCAGGGACACCGGGTCTTCATCGGCGCACGCGACGCGGAGAACGTCGCCTCGACCGTGAAGGAGCTGCGGGCCGAGGGGATCGACGCCGACGGCAAAGTACTCGACGTGCGCGACGCCGCCTCCGCCACGGCGTTCGTGCAGGCCGCGGTCGACCGCTTCGGCGGTGTCGACGTGCTGGTCAACAACGCGGGCCGCTCCGGTGGCGGTGTCACCGCGGACATCGACGACGCGTTGTGGGCCGACGTCATCGAAACCAACCTCACCAGCGTCTTCCGGCTGACCAGGGAAGTCCTCACCACGGGCGGCATGCGGCACAAGGACCGCGGCCGCATCATCAACATCGCCTCCACCGCGGGCAAGCAGGGCGTCGTGCTGGGCGCCCCCTACTCCGCCTCCAAGCACGGAGTCGTCGGCTTCACCAAAGCCCTCGGCAACGAGCTGGCCCCCACCGGGATCACGGTCAACGCCGTCTGCCCCGGCTATGTCGAGACCCCCATGGCCCAGCGGGTGCGGGCGGGCTACGCCGCCGCCTACGACACCTCCGAGGAAGCCATCCACGACAAGTTCCGGGCCAAGATCCCGCTCGGCCGCTACTCCACTCCGGAGGAAGTCGCAGGCATGGTCGCCTACTTGGCCTCCGACACCGCCGCCTCCGTCACCGCCCAGGCCATCAACGTCTGTGGCGGACTCGGCAACTTCTGACCGCACCCGCACCCCGGGCGCCGACGCGCCCGAGACCGAAGAGGACGTCCTATGACAACCCGCGAGGTTGAGCACGAGATCACCATCGCCGCGCCCGCGCAGGCCGTGTACCGCCTGCTGGCGGACGTCACCAACTGGCCGCGGATCTTCCCGCCGACCATCTTTGTGGAGCGGGTGGACTTCTCCGGATCGCACGAGCGCATCCGGATCTGGGCCACCGCCAACGGTCAGCCCAAGAACTGGACGTCCCGCCGAGAGCTGGACCCGGAGGGGCTGCGCATCACCTTCCGCCAGGAGGTCACGACCCACCCCGTCGCCGCCATGGGCGGAACGTGGATCGTCGAGCCGTTGGACGACGGCGCCTCACGCGTCCGGCTGCAGCACGACTACCGCGCCATCAACGACGACGCACACGATCTGCTCTGGATCGACGAGGCCGTCGACCGCAACAGTCGTGCGGAGTTGGCGGCGTTGAAGGAGAACGTGGAGTTCGCCCACGCCGCCGAAGCCATCACCTTCTCCTTCGAGGACTCCGTCATCATC